>DASVWI010000013.1:0-61582 GCA_036389675.1 Pyrinomonadaceae bacterium
GACCAGAAAGAGGTCTGTCTCATCGGCCAGCACGTTCTGACTAAAACGCGTATAGAGGCCGGCGAGCTTCTGGTTGATCTCGGAAAGGCGGGCCTTGGATTGGCCGCCCAGACGTGCCCCGGCGCGCACGAAGTTGGTGTAGTAATACCATGACAGCCGCTGCTGCTCGGGCGTCCACTTGCTCTTCTCCGGCGAGTTGTAGACGGCTTCGATGCGGCGAAAGAGCGCCTCGTTCTGTGTGATCTGATCGGAGAAGGCCGCGAGGCGCGGGGCCATCTCGCGCTGCACGACCTGAAACTCCGGCCCGTTCATCGTCGAGGCCCAGACGCCGTAGATGGTTGTGACGCGGTCGAGCGTACTGCCCGAACGCTCCATCGCGGCGATGGTATTTTCAAAGGTCGGCGTGGCCGCGTTGTTCGCAATCCGCTCAACCTCCGACAGGTTCTCGGTCATGGCCGCTTCGAGCGCCGGCTTGAAGTGTGCGACCGTGACGCGGTCAAACGGCGGCGTGCCGCTGTATGGCCCGGTCCACTTAGCGAGAAGCGGATTCTGGGTCGCGGCAGTAGCAGCCTGTAAACTTCTTTCAGTGATGGTGTCAGAAGGGGGCGTGGTGGCCTGCCCGTTGGTCACGCTCATGTTATTAGCCAGAACACAGCCGACGATGATGATGATGGTCGCAAACAGCAGCGCGCGGCTGCCTATAGAAAGATCGCGCATGGGAAATGATCTCCATCAGGTGTTGAAGCTTCGACGCGCCGATGAACCAAACGCGGAAGACAATTGAAAAACGATGAAATAAGTATATTGTTGTCAGCTAAGAGTGTACAGCACGTAAAATCGGGCAAACGACCTGCTCGTTCACTTTGACGGGTCACGCGCCTTGAAGCTCCGCTAACTCTGTGCGAATCAACTGCCACACTTTTGAGATGTGACTTTCGGTGGTCAGCACATTGCCGATGGCGATGCGTAGCGCCAGCTGCCCGCGCAAGCGTGTGTGTGTCAGGTATGCCCTGCCCGTAGCGTTGACGCGTGCGAGCAGGCGCTCATTGAGGTCATTCACGTCCGGTAGGTCGTGCCCGCCGCTTTCGTCTTTATGAATTGCGCGAGCGCGGAAACAGACAACGCCCATCTCTACTTTCGCCAGCAGCTCGAAGCGCTCGTCGCTTTCCACCCAGCCAGCGACCAGACAGGCCAGGCGGCACGCTTCGCGTATGCGCGCCGCGAGCCCTTCGCGCCCGAACGCGCGAATCACGAACCAGGCTTTGAGAGCGCGGAAACGGCGACCGAGCTGAATGCCGTAATCCATGTAATCAGGGACTACTTCCCCGGCGCGGTCTGAATCGCCGCGCAGGTATTCCGGCACGAGTGAAAAGACACGCCGCAGCGTCTCTGGACGGCGCACATAGAGCGTGCTGAAGTCTAAGGGCACGAACAGCCACTTGTGAGGATTGAAGACGACGGAGTCCGCACGCTCGACGCCGCGCATCACCCAGCGCTTCTCATCCAGAAGCGCCAGCGCGCCGCCATAAGCTGCGTCCACATGCAGCCACACGCCATGCTCGCGGCACACTCGGCTAATCTCTTCGACTGGGTCAACGCTCGTCGCTGAGGTTGTGCCGACGGTCGCGATGACGGCGAGCGGGCGACGGCCTTCTCTCAAATCTTCTTCGATTGCATGCCGAAGCTCACCGACATTCATTCGGTAGAGGTCATCCGTCGCGATGCGTCGCACGTTGGATTCGCCGAGCCCGAGAGTGATGGCGGCCTTCTCAAGCGAGCTATGCGCCTGATCGGATGCGTAAAGCGTGAGGGCTGGGACTTCAGCGCGGCCAGCCAGACCTTCGCGTCGTACGTCCAGCCCCAGCTCCTCGCGCGCGGCTGCGAGCGCATGAAGCACCGCAACGGAGGCCGTATCGTAAACGACGCCCTGAAATTCAACGGGCAGCCCGATCATCTGCCGTATCCATTTGAGGACTACAGCCTCAAGCTCCGTGGCGGCGGGCGAGGTCTGCCACGTCATCGCCGAGACGTTCAAGGCCGAGGCCATCATCTCGCCCAGAATGCCGGGCGCGGTCGTCGTGGTTGCGAAGTAGCCCAGAAACGACGGATGTCCCCAATGCACGATGCCGGGCATGATGAGGCGATCAAAATCGCGCAAGACCTCGTCCATTGACTCGGGCTGATCGGGCGGAGACGCCGGCAACTGCCGCATAATCATCCCCGGCTCATGTGCCGGCGCAACGCGGCGCGTCTCTATGCCCGCGCGGTAATCCGCGATCCAGTCTGCCGCTTCGTGTAAGAGGCGACGAAACTCTTCGTCTGGCAAATCGCCGAGCTTCGTTGTCGGGGCGGATGGTTGACTCAGCTTATCATTCATCGAGCGGATTGAGCCCGCCGGCTATCCACGCGCGCCCTGTGCCTTTGGAAAGAAGCTTATCGCCGAACGGATAGCCGCCGTATCTGAGCAGCCAGTAGAACGCCCAGTAGGTGCTCGCCGCCCGCTCCGCGACCCACAGAGGTGCGTACAGGCAGACCCACTTGGGAAAGAAGCGCGAAGCTCCGTCACCGAGCCCACGACTGGCTAAGAGGATTGCACCGATTGATATGAGCGCGGCTAAAGACAATGCCCACGGCCAGCCTTCGAGCCACCAGAGGATGAGGAGCGCGGGCGGAAGCGCGGCGAAAAACAGGGTCTTGGCGCGCATCACAAAGTCTTCATAAGCCTGCCGCGGGCGCTGCTCCATCCACTTACGCAAGGTCGGCGGTCGCTTTAAGATGAAAAAGTTGCGCGCATAGGCTATGCGCGCATGGTGCAGGCGGAAATGCCTGACGATCTCCTCGTTATCGAAGAGGACATCGCCGTCGTAGTGACCAAACCGCAGCATCGCGGAACGCCGCACGCCGAGCGTGCCCGTGTAGTCTCCCTCTTTGAGCCACGCGCGGTTGATGAGCATACGCGCCGCCTCCGTGCGCGCCCAGAAGGGCAACGGTCGCGGGTAGTTTTGCGGGCGCACCATCTCATGCGAGCCCAGCAGCCTGATCATACGTTGAACGTCTTCGGGCGTGTAGCGTATGTCGTCGTCGGCCAGAATGACGCGCTCGTATGTCGACAGTGCGATGCCTGTATGTATGCCGTTGACCTTGCCGTTAAGGTATTTGTACTGCGGGTCAACGGGCACATGACGGCACACGCCCTGCCAGATTTCGCCCTGCGCGTCGAAGACCGACCCCGGCGAGCCGTCGACGACGAGCACTTCGCAGCCGGCGCGCGCCAGCATGACGAAATAGCTCTTAAAATCTTCCGCTTCCCCTCGGTCAAACGCCACGCGGCGAATCGTCAGCAGGTAAGTGCAGCGCCCAGCAACGTCAGCCGCGTCGCTTTCCCCCACCAAATTCCCACAATTTCCCTTGCCCGTCATGTGTTTATAGCTAGATTAAGAGGTCTGATGAGCCCCGCGATATGCGAATATCTGCCCACAGATTTCCAGATTGTGCTCGATAAAGATGGCGATATTGTTCGTCTCGCAATACAAAAGTTTGCTCCTTGTTACTACTTCTACACACCTACCTGCAAAATGATCTCATTAAGCTGTTGTAAATGTGCCCGATCAGGCAGGAGACGGCAGGCTATCTACCCGCAACGGCCAGGGGTCGCAGCGGCGGTTAAGGGGAGCAAGGCGGTTACATCATGGGGGGTCAGATCAATCCTTTCAGTAGCGGCGTAGCCCGCGCGCACAGTTCCTATGCTGCGCGCCGCGACGGAAAGCTCTTTCACGTCCTGAACCCTGAGCGCACGCCCTCGCCGCTCCTTGAATCGGTTCACGAAAAATTTCGCGCCTTCGTACTCGACCCCGGCTTCTCGTGTATCGGAGCGCGGGCTGCTGTCAACACGGATTCCTATCGCTTCGGCATCTACCCGGAGATGAACACGCACGCGACGACCGCCGGTCTGGCCCACGACCTGTGGGAGTTTGTGCAGGAGCGGCCCACCTTCGGGGTCGATTACACGACCTTTGTCGCCAGCTTCTGTCAGCCCGCAGTTGCGGACGAACTGGAATGGGAAAAGTCTTTGTGGGCTCAGCTACAGAGCCTGCACGAGCTAGACCGAGAGCATTTTCGTTGGGACCCTACAGTGAGCAGCGACCCGGAAGATCGTGGATTCTCTTTCAGCATGTCAGGGCAGTCATTCTTCGTCGTTGGCCTACACCCGAAGAGCTCGCGACGAGCGCGACGGTTCGCCTATCCAACGCTCGTCTTTAATCCGCACGTGCAGTTTGAGCGTCTGCGCGAGCGCGGTCAGTTCGACCGTATGCAGCAGACCATACGCGCGCGCGACCTACAGCTTCAAGGCTCGCTTAATCCCAACCTGAGCAACTTCGGTGAGCTCAGCGAGGCGCGACAATACTCTGGCCGCGCCGTCGAGCCTGACTGGCGTTGCCCGTTTCGCGCTCACGCGGTCGTCTCGGACGAGCAGAAATCCTGATGCGGCATGCGACGCGGGGTGCATAGACCGATGCCTGAGAAGGAACTTTTCAGATGCCCGAACGGATGCAATATCACCTGGAGCCGCAGACCGGCACGGGCTTTCTGCTAAAGCGCGGGCAGCTCCTTAAAATCACAGACCCTCAGGGCGAACAGGTCTCCGATTTGACCGCCTTCGCGCAGGGCGATACGTCCGAGTGGCTATCTTCAGGGCGCACGATTGATTACGCGAATACGATTTACCTGACGGCAGGACACCTGCTCTACTCCAACCGAAGCCGCCCCATGTTCCAGATCATCGAGGACACCGTCGGGCGACACGATTTCCTTCTCACGCCCTGTAGCCCAGAGACCTTCAAGCTCTTATACGATCAACACGATTACCATCCGAGCTGCTTCGAGAATCTCGTCAGGAATCTCACCGCCTTCGGCATCAAGCCCGACATGATCCCGACGACCTTCAATATTTTCATGAATGTCGCCGTCCTCCCATCAGGCGAGCTTCGCATTGACCCGCCGGCCTCCCGCCCCGGCGATCACATCACGCTCCGCGCGGAGATGGATTTGATCGTCGGCGTCACAGCCTGCTCCGCAGAGAAGTCGAACAACTACAAATTCAAGCCCATAGACGTGACGGTCTTCGACTAGTACGGCTCAGCTACTTCTTCGACCCCCGCACATTAACGTCATACCCGCCAGCATTGTCTTCATCCTTCAGGATACATTTTTTCCTCTACGCAGAAAGCCCTTGACAGTCTAGGGGCTCGGTGACATACTGGGCATAGATTATCTAGGGCTCTCTGGAGGAACATGGTCACTAAAACGAAGAACAACCTGTTACAGGGCACGCTGGACATGCTGGTGCTTAAGGCTCTGTCTCTCGGGCCTATGCACGGCTACGGAGTCGGCCAGCGTATTCAGCAGATATCCGACGACGTGCTCAGGGTCGAAGAGGGCTCGCTTTACCCGGCCCTTTACCGCATCGAGCAGCAGGGCTGGATCGAATCCGAATGGGGTGTATCGGATAACAACCAGCAGGCGAAGTTTTACAAACTGACCCGCAAAGGTCGCAAACAGCTTCAGGTCGAAGAGGAAAACTGGGGTCGCCTCGCCGGAGCGATCTACAAAGTCATGGCGACCACTTGAAGAGGAGGGCGATATGGCGTGGCTTAAAACATTAGCGGCAAGGCTGCGAGCCGTGTGGAACACTGATGCTGTTCATCAGGACATAGATCAAGAGATGCAATTCCACATTCGCATGCGAACGCAGGAGAACATCGAGCGCGGCATGTCGCCCGAAGATGCTCGCCGTGATGCGGAGCAGCGCTTCGGCAATACGGGGCGCATCAAGGACATGGGATGGGACGTACGCGGCGGCGGGTGGTTGGAGACGCTCTGGCAGGATGTCCGCTACGGAGCGCGCATGCTACGCAAGCATCCCGGCTTCAGCCTGATGGCGATTCTCACGCTTTCGCTGGGCATCGGCGCGAATACGGCCATTTTCAGTATCGTTAACGGCGTGTTGCTGCGCCCCCTGCCCTACCCCGAGCCGGATCAACTGGACTTTGTATTCCAGCAGAACAGCGCCATGAACCGGTTCGGCGTATCGGTCGCCGATTTTCAGGGCATGGAAAAAGAGTATGCAAAGATCGGCAGCGTCGCAGCCTCCACGAATCGCGCCGTCACACTGACCGGCGGTGAGCGTCCGGAGCAGATAAAAGCCACCTTCGTAACCGCGGCATACTTCAAGATCTTGGGAGTCAATCCTGCCAGCGGTCGCGCGTTCGTGACGGGCGAAGATCGTCCCGACAAAGAACCCGTGGTCGTCATCAGTCACGGTTTCTGGGAGCGTCACATGGCGGGCAAGACGGAGACAATCGGACAAAGGCTGACGCTGGACGGGATAGGCTACACCGTGGTCGGCATTATGCCGCAGGGCTTTGTCGCCCCGTCCACTGCTAGCCCTGAGATCTGGCCGATTTTACAGTTACAGACGCCGAAGCGACGCGGGCCTTTCACTCTGCGCGTCATCGCCCGGCGCAACGCAGGCGTGAGCGAGCAGCAGGGTCAGGAGGAACTACAGAGGATAGCGCGCGGGGTCTTTGCACAGTGGGCTCATACCTTCCCTGACGCAAATGCGACTTACGTTTCGACGCCGCTCAAGCAGGCTCTGGTGGGGAACATAGGCACGACGCTGCTGGTGCTCTTCGGCGCGGTTGGCTGCGTCTTGCTGCTGGCCTCCGTTAATGTCGCCAATCTCTTGCTGGCCCGCGCCAGCACGCGACAGCAGGAGATAGCGATTCGCGCGGCGCTCGGCGCAAGCCGCTTCCGGCTGTTGCGGCAGCTCTTTACAGAGAGCTTGCTGCTGGCGGTTCTGGGTGGCGCTGTGGGATTGCTGCTCGCCGTGTGGGGCGTTGACATGCTGCTGGCTTTGAGCCCGGATAATATCCCGCGTCTTGATCAGGTGAAGGTGGACGGCTGGGTGATGGGGTTTGCCGCGCTCGGCACATTCCTGAGTTGTCTGGTCTTCGGGCTTGTGCCGGGTCTCTATAGCGTCAATCCTGATCTGGGCGAGCCGCTTAAGGGCGGAGGCCGTGGCAGCGCGGAAGTCCCCGGTCGGCGCAGGTTGCGTGACCTGCTGGTCGTAGTAGAGTTCGCGCTGGCGCTGCCGCTGCTCATCGGGGCGGGTCTGATGATCAATAGCTTCATGCGATTGCAACAGGTCAAGCCTGGCTTCGACCCTGATCACCTGCTGACCGTGCAACTCCCGCTTCCCTCTCAGAAGTATCCGGAGGAGGAGAAGGCCGCCAACTTCCACAAGGAAATGATGCGCAGGGTACAGATGCTGCCGGGCGTCTCGTCGGCGAGCATCGCCACGCACCTGCCCATGGAGGGCGGCAACACGAATGATTTCGTGCTTGAGATTCGTCCGACGCCTCCGGGCAAATCATCTGAGGTCGCCGAGTTCACGTCCGTCTCTCCGGAGTACTTTCACACCTTGAGTATCCCTTTACTGAAAGGGCGCTACTTCACTGAACAGGACAACGAGAACGCCCCGCCCGTGATGGTCATCTCCGAGACCATGGCGAAGCGTTACTTTCCCGGCGAAGACCCCATAGGCATGCGTATCAAGACAGGAGGATGCGAGGAATGCCCCTGGACAACTATCGTGGGTGTGGTCGGAGACGTGAAGAACGAGGGACTCAGCGCTGAAATCGAACCGGCCATGTACTGCCCCTTCACGCAGGAGAGCTTCGGCATTCGCATGATGACGCTGATACTGCGCACAGACGCCGACCCCGCGAGCCTCGTCCCGTCCGTGCGCCGCGAAGTGAATAGCATTGATCCTGATCTGGCGCTCGCCAATATCAAGACGATGGATCAATTGATGTCAGAATCGCTCGGGCAATCTCGTTACAGGGGAGTACTGCTGGGGATTTTCGCCATCGTCGCACTTACTCTGGCGGCAGTCGGGATTTACGGCGTGATCGCTTACGCGGTCAACCAGAGAACGCACGAGATTGGCATACGCATCGCTCTCGGCGCTCAAAAGCGTGACATTTTCAGGCTGGTGGTCTGGCACGGGATGATCTTGAGCATCATCGGCGTCGTCATCGGTGTCGGGGCATCGCTGGCGCTGACGCGCTTTCTGACAAGCCTGCTGTACGGCGTAAGCAATACAGACCCGGCGACGTTCACGGGCGTGGTGCTTCTGTTAATCGGCGTGGCGCTTCTGGCCTGCTCCATCCCTGCCCGTCGAGCGATGCGCGTTGACCCTATGATAGCTCTGCGGCATGAGTAGAGGAGTCTTTGCCGGTTATGGGCCATGGAGAGTCTAGCCGGTCTTCAGTTCCCTTTCCTGCCTCTTTCACCACCTGAGCCTCCTGGGCACACAACTGACGCGTTTGTGTGCCCGGAAATCAGGTTGATAGATTTCTATTTATCCTATATACAATAATGGCTGAGTGTGAAACATTCTTCCGTGGTGGAGATATGAACAGACCTTGAGAGCCGCTTATCGTCGTCAGCGCCGAACTGACCCGCTCGCCTCTGTTGAAGCCGTGCGCTCCGTCATAGAGCAGTTGCGCTCGGCGCTGCCTGAGATTATCCCTCGGCGAGAGAAAGATTTGATACGGATGCTCAGGGCAGCCCGTCATATTCAGCGTTACTCGGCGACGGACACGAAGAGGGGCCGTCCAAGTCTTTGGAAGCGTGAAGAGTTGTTGACCGTCAGCGCTCGCCTCACATCAATCCTGGAGCGTGAAACGCCCTCCCATCTATCGATTTCAAGCTTTATTGACCACTACTTACGGTTGCTGGATTTCCCTGCCGACGTGCTCGCGGCGCTATCCTCCGGTGATATTAATCTCTTCGAGGCTTCACAGCTTGCCCGTCTCACGCCCGAAAGACTCAGGGTCAGCTCGCCGCAGGCCAGGCGTACACGCATAGAACTGCTCACGACGCATCTACAGGCCAGATTATCCGGCGGAAGCCTGCGGCAACGCGTCGCCCAACTCCTTCTCGCTTCATCCTTTGAAGCAGCAGATGCCGCCGCAGACAGCCCGCAGGATGTTGATCTGGAAGACTTTGACCCCTATGACCCGACGCACCTGTTCTGGGATCAAATAAAGCAACTCGGATTTGCCCTCAGAGATATTCGACGCGAAGATGTCTCGGATGAAGAGATTGACGAGCTGCTCAGGGCCAGCGAGCCTGTGCTGACGGTTTTAGCCAGAATTCAAAGACGCAAAGAGAGAAAGACGATTAAGCTGGAAATCTAGCGGCCCGTTCAAAATTGGTTCGAGACGACCTCAAAATAGCCCCTTCTCTTCCCTGCCGGGATATCTTCGCTAAAATTCATAGATACTTACACTTAGCGCTCTGCGAGCCGCTCCCATGGGGCGACCCTGAGGCTGTCGGCTGCGTGTGGGATAGGTTTCCGCGCCCGTTAGATCGGTTCAGAAAAGTGTTGACGTGTATCGATTGGTCTCCTATAGTTCCCACCCAATTTTGTGCTCGGAGGCATACCAATCTATGAACGAGCAGTTACTAAACGTCACAGAGGCCCAGAGGCTCCTGAATGTCAGCAAGAAGAAGATGGCATCGCTTTTGGCCGAAGGGACATTGTCGTTTGAACTCGATCCGCTTGATAAGCGCGTCAAGCTGGTGAAACTCGCTGATATCGAACGTCTTATGGAGCTACGGCTCAGAAAGGCAGCGTGATGATCACTATCGCGGTCGCGAATCAAAAGGGGGGCGTCGGGAAAACCACTATAACCCGCGAGCTGTCAGCATGTTGCGCGCTTCGCGGATTCGAAACACTGGTCATTGACTGTGACCCTCAGGGCAATCTGACGAGCAGCTGGATTGATACGGATGTCTACGAAGCCACGCTCTCGCATGTCCTGATCGAGCCGGAATCGCCCACGGGCGTGAAAATCGAGCCGCTCCCCCTGGATGATGTCATCATTGAGAGCCCCGTGGAGAATCTGGATATAGTGCCGGCGGATATTCGCCTGGCACGCTTCGAGATGCAGCCCGATTACCTCACGCACAGGCTCAGAAAACAGCTCAAAGAACACGGACAATCCTATGATTTCGTCTTTATAGACTGCCCGCCCCAACTCGGCAAACTACTGACGGCAGCGCTATATTCGGCTGACTTTGTGCTGGTTCCCTGCGCCGCTGACGCCATGGGTTTGCAGGGTTTATCCGATCTGGCTTTCACCATTGAGCAGGTTCGGAAAAACGTCAATTCCGAGCTACAGATGCTGGGCGCGGTGATCAATCTGTATAAGCCGCAGCGCAATCTTTCGGCTGAATCAAGAGAAGCCGTCAAGGCTGCCGTCGGACTCGTCGGGCACGTCTTTGATACCAATCTGCATGATTATTCTAAAGTTGCGGAAGCTCCGTCGCAGAAGCTTCCGGCGGTTCTCTATGCCAAGACGCACAGGGCCGCAGACCAGCTATGGAGTCTGACGGAAGAGGTTCTGGATCGGCTTAAAATGTCGCGCCAGAAATTATCTGCCGTAAAGTGAGGTAGTTATGTCTGAAACGAAACCCAAGCAGAACGACGCGATGCGTACGCCTAAGCCTAAGAAAAAGCTGGGTTTAGTTGTGCCGCCGGCCTTGCGCATGCCGCATGAAGACCTCATCTCCGCCCGGTCTGAGCCGCCGGAGCGAGCAGCGCCAGCGACCCTGCCTAGTCAGACTAGTCATAGTAGTATGCCTAGTCAGACTAGTCCGACTACGGAAGAGATTCCCCTCGCCCCACAGCGGGATTATACGAAAGTAGCAAACTCGATTGGCCGAAAGGCCGTCCCGGCAGGCCTGTTCAGCGGAAAGAGCAAACAACTGTATGATTGTCTTTATACGATGACGCGCGGTGCAATCGTGCCCACCAGAACCGTGCGTATCTCGCGCCCCAAACTGATGCGCAAAGCACACATCGGCTCGCGCGTAACCTTCGACGCCAACATAGAGAGATTGATCAAGGCGGGCCTCGTGACGGTGCAGACAATCGCCGGGGAACATGAGGGCAACGAGTACATGGTGAACCTCCCGGAGGAGGTGGATTCGAGTATGACTAGTCAGACTAGGCATACTACTATGACTAGTCTGACTGGGTATGCCCAGAAACTAGTCAGACTAGTCTGTCTAGAAACTAGTCAGACTAGGCATACTTCATCTCCTTTATTATCAACAACTTCGCATATCCCTAAGACTTCTTTTAAGACTAGTACTGAAAAAACTGATGATGATGAGGCTTTCGCCGAATTCGCGCGCGTGATGCAAGAGGCCGCAAGGGAGATAATGGGAAAGCCTCTGGGGGAATTCGACAAAGATCGTCTGGGGGAATTGGCTGAGCTGCTCGTCGCCGAACTGAGAATCGCCGCCGCGCGTACCTCTAATGTTTCGTCGCTACCGGCTTTCCTGACAGAGCATTTGCGGCGCAGACTCTGGAAGATGGATAAGAAGCAGATGAGCGTCGGGGAAGAGAAGTCTGAGCCCGGAGTAGCTAAGCCGTCGATCTCGACCGAGCAAATGCGCGCCTGCCCTGATTGTGGTGGAAGTGGCCTGTATTACCCGGAAGGCTACGAGAAGGGTGTGGCCCGGTGCAAACATGAGCGGCTGAAGCCCGACGAGGGCTCAGCCGCCGCGACTTGAGATGAACACGCACGACCGTGCCCTTCCTGAACAGAGATGATAGTGCTGCCGGAATCCGATGACGAGTTGCTGCGCGAATGTCTGGTTGACACTTTCCGCTCAGGCGGGCCGGGCGGTCAACACGTCAACAAGACGGAGACGGGCGTTCGTCTCACACACCAGCCGTCCGGCGTCATAGTCACCTGCCGTGAGGAGCGCAGCCAGTACCGTAACAAAATCATCTGCCTGCGAAGATTGCGCGAGAAGGTGTTGCGTCTCAACTACCGTCCTGCCAAACGTGTTCCCACACGGCCTACGCGCGGCTCGAAAGAGCGTGCCCTCAAAGAGAAGGCGCAGCGCTCACAGATTAAGCGGCTGCGCTCGAAACCTTCGGCGGACGATTGAGCTGGAGGACAAGACCCGTGCCGGACCATCCTGTCAGCAACTCGACGTTGCACTATACGATCATCAAATTCATCATCGATAGGGGCTATGCGCCGGAGATGGAAGAGCTATCGCGGCTGCTCCACGCCTCGACGGACGAGATCGCCGCCGGGCTGCGTCGCCTTCAGGAGGATCACGGAATCGTCCTGCATCCCAATAGCAGCCGAATCTGGGTCATTCATCCGTTCTCACTGGCTCCCACCAATTTTCTGGTTCGCTCCTTTGGTCAGGAGTGGTGGGGCAATTGTGCCTGGTGTTCGCTGGGAGTCGCGGCGCTTCTGGACAAGGATGTGACCATCACAACGACCTTAGGCGCGAACGATAAGCAGGTGGAGGTTCACATCAGGGACGGGAAGCTATTGGAAACCGATCTCTATGTGCATTTCCCCATTCCCATGAGGCAGGCATGGGACAACGTCGTCTACACGTGCAGCACCATGCTGCTATTCGAGAACGAAAGACGGATTGAAGAGTGGTGCGCGAGACATCGAATCAGCAGGGGAGACGTGCAGCCGATCACAAAGGTTTGGGAGTTCTCCAAAGTCTGGTATGGAAATCATCTCAATCCTGAATGGAAAAAGTGGACGGCGGCGGAAGCCAGAAGCATCTTCGATCAGTTTGAGTTGACCGGCGAGATATGGGAGATTCCCGTCTCGACCTCAAGATTCTAGGTCATGACGGAGCAAACCCGGCAAAGGCATGCACCTGTCTTCCCACCGTTCCGGATGGTAAAGAAGATGATGTGATGCCGCCGCACGTATGATGGGAAAAACGCCGTGTGCCCGGCTTTTGAGCATAAAGGTACTGCTATTTAAGACTGATCTTGCAGCTTAACCTCGCTGGCGCATTCTCTACAGAGCCACACTCTGACATGCGGAGCATCAGACCAGAAGAAAGCTCCCACCTTGCTCGCCATTTTCATCGCCGCATCATTTCTGAGCCGTTGCAGGGCTCGCACGTAGCTGTCACCCTGATAAAACTCTCCCTGCGCGCCTTTCCGTCTATGAATGCATTCGCGTTCATGCACTGCTTCTTCATTAATAAGCTGTTGACCCATAGCTACCAATCCTTACGATAAGAGAAAGTAAAAGGCAAGCGACCCTCGCAAATCGCCTGCCTCTCATCTCAACTTGTCTCACCTGTGACAGTGGGGGCAAGTGAGATTGCAAAGTTTACGTGCGGACACGGTGAAGTGTCAATGATACTTCTGCACGATCAGCCAGCCCTGCCCATCCTGTCATTCAAAGCTGCTATCAACCCTGTCCCGGCGATGCGATTGTGGTCTACTTTTTCCGAGACGAGAGGGCTTCGATGATCTGCTCGACCTCGCCTCTCTCTATCATCCCGGCCAGATCTTTCTCATCAATCCCGGCGACGCGGCCCAGTATCAATCGCGGCGTCGAAGCATGTGTAGGGCTGTGCCAGCGCGACATCTCGATGAGTGGGCCGAGCGCCTCTGCGCGCAGGCGCGCAAGGAGTCGTGGGTCGCGGCGCTGTGTGAGCGCGGAAAGAACGAAGGCAGATTTATTACGATCAGTCCATATGCCCGAGCTTAACAGTTTGATAAAGCTCTCGGCAGGAATCCCTGCGGCGATGCTCCGGCTCGATTGGGCGAGGACGCCCAGCGCACGCATCGCGTTGTTGCGTACGATGTCGTCAACATCATGGCTTGCGCGCAGGAGCGCATCGACCTGCGCCTGCGATCTACCCGTGTAGCCGACCATCTCGGCGGCGAGCCGACGCTGCTCTGCATCCGCTGCCGACTTCAAAACGCGCCGCAACAGAGCCGCGTTGCGCGCGGCGTAGTCATGGAGCGCCATCTGTCTGGCGCGCGCCTGCGGGTCGACTGAGAGCGCGTAACCCTGCGACGCCTCCTGGCCCGAGACGCCTCGTGCGACGGCGTTCGTCAATGCCTCTTCCGCCTCCGTGTAGAGCTTGATTGCTTCCGACGGCAACCTGATTGAGCCGTGCGGCGCAGGGTTGTAGCGGATGTCCCCGGCACGGTCGCGGTGCTGGAATCCAATGTAAATCAGCAGCCTTCCTCGTTCGTCGCAGCAGAGGGTCGCAACGTCCGAGGGCTCGCGACCCGACGCCTGTTTGACGGCCTGCCTGAGACTCTCAACAGTTTTATCCCTCGACTCGCGCGAGAGTTTGTCGCCTTCGCGCAGGGGCAGCGCCGCCCTGACCCTGCCCGTATCGAGGCCGGCATATCCGTAGAAGTCTATCGAGCCGAGCGTGATGGATTGATCCTGAGCGAAGGAAAGGGTGCAGAGCGTGATGATGAGTAGGATTGTTAAGCTCTTCATGCGACACTTCCCTGAAGATCGTGCCCGCGCTATGTGGATGAAAGCTATGTTGTATGGGCCTGACCACACTGCGCTCATGATACAACTGCCAGCACGAGTCGTGCTAAAGTAATCCGCGACGCCGCCTTGATGCGCTCCCCTGCGAGCGGCGATGAAAGAGGTGGCCGCCGCTGGTCTAACTCTTCCCCGCTGTTTCTGACCCGGAGATGACCCCGGATGGAAATCCTCTTCTTCCTCTTTATCTTCTTCGCCATTATCACGCTCATCGGCCACGGCATCTGGCTCGCGCTCGCGTGGTTCTTCAGGCTGTTCAGGACTCCCGTGCAATCCGCCACGCACGACACGCTGAATCTGGATAAGGATAAGTGCGCGCATTGCGGGGCAACGGTGTACTGGCGCGATGAGACTTGCAGGGTCTGCGGTTGGTCGCCGCTGTCGTCTGCGAAAACAGAGTTGCTGAGAGAGTTGGCCGCGACCGAGCGACAGGTGGGTCGCCTGCATAAATCCGGCGCGATCGACTATGAAGTTTACGCGCGAGTGATGCGGGTCATCGAGACGGAAAGAGAGCGGCTCGGTGCGCCAGCCCGCCCCCGCGCCTCTGAGCCCGCGCGCCAGCCCGCCGCGCCGTCTTCCGTTGCCACGCCCGAAGATGTCTCGCCTCACACAGCCGCGTCAGACAAGGAGAGGCAAGCGCCTTCCTTCATGGACGGCAACGGTCAACATGCGGAGAGCACAGCCGACGCCACGCAGACTGAATCGCCGGATGAAGAGTTGTTCGAGCAGGCTCACGCATGGGCTCGCGAAGATCAGAACGAGAAGAAACAGCAACGGGAGCAGAGGGAACAGAAAGAGCAAGCGCGGCAGCCGCGACCCGCGACGCCTCCACCGCCGCCGCCACCTCCTCCTGTTGAGCCGCGCAGGCCCTTCGGGGAAATGCTCGCTTCCTTCATGGAGCAGAGCAACATTCGCTGGGGCGAGATCATCGGCGGCCTGCTCATCATCGGTTGCTCGACGGCGCTGGTCATCAGCCTCTGGAACGAGATCGCGCGCGTGCCCGTTCTCAAGTTCATCATCTTTACGACCGTGACGGCGGCGCTCTTCGGCGTCGGCTTCTATACGGAGCATCACTGGAAACTGCCGACGACGAGCCGTGGGATACTGACGATTGCGACGCTGCTCGTGCCCCTCAACTTTCTGGCAATCGCAGCCGTCTCCGGCAGTAGCTACGCGGGCGGAAACTCTCTCGTCATCGCCAGCGAGTTGATCGCGCCCGCGCTCTTTCTCTGTCTGGTCTATTACGCCGGGCGAGTCATCACGCCCGGCTGGCCGCACCTGCTGGCGAGCGGCGTGCTCGGTTCCTCGCTGGGCCAACTGATCGTGCGCCACTTCGCAGGCCCAAACACGAGCCCCTTCGGGCTCATCCTGCTCGGAGCTTTCCCTTTCCTTTGCTACACCGTCGCCGGCGGTTGGATGATACGCCGCGCGAGCCTCGAAGAGGAGATTAAGGAGGAGAGCGCAAACTCGATTTTTATTACGCTCGGCGCGGCGACCTTCAGCACGTTGCTGCCCGTAGGCTTGCTGCTCTTTAAGACGGGGCAGGCCTCCGCGACGCTCATGCACATCGCGCCGCTGATCAGTCTCGGCGGCATGCTGCTGTTGATGAGCGGGATGCTGCTGCACCGCCGCGTGACCGATAAGGCGCTTGCGGCCACGCACACAGCCGGAACCAGCATCGCCCTCATCGGCGCGCTCGTGTGCGTCTCGTCCATTGCGATTGGTTGGCCCAATCCCGCGAGCGTGGCATCCGCCGCGCTCCTGAACTTCGCCGTCTTCACAGCCCTCGCGCTGCTCTTCGAGCTGTCGCTCGCGCACCTGCTCGCGGCCATCTGTTTCGCGTTGGCTTATATGGTCGGCGCGCAAGCCCTGTTGGGCCACATCGGTTGGCAGCAGGCGCGCGCCATCTCGCTCCTCGGCGTGATCGTCTCAGTGAGCAACGGCCAATGGCTGACGCTTCTGTTCGTGCTCTTCGTCGTCGCAGCCTTTGAGCTTGAGCGGCGAAGGCAAAGTGAGGCGGGGCAGTTTTACCTGAGCATAGCGGTCGTCGCAGCCGTCTTCAGCCTGATGCTTCTGACCCTTTACGGATTCGGGCGGGCTGGCGATCCACATGGCGTCGCTTTTATCTTCGCCGTCTACGCGGCGGGAGCTTTCCTGATTGCGTGGCGCAAACAACTACCGGCGCTCAGTTGGACTGGCTCGGCTCTGTTGTTGCTCGCTCTGATGCAGGGGATTGGCCCATGGCTCAGGGTCAGATTCCCAGGGCAGGCGGCGATGTTGGCCCACGCGAGCCTTGCCGCTCTGGCGGCGATCTTCAGCCGGCAAAAGTTTGAGCGCGGGCGCAATGTCTTTACGAGGCCGCTCAACCTCACAGCGCTTGCAAGCTCCGTCCTTTTTCTTTTGCTGCTCTTGCAGGCGCGCCGCTCTGAGCCGACGGCGATGATTGCGGCGAGGCTTTACTGGCTCTCGGCAGTATGGCTGCTGCTGCTCTGGCTGAACCGCGTGCGGCTGCTCTTCACGGCCTTTCAGATAGCCCTGACTGCGGCTGTCCTGCTCTCGGTCAAGCTCTACATGCAGGGCTTCGAGTGGTATGCGTACCTGCCCAACGCATGGCTGCACCCGTGGAGCTTGCAGGTTCAGGCCAGCGTCCTCGTGCTGCTCAGCCTCGTCTGGATAGCGCTGCGTATCTGGATGCGCGGGCGCGTGGCGAGGCGAGGGACGAGCGAGGAGAGCGGCCCGGCTATCGACGACGCCTCGGGGGATGAAGACTGGGCCAGCGCTGCATGGCGTCTGTTGAATGAGCGTAACTCTTTCGACAGGCTGATTCCGGGCTTTGTGCTGGGCTGTTTCGCCGTGCTGACGATTTACGGAGCGCTGCCGGGCGTAAGGCGAGAGTTGGCGGCCCGCGGGACTGTGCCCTTCATCTGGAATCTGGCGGGGTTTCCACACGAGCATGTGCTGGAGGCCGGAAGTTGGAGCTTGCTCGCGCTGCTGGTCTTAACCATGCTGGCGGGAGCTTGGGAGCGCCGCCGCGCTCATTACCTGCTGGGCCTCACGCTCACGCTTGCATGTACGTGTACGCTGCTGGCTGGCCGTTGGGAAGCCGTGTATGCGACGGCTTCGGCGTGGCGCTGGCTCGCGGCGGGCTTCCTGATCATCGCGTCGATTCCGCTGCTGTTGCGCGCGCCCCTCATCAGGCAGCTTAAGACCTTCGGCTGGCCGGAGATTGATGCTGGATCTTTCGATGCGGTGCGCGGCGTGCGACTCCTGCTGCTCGCGTTGACCCTCACGCCGATTCTCATCCTCACGCTTTACCCCGCGGCGCGGGCCGTCCATTACAATCCGGCGACAGGCCCGTCCTCCGGCTTCTTCTATTTCATAGGAGAGGTCTTCTCGTATTCGATTCCGCTCGCCCTCGTCGCGCTTGTCCTGATCGGCCATGCCGTGCGCGAGCGCGCGCCTGCTTACGCCTTCGCCGCCGGGCTCTTCCTGAACATCGCTGTCACGCTGGCACACATCCTTTCGGTCTCAATCGAGGGCGGCTCGATGAACAGGGTCGTGCTGGCGCAGGTCGCGCAGTCTAACGCTATCGTCTCCGCGTGCTACGTGCTGATCTGGCTGAGCTGGCGTGTGCGCTGGAAAGAGCATCTGGCGAAAGTCAGGGCTGGGGCTACGGCAGAGCTTCTATTGAAGATTCAGTTGAGCATCTGTGTGCTGATCAATGCGCTGTTGATCGCGCCGCCGCTCGTCAAGCTCTTTACGCGACCCACATGGACTGGCATAGGGACTTTCGAGGCGGGGAGCGTGCGCGGGTGGCTGGCGCTCCTGCTGACGTGTCTGGCCGCCGCTTGGTTCGCAAGGGCATACGGAAAGCGTTTGCAGGCGGGTTATCTCTACGCGTCCGCGCTGGCCGCCGGTGCGCTCATCTCTTTCGACCTCTCGCGTCTGGACATGGGGCGGCGCTGGCTGGGCTTTCATGCCTTCCTCATCGCCGGCACGCTCACGGGCTGGCTCATGCTGCTATTGCGTCGGCTGCCGTCTTCTCTGGACAGCAAGAGAGCGGAACAGTTTTCAGAAGGGAAGAGAATCAGGGAGCGAGTGGGCTCGCATTGGGAGTTCGACGCGGCGCTGTGCGCCGTGTTGGGCCTGTCGCTCACCGTCATGATGGCGCTGCGTGCGGCTATCAACGACCCGCAGAGACCATGGTGGTCAATCGGCGCGCTGCTGGCCGTCGGCCTGCTCGCTACAGGCTTAAACTGGCAGACGCTTCATCGCGCGTACCTCTACGTGGCGGCGCTGCTATTCAATCTGGCGGTGCTCATCTGGTGGACGACAGGACGCTGGGATGAAATCCGCTCGTCACAAGTGGCGCTGGTCGAGTTGTTGGAAGTGAACGTGATCGCGCTGGCTTTGCCGGGCGTCGCGTGGCTGCTCCTTGAGCTGCGCGCCCGCCGCCTCGATACGGTGACGCATGGCAGAGCCTTTCCGGCTTTTCATAACGTGGCGGCCATCGCTGCGCTGATGTTTATTCCCTACATGGTTCTTCTGGAGGGTCATCTGGTCAGGACCAGCGCCTTGCTCGGCTGGCTCGCGCTCGCTTCGGGCGTCGTACTGCTCACCGCCTGCTTGTGGGACAGGCAGGAGCGATACGCTGTCGGGGGATTATACCTGCTCGGCCTGATGGCGGCGGGGCTGGCGCTCGATCATCAGGCCCTCGGCGCGCGCCAATTCGGATGGGCCATCATGATTATCCTGTCCTCTTACGCTCTCCTGACGAGCCTTGTCTGGAAGTCGCGCGAAGCGCTCATGCGGCAGGGCGAACGCCTTCACATACCGCGTCGTGAGGGAGGCAATGAGGCGGGGCTGAACTGGCTGAGGCCGGTTAACGCCGTGCTCGCAGCATCGGTCGTCCTGCTGGCTTACTGGGTTGACCTCAGCTTTGTCGAATGGCCGCTGCGCGTGCTGGCCTCCGTGGCGGTGGCGGCGCAGCTTCTGACTTTCGGTCTGCTGGCAGAGGGAGCAAAGCGTGCGAGGTGGCAGAGGGTCGCGGTCGGTCTCTTCATCCTCGGCGTGGTCTTCTTCGGCTGGGGCTGGCTCGTGCCGGGCACGAACGGCACGTGGCTCAATCGCGCGGTCATCACCTTGATCGTCATGATCTCTTTGATCGCGTTCTTTGCCGCAGGGTCTAAGAGACTGGCGGCGGGCACGACGGAGGATTGGGCCGTGGCGGTGCGGGGCTGGATTCCATGGATGGCCGGAGCGGGAGCGCTGGCGCTCGCCTTCGTCTTATGCACGGAGATTTTTTACCAGACGAGCTTCGGCGCGGTGAGGATAAACCTGCTATCGCTTTTGACCGTCGGCGTCGCGCTCATCGGCGCTTGCGTGATGTGCATCTTCTTCGCCGTCTCGCCCGAGAATGATCCGCTGCGGCTCGACGAGCGTATGCGTATGAAGTACGTCTACGTGGCAGAGGCCATGCTGGCGCTGCTCTTCATGCACATACGCCTCACCATGCCCTGGCTGTTCACGGGTTTCTTTGAGCGCTACTGGCCGCTGGTCGTGATCGGGCTGGCTTACTTCGGGGTGGCGATCAGCGAGGCGCTGCGCCGGCAGGGTTTAATGGTGCTGGCGAAGCCCGTCGAGAGGACGGGGGCGATGCTGCCCTTGATGCCCGTGCTGGGCTTCTGGGCCGTCGATTCACAGGTGGACTTCTCGGCGCTGCTTTTTATCACGGGCGCTCTCTACGGCGGGCTCTCAATCCTGCGCCGCTCGTTCGGCTTCGGCCTGCTGGCGGCGCTCTGCGGCAACGGCGGCCTCTGGTACATGCTCAACCGGACGGAGGATTACGGCTTTCTGCGACACCCGCAGCTGTGGCTTATCCCCGCGGCCCTCTCCGTTCTCGTCGCGGCCTATCTCAACCGCGACCGCTTCACGGAAGACCAGATGACGACGACGCGTTACATCACGCTGATGATCATCTATGTCTCTTCAACTTCGGACATCTTCATCAACGGCGTGGCGCAATCACCCTGGCTTCCGCTCATTCTGGCCGGGCTCTCTCTGGCGGGCGTGCTCGGCGGAATCATGTTCAGGGTGCGCGCCTTCCTTTTTCTGGGCGCGACATTTCTGCTCGTCGCCGTGCTGACGATGATCTGGTATGCGTCCGTCAATCTGGGCTGGACGTGGCTCTGGTACGTCGCCGGAATCGTGACGGGCGCTCTGATCATCTTCACCTTCGCGCTCTTCGAGAAGAAGCGGGTCGAGGTGCTGCGCGTCGTGGAAGACCTGAGGGGTTGGAGCAGGTAAAGCGTTAGAGTTTTATGTGGCGCTCGCTCCTTGCGGTAACCATTCCGAGCAGTTACTATTCCGAGTTCTCGCCGGACGTTTCCCGAAGCTTCCAGCGTTACTCGACGATCAACTTTCAACCTCATTTTGCCGTGGCGCTTGTCCGTCAAAGACGGCGCGACCATCTCTTCCGATCAATGAAATTAATTCAGCACATGCTCACGATTGCCCACGGCTGCGCCGAAGCTTTCCCTTCATCCTCGAAGCGCCATCATACAAGTCTCGGGCTGCGTTTCCTGCTTATTCTTTCGCTGGCCTTCTGCGCTGGAAGCTTCGTGCCCCGCGCGCTGGGGCAAAGCGCCGAGCAGGACGCGCGCGCGAAACTCTGGAACAGCTACCAGCTTCCCGAAGCCGCCTTCTCCCGCTACGTTGATAAGAAGCACGGCTACTCTTTCTGGCGTCCAGCCGGTTGGACAGAGAGCCCTGAGTCTGACATGACGGTCGCTTTCAGCGCCGGAGAGAAGGGGCCGCACCTGCGCGTCTACACGGTTGAAGTGCCGGACGGTTACGGCGCTGCCAATTTCGCCACGGCGGTCCTGAGCCAGTGGCGCACGCAGCCGATCAAGCAGGAATCGGTCATTGCGCGGCGCGTGCTGGTGGGCGGCGCGGACGGGCGCGAGTTCACCTTCGAGATAGAAGATGAGCCGGGCCACACGCTGCACGAGACCGTCTGGCTGACGACCGCTGGGCCGCGCGCCTACGTCTTCTATTTCTACATGGAGCCGGAGGAGCAGGAAAAATACGAGCCCTACTTCAAACGCATGATGCTCTCGCTACGCATAGGCGCGGCGGGCCACTGGGATGAAACCTTCGAGACACTGCGCGCTCGCTTCACGACGGGCACGACCGCGCCCGCGGGCCGCGAAGTGGAGGCCGCACAACTGGCCGAGACCTTACGGGCGGGCCGCGAGCCCGTCGAAAAAATCACAGAGCGCCTGACGGCTTTGATGTCGGAAGCGCCCGCCGCCGCGATGGATTTGCTCACGGACTACGACCCGCAGGTGAGGGCCGCCGCCATCAACGCCGCCGGAAAGACGAAGGACGCGCGCCTGACGGAAGTGCTCGTCTGGGCGCTGGCCGATAAGGACAGTTACGCGAGCGCGCAGGCCGCGCGTGCGCTGGCCGAGCGCGGGGGCGCAGGGCTCGCGGCGCTCAGGGCGGAGATTCCGGCTCTATCCAAAGAGCCGGGAGCAATCCTGCGCGTCGCCGCCCTGCTGCCGGACGAAGCGGCGCGAGATTTGGCGCAGCAACTCTTCAAGAGCGACGAGAGCGCGAGCCAGCTGGCAGCGCTCCACATGGCGCTGTCGCTTCCGCTCAAAGGTCTCGTGCTGCCCTTTCAAAAACTTCTCATGTCCGACAGCGCCGATGTCGTCAGCGCGACCATCGGTGCGATCAGATTACGGCGCTCGACCGAAGCCCTGCCCGACCTGCTGCGGCTGGCGAGCGGAGATGCGGAGTACAGGGCCGTTCGTGCGCTCGGCGAGATAGGGTCTGCGGAAGTCGGGCAGAGGTTCACGGCGCGAATCAAAGAGATCGATACGCGCCTGCTTGCCATCATGGCAGGTCGAAGCGAGCGGCCACAGGCGGCTAATGCGAGAAGGGGCAGAACAGGCAACGCGCCTCCGCCTCCGCCGAGACCTGTTGTGAGGGGACAGCCCGTGATCGTTGCCAGCACAGGGCCGCCCGTCGCCGCCGCTGCAGAATCCAGCATCGAAGATGAGCTGGCCGCTTACCGCGAGCTTGCCTCTGCGCGCTGGCTTCCTTTGAGCGAGTTCAAGGCGCTGCCAGAGAATGTACGCCTCTCGGTATTGCGCGGTGATCTGGTCGAGGCCGTGGAGAAGATTGAGTTTCGTGCTCGCTACAGTCGAGCCGCCGACAACAAAGCTGCTCAGCAGGCCGTCTATGAGGAAGCAAGGCGTAAGCCGAGCCTGAGTGCGTGGGCCAGTAGGGCGCTGACACCCGTGAGCGTGCCTGAGGCTTTGACAGCGATAGATACCGGCGGCCTCTCGGACGCTCCGACCACTGGTGAAACGCTCTTCCCGCAAACCTCGACGCTTTATCTCGTCGCGCCCAACTTTGATCAGACCATCGCGAAGCTGGACGAGGCTTTGACCGGTGTGCAGATGGAAGGCGTCCGCGACCAGATGACCTTCGCGCTGATTCTCAAAACGTTGAAGGCGAAGCTGGCGAGCGCTCTCGGCGCGGAGGCCGCGGGGGATGCCGGCGCGGCGCTCGGTATAGATCTCAGGAAGCCGCTGTCGCTGGCCGCCTGGCCCGCGAGTGAAGAAGGCGCAGACGCCCTCGCGCGCAGCGCCGTTGTCCTGCGTGTCACAGACCGCGCGCGCTTTGAGCGCATGTTGATGCTCTACCAGAACGGGATCGGCGGTTTCGATTCCTTTGCCGTGGCGGCCTCATCCGGCGTGAGGTTTATGGAAGTTGCGCCCGCGCTCTTTCCGCTGACCTTCGGCGGAGGCGAGTGGCTACTACCCGCCAAAACATTCGGCGCGCGCGGCGCGCGAGCGAGGCGTGGGCCAACGCCCGTTTACGTCCGCCGGGAAGAGTGGAACGGGCTGCCCGTCACGGTCATTGAGAGATTGAACGTCTACGATTCGGGCGGCGCAGAGCATGAGGCCATCTATCTGGCCTACCTTGGCTCGACGGCCATCCTCGCGCCGACGCGCGCCTCGCTCTTTGACCTGCTCAAAGCCGGGGCTGGTCATCGAACCATTAAAGAGAACAAAGCCTATGCGCGTGCCCTTAGCGAAGAGGGCGAGATTCGATTCTTCAGCCAGCCCGCCGCGCTGCTCAGGAACACTTCGCCTGCGACCGAGGAGCAGAGCGATTCCGTGTGGCAGAAGTTTACGAGCGCGCTCGGTCATGAGACAGGAGCGCTGCGCCTGAGCACGTCCTCCTGGGAAACGATCTTTCATATCAACGTCCCTGATCAGGAGTTGACGCGGAGCATCAGGCCCTTTAAGGCGCAGGAGCTGACAGCGCCGCGCGAGCTTCTGCCCGCGAGCACGATCTTTTATGCGGGCGCAAAGTTTGAGCCGGCGAAGTTATGGAGCGGGCTCAAGGGTATGGGCCTTATGAACGCTCGTAATAATCTGGGCCGCCCCGAGGTTGAAAAACAGCTCGCGCCGAAGCTTGAGGGTGAAGTCGGCATTGCGCTGCTGAGCCTGTCGAAAGCGCTCGAACGCGGAAGCACCGAGCCGCCTTCGTTTCTGGTCGCCCTGAGGTTGAAGGACGCCGAGCTGGCGGGGCTTCACAGGGCGGGCCGTCTCTTCCCAAAGGCTGCGCCGGTCGCGGGCCTGACGGCGCTCGGCTCTCCCGTGGTCAGCGTCCCGGATGGCTACCGGAAGCTTTACCTCGCCGTCACGAATGATTACCTGTTATTCGCCAGCGAGCCGGAGGCTTTGAAGCAGTTGGAGGCGAAGGAGAAGTTCAGCGCGACGCGCGACTACGCGCGCTCGCTTGCCGCCGCGCCCGAGAGCATCGTCCTCTTCGCCACCTATAGTCTCGATGCGGCCTTCAGGGATATACAGGCCGGGAAGAAAGATGAATCGTCGCAACTGATCTGGACGACGATCAGCGCCCTGACGCACGCCTTCCACAGCCAGCGCGCCGTCGTCTCCCTTAACGGAAATGTTCTGGAAGGAAAACTGGGCATCTCGTTTGACCGCGAGGGGCGCTTTTCGGTCGGCGAGGTGGCGCGCGACGCGCGCGAGTTTGACGTTGCCAACGCCCTGCTCAGGCCGAAGGGGCTGAACATCGCCGAGCCGACGCGCACGGACTCTCTGCGCCTGCGCCTGACGGCCAGACAGCCGGACATCATCGCCCGCGTGCGTGATGACGTGGCAAAGTTTCCGTGGCAGAAGATAGAGTCCGTCAACGACTCGTCGCTCGTCTTCAGCGTCGCGTCGCGGCGCATCCCTGAGAAGCAGACTGTTCAGCTTCCCGTCGCAAGCGCCGAGCTTGCTCCCTACCTGCGCTCGTCCTTCGGCATCGATGCGAGCGCGCCGCAGGTCGTCAAACTCGCAAGGGAAATCGCCGGAAAGGAGCGCGACGGGCGGAGCGTGGCGCACAAGCTCGGAGAGTGGACATACACCAACCTGAAGTGGAAGAGGGTCGAGAGCAGCAACGTCGAGACGCTCGCCTCGCGTGAAGCCGATTGCCTCGAACACTCCGAATTGTACGTCGCGCTGGCGCGGTCTCTGGGCCTGCCCGCGCGCGTCGTCACGGGCGCGGCCTTCTCCGGCGGCTCTTTCGGCTCGCACGCGTGGGTGGAGATTTATCTGGGGCGCTGGGTCGAGGTTGACCCGACGTGGGGCATGATGGACTACGTTGACTCGACGCACCTGCGCTTTGACGGCGACACCTTCGCCAGCTACGCCATGCTCAACCAGATTCAGATGGAAGTCCTTGAGGCGCGCAACTTCATCGCCGATTATCAACGCGACCCGGTTAAGCTCATCAAAGAGTGGAGCAGGTCTGAGGAGACGGAGAAGCGCGAGTTCGTCTTTGATTACGCGCTCACGGCGGAGCAGGCGCTCGGCCCGGACGTTTTCCATAAGCTCGATGCCAAGCAGAGCGCCGCCGTCATACAAGCCTTCGAGCGCGCCGTCTCCGAAGAGGTCAACGGTTGGTCCTGGGCCGGACAAATCCGCGTACTGTCGAGCGAGATTAAAGACAAACGCGCACGCCTGCTCGTCCTGCGCGACGATGATCTGCTGCGCGTTGATCTGGCAGAGCGCGACGGCGCGTGGTTCATCACGGAGGTGGAGGATACCGATTACGCCATCCCGACCTTGGCGGACGCGCTGCGCGGTGCGCTTCATCCCGGCACGAGCCGCTTGCAGACTCTTTCCTTCAAGCCCGAGCGTGCCCTCAAGCAGTTGGCCCAACTCGCCACCGCCGAAGGCGAGAGCGCACAGCTTCTGCTTATGAAAGCGCAGGCCCTCAGCCGAAAACAGTATGCGGCGGCGTCCCTCGCAGAATCCGGCGCGGATGCCGATCAGGAAAAAGAGAAGAAGACGAGCGCGCCCAAAGAGAGCGAGGCCGCCGCGCTGCTCAGGCAGATCGTCGCTCGCTGGCCCGATTTCGCGGCTGCTCACTACGCCCTCGGCACACACCTGATGTTTTACGACGAGCAGCTTGAACAGTCCATCGCTCCCTTTCGCAAAGCGGCGGAGCTTGTGCCTCTCGACCCGCGACCGTGGGCACGCATGGGGCAGACTTTCGAGCAGTTGAAGAGATTCGGCGAGGCCGAAGCGGCGTACCGCGAGGCGGCGGCGCGCGACCGCGACAACTATGAGAGCCAGACCACTCTCGCGGCCTTCTATTTCAAACAATCGCAGGATACAAAGGCCAGAGAGAGCCTGGCACAGGCACTCAAGATTACGTCGGATGCGGACGCGGTCTTCGATTCGATCTCGTGCGAAGCGCTCGGCATAGCTGCCTATAAGGACAAACCCGGGCACGCTCGTCTTGAAGAACTGCTGATGGTTTTCCCCGGAGAGTTAGCCCGCAGCAAAGTCGGCTTGCGTCGTCTGGCTCATGCTCAGGCCGAACAGGAAAAGTATGACGCCGCCCTGCAAACCATGCAGCGTGTTCTGGCTCTCGGTCTGGAAGTCTACGATCATGTCCAGATAGCACGCACGAACCGCAGCGCGCGTCGCTTCGCGCCCGCGCTCAAAGCCGCCGACGAGGCCGTCAAGGTGGCGAGCGAATACGGCGAAGCGCACTTCGAGCGCGCCTGCGCGTTGGCCCAGCTCGGACGCCTGCCCGAAGCTTTGGCCGCTCTGAAACGCGCGCTTGAGCTGGATGAAGATTTGGGCGAGAGCCTCGATGATGAAGACCTGAAGGCGCTCGCCGCGCTTCCCGAGTTCAGAAAGCTACTGGAAGAGAAGAAGGCCGAAGATGTTGGCCCACCCGCGGGGCAGAAGCCTGTCACGAACGCTGCTCCCGTGCCCTGAAACATCCCTGATCGGTCTTCTTTCTCCGGGCGGTCAGCTCACGGATAATGATGATTGACACCATCACCTTTCGATATTAAACTGCACCCGTTTTCTCACATAGGGTAGCTCATAAATTTACTGCACACGAATGGTTAGCGGATGCTTTCCCCTAACCTCTCTTTAAGCCATTAACCCAGTCAACGGCGTTTCCTTCGTCAAAGATTTTTCAAGCTCGAACGCTCTGTTTCTAACCGGGGTCATGGTTGTCAGGACTTTCATCTTCAGGGCCGCGTAGCGTCTCACCTTCGGAGTGGGGCCGAAGCTTTCTCATGTTTGACGGAAGTGAATCACATTCACCGCACGCCATGAACACAGCAAAGAGCCGCAACCCACAATCGCCGACACTTTTTCGCCCGCTCGCACTGGCGTCGAAAACGAGCGGCGCGGCCCAGCCCGGCCTTCACGATCTCCTGCGAACCTTCCACGCCGACGCCGTCTACGAGCGCGCCGAGGGCGATTATCTCTTCCGGAGAAAAGGCGAGACGCTCACACCAGTCCTTGACCTGATCGGCGGCTTCGGCACGAACCTGCTCGGCCATAATCACCCGGATGTGCTCGACGAATTGCGGCGTCTTATTGACGCGCGCGTGCCCTTCTCCGCTCAGGTCTCCCTGAGGCCCGGACAGATGGAGCTTGAACGACTCCTGCGCGCAAGGCTCGGCGATTACCGACTGATCGTCACAAACTCCGGCGCAGAGACCATCGAGGCGGCCCTCAAGCACGCCTTTCTTGAGCGGCGGCAGGATACTTTCTGGGCCGTGCGCGGCTCATTCCATGGCAAGACGCTCGGCTCAATTCAGTTGACCTACGGGCATTGCGAGCCCTTCAAGACCTTTGGGCCAAGGGTTCGTTTCCTGAACCCCTGGGACGCATCTTCGTGGGATGAATGTGAAGCGGAGGCCGCGCAGGTTTCCGGCGCGGTCATCGAGCCCATCCTCGGAGAAGGCGGCATCGTGCCGCTGCCGTCGGAGTTTGTCGAATGGCTCGGAGGTGTCTGCCGCAAGTCCGGCATTCCGCTCATCGTAGACGAAATTCAGACTGGACTGGGAAGGACTGGAACATTTCTGGCGTCCGAGAAGCTCGGCCTTGAGCCGGACTACATCTGCCTGTCCAAAGCGCTCGGCGGCGGCGTGACGAAGATCGGGGCGCTGCTGATTAAAGGGAAGCGGTTTATCGAAGGGTTCTCGCTGATGCACACGTCCACGTTTGCCGGTGACGAGATCAGCTGTCGTATCGCCTGCCGCGTGTTGGAGATTCTGGAACGCGACGCCGTCCCTGAGCGCGCGGCGGCTGCTGGCTCGTACCTGCTTGAAAAATTGGCCGCGCTTCAGAAGGCTTACCCGGCGCAGATCAGAGACATCAGGGGCGAGGGTCTGCTGGTCGGCGTCGAGCTGGGCGATGCGTCCCTTGGCGGCTCGAAGATTCTTCGCGCCATCGCTCAGCACGACCTGCTCGGCAATATAGCGTCCTCTTATTTTCTAAACGTGCATGACATACGCATCGCCCCGTCGCTCAGCAACCCGGCCACGCTTCGCATAGAGCCCTCCGCCTATATTGAGCTTTCAGATTTGCGTCGCTTCAAACAGGCGCTGGAAATGTTTTGTCAGGCGCTCAGCGTGGAGGACGTGCCGCACGTGGTGGGCCATCTCGTCGGGCGACCGCGCGCGACGAAGACCGCCGCCGCTCCGCCCCGCTACAGGCGGCTCAATCGTGAGCAGCCCGAGACGACGCGCCGCGTGGCCTTCGTCGTCCACGCGATTGATGCCGAAGACCTGCTCGACTGGGATCCGTCGCTGGCCTCTTTCGATGTTGCCGCGCTGGATGACCTCGTCATGAAGGCGACGCAGTTCCTCGGGCCGGTCAGCTATGACGAGCTGCACGTGCAATCGCCCGTTGGGCCAAGAGTCCACCTTTCCGTGATCGGTCTGTTCTACACTTCGGAGCACCTGTTTCGCGCCTATCGCTCTCGTGATCGCGAGCATGTGCTCGATCAGTTGGAGCGGGCCGTCGCGCTCGCACACGAGCGCGGATGCACGGTCGCGGGGCTCGGCGGATTTCACTCCATCATCAGCTCCAACGGCAGGCGACTGCGCGACCCGGCGGTCGGTTTGACGACGGGCAATTCGCTGACCGTCGGCATGGGCGTCAGGGCGCTCGAAGCTGCGGCGTTGCAGGCCGGAATTGATATCAGCGAGGCCACGCTCGGGGTCGTCGGGGCGACGGGCAATATCGCGCAGGCTTATGCGCTCCTGATGGCGAAGAAGGTGCGGCAGTTGGTGCTGGTCACGCGTCCGGGCGGAGCGCGCCGCTGCCGCCTGCTCGTCCAGCAGCTTCGCGAGTTAGCGCCATGGATTGAGCCGGTCGTGTCAGAGTCGCCGGACGCTTTGCGCTCATGCTCGCTGATCGTGTCGGCCTCAAACTCGGCTGAGCCCGTCGTCTATTCTCATCACCTCGGCCAGCATCGCACGGTCATCTGTGACATATCGCTGCCTCCTGATATCTCCGCTGAGGTCAGGCGCAAGCGCAGCGACGTGATCGTGATCAAGGGAGGCGTGGTGCGTCTGCCCTGCAATTCCGATCTGATCATTCCGGGCGTTCCGCTCGCGCCCGGACACGTCTTCGCGTGTATGGCCGAGACCTTGCTGATGGGACTCGAAGACGTGGCAGGCCACGGCTCATACGGGCCTCTGACGACCGAGCGCGTGCGCTGGGCTCTGGACATGGCGGATAAGCACGGATTCACGCTGGCGGAGTTGCAAACGGCGAGCCTGCTTTGAATCGTTACTCGTGCGGACTCTTTTAACGTTAAAGAGCAAAAGGCTATGGTGATTTGCGATTGAATGCGACTACAGGTCAGTACCGCCTGCGGTAGCGGGCGGGTTGTTGCAACGCGGATACCCGCCCGCTACCGCAGGCGGTACTGACCTGACACAGAACAGAAAGCGGGTGAAGCATGCGCGTTCTTCTGGTAGCCCCCACGGCTTTGGACTCTTCGGGTCGTCCGATCAAGCAGCGCCGTGTTCATCTGCCCGGCCTGACCTTTCAAATGCTCGCCGCCGTCACCCCGCCCGACGTTGATCTGCACATGGTCGGGGAAACCACGGACGATATACCCTACGACGGCGAGTGGGATTTAGTCGGGCTCACTGGCATGGGCTCTGGCCTTGCCCGGGCGTGGCAGATCGGCGACGAGTTTCGGCGGCGGGGGCGTAAGGTAGTCATCGGCGGCATCGCCGCCAGCCTCGCGCCGCCAGAGCTGTCTCAGGCCCACGCCGATGCGGTCGTCATCGGCGAAGCCGAGCACACCTGGCCCGAAGTGCTGCGTGATGCTGAGGCGGGCCGATTGAAACCTATCTACAGAATGGGCACTCCGCCCGATGTCGCACGCCTGCCCGTGCCGCGCTACGACCTGATGATCGGCAGAAAATTCGGGCGCTGGTCTCCCGTGCAGGCCACTCGCGGCTGCCCCTTCACCTGTAGCTTCTGTTCCGTCACGGCCTTTTTTCATCAGGGCTACCGTAAGCGGCCCGTCTCGGACGTGATTCGCGACGTGCGCGCGGCCAAGCGCATACGCCGCTCGCGCTACTTCGCCTTCATTGACGATAACATCGGAGTCGATTGGGAATATTGCCGCGAGCTTTGGGAGGCGCTCATTCCGGAGAAGATCATCTGGATGAGCCAGTGCAGCATGCACATCGCGGAGCGCCCCGACATGCTTGAGCTGGCACGCAGGAGCGGATGCCGCATGCTCTCCTTCGGCGTCGAGACGGTCAACCCCGCCAACTTGAACTCGATAGACAAAAACTGGAATCCCGTGGAGAGATACCCGGAAGCCGTCCGCACCATTCGCGCGCACGGCATAGACATCTCGACGGAGATGATGATCGGCCTTGACGAGGACGACGAGTCGGCCTTCGACGCCACCCACGATTTCGTGATGCAGAATCGCATCAGCGTGCCGCGTGTGCATATCCTGACACCCATTCCCGGCACACCGCTCTATGACCAGATGCGCGCCGAAGGCCGCCTGCTCAACGAAGAGTTCATACGCTACACGGGCGGGCAGATCGTCTTCCAGCCGCGCCGCATGGAGCCCGATGTGCTGCAAAGAAAATTCTGGGAGCTATACGAGAGGCTCTTCTCATGGAGGGCCATCTTTCATCGCGTGGGCCGCAACAACGTCAAGCTGGAACCCTACACGAGCGCTTTCGTTTTCGGCGTCAATGTTCATTATCGAAGACATATTCAACGCCGGATCACCCCGGGCATAATCTAAGGAGGAAATCATGCGCATCCTTTTGGTTCGTCCGCCAGTGCCGCGACACACCATCGGCCTCAAGCACATCATGATCTGCGAGCCTCTGGAGTTGGAGTACGTGGCGGCGGGGCTCGACGGGCACGAGGTGGAGATTGTCGATCTGATCCTGGAAAAGGGGTTCGAGCGGCGCTTGAAGAGATTCAAGCCCGATGTGGTCGGGACGAGCTGTTATATCAGCGGCGTTAACGAGGTCATCAAGATTTGTCGCGCCGTCAAACAGTGGAATCCACAATGCCCGACGGTCGTCGGCGGTGTGCAGGCCTCGCAAGTGCCGGAGGATTTCCTAGACCCTGCGATTGATTGCATCGTGCTCGGTGATGGAACGACGACGATGCCGGAGGTCGTGGAGGCGCTGGAAAAGGGGTTGTCTTTAGAGGATGTCGCGGGTCTGGCTTTGCCCAGAGGCTCGGAGCTGTTCAAGACAAAACCCCGCCCGTATATGCCCGACCCCGACAGCATTCCATTCCCGCGCCGCGACCTCGTCTCTCACCTGAAGCATCGCTATTACTACCTTTGGAATCGCCCCGTCGCCACGATGAAAACCACCTGGGGGTGCTGGTACAAGTGCAATTTCTGTTACACGTGGCGCATCACCGACGGCGTGCCATATGCGAGAAGCGCACAGTCAATCGCCGACGAGTTGGCCCAGATCGATGCCGAGCACGTCTATATCGTCGATGACATTTTCCTCATTCATCCGCAGCGGCTCGCGGATTTATCAAAGCTCCTGCGGGAGAGGGGCATTCGCAAAAAGTACCTCGTCTATGCGCGCGCCGATTTCGTCTCGCAGCATGAAGAGATCATCGCGCAGTGGGCAGCGCTCGGGCTTGAAGCCGTCTTCATCGGCCTCGAAGCCGCGACGGACAGTGAGCTTGTGGGGATGGACAAGATGGCGACCGTTGATCACAACCGCGCCGCGATTGCGATGCTTCAAAAATACGGTGTCGACATCTACGGCTCGCTGATTACGCAGCCCGACTACGTCAAGGAGGATTGGGACAGGCTCAAGCGGTTTATCGACGACAACAAACTCTACTTTCTCAACATCTCGCCGCTGACGCCCATGCCGGGCACGCTTATCTGGGAACAGTATCGCGACCGGCTGACCATCAGCCGCCGCGCGCACGGGCTCTGGGACTTGTCGCACATGCTGGTCGAGACCCGGCAGCCCTTGAAGCTTTACTACCGCTCGCTGCTCGGCGTCTATTTACATGCCTGCCTGAGCCCGCGCCGCATCGGGCGGCTCAACCTCGGAACAGCGCCGCCCATCTATACTTGGCGCTACTGGCAATTGTGGTTCGGGGCGCTGAAGATCGCCCGCCAGTTCTACTTCGGCCACCGTCATCACACTCCTAAAGAGTTGGCCCATGCAGAATATCGCGGCCCTGACGTTGTGCTGGAAACTGAGCCTAACCCGCCGGATCAGGCTTTCCGCCTGGCCGGTTAAGGTGAGGAGTCATTCGATGTCATCTTTTTCTCCTGACCACGATTGGGCACACGGGGTCGAGTGGCTGGGCGCGCGTCCCTTCACTTTGGAAGCGGGAGGCGGGCTCAGGTTGCGCGTCTGTCGAGACATACGCGAGGTCGAAGCACGCGAGTGGGACTCCGTGCTTGAGCCGGACGACCTGCTCATGTCCCATAGCTTCATACGGGCCTGTCAGGAGGCTCGAATCGAAGAGGCAGAGTTCTGGCATCTGCTCGTCTACGGTAATGAGCAGATTATTTGCGTCGCCACGCTCTATCGCATGCATGTCAATCTTGAATTGTTGTCCAACGGGTTGACGCGCAGGCTGATCGAAAGATTAAAAGGGCTCTGGCCGGGCTTCTTTCGCCTTCCAGTGCTCTTTTGCGGCCTGCCGGTCTCCTCAGGTCAGCCCTGTTTGAAAATACGCCCTGAGGCCGATTATGAGCCGGTTTGCTCAGTCCTGACCGGGGCGATGGAGCGCATCGCACGGCTCACCTCAACCCGCCTGCTGTGTCTCAAGGAGTTTGACCCGCAGGCCGCCGGGCACATGGACTCCGTTCTGGCCCTTGGCTATTTTCGTGCCCTCAGTCTTCCCGGTTGCGCTCTCTCGCTTGGCTGGGATTCCTTCTCGTCGTATCTGGACAGCATGCGTAGCAGCTATCGCCGGCAGGTTCAATCAACTTTGCGTGCGCGCCGCACGGCGGGCTTAGAGGTGCGGCATCTGGAACAATGCGAGCCTGCGGTGGAAACGATTTTCGATCTATACAGTCAGACCATAGGGCGAGCCGAGCATCGCCTTGAGACACTGAACCCGGAATTTTTCAGGCTGCTCGATACGTGTCTGGGCGAGCGTGTGAAGGTCATCCTGATCGAATCTGAGGGCCGCCCGCTCGCCATGGCCGTGATGCTGTTTGCCGGAGAGGTGGCGACCTTCCTGTTCGCCGGCATGGAGGAGAAGCGCCGGCCTGAGTGGCAGCTTTACCAGAACCTCATCTCGGAGGTTGTCGCCTCAGCCATCGATGCCGGGGCGAGGCGGCTCGAATTGGGGCAGACTTCCTACGCCATGAAGAGTCGCATGGGCGCGGAGGAGAGCCCGCGCTATCTCTACCTGCGTTATCGCGGCCCACTCAAGCATGCCCTGCTTCGCGGATTCTCGCGCGCACTGTTTCCCCGCCACGAGTACCCGAGGCGTCGCGTGTTCGCACAATGAAGAGAGACGACTCGGTGTCGGTCAGGCTCGCGGGTCGTCGCGCCACGGTTTAAGCAGAAAGGTCTGCACGCGTGAAAAGAATTCTCCTCGTGAATCCGGCTTTCGCGGAATACTCGACGGGGCTCCCGCAGTCGCTGCGAAAGTCTGCCACTGCCAAATGGTCTCCCTTCCAGATCGGCATCATGCCGCTGGGCCTTGCGACCATCGCGGCTTTGACCCCTCGCCCCATTCGGGTTGATATCTGGGACGAGTCCATACAGGGGCAGATCAGGCACGACGACCTCAACGCAGCCGCCTATGATCTGGTCGGCGTGACGGGTTACATCAATCACGCGGGCCGCGTGAATGAGCTGGGGCAGACGCTGCGCCGACTGGGTTTGTTCTCAGCCGTTGGCGGGCCGGGCGTCTCTTCCGAGCCAGAGCTTTTCCGCCCGCACTTCGACACTCTCTTCATAGGCGAGGCCGAATACACGTGGCCTCAATTCATCTCCGATTACGAAAGGGGAGAGCACAGGCGCGAGTATCGTCAGGTCGGCAAGGTGGACATGGCCCAGTCGCCGCAGCCTTCTTGGGACGGCGTGCCTGTTCGCTCATATCTGATCGGGGCGGTGCAGACGACGCGCGGCTGTCCCTTCGATTGCGAGTTCTGCGATGTCATCTACATCTACGGGCGGCAGGCCCGGCACAAGCCCGTGGAGCGCGTGCTGGACGAGGTGCGCGCTCTCGAACGCTTGGGGATTGAGCGCGTCCTGTTCTGCGATGATAATTTCATCGGCAACCGGCGGTACGCGAAAGAGTTGGTGAGGGAACTCGGCAAGCTGAACCGGACTTTCCGCCGCCCCATGGCTTTTATCACGAACGTCACGCTCAATATCGCGCGCGACGAAGAGATGCTGGCCCTTTTCGCCGACGCCAATTTTTGCGGAGTCTTTATCGGCATCGAGTCTCCCAACACGGAGAGTCTGCGGGAGATGAATAAGCCGCAGAACTACAGCGTCGATATGATGAACGCCATCAGGACGATTCATAGCTACGGGATTATCATTCAAAGCGGCATGATCGTCGGCTTCGATCATGACGACGAGAGGATATTCGACGATCATTTCGCGTTTCTACAGGAGAGCGGCGTGCCCGTCCCGATGATCAATCTCCTGAAAGCTCCGACCGGCACAAAGCTCTGGACTCGGCTTCAAAGGGAAGGGCGGGTGTTTCAGAGCGACGCGCTCCGGCGCACCTCTAATGTCGAGCCCTTAACGAACGTGCTGCCCCGGCGTATGAGCATGAGAGAATTGCTGTCGGGCTATATCGATCTGGTCGAGCGCATACGTGATTGGCGGAACTTCGAGGCGCGCATTCAATCCCTGTTATCGCAGGTGCGGCGTCGCCCGCGCGTGCCGTTTCGCTTCGAGCCTTCGAAGCTTCTCCTGCTCATGCTGATGCTCGCACGGATGAAAAGTGAAGCGCGCGTGTCGGCCCTGCGCGTACTGCTCCTGACGCTTCGCCGCGCGCCCTTCATGGTCGAGAGAGTAATGGCGATGGTCGCTTATCAGTATCAGGAGGCGTTGCGCGTGCCTCACCTCAAACGATTCATCTCGGGGCAGCTCGGCCAGTTGGATGCCGGTCAGACGTTTGAGCGCGAGCAGAGGGCGTTTGACGTTCCCGACGGATTCAGGAGGTTCTACCCGGTGATTTTCCCGCAGTTGTATGAGCGCATTCACGAGGGGCTCGACGACAAGTCGCGCGCAGAGGATGCTCTGGTGGAAGTGACCTACGATTTTCTCGCACGATGGGGGCCGAGCTTCAGGGAGTTTGAGGAGCATCACCGCACATATCTCAATGAGCTTTGCGACCGCACCGTCGCTTCTGAAAACAGCATGAGGCGTGAGGGGGGCGGCGGCAGGAGAGCGGCAACTGACGGGGAAGAGAAGGTGAGCCAGAGTCAGATTGATCGCAGGCTCAAACGCCTCGCCGATGATGTTCTACGCTGTGTGGAGCAGGATTTGAGGAGTCTGGGTGCTCAAATTTAGCGAAGCCTCTCAAACCTTTGCGCCGGTCAGGATTCGCCCCGTTCAGACGGCTCGCGAGCGCCGGCGCTTCATCGCCTTCCCTTACACTCTGTACCGTTCATCGCCCGAGTGGGTCGCACCGCTGCGCCGCGATCAATCTGAACTGTTATTCTCAAAGCACAACCCTTTCTTTCTACATAGCCACATCGAGGCGTTTATCGCAGAAGACGCGACGGGGCGAGTGCTCGGGCGTATCGCCGCGATTGTCAACGGCATGCATCTCAGGAGGCACAACGACGGCGTCGGCTTCTTCGGCTTCTTTGAGTCTGTGGAGCGATACGACGTGGCCGCCGCCCTCTTTGACGCCGCCTGCTGCTATCTCAAAGAGCAGGGCTTAAGAGCGATGCGCGGGCCGACGAATCCTTCCATCAACGAATCCTCAGGCCTGCTCGTTAACGGGTTCGACCGCAGGCCGTCGCTCCTCATGCCCTACAACCCGGCATACTACGAGTCGTTCCTGCTTCGATACGGGTTCGCGCGCGTGATGCGTATGTGGGCCTACTACGGCGCGTGGAAGCACTTGAACACCGAGCGCCTGAGGCGCGGGGCGGACATCGTCAGGCGACGTATGCCGGGACTCGTCATACGCAATCCGGACCTGAGCCGGTTTAAAGATGAAGTCCTCACGATGCACGGAATTTACAACCGCGCTTTCGACGACGGCTGGGGCAACGTGCCGATGAGCGAGGCCGAATTCCTCTACATGGCGAAGGCCATGCGGCCCGTGCTCGACCCGCGTATTATCTTCTTTCTCGAACGAGAGGGGCACACCATTGGTTTCTCTCTGTCGCTTCCGAACATTAATACGGCGCTCAGTCACTTGCGCGACGGGCGTTTGTTTCCCTTCGGATTCCTGCGGCTTCTGGGCCACTTGCGATTCGGCGCGAGCGCGGAGTTCCGCACCATCGTGCTGGCGCTCCTGCCCGAATACCAGCGGCGCGGGCTCGACACCCTGCTCATACTCGACACGATTGAGAAAGCGCGGGAGCACGGCTACCTCGGCAGCGAGTTGAGCTGGGTCATGGATGACAACGTGGTGCTCAAGAACGCCCTCGGCCATCTCGGCGCAGTCGTAGATAAAGAGTATGCCATGTTCGAGAAGCGTATCGCCTGAAGCCCTTTTGACGTGTGAGAGTGGCCCGCGCCTCAACTCATTCCACAGGGAAGGCGTAGAGCGCGCCGTCCAGACCGCCGACGACGAGAGTGTTGCCGTCGATGACGGGCGAGGCCGCGAAGCCGTTCATCCATGAGCCGGGGGCTTCCGGCATAGGCCAGCGCCAGACAATCTTGCCGCTCTTGCGATCCATGGCCGTCAGCGAGCCAAGGTGTCGCATCTGGTAAGGATTGACGCCGATGGCTGAGGCGTAAACCATCTTCTCGGTCAAGGCTGGCTTGGGCCATGCCCAGCCGTAGATGTCCGTGCGCCAGAGAACGCGCGCGTCCTTCGAGTCGATCAAACTAATCCGCCGCAGATCAGATGAGCCTATGTAGAAGAGACCGCCTCCAGCGGCAACCGGAGTGGACTCGACCGCCGAGCCCCAGAAGCCCATGCGCCAGATGACATCGCCCGTCGCTGGATTGAGAGCCACGAGCAGGCCGTTGCGATTGCCTATGATGAGCCTGTCGCCGATCAGCAGGGGTGAGCTGGTGAGCGGCCCGCGCGTGTTCTTCTTCCAGACTTCCTTTCCGGTCTGGCGATCAACGGCGTAGACGTGATTATCAAGGCTCGTGAAGATAACGCGCGGGCCGTCGATAATCGCATCGGTTCTGTTCCTGCCCTTTGCCTCGAAGCGCCAGACGCGTTGGCCCGTAGCAGCGTTGACCGCGTGCAGACCATGATCGCCCGAGCCGACATAGAGCACACCTTCAAACAGGAGTGGGCGAGAGGCGCTGCTGTCGAAGTCGAAGTCGCCGCTGTTGGGCACGACCTGATGAGGCAGTATGCGCTCTGCCCGTGCGTCGCCGAGGTCATAGCGCCAGACCTCCTTGCCGGACTTCCGATCAAGCTTGAAAAGAAAGCCGTTGTCGCAGACGAAATAGACGTGCTCGTCCGTCAGGAGCGCCTCGCCGTACACAGGGCGACCGGCATTGAACGGCCACACGAAGCTTCCGTCCTTCAAGCTGACAGCATAGAACATGCCGCCGGTCGTGCCGACATAGACAACTCCGTCGCGCACGGCTGCCCGGGCAAAGATGGCCGCGCCGAGCTTGGCTTGCCACTTCGGTGCTGGGCCTGTGGGAAGCCGAGGCACTGGCGCTTCCTTCGGCAGCGTATCTGTACGTTGCAGTGAGATGGGCGCGCCGAGCGGCATGTACGTGCCTTCGAGCTTGCCATCATGCAAGGTCAGCGTTAGAGCCCAATCTTCGTGGACGTACTTGTCACCGACCTTGTTGAGCGTGCCCGGCAGCTCAAGCCCGTAGAAGTTCATCAGCGTCTGGTAGAGATATCCTTTCAGCTCCCCTTTCTCGTTGCGCTTGAACTCGAAGCTTATCTCCACGCGATCCTGTGGAAAGCCTGTCACACCAGACCACTTGCCTTCAATGGGGTCGGGGGCGGCTGGCGTCTGACCGGAAGCTGTGCCCGCACAAGCGATGATGCAGGCGAGGAGAGCGACGTTGAGAGCACGTGTGAGTATGAAGCGTAAACGGGCGTGCGGGTTCATTTGAGACCTCTCACGGGAACAGGTTCGTGGAGCGTCGCCGCGCGGGCTGTGTTGTCATGTCGCGCGGCTCACATGTCATGGCTGTACGAGACGCGAACTGGCAGCGTTCCCACGTTTAGCAGAATTGTGAGCGCGTTGTGTAATTAACGTTTGGAGATTGGAACAGTTGTCTCAAAAGCTGAACGATACGGGGCGAATCAGGTGTGGAAAAGGCCGTGGGTGACTAATCGGCGTCGTCCATGAGGAACTCTCCGAGGAGGCGTTCGCGGCGGCTGCGGCTGAGCTTCAATTGCGTCCCGGTCTTTAAGACGACGATGTATTCACCGTTCGGATTCTGGTGCAGCTCTTTGACGCGATCAAAGTTGATAATGGTCGAGCGGTGGATGCGAAGGAATTTTTTAGGGTCCAGCTTTTCCTCCAACTCGTTCATGCTGATGCGGAGCAGATGGGACTTGCCGCCGACGTGAAGCTTGATGTAATAGTTGTCCGCCGCGATCCAGTCCACGTCCGAAGCGTTGATGAAAACCACGCGGCTGCCGGACCTGATCGTGAATCTTGAGAGATAGCTCTTAGGCTTCGCTGCCGCACCGCCGCCCGCCAGAACCGCGGCCTGATCTTTCAGGAGGGCCATCAAGCCCTGACTGAGCCTGTTCATCTCTCTCATCTCAACCTGCGACTTAGCCTGCTGGAGCGTCTCCCTGAATCTTTCATCCGTGAACGGCTTGAGAAGGTAGTCCAGCGCGTGTACTTCAAATGCCTTCAGGGCATACTGGTCGAAGGCCGTGACGAAAACGATGGCGGGGATGCGCTCATGCTCGATCTTCGCCAGCACTTCAAAGCCGTTCATGCCGGGCATCTGTATGTCCAGAAAAAGCAGGTCGGGCGGTTGCCTGCCGATGAAGTCTATGGCCGCCGGGCCGCTGCTGCACTCGCCGATGATCTCTATCTCCGGGTCGGCCTGTAGAAGGTCTCTGAGCGTGCGCCGGGCCAGCGGCTCGTCGTCCACGATCAAAGTCCTGATCAGCTTCTTCGCAGCCGTGTTCATCTGGTGGCCGAATGTTAAGCGAGACGGAAGGGGATGGCGACGGAGACGGTCACGCCGCCCTGCGGGCCGTTGCGTAGCTCAAAGCGGTGCTCTGCTCCGTATAAATGTTTGAGCCGCTCGCTCGTGTTAGCCAGACCGATGCCGTCGCTTTCTTCCATCCGCCAGCCCGATTGCAATCCCGGCCCATCATCACACACACTGATGTGAAGCATACCGCCGGCCCGACTGGCGCTGATCAGAATAAGCCCTGCGGACTCGTTCAGAGAGATGCCGTGACGAATGGCGTTCTCGACGAGCGGCTGAAGCAACAGGTTCGGCACGAGCGCGTCGAGCGTGTCAGGGGCGATCTCGGTTCGCACCGCCAGCCGGTCGGAAAAGCGTACCTTCTGAATGTCCAGATAAAGCTCTATGAACTTGACCTCTTCGCGCAGGGGCACTTCCTGCTCGTCGGCGCTCTCAAGGGCGCGGCGCAGCAGGTCGCTCAAGCCCGCGATCATATTAACGGCTGGCTGCCGTTCGTTACTACGCACGAGCCCGGCGATGGTGTGCAGAGTGTTGAAGAGGAAATGCGGGTGAAGCTGCACCTTGAGCGACTCTAACTGGGCCTGTGCGAGTTGGGCCTTGAGCTGCGAGGCGAGCGATTCGCGCTCGCGGTATCTTTCACGGTAATCGAACGCGAAGCCTACGCCGAGTATGGCCCAGAAGACCAGAAAATCGAAGAGGAAAAAGCCGCGCAGCTCGCTACTGTACTGAGCCAGAAAAGGAGCTTTGCTGCTCCACACGTCGAAGGGCCTGATGAGCATCTTGAGGGACGTGGAGGCGGCGACGTGTACGGCGGCAACCATCAGGCTTAGGGGCAGGTGAGCCGCGAGGCTCTTGAGCCATGTAGCCCCCTCGACGGGAAACCTGCGACCCAGCCCCAAAATGATCGGCGTCAGGCAGCCCCACGTGTACCAGACCATCAATTGCCAGAAAGCTATGCGCCACCATGAATGGTTCATCCCCGGCGTGTGCAGCATCTCGAAATAGATTTGATTGGCGTAAAGGAAACTGAAGAGCGTCCAGAATCCGAAGAGGATGGCCCACTTCAGCCAGTCTATTCCCGCCCCCGAGAGCCTTCCCTCGTCGGCGCTATAGGTTATGCGAACACCGTCTCTCATCCCTTTATTATACACGGCTGCCCACAGGTGATTGACCTTTACTCGCTGCGAAGCGCTAGCATGGGGTCGATGCTGGTGGCGCGAAGGGCCGGGATGAAGCAGGCTGCTCCCGCGACCAAAAGCAGCACGAACGAGACCAGAGCGAAGGTGACGGGATCGGACGAAGGGGTGGCGAACAGCAGCGCCCCCATCATCCTGTTGAGCGCGAGAGCCCCCGCCACTCCGACCGTCAAGCCTATCAGCACCAGCGTCATGCCCTGCCGCATCACCATCGTCAGAATCCCCGTGCGCGTCGCGCCTAAGGCCATGCGAATGCCTATCTCGCGCGTCCGCTGCGTAACCGACAGGGCCATCACGCCCGTCAAGCCCGCCGCCGTGATGACGAGCGCGAGGGCCGCGAAGAGCCCTAACAGCCAGACGGTCAAACGCGGAGACGCGACCGAATCGTCTCGCACCTGTTGAAGCGTCTTGACCTGATCGACAGCCGTGTCCGAGTCAACCTGATGAACGGCGTTGCGTGCGACTCTGCCAACGCTGATGGGGTCTGACATCGTCTTGACGAGGAGGAAGTTGGCGAAGGCCGCCTGCGCCACCGGGTAATAAAACTCCTCTGTCGGCTCGCGGTCGAGCCCGTACTGCCTGACATCGCCGATCACGCCGATGATGGTAATCCATGTCCTGCCGTTATCCGTCGTCACTCTTTTGCCGACCGGGTCTTCGCTGCCCCAGCGATGACGCGCCGCCGACTCGTTGATGATGGCGACGGGCGGAGACTTCTCGTCGTCCTGCTCCGTGAACAGTCGGCCTCTAACGAGCGGCGTGCCGATGGTGCGAAAGTAGTCGGGGCTCACGGCGCGCGGGTCTAATTGCGGCGCGAGTTGCCCGTCGCCCAGGGGTTGGCCCTCAAGCTGTACGCTGACGTTGTTCGGCCCGCGCGTGATGCCGATGGGATTCAGCGGGTAGGTCGAGGCGAGCGCCACGGATTCAACGCCCGGCTGCTGCCTGACGGTTTCCAGCACGCGCGCGAAGAACCCTGCGTAATGCTCGTTCGCGGTGTACTTTGACCAGTTCGGCGCAAGCCTCATGACCACGACCTTTTCGGGATTAAAGCCGGGGTTGACACTCTGTAGCTTAATGAGACTTCGCAGCATCAAGCCCGCCGCGATCAGGAGCGTGAAGGAGATGGCAACCTGCGTCACCACCAGCACGCTGCGTATGCGATTCTTTCCGCCGGACGTTGAGCGACCACTATCCTCCTTGAGCGCGGCGGCCAGACTCTTCTGCGAGTCCTGCCGGAACGAGAGCGCCGGAATCAACCCGAAGACGAGACCCGTGCCGACCGCGACAAGCATGGTGAAAAGTAGTATGGAAAGGTCTATGCGGATTTCGCCCGTGCGATTCGTAAAGCGAGCGGCGAAGGCGACCAGCATGGGCAATCCCCACTGCGCGAGCAGCAGCCCGAGCCCACCGCCGAGCAGGTAAAGGATCGTGCTTTCAGTCAGCAACTGGCGAATCAGGCGTCCGCGACTCGCCCCGAGCGCCGTTCGCATGGCGACCTCGTGCTGGCGTTGAAGCACGCGCGCCAGACTGAGATTCGCCACGTTGGCGCACGCGATGAGCAAGACCAGCCCGGCGGTCGCCAGCAGTATCAGGAAGGTTGGGCGCGCGCGCTGCGTCAATTCCTCTTCCAGCCGCACGACCTTCGCGGCGTAGCCCTGATTTTTAGGATAGGACTCGGGGTAAGCGGCCTCCAGATTAGTCGCAATCGCGCTCAGATCGGCCTGAGCCTGCGGAAGCTCCACGCCGGGCTTGAGTCTGCCGAAGACCGTCATCATCCGCGCGTTGCGATTTTCGATAAAGGTCTGTGAGGAACGAACAGGACACTGGCTGGTCGGCATGTAAACGTCGCTCTCCGACGGATACTGCGGTATCGGCGGCAGCACACCGATGACAATGTGCGCGCGATTATTCATGCGAAAAATTTTGCCGACGATGTTGGGGTCGCCGCCGTGGCTCTGCTTCCAGTATTTATTGCTGAGGATGAGAACGGCGTCGGCCCCCGGCTGTTCGTCTGTCGCCTCGAAGGTTCTGCCCAGAAGAGGCTTGACGCCGAGCACGTCGAAGAAGTTGGCAGACACCACACCGGTCTGGACGCGCTCGGGTTCAGCCCGACCGAAGAGGATAAAGCTCATGGAATGGTGCTCGACGACCGATTCCATGGTCTTATTCTGCTCGCGGTAATCGGCGACCTCTTTGGCGGAAAAGCCAAGGTCATCAATCTTGGCGCTGCGCGCCTGTTGATGCACGACGACGATCTGGTGGCCGTCGCGATACGGCAGCGGCCTGAGCAGCACGCCGTAGATGACGCTGAAGATGGCCGTATTGGCTCCGATGCCGAGCGCCAGCGTGATAATCGCCGTCAGCGTAAAGCCGCGATTTCTCAATAGCACCCTGATGCCGTAACGAACATCCTGTCCGAGCGATTCAAGAAAGTTTAGACCACTGCGGTGGGCCTGTTTCTCCATCTCTCACACCTCGCGGAAAACCACGACCTTCGGGCCGGGTTTGAATGGGAGTTGAAAGGCAGCTGTAGAAGATACACTCGACTCCCGACGGGCCACATCATCAGTTGTCAGGAAGCCCGCCAGTTGAACACCTTATACGCGGGTTCGGCTCTCGACGATGCACCTTTGCAGTGAACCACATCAAGCTTGCAGTGAATGGCGGGAAACGACGGCTGGAATGCAAGGGCAGGGAGGCGTCTGACAACGTCAGGTCTGTGAGGGCTGGGCCAGCGGGCGGGTGTTCGTGGCGCGCGTGGGCTCGCCCGCTACCGCAGACCCTATTGACCTGAGTGTCTCCCTATGTTCGTCTTACTCATTACGCAGCGCCTGCATCGGGTCGATGCGGGTTGCGCGGCGTGCCGGGATGTAGGCGGCCAGCAGTGCGACGGACAAGAGCAGCGCGGCCACGCCCGTGTAGGTCAGAGGGTCAGCCGCGCTCATGCCGAACAGCAGGCTTTTCATCAGTCGAGTCAGCGCCAGCGCCGACGATATGCCGAGCACGACCCCTATCAACACAGGCGTCATGCCCTGTCCCAGTATGAGTCGCAGGACATCCGACGCCTGTGCCCCCAGCGCGACGCGCACGCCTATCTCGTGTGTGCGTCTTGAAACGGAGTAGGACATGATGCCGTAAATCCCTATGGCGGCCAGCGCCAGCGCCAGCATCCCGAAACTCGCGAAAAGCGATGCCGCAATGCGCGCCGGCAAGAGCGGCATCGCCAGTCTCTCCGCCAGCGTCTTGGCGCTCGCGAGCGGCATGTGCGCGTCCAGTTGCTGAACCTCGTTGCGAATTAAGGGCAGCAGTTTCTGCGGGTCTGAGTCTGTGCGGACGATGACGGTGTTCGTTCCCGCGTAGGCTTGCGATAGAGGGCGGCAGACGTAAGGCTGCGGCGATTCGTTCAGCCCTGCATACTTGCCGTCCTGCACGACTCCGACCACTTCCATCAGAGGCGACTCTGCGCCGCCCTGACGAAAGCGTTTGCCTAAGGGGTCTTGTCCGGGCCAGAAGCGGCGCGCGAAGGCTTCGTTAATGATCGCCACCGGCGGCGAGTTTGAGTCGTCCTGCTCAGTGAAATCGCGCCCGCGCACCAGCCGCGTGCTCATGGCCTGAAAATAACCCGGACTGATGCGGCTAGCCATCGCCCGCGGAGCGTTCGTCGCGCGTTCGGGCTGCTGCCCTTCGATGAAAACAGCATCACGTCCGAAATGTAAATCAACCGGGGCGAGGTCTGTGATTCCGGCTGAGCGCACGCCGGGCAAAGCACGCACGCGCTCAAGCAGGCGTTTCTGAAACTCACGCCCGCGCGCAGAGTCGTAGCCCTGCAAACGCAGATCGTAAGAGACCTCTGCGGCGTTCTGCGGGTTAAAGCCCAGATCAAGCGCCTGTGCCCGCTGTAGAGCGCGCAACATCAGACCGCCGCCGACCAGAAGCACCAACGAGAGAGCGACCTGCAAAACTATCAGACCGCTTTTCCACCATGAGCGAGGGGGATCGCCCGCCGAAGCCTCGTCCTTCAAAGCGGGCAGGATGTCAACTTTGGTCGCCTGCAAGGCCGGCAACAAACCGAACAGCACACCCGTCGAGAGCGTTATCAGGCAGGTGAAGATCAGCACGCGATAATCTATGTGCAGGTCAAAGTAGAGAGGAACATCCACGGGCGGCTTAAACGCGACGGCCAGATTGATCAGCCAGTAGGCCAGCAGCAGCCCCAACACTCCGCTGGCAATCGCCAGCAGCATACTCTCGGCCATCAACTGCCACACGATACGCAGCCTGCTTGCGCCCAGTGCCAGCCGCACGGCAATCTCTTTGCGCCTTTCGGTCGCACGCGCTAATAAGAGATTCGCCAGATTTGTACAGGCCAGCAATAGCACGAAGGCGACGACGACCATCAGCAGCCCAGTGAAGCCCAACACCGCCCCGCGCATCACGCCTCCCATCATTCCCGGCGGCGACAGCAAGACCCGCTTGCCTTCGTTGATCTCCGGGTATTCGGCCTCAAGTTGCAGCGCAATGGCGCTGAGCGCCGTTTGTGCCTGCCCGACGCTCACCCCCGGCTTGAGCCGTCCCTGTATGAAGAGGTTCTCAACGCCGCGCTTTGCCAGCCAGTCGTTGCCGACTTCGATCTGTGCCTGCATCGCCATGGGAAACCACAGCTCCGGCGCGGCGATGATCTCTGTCCCGAAAAAGCCCTGCGGCGCAACGCCGATCACAGTAAAGTTACGACCATTGGCGATCAGTGTCTTGCCGACGATGCCCGGCTGCGCGCCGAAACGCTGCTGCCAGCACTGATAGCTCAGAACCGTCACAGGATGAGCGCCCGGCGAAATGTCATCCTCCGGCGAAATCATCCGTCCCAGAGCCGGTTTGACACCCAGCACCCCGAAGTAATTGCCCGTCACGACGTAGCCCCAGGTGCGCTCGTTGATGCCGTCGTGACTCAGGCTGAGCGGGGCGAAGCGATAGGCCAGCAGCCCGTCAAAGACATCGTTACGGTCGCGCAAGTCTTTGTAGTTCGGATAGGAGAAGGTCGGGAATATTCTGTTTGCGGTCGCGTTCGTCAGCGAGACGAGCTGTGCCGGCCTCTCTACGGGAAGCGGACGCAGCAGCGCCGTATTAACAAGACTGAAGATGGCCGTGTTAGCCCCGATGCCGAGCGCGAGCGAGAGCAAAGCGACGAGCGTAAATCCCGGACTCCTTGTCAGCCTGCGCATGCCGTAACGCAGATCCTTGATGAGCGTCTCGATCAGCGGTAGCCCCCTTTGCCTGCGATACATCTCTTTGGTCGGCTCAACCCCGCCGAGCTTGACGAGCGCCTGCCTGCGCGCCTCTACAGGGGTCAGCCCGGCCCGAAGGTTATCCTCTATGTGCATCTGTAAGTGACTTTCCAACTCGTCGGCCAGCTCACGCTCCCGATTCTTCTGCCGGAACAATCCTGTCAGGCGTACGAGCCATACGCGCAATTGTCGAATATGCATTACGACTCCTTTGCCGGGGCGAAGAAGCGCGCGAGGATGGCCGTGGTCTGCTCCCACTGGCGAGTCTCCCTGGCGAGCTGCTTACGTCCCGCGCGCGTCAGTTTGTAAAATTTGGCCTGACGGTTGTTGTCCGAGAGGCCCCATTCCGACGAGATATAACCCTCCTGCTCCAGCTTGAGCAGGGCGGGGTAGATCGTGCCGTAGTTGATGGAGAGCTGGTCGCCGCTCGTCTGCTCGACACGGCGCGCAATGCCGTAGCCGTGCAGCGGCCCCATCGCTTCCAGCGTCTTTAGTACCATCAGGGCCAGCGTGCCCTGCCAGATGTCAGTCTTGTCGCTCACGGTCAGCTCCTCCTATGGCTTTCTAATAGGAGCATCGCACACTTCGTATGGCAAGGCAATAGGAAAGTGAGCGATCCAATCCGCGCGGGGCGAGGATTCCTAATTCAAATCAAGCGCGGCTTGGTTTCAGCTCGCGGGGCGGCTTGCGGGCGGAGGGCGGTGGCCGATAAAAACTCTTGACTTCTGAACCAATTCAATCATAATCCACGGCAGTTCTTCACGCACTGGTCTTTTATAGCTTCGGTTTTGAGAGGCAAAAATTCCCTGACCTCGTTAGCCTTGACGACAGGAGTACACACTTGAAAGCTACCGGCTCATCACAGCCGCAAACCGAAAATTGACATGTAAGCCTCTGTAAAGATTTTCTTCAAGCATTCAGTCAGTCCTCGCTGTCTCCTTAACCGCAAGACGCTAGTGAGAGCGCCGCCGCCAGTCCGCGCTCGTGCGCTTACCTTCAGTGGCTTGATTCTTTTCGATAGATCGGAGTCAGCTTTGTCTATCACCTCCGCATATCATCCGCACATGGTCTCCATAGCGGTCAGCCCCTACTGCGAAATGGCGCGTTGGCTGCTCGACAGGCTCGCCATACCTTACAAGGAAGAATGCCATGCCCCTGTCTATCATCAACGCGCGACGCGGCGCATGGGCGGCAATGGCGTCGTGCCGGTGCTGGACACTTCGGACGCCGTTCTGTCAGACGCGCGGCAAATCCTGAATTACTACGAGGCGCGCGCGACTGAGCGTCAACAACTCTTCCCCGCGGACACGCAGCTACGCGCGGAGGCGCGCCAGCTCTTCGATCTCTTCTACGATACGTTCGGCGTCGCCGTACGTGCATGGGCCTATGCCCACATCATGCCTTTCAACCGCGAGGCTGCTATCCGCATGTGGACGACCCGCGCAACTGCTTGGGAGCGCATGCTTGTTCCGCTCTCCTTTTCGCGGCTGGCAAGTGCCATGCGGCGCAGCCTGAAGCTCAAGCCCGATACTGTGACCGAGCAGCGTGCCGTCATGGAGACCATCCTTTCACAGGTTGATGCGCGACTCTCGGACGGAAGGCCCTTTCTGATGGGCGAGGAGTTTACGGCTGCCGATCTAGCGTTCGCGTCGCTCGGCGCGCCCGCTGTGTTCCCGCCCGAGTATGGCGGCCCTTTGCCAAAGCTGGATGAGTTGCCGCCCGCCATGCGCGCTGATATCGAAAGAATCAGGGCGCGCCCTGCGGGTCAATTCATCCTGCGCCTCTACAGGGAAGCGCGCCCGCGCCCCGCCCTAGACCCCGTCGAGGCGGGCAAGCACAAGCCCGGCGACACTTTCAAAGATAAATTGTTTATCCGGGTGACGAGCCCCGGGCTTCTGCGCGCGATCTTTAAGCTCTTAAGAAAACACGCGCCGCAGCTTCAAATCGGCAAACGCCTGATACTGACTCGCTACAATGACGTGATCGAGGTCTTATCGCGCGACACGGATTTCACCATCCGTGAAGTTAACGAGGAACGTATCAATGCGATTGACGGGCCATTCATCTTAGGCATGGATCGCTCGGAGGAATACGACCGCGAGTCTGCGGCCCTCAGGGCAGCCGTGCGCCGCGACGACCTTGATCGCATACGCAGTTTCGTCCGTCAAAACGCGGAGGCGCTCACGCGTGCTGCCGCTCGGCATGGGCGTATTGATGTCGTGAGCGGGCTGGCGCGCGTCGTGCCCGTGCGTCTTGTCGAATCGTATTTCGGTATCCCCGCGCCGGACGACCCGACCATGATGCGTTGGATGCGGGATGTGTTTCACGACATCTTCGCCAATCCGGGCGCTGACCCGCTCGTTCATCGCGACGCGCTGCAAACCGTCTCGGAGCTCAGGCCGTACATGGACGGCGTGATCGCGCTACGCAAGTCTAAACTCGGCGAGCCTGATCAACCTGACGACGTGCTTGGCAGGCTTCTGGCGCTGCAAGACGAGGCGCATCCCTGGCTCGACAACGCGTCTGTGCGCCGCAACATGGGAGGGATGATCGCGGGCGCTGTGGACACGACCAACAAGTTCGTCACGCTCGCTATAGATGAATTGCTGCGTAGGCCGGAGGCCATGGAAGGCGCTCGTCGCGCCGCCCTCGCGCGCGACATGGATGCCATGCGGCGTTATGCCTACGAGGCCGTGCGTTTCAATCCGCATCATCCCGTACAGGCGCGATTTTGCAGGAACGAAACGGAGATCGCGGCGGGCACAAAGAGAGTGCGCCGCGTCCCTGCCGATACGTCCGTCTATATCGCGACGCTCTCGGCCATGTTCGACCCGGAGAAGTACACAGACCCGGACGAGTTTCGCGCCGATCGAGAGGTCGATTACCTGCACTTCGGTCACGGCATGCATCGCTGTTTCGGGAGCGCGATCAACGGCGTGCAGATTCCCGAGCTGCTGGCCGCGCTCTTACGCCTGCCCAACCTGCGAAGGGCTTCAGGGAGCGCCGGGCATATCGTCTACGACGGCCCGTTCCCTGATCAGTTGATTCTTGAATTCGATAGAGATGGGAATGCACCCGGAGGAGTAAGCTGATGAAGCACTCAGTTCTAACATTCGTCACCAAGGTTAAGCCTGACAGGGTGGAGGAGCTAAGGGGGATGCTCGATGAGATCGGGCGCGACGTGATGAACAACCCGCACATATCTTTCACCTCCTTAAAGCTTCTGCACTTCGCGGCCTTCGTGCTGAACGAAGATGAAACTTACGGCCCCTACTTTGTGTTCGAGAACAACTTCGACGGGCCGCTCGACCCTTACCTCGAAGACCTCCACGCGCAGGCAGCCGACGGACTCCATCGCATGTATAGCTGCTGTGTCGGGTACACGGCGACGAGTCCCGCCGACCGCGAGCGCTTCATCTCCTACCTGCGCTCTCACGTCGTATGGCCCGACGCCTATCACGTCGGCAACGTCGGGCGCAGCCTGCACAGAATCCGCCGGGAAAACGAGTTGCGCGATGGCCTCGAAAACCACCTCGACGGCGTGGTGAAGAAAGGGGCGGCGGGCCAGAGCCCGGAGTCCATACGACAGGGGGCACAGCAGTTCGTGCAGGGCCAGCAGGGCTTCGAGTGGGCCAAAGAGAACGAGCCGCGACAGACGGCGGCGGAGTATTGGATGCCCCGCATCAATCTGGCCCTCGCCGGACTCCTCGCGCTCCTGCTGCTGCCCATACTGATCCCCGTCTTTATCGTGTGGCTCATCGTGCTGCGCTGGAAAGAGACTCATGATCCCATCCCGCCCAACTTCGGCGATCAGGAGCACGCCCGCAAACTCGTCGCACGCGAAGACCGCACGCACATCGTTCAGAATCAGATGTGCAGCATCACGACCGTCAAGCCCGGCGTTTTCCGGCGGGCGACTCTGAGAATCGTCCTCTGGCTGGTCAACCTGATCGCGCGCACGATCAACGACGGCAAGCTGAGCGGCATCCCCAGCATTCACTTCGCACACTGGTCTATGATTGATAAAGGGAGGCGACTGCTCTTTGTCAGCAACTTTGACGGAAGCTGGGAGAACTACCTCGACGACTTTATTGACAAAGCGGCCACGGGGTTGACGGCCATCTGGTCGAATACTGTCGATTTCCCGAAGACGAGCTGGCTGATCAAGGAAGGCGCGCGTGACGGCGCACGCTTCAAGGCACAGGGGCGCGACAAGATGACCTACACGAATGCGTGGTACAGCGCCTACACGGATTTGACGACACAAACCATAGACAACAACAGCGCTATCCGCGAAGACCTCTTCAAGCCTCTGGGCACGGGCGCGACGCGCAAATGGCTCTGGCGCTTCTAAGCAAGGGAGATAAAACTCATGGCGGAACTGGAAAGACAAGACATACAGGGTCTGGTGATCAGCGGTTACGCCCACTTACCCTGTGCCAGCTATCTGATGTTGCGCGTCACGGATGCCGGGCCTGCGCGCCGCTGGCTCGGGCGCAAGGCTCTTGAAGTCACCACCTCCGAGCGCAAACAGGAGGGCACGTCTCTCAACATCGCTTTGACGCACAGAGGGCTCACCGAGCTTGGGCTCGACGCCGATACGCTCGCCACTTTTCCGCGCGCCTTTCAGGAAGGCATGGCGACCCCGCATCGCTCGCGCATCCTCGGTGACGCGGACGAAAACGCGCCGTCGAACTGGAACTGGGGCGGCAGCGACCCGGCCAAAGCGGTTGACATTCTACTGATTCTCTTCGGTCAGGATGAAGAGACGCTCGACAACCTGATCAGGGAGCAGCGTGCAGACTTTACGGCCAACGGCATCACAGAATTTCTCCTGCTCGGAGCCGGGCGGCAACCCGACTCGCACGAGCATTTCAGTTTCGCAGACGGCATGGGCCAACCCGTCATCGAAGGGAGTCCGAGCGCGGACAAGGCCGCGAAGCGAAATCTGGTCAAGGCCGGCGAGGTGCTGCTGAGCCACATCAACGATTACGGAAAGCCCGCCGACACGCCGCAGGTTGCGCCCGAGCGCGACCCCCTGCGAATGCTGCCGGACGCGCCCGCCGTCACCGGCGCGCCCGCTCATGACCCCCCCTTTCATGATCTTGGCCGCAACGGAACCTATCTGGTCTTTCGCCAGTACGCGCAGCACGTCGCAAACTTCTGGCACTTTATGGACGAAGCGACACGCACCACGGACGGGCAGACTGACCGTGCCGCCAGCGTCCGTCTGGCCGCGAAGTGCGTCGGGCGTTGGCCCAGCGGCGCTCCCCTCGTGATGTCGCCGGAGAGGGACGACCCCACGCTCTCGGATGCGGATGATTTCGGTTACTACGAAAAGGACGCCAACGGCTTCGCCTGCCCCATCGGCTCGCACATTCGACGCTCGAACCCGCGCGATTCGCTCGGGCCTGATCCGGAGACCGCGCTGGCTTCGGCTAATCGTCATCGCATTCTCAGGCGCGGACGCTCCTACGGGCACAGGCCCGCAGACCCGCGCGTCGACGACGGAGTTGATCGCGGCCTGCTGTTCATCTGCCTCAACAGCGACATAGAACGGCAGTTCGAGTTCGTCCAGCAAACGTGGATTAATAATCCAGTCTTCGGCGGGCTCAATGGCGAGGTCGACCCGATCATCGGAAGTATGGGCAAGGGCGACGCGATTATGACCGTGCAGGCCGACCCCCTGCGCACGCGCGTGCATAATATGCGCTCCTTCACGACGGTCAAGGGCGGGGCTTACTTCTTTATGCCGAGCATTTCGGCGCTGCTTTATCTCGCCAGCCTTTGAGCGCAAAGGGGCTGAATGTGCATAAAAACGGGCTGTCCGGCACAAATCAATCGTAAAAACCCTGAGCGCCCGAAGCGCCTCCAATGGGTCGGTTGAAAGATTTTTGAGGGAGGAAAGCGTGAGGCTGCACATTCAAAGTTGCGAAACCGAAGAAGCGCTTGTAGAATGGTGGCATCTGGGCGGAGGGTGAATCTCTCCGTCCTCCCGGTTGATGGGGTGAGGACATTGACCGGACCAGAACAGGCGCGAGGCCACCATGGCTGCCGCGCCTGTTCGCTTTTTACGCGACCATATCCATTTTGAATCAGGACACAAACTGTTAATTGGAGAGATCGGGGGCGAGTTCCGCGTCCAGCGTTCTTGAGATTTTGTCTATGTTCAGGCTTCGGGCCGAAGCCTGAAAAATCTCTCGGTAAGTTCCGTCCATGTCATAGAGCTTCTCATGTGTGCCGTGCTCGACGACACGCCCCTCTTTGAGAACGAAGATGATGTCGGCATCTATGATCTGTGAGATGCTGTGAGAGATGACGACCGTGGTGCGATCTTCCTTGATGGCGTCGAGGCTGTTTTTTATCTGCTCGGTGGCGACCGCGTCGAGGCTCGCTGTCGGCTCATCCAGAAAGATGACGGGCGGGTCTTTGAGGAAAAGCCGCGCGATGGCGATGCGCTGCTGTTGGCCGCCCGAGAGCAGGTGTGCCTCGGATTCGTAACCCTTCGGGAGCAGCTCGATCTGCTCGTGCAGGTAAGCCTTGCGCGCTGCTTCGACGATCTCGGGAAACGAAGCCCTGATGTTGCCGTAGCGAATGTTCTCTTCAATCGTGCCTTTGAAGATGTGGTTCTTTTGCAGCACCAGCCCGATTTTTCTGCGGAGCAGGTCGGTCTGGTAGGCGGAAAGCTCAAGGCCGTCGAGCAGAATCCGCCCGCTCGTGGGCGTGTAGAATCTGGTCAGCAGATTCAGGAGCGTGGATTTCCCTGCGCCGGAAAGGCCGACGAACGCGACCGTTTTGCCGTGCGGGATTTTCATGTTGACGTGGTGAAGCGCCGCTGTTCCGTTCGGGTAAGTGAAGCTGACATCGATCAACTCGAAAGTGCCCTTGAGGTGCGCGACGTCCGACTCGCCGCTGGCCTCTATTTGATCGTCGGCGTCGAGAATCTGAAAGTAGCCTTCGGCGTAGGTCAGCGCGTCGTTCATCTCGTCGTAGATTCTGTGTAACTGCCTGATCGGCGCGGAGACGTTGCTGAACAACATGATGTGAAACATGATCGCGCCGATAGAGATCTGCCCCCCGAGGACGAGATAGGCCGTCAGGATGATAATGAGCACGACGCCTATCTGCTCGACGAAGGTTTTCAACCCGTCGAAGACGAAGTTGGTCTGGCGTTGTTTCAACTGCGCGCCCGTCAGGTTTTGCTGCAAGCGAACCTGTTTCTCTCGTTCGTACTCCTCACGCACGAACGATTTGATCACGACGATTGACTCGATGATGTTGTGAAGCCCGTTGTTCTTCTCCTCGCGCAGGGCACGCAATCCTCTGCGCGCGCCCTTGAGCATCGAAGCCTGTCTCTGGCTCAGCAAAAAATAGACGGGCAGGATGGCCGCAGCGACCAGCCCGACGTAAACGTTCGCCAGAAACATGATGATCAGCGCCAGAATCGCATTGGCGAAGAGCGGCAGTATGTCTATGAATGCGCTCTGCACGAGCTTGGTCAGGCTTTCAGCGCCGCGCTCAACGCGCGTCTGTAGTATGCCCGTCTGATTGTCAGAGTCCGTGTAAAACGCCAGTCGGTAGGTAAGGATTTTTTCGACGGCGAATTGTGAAAGGCGGCTCGATACGTTGACGCGGATTTTCTCGCCGAACAGATTCTGGCCGTATCTCAATCCGGTGTTGAGGATTTCCTTACCCAGAAGGACGGCGCTAATCAGCAGCAGAAGTGATGTCCCCTGCGAGGCGGTACGGCCTTCCCTTAAAAGCCGTTCGATAGTGTCCACCGTGTAGCGCAGCACTATGGGGTTGACCTGCGCCGCGAATGCTCCAAGCAGAGTCAGCGACAGCGAAAGGAAAACCCAACGGCTGTAGGGCCTGACGAAGGGAACTAAGCGCCTTATGATCTGCCAGATGCTCATTCGTTATCACTATTCCCTCTGCCGCGTCGCCCCTTCCCGCGCATCTCGTCCCTCATCTGTTGAAACTGCTGCCACTGCTCAGGCGTCAGCACCTTCTGCATATTCTCGTCGGCCTGCCGGCGAATCTCTGTGACGCGCGGCGCTGATTCTTTTCGCAGCGCCTGCAATTGTTCGCGCGTGTCGCCCAGTATCTTTTGCACCCGAGATTTCTGATCGTCGTTGAGCTTCAGGCGCGCCGACATCTGCTCGAAGCGATCTTCTCTACTGACGCGAGCCTCGTTCCTTGCCCATGCTCGATAGGCGTTTAAGGCCAGCGCGCCCGCCGTAAATCCGAGCAGAAATATGATCACCGCCGCGCCCCGCACCTGCCATCTGTTTCTACTATTCTTGTCCATAATGATTTCACCTGTCGTCATCCGACTCGTAGAGAGTCGAGAGCACCTGCCCGTATGACATCTGATCTGCAGGCGTGTCGCTTTGCTCAAAGAGCACCTCTTCTGCCGAATAGGTGTTGTAAGCAGACGCCGTTTCCTGCGAGCCCGTGGCCGGCTGAGAGCCGGGAGCGAAGACGGTTAAGAGCGCGAGCGCCGCGACCGTCACCGCCATTGAAGAGACGAGCGCACCCGTGGCATTCCACAGACGCCTGAGCGCAGAGGTCTCGCCGGCAGCTTGCCGCTCGCGCAGTGCGGCGAGGACTCGCGTCTGGAAGAAAGGCGACGGCTCAATCGTCTCAGCGAGGCGCTCTCTGAGCAGAAGCGCGGAGATTTGCGCCGCCTCGAAGGCACGCCGACACTCCGCGCATTGAGCCGTATGAGCGCCCACGAGGGCCAGCTCACTCTCGGTCAAACCCGACAGAGGCGCGTTCTCGATAATGCTGATGATGTGTTCGTCTCTCATCTCTCTCTCTCCGTGGTTTCAAAACTCCTGTCGGTATGCTTTCGCTTATATGCCAGCAATTGTTCCACGGCCTTTCGCATCTTGCTGCGTGCGCGCATCGCTCGCACCTTGACCTTCGAGACAGACCAGCCTGTCATCTCCGCCACCTCTTTGACCGGTGTGTCTTCGCCGTCAACCAGCATCAAAACCAGCCTGTCGTCAGCCGACATCGTTTCAAGGACGCGGCCCGCCAGATCGGCGGCGACCAGACTTCGCTCGCTCAATTGATGACGCTCTGTGGCCGTGCCCGCCAGTTGGTTATCCAACCAGTCGCCCTCGTCCTCCGTCAGGTCTGAGACCGTCAGCTCCGGCTTACGCTTTGAGGCGCGAAGCATGTTCAGACACGTGTTGGTCGTAATGCGTGTCAGCCATCCCTCCATCGAGCCGCGCCCCTCAAAGCTGTCGAGCTGTGTGAAAGCCTTCAGGAAGACCTCCTGCGCCGCTTCTTCGACCAGCTCGCGCTGGCGAAAGTAGCGGCTGGCGAAGCGAAAGACGCGCGGGCTGTAGCGCCGCACGATCTCCGCAAAGGCAGACTCGTCGCCCGCACGCGCCAGCCGCGCCAACTCCAACTCCTCCGCCTGCTCATAGTCGTTCGACTGCAATCGCCCAAGCCCTTCACAGCTTCTTCGTCTTACGTTGGACTCATCAGTGTACCTCAGCTCTGCACGTGAAGGACTCCCTTTAGCTTCCTGAAAGGTCAGACACCGCGCCCCGTCAAATGGTTACAACGCTCCCCTATCATTTCCCTAAGCTGGACAGGGTGTAACCGAATCGCCCTCGCCGGTGTCTGTCAGGTTATGAGGATGATTGAAGACACGAATATCAATTTAATCAGCCGGAAACGGGCGGCGGTTGCGCCTGCGCGACACTACGGGGAGAGAATTATGAAGTGGATGAAGTTAAATCTGGGCAGCAGGAATCGTCTCATCATAGCGATTGGTGCTCTGGCGCTGATCGTGCTCGCGGGATTTTTGCTGTGGGGTGATCAGGCGAGCGCCGCCCAGTACATGACTGCGAAGGTGGAGAGGGGAAATCTTCGTAATTCGGTCACGGCGACGGGCACGCTTCAGGCCGTGACGACGGTGCAGGTCGGCAGCCAGGCGTCGGGCACAATCTCCGCGCTCCACGCTGATTTCAACTCGATAGTCAAAAAAGGTCAGGTCATAGCCCAGCTGGACCCGTCCACCACACGTGCACAGGTTGAGCAGGCGCGCGCGAATCTCTTGCAGGCGAGGGCCAGCCTGCAACAGGCTCAGGCGGCGGTCGCACAGTCGCGCGCAGGCATTAGCCAGACGCGTGCCGGTGTGACGGACGCGCAGGCCAAAGCGGTTGCCGCAAGATCAACCGTGCAGAATCAGCAGGCGGGCGTCACAAGCGCACAGGCCAACCTCGCAGTGCTGAGGGCGCAATTGGACGACGCCGCCAGTTTTCTTCGTCAGCAGGAACAGCTTGCGGCTGAAGGCGTCATCGCGCGGCGTGATGTCGAGACGGCGCAGACCAACTATAAGACGGCTGAGGCCCGCTACAATCAGGCCGCCGCACAGGTGCAGCAGGCAGTCCTGAGCGCGCAGTCTTCATCAAGCGCTGGGATAGTGCAATCGCAGGCGCTGATCGAGCAGGCGCATGCACAGGTGCAGCAATCGCAGGCGGGCGCGCAGAATGCTGCGGCACAGGTGCAGAGCGCCGCCGCCGAGGTGCAACAGGCCGAAGCCGCGCTACAGTTGGCGGAAATCAATCTCAGCCAGACGACGATCCGCTCGCCCATAGACGGCGTGGTTGTCTCGCGCGACGTGAACGTCGGGCAGACCGTGGCCGCGAGTCTCTCTGCCCCGACGCTCTTTACCATCGCCAACGACCTGACGCAGATGCAGGTCATCGCCAACATCGATCAGGCAGACATAGGTTTAGTCGAGCAGGCGAAGGGCGTCAGCTTTACGGTCGATGCTTTTCCGGGAGCGGAATTCAAGGGCACGATTCAACAGATGCGGCTCAACCCGCAGAACGTCCAGAACGTCGTGACCTACAACGTCGTGATTGACGTGAGCAATCCCGAGCAGAAGCTCAAACCCGGCATGACAGCCAATCTTGAGATTACCATTGACGAGCGCAACGACGTGCTCAAAGTCCCCAACGCCGCGCTGCGTTTTACGCCGCAGGACGGACAACGACCAACGACTCAGGGCGGAGCGGCCAACAGGTCTGGGCAGGGCTCAAGACGTGGCGCTCAGCAGGCCCGGAATGCGAACGGCGCGACCGTGGCTAACCCAGCCGTGGCGAACGGAGCGCAGGCGGATGGAGCGCGCGAGCGAGTCGCCCCGGCTAGCTCGCCCGTGCTGGCGGGACAGACCAGACGCGTCTGGGTGCTGGGGCAGGACGGTCAGCCGCAGCCACGCCGCATCAAGGTCGGGCTGACTGACGGCGCAGCGACCGAAGTCCTGGAGGGCGACTTACGTGAGGGCGAAGTGGTCATCACTGGTCAGAACATCTCCGGCGCTGGCAGCGGTAGCAACAGACTGCAAACGGGCCAGACAGCGCCGGGCTTCGGCGGCGCGCCCCGAACCGGTGCGGGTGGCGGCGGCAGGCAGAGGTAAGGGATTGAGGCTCAATCGATGACAGCCGCCGAGACCGTAGTTGAACAGAGCGGGCGGCTGTCAAACGTTCCGACGCAAAGGTTAGGGAGAGGCGAAGCGATGCAGGCAACATTAGAGATCAGCCCACAGGAATTTGATGCGCGCGCCGAAGTAGTCGCGCCGCAGGCAGAGGATGCGCGCCCGGTCATCGAGCTGGAACAGATTCATAAAACCTACACGATGGGCGACGTGGAGGTTCACGCCCTGCGCGGCATCTCGCTCACGATCAAAAAGGGTGAGTTTGTGGCGATCATGGGCACATCGGGCTCAGGCAAGTCTACGACGATGAACATCATCGGCTGTCTGGATCGCCCGACCAAGGGCCGGTACATACTCGACGGCGAGGACGTGTCCGAGATGTCTAAGGATGAGCGCGCAGACATACGCAGCCAGAAGCTGGGCTTCGTCTTTCAGGGCTTCAACCTGCTCTCGCGCACGTCGGCTCTGGAGAACGTCGAGCTACCGATGCTCTACGCGGGCATCGAGTCGGCGGAGCGGCACAGCCGTTCGATGGAGGCGCTGCGCTCGGTGGGTCTGGCGGGGCGCGAGCACAATCACCCTAACCAACTCTCCGGCGGACAGCAACAGAGAGTCGCCATCGCACGCTCGCTCGTCAATCGCCCGGCGCTCATCCTCGCAGATGAGCCGACCGGCAATCTTGACTCGCGCACCTCGGTCGAAGTGATGGAGATTTTTCAGAAGCTCAACCGCGAGCGCGGCATCACGCTCGTCCTCGTCACGCACGAGCATGACATTGCGGAGTACGCAGACCGCGTCGTCGTCTTCAAAGACGGCAGAATCAAAGAGGACTACCGGATCGAAAAGCCGCGCGATGCGTCCAGAGAGTTAAAGCTTCTGCCCGATGTCGAGCAGGACTCGGACTAACGGGTAAAGGTCGAGCGACCGACTGTAAGGATTCGCAGATTATGAACATACTGATGATTATTCGCGTCGCCTTTCGTGCCCTCGTGCGTAACAAGATGCGCGCGGCCTTAACCATGCTCGGGATTATCATCGGCGTCTCGGCGGTGATCGCGATGGTGAGCATAGGGCAGGGCGCGCAGGCTTCCGTGCAGGCGCAGATCGAAGGCATGGGCACAAATCTATTGTTCGTCAGCGCGGGGGCACAGAACGTGGGCGGCGTCCGCAGCGGCGCGGGCGACGGCGGCACTAACACCCTGACCGTCGATGACCTTGAGGCGATCAGGCGTGAAGTGCCGAGCGTGGCAATGGTCACGCCGACGGTCAATGCCAGATTGCAGCTCGTGGTCAGCAATCAGAATTGGAACACGACCGTGCAGGGAGTGAGCGAGCAGTACCCGGACGTGAGAAAATGGGCAACGCAGAGCGGCACGTTCTTCACCGAAGCGGACGTGCGCTCAGCCGCGCGCGTCATCGTGCTGGGGCAAACCATCGCCGACAATCTCTTCCCCGGCGCAGACCCTCTGGGCCAATCCGTCCGCGTGATGAATCTTCCCTTCAAGGTGGTCGGCGTAATGGCTAGAAAGGGGCAGGACCCGCAGGGACGCGATCAGGACGATACGGCCTTCGCGCCTTACACAGCCGTGCAGAAAAAGCTTTTAGGTAATACGCGCGTGCAGGTCGCCTACGTCTCGGCCATCTCGCAGGACGCGACCTACACGGCGCAGACGCAGATCACGGAGCTACTGCGCCAGCGACACAAACTCTCTGCCAATGAGCCGAACGATTTTTCCGTGCGTAATATGACGGACGTGGCCGAAGCGGCCAACGAAACCAACAACATCATGACCATGCTGCTGGGCAGCATCGCGGGCGTGTCGCTGCTGGTGGGCGGGATAGGGATTATGAACATCATGCTCGTCTCCGTCACAGAGAGGACGCGTGAGATCGGGATACGCATGGCAATCGGGGCGCGCTCTTCCGCCGTGCGGAGGCAATTTTTGATCGAATCGATCGTGCTCAGCCTGACGGGCGGGCTCATAGGCATCCTGCTCGGCGTGATCGTTTCCGTCGCCATCCCCAGAATGATCGGTTGGCCCACGCTCGTCTCGACCGCCGCCATCATCGGCTCTGTAATCTTCTCGGCGGTTGTCGGCATCTTCTTCGGCTACTATCCGGCACGAAAGGCCGCCGGACTGGACCCGATTGAAGCCCTGCGTTACGAGTGATGATTCCACAGGCTGGAAGGTTCAAATAAGAGTCCGATAATGTCAATGATCTACGAAGAACGCGCGGCAGGTTTCGTGAGCGAAAGGCGGTCGTGACTTGGCCGGCGTTATCGGACGCCTGAGTTTTATCCACACGTGAGAAGAGGGCGGCACAGGCCCTGATTTCCTTGCAGGGATAATCAGAGCCTGTGCCGCCCTCTGTTTTCGTCGTTCCGGCGCTGCTTACTTCGACGGATTTGGTGCGGCGTCCGTGGAGTTTTTCATGGGAAAGCCGCGCTTACGCATGAGGGCTTCTATTTTGGGGTCGCGCCCGCGGAAGCCTCTGTAGGCTTCGGCGGGGTCAACCGTGTTGCCGACGGTGAAGATGTACTGGCGCAGGCGTTGTGCGACTTTCTGATCGTATGGGCCTCCGCCTTCGACGAACGCCTGATAAGCGTCGGCGGTCAGCACGTCAGACCAGAGATAGCTGTAGTATCCAGCCGAATAGGCATCGCTGGAAAAGACGTGACTGAATTGCGGCGTGCGGTGGCGCATGACCAGCTCGGACGGCATCCCAAGCTGGGCCAGCGTCTCGCGCTCGAAAGCGTCCGGGTCAATCTTGCGGTCTCCTGCCAGATGCAGCTTCATGTCTATGAGGGCGCTGGCGAGATACTCCGTTGTGGCGAAACCCTCGTTGAAGGTTGAGGCGCGCTCAATGCGCTCGACGAGCGTTTGCGGGATGGGCTTGCCTGTCTGGTAGTGAACGGCGAAGCGTTGAAGCACCTGAGGAGTGGAGAGCCAGTGCTCAAGCAGCTGCGATGGAAACTCTACGTAATCGCGCGGCACAGCCGTGCCGGCCAGCGATGGATACGTGACATTGGAAGAGAGCCCGTGCAGCGCATGGCCAAATTCGTGAAAGAGCGTCTCGGCGTCGTCCCAGGAGACCAGTACGGGCTCGCCCGGCTTGCCCTTAACGAAGTTCGCGTTGTTGGACACAATCGTCGTCACGTTGTTGTCCATCCGCTCCTGCGTGCGATAGGCGTTCATCCACGCGCCGGAGCGCTTGCCTTCGCGCGCGTAGGGGTCGAAATACCAGAGGCCGACGTGCTTCTTCGTCGCCCTGTCGGTCACTTCCCAGACCCTTATGTCGGGATGATAGACGGGAACATTGGTGACGGGAGTGAAGTTGAAGCCGAACAGCTCGCCCGCGACCCAGAACATACCCTCACGCAATTTTTCAAGCTGGAGGTACTGCTTCACCTCGTTCTGATCCAGATCATATCTGGCCTTGCGTACCTTTTCGGCGTAGTAGCGATAATCCCACGGCTCGATCTTGATATTCGTGCCCTCTTTTTTGGCGAGCGCCTGCATGTCTGCGACCTCTTCATGCACGCGCGCGACCGCGGGCTTCCAGACGGCCTCCATCAACTCAAGCGCGCGCTCGGGCGTCTTCGCCATGGCGTTCTCAAGCCGCCAGTGAGCGTGGGTCGGATAGCCGAGCAGCTTGGCGCGCTCCGCCCGCAGTTGGAGAATCTCCGTGATGATCGCGTTGTTGTCGTGCTCGCCGCCGTTGTCGCCGCGGTTGACGAACATGCGCCAGGCCTTCTCGCGCAGCTCGCGGCGATCCGAGTATGTGAGAAACGGGTCGATGGATGAGCGCGTGTTCGTGATGACCCATGCGCCCGGCATCTTCTTCGTCGCGGCTGCCGAGGCGGCGGCATCGCGCACGGATTGCGGAAGACCAGTCAGCTCATCTTCGCTCTTGAGGACCAGAAAGAGGTCTGTCTCATCGGCCAGCACGTTCTGACTAAAACGCGTATAGAGGCCGGCGAGCTTCTGGTTGATCTCGGAAAGGCGGGCCTTGGATTGGCCGCCCAGACGTGCCCCGGCGCGCACGAAGTTGGTGTA
>DASVWI010000014.1:0-58344 GCA_036389675.1 Pyrinomonadaceae bacterium
ACTCAGCTAAAACGCATCATATTAGCTATTTCATCTGTAGAGAAGCCTGAGAATGGTTTCGACGAGATTGATAGTGCAGAAGCCGAGGCGATTTATGACGAGAAATGGAGGTTTCTCTCTGTGAGTAAGAATATTAAGGTAGCAGATCACCTCTACACTTACATTTTGGGATGCCTAAGAGATAGCGGTGAAAGGCGCTATTTCCCTAATCACGCCACACCTAACAACTCATTGAACCCGACGCCTCGATAGCATGGTTTTCAAGATTCTTCCCTCGAGGAAATTGAATGTCTGCGCTCGGCGCGGGTTAATTCCAGCGTTAGACAGCTCCGCTCCTTGAGCAAGGTCACTTTATGTTTAATTCAGAAACCCTTCCTACAATTGGCGCGAATCGAGTCCGCCTCCGATGGCTCAACGACGAAGACGTCGGCTCGCTTTTTTCTATCTTTTCCGACCCGGAAGTGATGCGGTATTGGAGTACTCTGCCGCTCGCTGATATGGAGGGGGCGGGTAAATTGCTTGCCGACATCCGCGACAACTTCCGGCGACGGAAACTTTTTCAGTGGGGGATCGCCCGCAAGGCGGACGACCGGGTCATCGGAACATGCACCTTATTCCACATCGACAGGGACAACCGTCGTGCGGAATTAGGCTATGCCCTTGGTCGAGCGCACTGGGGGAAGGGTTATATGCAAGAGGCCCTTACGACATTACTCAGCTTCTGCTTTGTGGAACTAAACATGCACAGAATAGAGGCCGACGTTGACCCGAATAATGTCTCGTCGGTAAGAACCCTAGAGCGACTCGGCTTTCAACGAGAAGGTTATCTGCGGGAGCGGTGGCTCGTCGGCGGGGGTGTTCAAGACACGCTCTTCTTCGGACTCCTCAGGCGTGAATGGCGGGGAGGTCATGGAGCTGTCTAACAACCCATTCAACCGGACGCTCCGATAGAATGCTTTCCCTCAATCTTCCTTCGATGTATCTTGTGTGGCGTTCGCCTCGCGCCGGTTAATTCGAGCGTTAGACGCTAGCATGAAGACGGAACTGAAGGGAGAATTGTTATGAAACTGCTTCTGTCCTACTTCGCTCTATCTGTAATGTGCTTTGGTGTAGCGCCTTCGGATGTTTCTTCTCAAGCTAAAGATAGCTCACTGCTTAAACCTACAGATGCTGCCTATCAAGATGCGGCAGAATTTGCTCGGTTTCTTAATAAGCATGGCATTGCTGTTAAAAGCGTGCATCGCTCGAAGTTAGAAAGCTTCTTTCGAGGAATAGAGAAAGCGGCATTCTTCAGAACAGATAAAGGTATCGTAGAGGTCATCTTCTTCCCTGATTCAATAGGTGCGGAAAAGGTTCGGGTTATTGAACAGCGTCGAGATGGGCGCTATTTTTACAGCTTTGAAGGGCAGCCTAATCCTAACCCGCCCGGAGATACAATTGATGCCAGTAGGCCAATGCATTTTCTGATGCACAGAAACTGGTTCATTATGCCTGACGGCAGGGAGTTTAATGATGCGCTGAAAGATGCTCTAAAGAAAGGCTGATAGAACATTGACGCCGCGTCTAACAACTCATTCAACCAGAGCGCTCGATAGTGTGCCTTTTATCTTTGTCTTCTGCGCGTGTATGTCCGCATATATTTAATCAAGGTGGACATGATAAATATGTGACCCAGAATCGTTGTGTTTTGTTTGCCGTGATAGATCACGCTATGGTTTGCCCATATGGCAAATGAAACAAACTTCCGACCGCAATCCGCTAGTGTTTATTGGTGATATAGGGAAAGGTGTGTTCGTTGGATGGTTTACCTGGGATTCATAACTCCAAGGTCGGGAGTTCAAGCCTCCCCCGCTACCAATGCTTGCGATGATATACGGCTATCCGCTTGGGTGGCCGTTTCGCGTGTTGTGATGCGGATTCCTGAGTGTGACGCCTCTTTCCGCATCGTCATGGGCATTTCCACAGGGAAGTTAATTAAACGCGGGCGGGCGACGGCGCGAGCGCAATCTGGCTTGAGCACGACGATAGGCTCTACGCTGAGGGGCGTTTCATTACGATTAAAGTCGCCCTATTAAATCGGCCCCAACATCGGGTTAAATCTAGGGATAGACTTGGGCAGCGCTACGTCCAGCAGGGCCTTCTGTGTCTGAAAATGCATGATCAGATTAGCGATGCCCGTATTGAAGCTTTGCGTCCACTTCTGTTGATACTCGTTCCAATCCCGCTCTATCCACGAAGTTTGATTCTGCGCGTCCATCGTGTTCGGACTCATCACGTCGGCAGGTTTATTAGGGAGGAGGTCGTTGAGCATGATCGGATGGTCAGGGTCTATCAACTTCGCCAGAGAGCTTTGCGGATTCGTCAGGTTGAAGATGCAGAAGACGCTGCTGCCGACGAACGTGACCGTGCTATGCTGCACGGCGTTTCTGACATTCCCTAAATCTACCAGAATCTGATCCAGAGCAGTTTTGAAGTCAGTCTTTGCCTGCTGGCCTCCCTGTCCCCCTCTGATGCGCCTGACCGCAGCATCAAATTCGCCTGAGCCGTCACAGATGTCGAATCCCTGCGACCTGCTGCCGTGAGTTAAATCCTTCCAATTATGCTCGAGTTTTTTAAAGAGCCTCCACGCGCCTCCTGCTCCTTCAGCCTCAAACTGCTCGGTGCTCTTCGTGTAAGTTCCGATTTTGATGTCCATCACGAACTTATCTACCTGAGGCTGCACCTGATTCTGTTGAGGCTTTTCGTATCCGAGCGTATCGATGATGATGATGCGTTGAGCGTTTGTCGGCACGCTTATAGGGTCTTTTAAAGTGATCTGCTTATGTTGACCGTTTTTGTCGAGGGTTACTCGCGTCACTTCATTATTAACTACGACCCGGTTGGCGACAACTTCGGGATAATAACCGGCCATCACGTTGTCCAGGCCAAGCGCTCCCCTCTGTTGATAGATGAACTCCTCTCTGGCTGACGTCAGCTTGACCAGATATTTACCATTGGTGGAAAAGCTTCTCGGTTTCGTGCCCGCCATCTGCACCACCTTTCCACGGTGCTTGCCCGCCCCGGGAGCCATCTTTGGTTGCAGCGCGGCGCTTCTGTAGGTGTGCGCAGCAGAGGCTGTCATTTGAGACGCCCCAAGATTGCCGTGTGGGGGAGGCGTCGGACTGGCCTTCACCGGCGGCGCAGGCCGGGCAGGTTTCGGCTGAACCATTTTTTGCGGCTGACGATTGACGGGCGGCGCAATTACGGTTGCGGGGCACGATTCGCCTGCGCGCGGATGCTGGACGGCTGCCTTCTTGGTCTGTAAAACCCTCGGCACAGCTTGCGGGCGATACGCTGTCGGAGCGACAGGCCCGGGTCTAGCCTGCCCTTCCACGGCTGCTTTCTTAGTCTGTAAAACTTTGGGCGCGGTTTGTGGACGATAGACGGGCGGAGCTACAGGCTTTGTGCTCGCGAGCCCTTGCGCGGTGTGCGGGCTTACGGCTTTCTTAGTCTGCAAGACTTTGGGCAGGGCTTGCGGGCGATACGCGGGCGGCGCAGTTGGCTGATTTCGATGCGGCGCAGGCGTCGCCATCTTGGGCTGTGCGGGAAGCTGCGGCCTCGTTGGAAATGGTTTTTTCACGAGCCGAATCCTTTATAATGTAGTTCGCTATCTGACGTAAACGCTGAGCGGGAAAAGCCGTGCGCGTAAAGACGCAAGCAAGATATTGTTCTGGCCCGGAAATGTCAACGTCAGGACCTGCGGCGTTAGAGCCAACGGAAAGCGGCCTGCCGTCAACACGAGGGTTTCATCCCGCCTCGTTGAGCCGGTCTAACGAGTCATTGGAGCGGACGCGCGGGCAGCGAGCCTCTCCCGGTCAATCGTCCGTGCGCGCCGCTCGATTCCGGCGTTAGGTTTGACCCTGCAAATCCGGTATGATTTTAAGTCTATGAAAACTAGAATCTTTAATCTTCTGCTTCCGCTCTTAATTGTATCTGTCTACTACGCGATGATCCTTGCCACGGCTCAGGCTCAAGCGCCGCCGCCTCCTCCACCTCCGCCGCCTGCTAAAGATTATTTCCCTGATAAATGGGATGAATACACTTCTCAAGATGGGAAGTTCCGAATCAGATTTCCGAAGGAGCCGCGCGAAGATGTGACCCCGTCGGGGAGGTTCGAGCAGCATTCCTTAGAATATAAAGGGCTCCTCACTTATCGAGTTTCTTACGTGGATTACAAGACCCCTATTGACGACCCTCAGAAGATCGACGACCTCCTTCAAGGGCTGAAGACAGCCGCGTTAGCTCCTCTGAAAGAGAAAGGTCTTGTCGTTAAGGCGGAGCGGAGAATTGCTGTCGACGGTCATCAAGGAATCTTCCTTCATTTAGAGGTTCAAGATAAAGAAGTAGTCCGCGTGTTATGGGTGGTGGCCGACACGCGCCTTTACACGATCACCGCATTGAGCAGGAAGGGTCGTCCTCAGGAGCTTGAAGGCAAAGATGACTTTGAAAAGGTCGCCATGGGCTTTATCAATTCCTTTCATCTTTCGCCGTAGCAGGAAGCTTACATTCTCGACTCTTTCACGAAAGATCAGCTCTTTAACGCTCAGCCGTGCGGGCATGGTTTGGATGTGCCCGGTGGCGGGGTTGCGCTTCGCTTTCCTCGCCGTCATTACCGCGCCCGTCGCATACGATCAAGGCAATAAATAATCACGGTAGCATTCCCTGCGGCACTAACCAGCGGTGAAGTCCGATCTTCAACCCGCCCTCAATAAAGGCTGGCTCAGTGTCAGTCAATACCTGTGCCCGAACCACTCTTTACCCGGATTAATTTTGAGAGTAAGGTAAGTGAAATTTTGAGGCCGCACACAAGTTCCCTTGCTTGTGTAATAAGTACAGACAGGATGCAATAGAAGACCTTCCCTGATTCCAGAATGCTTCCGACAGGTCGCTGCTTCAGAGGCCGGAGGTGGTTTTATGACAAACGAAACCGCATCAAGCTTTATTTCAGGTCAGTTGAATCCGTCTTTGACTAAGCGCGTCTTTGTCTGGTCTCTCTGCCTGTTGTTCACGCTCTGGCCGGGGATTAAAGCAAATGCATACGTCCTCTTGCAGCCTGCACAAACTGTCGCAGGCTCGGAGGGCAGCAGCCAGGAGCGCGCGCCGAAAATGGGCGCGCTGGAAGAGGGAAAGCCGCTTGAGCGCGAGATGAAGGGTGGGGAATCTCACTCGTACCAGTGAGCTGCTCGGGCGTCTCTATTTTCAAAGCAGGAAGGATTACACGTAGGCCGAATCGTTCCTGCGGCGTGCGGTGGCTATCCTTGAGAAGGTGGTCGGCACGGAGAAGCCGCAGGTCGCGGTCGCGCTCGGCGGCCTCGCGTCGCTCTACGAGAGTCGGGGAGATTATGCGCGGGCGGAGCCGCTCTACCGGCGCGCACTGGCTATACGGGAGAAGGCGCTCGGGCCGGAACATCCCGAAGTAGCTCAGACGCTCGATGATCTCGGCAGGCTATCTCAAGCCAAAGGAGATGCCGAGCAGACTCTGATCCCGGTATTGTTATCTTATTCATCGAAGATTGCGTCATTGACGGCTTCGCCAACGAAGGCCTTCTCTTCAACTCCAACGGCGGAAGAATGAACGTGCGTAATACCACGATCAGAAACAACGGCACGGCGGGAATCAAGATTGACAGCAGCGGCACTAATCTGAATCGCGCCACCATTGAGCATAGTACGATGACGGTCAGCGGCGACGGCATCCGTGTTGAAGACAACGCTCGCGTGTCCATCACGGATGTCCGTCCTGACTCACAATATTAACGGGCTTAACGTGACCAACGCCACGGCCTCCAATCAGGTCAACATTTTTCATTCGATGATCGCTGAAAACACGGGAACAGGCATCCTCTCCGCCGGCCCCGTCACGTTCTCGACCGTGAATGTCTCCGAGTGCATGATTGCCGACAACTCTACAGGATTGTCGGCGAGCGGCAACGGACGCATTTTCTCCTCGCTGAATAATACCCTCGCCAGTAATGCCTCTGACGGGGCGTTCACACTCCCCAACAATACGTTAAAGTAAGAACCCTTATCAGGTTCTCTTACGCTGAAGTATGGCGCGGCGGAAAGGGGCGGGCCTTCATGAAGGGCCGCCCCTTCCCTGCACAGCCGGGGCTACTCCACGAGTGCGAGCCTGACGGCCAGAGCGCCCCACGACCATCCCGTGGCAATCTCTTTCATCCTTTTATGATACCTTTAGCCCGTGTATTGCTCGCTCGGCCCGGGCTAGCTCGGTCGCAGAGCATGTGTCGTCCGGCAGGTTATTCAAAACGAGGGAATATACTTTCATGGATGCGTCCGGAATTGGCCCGAAGCTCAGGGCGGTCTTACCGCTGCTCCTTTTTTGCTCCGTCATGGTCGTCTCCGGCGGGTACGCTCAGCCGGTCGAGACCCAGACTCGCAAGCCAAACATTATCTTCATCATCACTGATGATCAGCGCTGGGATTCACTGGGCGCGACAGGTAGCAGGCTGGCGAAGACACCTAACATAGACAGGCTGGCGCGCGAAGGGGCGTCGTTCCGCAACTTCTTTACGACGACGCCGCTGTGCTCGCCCAGCCGTGCGAGTTTCCTCACCGGGCGATACGCGCATACTCATGGCGTCATTAACAATGACAAGCTCGGGTTAGATGTCATCAGCCATACGCTCATGACCTTTCCGCGCCGTTTGCGCGAAGCCGGTTATGAAACCGCCTTTATAGGCAAGTGGCACATGGGGCCAGATGATTCGCGCAGGCCCGGCTTCGATCACTGGATCAGTTTCAAGGGACAGGGTGTCTATCTTGACCCGGTCGTGAATATCAACGGAGAGCAGCGGCAGCTTGACGGCTATATGACGGATTGGCTTAACCGCTGGGCGTTGGAGTTTGTCGAGCGTCCGCACAGCAAGCCCTTCGTGCTATACCTGTCGCACAAGGCCGTTCACGCCCCGTATCTGCCAGCCAAACGCCACGAAGCCCTCTACGGGGGAGCTAAATTCATCCCGCCCGCGTCTGCCAACGACGACCTCTCGGGGAAGCCCGTGCTGCGGCGCACAGTCGAACCCATCGACTGGACACAACTGGAAGGCGTTACGCCCGAGCCTCCTGAATCGCGACGAGGCCGCGGTAAGGCTGCGGACTCAATCGTCCGCGACCAGCTGCGTTGTCTGGCTGCCGTAGATGATGGCGTAGGCATGTTGCTCCGTGAGCTGAAGAGAAAGGGGTTGCTTGAGAACACGATCATTATCTTCACGAGCGATAACGGCTACCTCATGGGCGAGCATCGTCAGTTCGACACCAAACGATTCGCTTACGAAGAGTCCATTCGCGTGCCTTTCATCATTCGTTACCCGAGACTGATTAAGGCCGGCACGACGGTTGACGCCCTGACCCTGAACATCGATGTCGCGCCGACGCTGCTTGAGCTTGCTGGCGCGGAGCCTCTCGAAGAGATTCATGGAACGTCATTCGTGCCTTTGCTGCGCGACCGCCATGCAAAGTGGCGCGAATCGTTCATGGCCGAGTACTTCATGGAAAAAGTTGTGCCGCGCGCCCCGAGTTGGCAGGCCGTGCGTACGGCGCGGTGGAAATACATACATTATGCAGGTCTGGATGGGATGGACGAGCTTTATGATCTACAGACTGATCCGCTGGAGATGAGAAACCTGATTACGGACGCCTCTGCACAGTCGACGCTCACCGCGTTGAGGACGGAACTTGAAAGGCTGAAGCGGGAAACAAAATGACGCTATGGCGCATGTAGCCTCTACGTCTTATCTAACAACTCACTGCGCCGGGGTGCGGGCCAGCTTCTCTCTCATCGTGAAGTTGAAGGGGTTCGGGGCTGTTTCCGTCCCCCCGCGGCGTTGCTCTAATTCTATTAGAGGCGGGCCTTGATTCTGAGCCTGATTCTTGATTAAAATTTTAGTAGATTCTTGCTCGACTGATTGACCTATGATGTAAGGAGTTCCTCGCATGAGACGATCAGGAAATCTACCAGCGTGCTTCGTTCTGCTGTGTTCGCTGTTCGTTATAGTAACCTTGAGCACCGCGTCGGCGGACTCTTCCAATCTGTCTTCCGGCGTGCCGGCAAAGAAGGAACATCATCCGAAGTTTGCCGAGCTGCTACCCCAGCCGACTCTTCTGCCTCCAAAGCTGATTCAAGCCAATGAATCGACGGAAGCCTACTTCATGTTCGATTGCCCGGAGCACCCGGAGACCTTTATTTTCAAGCTCACGGACCCGGCCAAGATAGAGCAGGCGAGGGCTATTCTGAATGGTAAGGCGAGCGGCATGATTTCCGGGGCTATTATCCGTCAGCCCGTCTACTACAATGCGCCGTGGAGTTTTTACCTCGATCCCAAATCAATCTCTTTCCCCGAAATGGCGATAGAGATTTGCGATTCGAGTATCAAGGGGGTGGAAGACAACGTGAATTCCGCCTATCCCACATGGTGCCCGTGGTGTACGCGGCTGGTCAAAGAGATACCTCCGCCCCCGAAACCGGGCACGGGAAATCTGAGCCCAGCCGTTTCCATGATGACCCCCTACGTCAATAATCTTCCCAAACTCTCGGCCCCGGCGAGCATTACGCTGATGGCCGCAGCCGATGATCCTGACGGCGCGATCAGCAAGGTCGAGTTCTATGACGGCTATAAGAAGATCGGTGAAGACAGCACCTATCCATACAGCTTTACGTGGAGCAACGTGGCGGCTGGAAGCTATCCGCTTTCGGCCAAGGCTTTTGATAATGCGGGCGCGACGGCCTCCTCACGGAGCATAATCTTCACGGTCGGCGGCTCAAACTCCAACCCGATTGACGATACAGCATTCTTCGTGCGCCAGCACTATCTGGACTTCCTCAGCCGAGAGCCTGACCCCGGCGGATTTCAGGGTTGGATTAACATCCTGAACAACTGTCCCGCGGGCAGCACCGCGTGTGATCGCGTCGAGGTCTCTTCGGCCTTCTTCCGCTCACCTGAGTTTCGTGACCGCGGATACTTCGTCTACAAGCTCTATGCGGCGAGCCTTGGCAGAGACCCCGCCTTCCCTCGTTACAGTGAGTTCATCCCGGACTTTGCGAAGGTCAGCGGTTTTCTGACGCCGGAGGAGCTGGACGCCAGCAAGACGGCCTTTGCCGAGGAGTTCGTCAAGCGCGCGGAGTTTCAGAATCGTTACAGCGCAACCTCCAACACGCAGTATGTCGATCTGCTGCTACAGACGGCGGGCGTCACCTCCGCCGAGAGAGATAACTGGATTGCGGCGCTTAACAACAACCAGAAGACCAGAGCGCGCGTGCTGCGGGAGCTGGCGGAAAGCCCTGAGGTGGATGCCAAGTTCTACGTTGAGTCTTTCGTCGTGATGCAATACTTCGGGTATCTCAAGCGTGATCCGGACGCGCTCTATCTGAACTGGATTCAAACCATGCGAGCAGACCCGAACAATTACAGGCAGATGGTTAACGGGTTTGTGAACTCCGCCGAGTACCGCTTCCGCTTCGGAAGCTGACAGATTCGGCGGCCCTCTCAGAAGCTGAACTTCGTCCCGAACTCAATGCGACGGCCCGGCAGGGCGGAGGTCGCGAGTCCGTAGAAGGGCGAGGTTTGCACGCCCGTGAAGTTGGTAAGATTAGTGTGATTGAACAGGTTGAAGGCCTGGGCGTAGAACTCCATTCGGAATCTCTGGTTGCTGCCGCCCGGCAGTGACGGCATGCCGCCGCCGCCCTCGCCGCCCACACGAATCAAGACAGGCCCACCCATGCCTGACGGCTCGCGCAGGCCGCCGAAACCTATACTCCAACCCAGACGCGCGCTCGCCTCCCAGCGCGCTTTGCCGCGCGCGCTGTTGCGCGTGACGCCCTTGGGCCGGTCGTTGCTTACAGTGTCGCCGTTGTCGTCGAAGCCCGTCGTGATGTCATAGGGGAGGGCCGAGCTGGCCGTAAAGGTCGCGCCGAGCGTGAGGCCTTTGTAGAGCCTACGATTGATCATCGCGTTGAAGTAGTGGCGCATGTCATTCGGGGCAGGGCCGCGCTCCGCGCGCAGATTGAAGTTGTCTGCGGGCAGATTGAGCGGGCCGCCCGTGTCGCTGATGTTGCGCGAATAGGCGTAGAGCGCTGTCCAGAAGAGGTTGCTGTTGAAGGCGGCAGGCCCGAGATTAACCATCAGGCGGTGCGCGCTCAAGGTCGCCGAAGACTCTATCTGCGTGATGTTCCCGGCGGTTGCATCCGGGCGACCGTAGCCCGGCACGGGGGCGTTCAGGTTGCGCGCGCGCAGCAGGTGTTGACCGCGTTGGAATTGATAATCGGCGTTCAGGCGAAAGCGTTTGAAGAGCCTTGCCTCGACGGCCAAAGAGCCTTGCAGGATGACGGGTTGCGTGAGCTGTCGGTCAACCTGTATGCGACCGGGTGGGAGGACGATGGGCGTGCCGTTGCTGAGCGGGTCGGGATAGCCCGGATTCCGCACAACCAGATCGCGCTGCCTGCGACCGTCCACGCGCAGCGCCTGTTCGTAAGTCGCTGGCTCAAACCAATCGTAGAAGACGCCAGCCCCGGCGCGCAAAGTGACCGTGCCGGCTTTGTCTGGCGTCCATGCCAGTCCGACGCGTGGGGCGAAGTTGCCGTGATCGGAAAGATTGGTTTGCAGCTCGTGTCTGAGGCCGTAGCTCAGCAGCAGGTTTTTGCGAAGGCGGTAGTCATCCTGCCAGTACCATGCGAACTGGTACTGGGAAAATTGAAGCGCGGGGTCGCCCGTGCGCTGCGTGTAAGTCGTCGGTCGGTTTGCGCCGAGGGCTTCGAGGTTGGCGAAGGTGTATGTGCCGTTGGGGTTGAAAGCCTCCGTGCTGTCATAGCTTCCGCCCTCGAAAAGTATCCCGGCGCGCATGGAGTGCTGGCCCGAGGAGAGATCGAAGTTATCGGCGATCTCAAAATCGCGCGTGCTGTGTCGCCCGGTGGTCAGTGCGCCGCCGCCGTTGAAGGCGTTCAGAACGAGAAGGCTCGGCCTGTCGGAGACAGGGATAGTATTGCGGTCGCGCCAGCGCGCCTGAAAGCGAAGCTCATTGAGGAAGCGTTTGGCTAATGTGCCGGATTCGGAGAGGCGGAAAATATGTTCGGACTGATCGAGCGTGTAGGCGCGCTCGGCGAGATCAAAATCGCCGACGCCCAGATTGTCCTGCCTTCCGGCGTTGCGCTGGTATTCGAGACGCAGGGAGTGCGTCTTATTGAGCGCGTGCTCGACGCGCGCCGAAAGATTGAGGCGACGCGTGGGCCGCCGTGTCAGATCGTCAAACAGTCCGCCGGGTAGAGCGGCGACGATGGTTTTCGAGTCATAGCTATCGTTGCTGTCGGCGTTGAGAAAGAGGGAAGTGTGATTGCGCCAGAGCGGGCCGTCGAGGGTGAACGCAGCGCGGCGCGTTTGTTCGGGGCCGCGGCGGGAGGCGAAAGCGGGGCGCGAGTTTAATGCTTCGTCGCGGAAGCCGAAGCTGAGCGAGCCATGCCAATCGTTGACGCCCGGCTTGGTGAAAACGTCGACGGCGATGAAGCCGCGCTCGTGGTACTCAGCGGCGTAGGCGTTGCGGCGAAAACGTATCTCGCGTATCTGCGATTTGGGCGGCAGCTTGCCGCCGCGAAAACCGTTGACGCGGATAGTCGCGCCGGGGCCACCCATCGCGTTGATCGCGTTCTCGAATTCTTCCGGGTCGTCCGGCAAATCCGCGAGCTGTTCCTCTGTCAACACGCTGGAGAAAGCGTCGCCGCGCGGGTCTGTCGTGCGCTCCTGATCGTCCTGCCCGACGACCAGCTCTTCTTTGACGGTCGCCACTTCCAACTGAACCCCCAGCTGGTTGCTGCCCGCGCTGAGTGCGAACTCTTCGACCGTGCGCGTCTCAAAGCCTGCGGCGGAAACTTCCAGCGAAACTTTTCCGACGGGCAAGCCTTGAAAGAGGACGCCGCCCTGCACGGTTGTTGTCAGCGATTGCTCCGCGCCTGCCGACGGTTGGACGCGCACGCGCGCGGCGGCGACGACAGCGTCGTTCGGATCAACCACCAGGACCTTCAAGCTCGCTTCCGCGCCAACCTGATTCTGCGCCGGGACGGTCAAACACATGATCGAGAAGACGAGCCACAGGCTCAGCATGCGGACGGATAGATGAGACACACGCATCTCGGAAAACCTCTCTTTTTGAAGCGGGCTATTTTTTCTGGAATTTGTCGGCTTTGAACTGCGGATTGATCTCGTAAGATTTGATCTCCCACTCCTCGTTGACTTCGCCGTCAGAGCTCTGAGTGATCTTGTGCGGGAGCATGAGACCGTCCACCTTGCGGTAGTCCATGAAGCGCAACTGCATCTCGACCAGTTCGGGTTTCGCCGTCGCAAGCTCCTGTGCGGCCTTCTCGCGCGCTTCCCTGAGCTGTTCTTCCTGCTTTCTCTTGTCGTCAGTGCCGCGCATCATGGAGGTGATCATGCGCGGCTTGGGGGCACGGTAGGTGATCATCAGGGGCAGGTGAGTCTCTTTATCCAGAAAGAGGCGCGCGGCGAAATTTTCGGGGCCGGTCGCGTCTATCACGTCCGCGCGCCCGTCGTCGGCGACGGCCTCGCCCGCGTAATTGAACTCGATGTCATAACCGGAGGGCGAGGTGAGCAGAAGCGCGAGCAGATAGCGCGCATACTCTGCGCGGAATCTGAGCGTCTGTTCCTGTTCGCTCTTCTCCATCTCCTCTTTGGTCGGGTTCGCGCCTCCGGGTCCCATCATGATGAACATGCCGCCGTTGCCGCCCGGGCCTCCGCTGCTCCATGACTGGCTCCCGTTGAGCGTGCGCTGGATGCTCCTGCTCGCGCTCGACCCGGGAATGATTATCGTGTCGGACTTCATGAACTTATCGGGCAGAAGGAAATTGAACTCCCGCTCGCCGGAAATATCGCGCTCCTGCATGATGCGTCGGAAATTGCCTTTCAACGTCAAACCGTGTATGGAGGCGATTTTTTCTTCGCCCCCGATGGCCGCGCGGGATTGTTTGATCAACTCCTCAGCGCGCGCCGCCTCCCCGTTCTTCTTAGCCTGTGCGCTGCACGCCACGACGGCGAGCAGGGCGAACAGGCAGGCATGGTTGATGAATCGATGCATGATGAAAGTTTCTCCCTGAGTGGAAATCGAAAATTGACGGGCGGCAGGGCACACTCCGGCGCGCGCGCACGCGTGCGTCAGCGAGCGAAATCGTTCCCAATGATTCGCCTGAATGATTTGTTTGAACCGGCCTGCCCGTAGCCGCTGATGAAAATCTGCTAACCGGCGGACATTGTTATTTCAGACGAGGCGGATGAAAAGTTCCAAAAAAGTGAAGCACCCGATTTATTCGGTGAGGGATTAGTATCCAAGGCCATCCGTGATCTGGCGCTGAAGCCTTCAGCGCCAGATCACATCGCCCGCAACCTTGAGCGCGGGCCGTAGACGGCAGAGCGCTCACTCCTACTCGTACCTGAGCGCGGTCATCGGATCAATCCTCGTCGCCCTGCGTGCCGGAATATAACAGGCCAGTAGCGCAATCGCGGCCAGAAAGATCGACCCGCCAAGAAGAATCAGGGGGTCTGTGGCGCTCACGCCGTAGAGCAGGCTGACCAGCACGCGCGTGATCGCAAAGGATGCGAGGAGGCCGAAGGCGACGCCCACCAGGGCGAGCTTGAAGCCGCTCCACAACACCATTCGCAGGACGTTACCGGCCTGTGCGCCTAAAGCCATGCGGATGCCTATCTCCTGCGTTCGCTGAGCCACCGAATAAGATATCACCCCGTAGAGCCCGATGGTCGCCATCAACAGTGCCACTACCGCGAAGGTCGTCATCAGGATGGTGTTGAAGCGACGCTGTGCGGTTGAGACGGCCATGACCTGCATCATCGTCTGAACATTGGAGACGGGCGCATCCGCGCTCGTTTCCCTGATGGCGCGCCGCACCGCGTCGCCGAGGCTCGCCGGCTCGACGTTTGTGCGTACAACGAGCGTCGCGTTTGCGCCGAAGGCTATTTGTGCATATGAGACGTAGATTTCCGGGTCTGGCGGTTGATCGAGCCCCCACTGCCGGGCATCACCGACGACGCCGATGATCTCATGCGGGTCATCGTCCATCACCAGCAGGCGTTTCCCGATGGGGTCTTCTTCCGAGAAGAAACGCTTCGCCAGCGTTTCATTAATCATGATGGGGAATTGTTCCTGAGATTTGTCGCTGTCGGTGAAGACACGCCCTTTCAAAAGCGGGATACCGATGGCGCGGAAATAGTTTGGCGTAATCAGGCGATACTCCGCGACGGGGGCTTCGCCCGACTTGAATTTCGGACGCCCCTCGATGTTGAAATCACCATTGACACTGCCCTGTCCTGACACCGGAAGATCGTTTATCGCCCCGACGGCCTGCACGCCGGGCAGGGATTGAATCCTGCCCTGAACTTCGGCGAGAAAATTTGCCGTCTCCTGTACCTGCCTCGCCCTTCCCGCATCGGTATCGTCGTCCGTTGAAGCGGGCCTGCGCGGGAACGAAACGTTGGCTGTCAGCAGGTTCTGCGGATTGAAGCCGGGATTCACCTGCGTCAAGCGCCTGACGCTCTCGATCAGTAGCCCGGCGCTGATGAGAAGGATAAAGGAGAGCGCGATCTCCGAGACAACCAGCACACGCCGCAGCAACGCCCTGTGCGGACTGGTGGTCGCTGCTCCGCGCGCGCCTTCTTTGAGCATCTCATTGAGGTTGGCCTTGGAGCTTTGCAGGGCGGGCGCAAGCCCGAAGACGACTCCGGTCAGGATCGACACCAGCATGGTGAAGCCCAGCACCCATTGGTCCAGGCCCACCTCTTTCACGCGCGGGATGCTCGAAGGTGCGAGCGAGACGAGCAGATTAACGCCCCACATCGCCAGCAAAATTCCGAGAGCGCCGCCCAGCAGCGAGAGCAGTATGCTCTCCGTCAACAACTGTCTGGCGATGCGCCAACGGCTTGCGCCGAGAGCCGTCCTCACCGCGATCTCCTTCTGCCTTGCGGTCGCACGCGCGAGCAGCAGGTTGGCGACATTAGCACATGCTATCAGGAGCACAACGCCGACCGCTCCCAGAAGAATCATCAGTACGGAGCGAATCCCCCTGACCTGATCTTCGAGCAGCGGCGTGATCGTGACACGCAGGTTGGTATCATTCGCCGGGTACTGCTGCGCCTGAATAGACGCGATCTGGTTCATCTGCGCCTCAGCCTCTTTGATGGAAGTTCCGTCTTTAAGACGAGCGATGATTTTCAGATAATTCGTGCCGCGCTGCCTTTTGTCCTCCACAATGACGGCGGGTATCCACACCTCTGTGCGCCCCGGAAAATTGAAAGCGGGCGGGGCGATGCCGACCACCGTATAAGCCTCACCGTTGAGCGCTACGGTCTTGCCGATCAATGCGGGGTCAGCGCCGAAGCGACGCTGCCACATGCCGTGGCTGATGACGGCGACGTGACCGGCCCCGGCCTGCTCGTCTGTCGGAAGAAAGAAACGCCCCTGCGACGGAGCAACCCCAAACATCTGGAAGAAGCCTTCCGTCACCCTCACCCCGTTGATTCGTTCCGCCTGCTCAACGCCCGTGAGGTTGTAAGTCTCGAAGTAATAAGCAGCGATCTCCTGAAAAACCTTCTGCTGTGCCTTCCATTCGAGAAAGGCCGGGCGTGAGATTGGCCCGCGCATGATCGGCGGCTGCGTCCGCAGCACATAAACCAGCCGGTCAGGGTCGGTATAAGGAAGGGGACGAAGCAGCACGGCATTGACGACGGAGAAGATGGCCGTGTTCGCGCCGATGCCGAGCGCCAGTGCGAGCACCGCGATAACTGTAAAACCGGGGGTTTTAATCAGCATGCGGGCTCCGAATCGAATATCCTGCCACAAGGTTTCAAACATGGTGCTCCTTTCGATTCTCCGATATTGGCTTATCAAAGAAACACCGTGGAGGCGAGTTTTGTGGCAAAAAAGTGGCCCTCCCGCCCCCCGAGCTTTCCCCCTCTTTCAAAACAAAGAGTGGTAGAATACCCGAAGACCGACAGTCCCAGATCACAGAGGAGAATATCATGAGCAGAATACACCTTTTGTTGATGACATCTTTGTTGCTGATCACTCCCGCACTGGCGCAGGAGTCTGCGAAGGTAAGTGATGAGGCAGCAATCAGGGGAGTCATACAGTATTACTTCGACGGAATCTCCAAAGATGATGTCGAGAGCATGAAAAAGGCTTTCCACCCCAAGGCCAAGTATTTCGTCATCCGTTACGGCGGTTTGGAGGAGGTCTCTCAGGAGCGGGTGTATCTCAACATGAAAGACAACGCCCGGCGTCAGGCGGGAAAAGATACCGCGCCGAAAAGGATTGTCTCCATTGATTTGACCGGCGATGCGGCCATCGCAAAAGTGGAGATGGACTACTCCAACGGCAGGTTCACAGAGTACCTGTCGCTGGTGAAGTTCGATGATGGCTGGAAGATCGTGAGTAAAGTAATGTCAGGGGCACAGAGTCAGGTGGCTCTCAAGTAGGGTAGGAGCAGAACGGGCCTGCTTAACATCGTCAACGTGATTTCAGAAGCAGACGAAAGCTCTACCGACCCGGCTGGCTTTATGATTGTTGACCCGTATAGGCCGGCGTGGCATTTGGGGGTTTCTGTCTGCGAAGCGACGCATAACAACTTATTCAACCCGAAACCCCCTTTGGCTTGCCTCTCATCCTCGCGGTTTTACAATTGCCGGCGGTAAGGGCAGAGGGTGAGCCACGTAGGCAGTCGGGGCTGAAATGATCGCCGCCGTAGAACTCTTCCGGTCGCAGGCACAATCCCGCATCAACGGGTTTGACCCGGACGCTGCGCCGCCTTCGATTACAGGGTCTGTACCGGGACTTTATGAGGTTACGAATGAAAAAGAGTTGGCAGGTTGTAATCATCATCGTTGCGCTGAGCGTGGTTCTGAGCTGCGCGACTAAGGCTTTCGCACAGAATGTGCCAATGGCGGGGGCGTACGCCAAAACTTCTCCGACCAGTCATGAAGTGGTGTCTGCGGCCAGATACGCTGCCAGAGAGCAGGGGGTGAAGGAGAGGGCAATAATCTTCGTCGGCTCGATTAAGAGCGCGGAGGTTCAGGTCGTCGCCGGCCTCAATTACAGGCTCAGCATGAGAGTCATCGTCTACGACAAGCCGCAGGATGTAATAGCAGTCGTCTATAAGAATCTGGAGCGGGAGTATTCTCTCACTAGCTGGGAAGTGGTCGGCAAACCGGCGAGTGATTCCGTGGGCCTGCCTTCGCTTTATTCCGACTCCGCAATCGAGCAGCTTATGAAGGCGCTCGATGATGCTTACAATATGAGGAAGATGGGCCGTCTCGACGCCCGCCGCCCTTATCGCGGCAGAGTGAGAGTCGTGATTGAGCATTCTATTGGCGGGGATGGTGGCCCGGACAGCTTTGAGAGAAGGCAGTTCAGGACTTTGGAGCAGGCCGAGCGTTGGCTCAAGAGCCGTGAGAGGGAAGACGGCACTCCTTTCAGAGAGACCAGACCGCTGGAGGAGTGCAGTGGCGGTATGTGTACTTATGATTTCAACGGCGGTATCCTGCACAACCACCTGTATCTACAAAAAGTCAGCTACGGCTTCACCAAAGGGCGTCCATACATAAAAACCATCTATTTGCTCGACGGTGATTGAGCGCTAACGCGGTCTGCCTCACACGGAGCTCGACGCCATGGCTGATCTTTCGACGTGAACCGGAATGCTGCCCGGCAATACTTGCCGCCCGGTTAATTCGAGCGTCAAGACACCTTTCGTTAGAGGGGAAAGAATACAACCATGCGAGGCTTAATTATCGTTCTGAGCTTGATTCTCTTGGCCGTGCCCGGTCAGGCGCAGGAGGATTCATCATCTAAGTGTGTGCTCGAACAACTGGCCGTCGAAGCTGCCCTCGGCGACACCGATGCACAGTACAATTTGGGTGTGGAGTTCTATCGGGGAGATCATTTCCCTCGTGATTATGCTAAAGCTGCGACGATGTGGGGAAAGGCAAGCACCGCTGGCAGCGTGGAGGCTGCTAATAACCTCGGCTTCCTCAAGTATTACGGAAGGCCGGGGGTGGCGCGGGATTATAGCGAGGGCATAAGCCTGTGGCGTTTTGCCGCTGAGCGAGGATTTGCCGAGTCGCAGGTTCACCTGGGTCAGGCGTTCTCTGATGGCAGATTCCTCAAACAGGACTTTGTCGAAGCTTACGCATGGGCAATGGCAGGCAAGCACTACTCCTCGAAAATGGTCGAGATCATAAACGACCCGCGGATAGGCAAAGAAGTTGAGAGGGATGCAGAAAAAGTTCTCGCCGAAGCGCGCACGAAGCTCAGCAGACAACAACTGGCCGAAGCCGAGAAGAGGGCACATGAGTACATCAGTAAGTACGCTCCCCGCTGAGAGTTTATTGGCGGACTGGGCGAAACTTCTGGTCAGACAAAGGATAAGGCTTACGGACTGTATAACAACCCGCCGCCTGTCTCTTTCAGGAGCGGCGATGATTATTGACCGAGCCTCTGTCGATACTCCTGTGCATTGGGAAGCGCATCCGATTGCGAGCGCCGCCTGATAACTCAGAATACGAGCGGAATTGGCTCAAATGTCATTCGCAGGATAGAATAGCTTCTCTCATCGATTGCAAGCCGGTCGATTCGGGCGTTATGCTTCCGGTCTGGAAGATGCAAGGTAAGGAGTGGATATGAAAAAGCCTGCTAAGGTACTTCTGGCTGCTGCTACGGTCTGGCCTTTTCTTTACATGATTCTCTTCTTCCTGTTCATTGTCTCTTCGATCTTTTTAATGCCGCGCGGCGGCTCGCCCGAAGGGGGGGCTTTCCCTGCCTTGTTCATGATTATTTTCCCTCTGCATCTGCTCACCATGTTTTTAATCATGGGGATGACCATTTTCTACATAGTTAATGTCTTTAGAAATGATCGGGTTGAGAAGGATAAAAAGGTTCTGTGGGTTTTGGTTCTGTTCATGGGAAATATGATTGCGATGCCGATCTATTGGTATCTGTATATCTGGCGTGAGGCAAATGAATCGTCACTTACCTCTAACGAGCGCAAGGCTCTGAATAATGCAGAGGCTTCTGACTGGGTGAATAAAGCCTCATCAAATGAACGCCGGAAAGAGTATGTCCCGCCGCCACAGCCGCCCAACTGGCGTGAATGATTGAACCGATGGCGAAGCATAACAACTCATTGAACCGGAGCGCTCGACCGTACTAAACGCCTGAGCGTATTATCCTCACCATCGATAGAGGATCATGATGAAGCGCCTGACACTCTCACTGCTCACCTTGCTAATCACATGCAGCCATGTGGCTGCACAATCAAACCCCTGCTCCCTCGCTACGTATCCACTCCCGGAGGTGCATGGATTCAGTCTCGGTATGAGCGTCGAGGAGGTCAAGCAACGCTACCCGAACTTCGTCCCTCCCACGCCTGATAAGATTGGATTCGGGGATTTTGATTATGATTTCCTGCTTGGCAGCAGCAGGCGCGAAAGAGCCGGCGAGGAACGAAAAGAGCCGCTGAAAGGAATAGACAGTAAGAACTTGAGAGCTGTCGTCTTAGCCTTTCTTGACGAACGTCTGGCGGCTTTCACTATCAGTTTTAACTATGCCAGAGAGTGGGCCAACGTGGACGAGTTTCTTGACGCACTGATCAACACACTCAAGCTGCCGTCAAGGGGCGCATGGACAAGTCTTAATTCGAGAACAAGGCGTTTCAACTGTACTGACTATTTTATCGAAGTCAACATCAGCCTTCCCAACGCCACCGACCGCGCTAAGATGGGCGTTTACAGGCGTGATCTGATAGCAGAACAACAGAAAAGAATGCAGGAAGCCGGGGGGCACGAGGGCGAAGGCATCAAACCTTAAAAACAAGGGGAGTGGCTTGGGTTGGGGAAGAAGCGCGAGCCTCCATCGTTGCTGCTTACTATAATCTTCGTAGTCACCACGATTTTTTTCTTCGCCGGCGGATGGTATGAGTCTGGCTTTCGGCAAGCGCGCGGCCTCACAACTCATTGAACCGGACGGCGGGAGATCGATCCTTTGATGCCACTCTTCCTGCGGCGCAGGCCGAATGATTCTCGCCCGCCGCCGATTCATTCGAGCGTTAGGCTGTTATACGTAGCCATCCATAGGATAATAAAAGTTATGAAGGTACATAAATCCGGAGCATCACGGCTTGCGCTTGCCGGGATCATCGTTCTGCTCGCCTCTCCGGTTTTAGCTGGCACGATTAAAGACCGTTCTCAGGAGCAGAAAGACGCGGCACTTCTTAACGCACAGGGTCTGGAATTATATAACTCCGGCAAATACGAGGATGCTGTTAAGGCATATAAGCAGGCGGTCAAAGTTAAGCCGGATTATGCTGAAGCTCATAATAATCTCGGCGATGCTTACTTTCAGTTAAAGCAATATAAGAAGGCCGTGGAAGCTTATCGGCAGGCGATTCGATACAAACCCGATCTGGCTTCGGCACATAACCATATGGGTACTGCGTACTTCAAACAGGGTGAACATAACAGAGCAATCGAAGCTTACCGGGAGGCGATTCGGCTCGACCCGAAATCCCCTTCCGCTTATCACAATTTGGGAGCAGTTTATCTGGAACGTGGTGACAAGGATGCGGCCCTCGAACAGTACAAAATCCTTAAAGCCCTTGATTCGGAAATGGCGGACAGTCTCTATCTTTTGATTTATAAGCCATCCGTCACAGTGTTCGACGCTAACGGCAGCGGCGTCGTCAGGTTGAACGTAGCCGTCACTGATCAGGAGGGCAACTCGGTAACTGACCTCAGGCAGGAGGACTTTCTTGTTCAGCAGGACGGTATATCCCAAACGATCACTGTCTTCTCGAAGGACGAGCCTGCCGTTGTTTATGGTATCGTGATCGACAATTCCGGCACTTTCGCAGATGAGCTTGAGCAGGCAATAGAGGCCTCGAAGATTATTATCAACAGTAATCGAGCTGGCGATGAATCTTTCATTGTGCGCTTTATAGATAGCGAACACGTCGAGACGGTACAAGATTTCACACCCGATAAAGCAAAGCTTGGTGATGCGCTGGATAGTCTTTATATAGAGGGGGGACAAACCGCGCTCATAGACGCCGTTTACCTTTCCGCTCAACGCGTTGCCCAATATAAACCGCTCGCTGCCACGTACCGTCGTCGTGCGATAATTCTTATGACTGATGGTGATGAGAGTGCCAGTTACTACAGCATGGATAAATTGCTGAATCTACTACGCAGGGTGGACGTGCAGGTGTTTACCGTCAGCCTCGCGAAGGACTCGAAAAAAAGCGATAAGTTAAATCAAATCCCCCGCCCAAAGGTCGTTGAGCTCTTAACCAAGCTGGCAACCGAAACAGGCGGACAAGCCTTTTTCCCAAAGTCGGTGGGTGAATTGCAGGGAATCGCAAATCAAATAACTAACAGGTTACGTGCCGGGTATCTTATCGGTTACAAGCCCGTCAACAACGGATCGGGAGTAGCATACAAAAGTGTGACGGTAAGCGTCGTTAAGGATTCAAAAGGAGATAAACGCACCGCTACGACTCGTGCAGGCTACGTTATTGATGGTAAGTAGCCCGTCGCTAACGGATTATATATTTGAGAACGCGTCGCGGGATGCAGTTATCTCACGCCCGGTTGATTCGGGCGTTGGGCGGCTCATAGGAGAGTGTTGTGGTAGCCAGAATTCTAATGGTCGCCAGTGCGGCCATACTATTTGTGCTCGGCGCACTTCACCTTGTTTATACGTTTTTCGGCCCGAAGCTCAAGCCGCGTGATCCTGCGCTACAGATCAGTATGCGCGAGACATCGCCCGTACTCACAAAAGAAACGACCATGTGGCGCTGCTGGATTGGATTCAACGCCAGCCACAGCATGGGCGCAATGCTCTTCGGTTTAATCTATGGTTTTCTGGCGATTTCCCACAGTAGCCTTTTGTTTGCTTCCTCGTACTTACTCGTCGTTGGCCTATTGATGGTCGGAGGGCTCTGCGCTCTGGGTAAGGCTTACTGGTTCAGCATTCCGTTCGTTGGTCTGGGCATCTCATTGGTGTTCTATGTGGCTAGCGTCATCGCGGCGGTGGCCTGACAATTTATTCAACTCGACGCCTCAACAGCATGGCTTGCCTCATCACCTTCGCTGATCAGGCGATCACTTCATACAGTATTGCTCAAACAGCAATATATGGCCCAGACCCGGGGCTCTTACGGATGGATGTGCCAGATAGTGGTTTGGGCTGTTACCGTCGTCGTCTTCGTAGCAGGAATATCACGGCGATTATGGCTACGATGCTTAAGAGGCTGCCGGGCCAGACGTAAAAGCCCCTGTTGCTGCTGTAGCCGCCGGCGACGACGCAGGCCGGTTGTGCGAGCGCCAGCACGATTGCTGCAAGTGATATACGCCGCATAAGGACTCAATCCTTTCAAGGTCTGAACTGCTTCAACCTACTTTGGAAAAACACTTGTCAACTACTCATCCCGTTGAATAGTCATAAAGCCGTATGCTTCAGTGCGCCAGTTATACTGTCGTATCTTTGTTTCTTGCCCTGCGAAGTAATCCTAAGCACCAAGCCCCGAAGACCATCGCAACTTTGCCGACGGTCAGACCCCTTTCGCCGCTCCTCCTGACGCCGCGCCGTGTCGCATGAAGTGTGCGAACGGGCGCTGCCGCAGCGTGTACAGACTCGGGCACACCTCCCTTTCTCTCCTTTTCGTCCGGGGCTTTCTCGCCCTTCTCCTTCGCGTCGGCAACGCCCGCCTTGGCCGCCGCGTTCTCGATCTCGGAGTTGACCTCTCCGCCGATAAGTATCGCCGCGCCCGTCAGGTAGAGCCACAGCATCAGTACGATGACCGCGCCGAGCGAGCCGTAGGTCGCGCCGTATGAATCGAAGAAGTTCAGGTAGAGGCGAAAGCCGAAGGAGATCAAGAGCCACAGGCCGACGCCGATGACCGAGCCCGGCGTCACCCACGTCCACTTCTGATCATGCAGGTCTGGGGCGAGGTAATAGATGAGAGCGAAAGCGATGAGTATGAAAGCGATGGCTATCGGCCACTGCAAGACCTTCCACGTCGTGGTGAAGACCTCGCCGAAGCCGTAGCCGCCCGCGACGTGCTCGATGATCCTGCCCCCGTAGAGCACCAACACGAGCGCCGAGATGATGAGTATGGAGAGCGCGAGCGTCAGTCCGACCGCCGTCAGTCGCTGTTTCCACCATGGGCGCGACTCCTCCACATCGTAAGCGACGTTGAGCGCCTGCGTGACCGCGCCCATCCCGTTCGAGGCGGCCCACAGCGCGGCCAGTATGCCGAAGGCGACTTTGCCTCCGCCGCTCGCCTGGCTGACCTCGAACATCGTCGAATCGATGAGCTTAAAGGCATCACCGGGCAGTATATGGCTGAGGTAGTTGAACAGCTTATGGCGCAGGCCCGTCCCAGAGCCCATGACCAGCCCGATGACAGAGGTGAGAAACAGAAGCAGAGGGAAGAGCGCCAGCAGGAAATAGTAGGCCAGTTGGGCGGCCCGCCCGAACACGTCATCTTCCTGAACTTCACCCCAGACACGCTTGCCCAAATCCCGCCACGTCAACCCGCCGAGTCCCCACAAAGACGCCATGCTCATCGAACCCCCCTGCTCTGTACTTTCCGCCGCGATCAGACTATTAATTCGCAGAACCTAAAGCAATGACCATGCCTCATGATGCTCTGGAATGAAGACGCTGTGAAGACAAGACTTTTTGAGCATCGTGGCTCGGCGCACCTTTTGCTCTTGATTCACAAGGGATAGTTTCAAGCATTAAAAACATACAGCCTCGGGATTTTCCACTAGGGAATGGTGTGGCCGAATTAGCCGCTCCGCTGTCGATGACGGTGATGGGATGAGCGCCTCAGTCCTTACGGTGTAGAATGCCGACGCTCAATCCCACGTCGCATCGCTCGATTGATTTTCGGTGACGGAGTGTGATAACTGAGGCGAAATAATTTTACGCGGCAGGTGTCAAAGAGATGCTCCTAAAGAAAACAAAGTGGCTCTTCAGTCTTTCGCTCGCGGCGACATTGTTTCTCACGTTCCCCTTCAGACTCAGCGCGCAGCGAACTCAAAAACCTGTCCTACACGGTAAGCACTGGATGGCTATTACAGGTAAGCCGCTGGCGGCCACGGCGGGCGCAATGATCTTCCAGAAGGGCGGCAATGCTGTTGACGCCGCCTGCACCATGATCGCCGCTGCCTCGACCATGTGGGATACGCTCTCGTGGGGTGGCGAGACACAGGCTCTCATCTACAACCCGCATACGGGAAAGGTCATCGGCATCAACGCGCTCGGCGTGGCTCCATCGGGTGCGACCGCGGAGTTCTACAAGTCCAGAGGCCTGAAGTATCCGCCCGAATACGGCCCACTCGCTGCCGTCACGCCGGGCACGCCGGGCGGTCTGCTCGTCATGCTCGCAGAGTACGGCAAGCTCAGCCTCAAGGACGTGCTTGAGCCTTCGATCCAGATGGCCGACGGCTACCCCATAGAGGCGCAGCTTGCATCCACCATCGAACGCGAGAAGAAGCGACTCAAAGAGTGGCGCTACTCGCGCGACGTTCTGCTGCCTCACTTAGGGCAGAAGCGCGAAGCGCCGGAGGCTGGCGAAGTCTTTCGTCAGGCTGATCTGGCCGCCACGCTACGCAAGCTGGTCGAGGCCGAGGGGCAGGCGCTCGCGGCAGGCAAGAGCAGGAAAGAGGCCATCTACGCCGCGTATGAGCGCTTCTACCGTGGCGACATCGCGCGCGAGATAGCGCGGGGCGTGAAGGAAGAAGGCGGGCTCATCACGACCGAAGACCTCGCCAACTGGAAGGTACGCATAGAGGAGCCGGTCAAGACCACTTACAAAGGCATCGAAGTCTACAAGCTCACACACTGGACACAAGGCCCGGCCATGCTACAGGCGCTCAACATCCTTGAGAACTTCGACCTCAAGGCGATGGGCTATAACAGCGCGCGCTACATCCATGCCGTCTATCAGGCGATGAGCCTCGCCTTCGCCGACCGCGACTTCTACTACGGCGACCCCTACTTCGCACCTCAAGAGCCGATCAGCGGTCTGCTCTCGAAGGAGTATGCGAAGCAGCGCTCGAAGCAGATCAACTGGGAGCGCAACGACCCCACAATCGCCCCCGGCGACCCCTATCCGTTTCAGGGCCAGACGAATCCCTTTCGTGCCCTGCTGGAGACATGGCCTAAACGCCCGACACTGACCCCGACCACGCCGCCGCCCGCGACTCAGGACACCGTCCGCCCGGTCAGCCGTGGCCCCGTGCGCGCAACGCCGGACGAAGATTTCAGGCGGGCGTTCTACGCGGGCACGACTTCGGTTGAGGCGGCTGATGAAGAAGGCTGGGTCGTATCCGTAACGCCGAGCGGCGGGTGGGTTCCTGCCGTCATCGCCGGTCGCACCGGAATAGGCTTGAGCCAGCGCGCGCAAAGCTTCGTGTCCGACCCGACTGAAGGACCCTTCAACGTCATCGAGCCGGGCAAGCGACCGCGCGTCACGCTCACGCCGACGCTCGCCCTCAAGGACGGCAAGCCCTTTTTGGCCTTCGCCGTTCAGGGCGGCGACAGCCAGGATCAGAACCTCCTGCAGTTCTTCCTCAACGTCGTAGAGTTCGGGATGAATGTGCAGGAGGCGACAGAAGCTCCGAACATTAACAGCTTCCAGATGCGCAGCTCTTTCGGCGACCACGAGTCTCGCCCGGGACGCATCCTGCTCGCCGAATCAATGCCCGCGTGGGTGCGCGCGGAATTGCGCCGCATGGGCTATGATCTGACGTTTGAGGAGCGCACTTCCGGGCCGATCAACGCCATTCAGTTCGACCGGGCACACGGCACGATGTGGGGTGGCTCAAGCAATCACGGCGAAGATTACGGCGTCGCATGGTAACGTCCCCGTCGTGCCTTCAACATAGAGCGGTCTGCCTTGATGAGTAGTTGTTGGATGCGCCTTACCCGGGTCGCGTGACGAAGATGTACGCTGAAGGTCTAGCTTCCGCCCCAAGCGAGCCTCTTTATCTACCTCCGACACTCAGCCGTCAGGCAATCACTTCTCCGTTATCCCTCTTATTCGCTTTTACACTTCGCCTCGCCAGCAGCGCAATCGGTAAGCCGACCAACAGGGCATGTCCTATAAATGCCGGCAGAAACAGGCGAAAGGAAGAGGGTCTGTAACCGATGGCCGAAAGCGGGATGACTACGTAATTCATCACCAGATAAGCGATCATGCCGTAAACCAATCCACTGACAATGGCGTGATCGATCAAGAGCGGCAGCTTCAGGCTTGCCGCGTAATAGACTGCGGCGATGCATAATGCGACGACGAAATGGAGCAGCACGCCGAGCAGAAAAGTCCTTGTCCCGCCGTCAAAAGACGCCTTGCCGAGCAACCCCGCGGCGACGGATTGGAAAATTCGCATCGGCTGTGCGCCCAATATCAGGCCGTAAAAGATCAGAGCGAATAGCCCGTCCAGAATTCCGACGACCAGACCGCCATAAAGGATCGTGTCGAGCGCGCGAGGGCGTTCGAGCCTGAATGTATCATCAACGGAATGTGTGATAGCGCCGTCACTCATGATAAGGTCTCCATCCTGACGCGACCCGCATCAATCTAACAACCCACCCAACCCGTCGCCTGACACATATCAAACACGAGGATTACGAAAGACAAGCTGTCGAGCCTCCGAGCTGGATGAGTTGTTGCGCGCGGCTTTAGAACGGTGAAAGAGAAGCTATCGAGGAGTCTGGCTCAATGAGTTTGCGCTGTTGCCGCAAACTGCCCCTCGCCACGTGCCTGCAACTCCGATGGGAGCAGGCTGTGGTAGATGAATTCATGCAGGGGCGTCGGCACGCCGGTTTTTCGACCCAGCCGCACGACCGCGCCGTTCCATGCTTCCAGCTCTGAAGGCTTACCCGCCGCAATATCTCTTTGCAGGGACGTTGTCGAGTCAGGGGCGAGGGAGTCTATCAGTCCCATAGACTTCTCAACTATTCCTTCGTCCAGAGAAACCTGAAGCGCGCGGGCGACTTCTAATATTTCATCCATGCCTTGCTCTAACATCCGACGAGTTTCGGGTATCGAGCGTATCACACCCGCCGGGGCACGCGACACCGCGCCGATTCCTCCGTAGGGCACGACAAAGATAAACTTCTCCCACACGGCTGCTCGAATGTCCGGCGGGACTTCCGCTTTCACTCCAGCCCGCTCGAAAATCTGTCGCAGATGGGCCGCTCGCTCGCTGTGTCTGTTGTCCAACTCACCAAATTTTATGAAGTTGGTTTCACCAATACTGAGAATGTATCCGGGGCTCGTGACACGACTGATCGTCCCACAAAGACCATTCAGCACATGCCCGTCACCGAGCACTGCGGCCAATTCCGCCGCCGCCTCGACGCCGTTTTGCAAAGGCACGACGTACGTATGCGGGGCAATCATCGGACACATCGCGCGCGCAGCGTCCATCACCTGCCATGTCTTGACTCCGACAAGCACCACGTCAACCGCGCCAACTTGCGCGGGGTCGTCAGTCGCCTCCGAGCGAGCGACGATTTCGCCTGCGGTCGTTTGTACCCGCAACCCACGCTCACGAATCGCCTTTAAATGTTCCCCGCGCGCGATGAAGACCACGTCCTCGCCGGCGTGCGCCAGCCGCGCGCCGAAGTAGCCGCCAGCGCCGCCTGTCCCAAAGATCGCGATACGCATCAATCTCTCCTCCGTCTATGAGGCGAAGCGGCCCAACGTCAGAATCAAACCCGCCCGGCGCGAGCAGCATACAACGTGGGTATAAGGGAAGAACGTGAAAGGCATGTTACCGCGGAGTCTGGCTCAAAGAGTTGTTAGGCGTGGCCGCTCTTTACCGATCGCTTAACCGAAACACTCAATGTGATACGTAATCAAGCGGATCAGTCTCAAAATCAGAGCGCTGATAGACATTGGCCCAGAATCTCAAAACTGATCCGCCAACACAATTCGTCTTTGAGCTTCAGGGCGTTTCGATTCGCTTTTTCTCCACGAATTTGACCTGCTTAAAATTCGTGCCTGTCCATTCGAGATAATAAACACCGCAACGCCCGTTCGCCAGATCAAGGTCGCCGCCTTTGAATCCGCTGAGGACGAGTAGGCGGCTGTCGGCTCGATAGACAAGCGGCTCGGTGTCGTCCGGCAAGTCACAGAAGCCGAAACCGCTGCCTTCGAGTTGGTCGGGAAAGAAGACATTGCCGTTGCGCGCGTCAATTATCGCGCTAACAGCGCAATTCGTCCCGCAACCCCATGTCGTCAGGATGTAATGTCCGGCAAAGTTCACGCCCTCTTTCGCGGCGTTCCTTAAATTAGTGCGGAAACGGTTGGCCTCCTTGTGGCTTTTCAGGTTGACCCTGACGTTTCTGACCTTCTCGACTTTGACGCCGTACTGGGTGAAAGTCGGCACTGATGACTGGGCGAAGCTAATGGAACTAAACGCCAGAAAGAATGTTACCAGCAGAACAGTTTTGATTCTCATTTTTCCCTTGCAGAAGCTGATCTCTCTATTAGCAGACATGATATTTGAAGAGCAAAGGCACTCTATGTTTAATGCGACGCTCAAGTCAAGCTGCCCCAATTATTCATTGATCCGGGGCACTGGTAAAGGAGACGCCTGACGCAGGCATAAACCCGCGCAGATTAAAAAGAATGCTGTCGGGGCGTGGGGTTTGATGTGTTGACGGGTCTCTGATGGCCGCAGACTAGTCGCCCGCGGAATATGTGAAGTTTACGTCCGTCTCTATGACCACCTTCCCGTCACGCAGCCTCGCCAGTTTACCCTTCAATATCACCTCATCCGACGGCGGCGGGTTCACCGCGAAATCGTGCAGCTTCTCGAAAGTACCCGTAAAGCTGTAGCTGATTCCATCCACAGCCGTGGTTGTAAAGGTCAGCTCCTTCCCGTTCAGCTTCGGGCTCACAAGCTGATAATCTTTGGCCGACCTGCGCTTCGGTCGTATGAAACCATTCAGGGGAGACGGCTTGCCCTGTTCATCTATGGTCGCAAGGGACAAGTGATCGATTTCGGAAAAATCGGTGGGCAGAGACCCTTTGACAAAGTAAGCTCCAGTCACATCACCCTGAGCGGCAGCGCCTGTCTTTTCGCTGCTCGCCTCAGCGCGCTTCGCCGGCTGCGAGGTCGGCGTCGCTGTAGGCGAGGCCGAGGTCGCAGCTTTGTTAGTGTTTTCTGTGACTGAATTGGATGTTGTGCTGCATCCGACAGCGAACAACGCGAAGAGAGCACACGCTGAAAGCAGACGATTCATATATTCATCTCCCCATTAACTTAAAATAAATGCCTTAAAACTTCTTCTCCTCAACTATACAACAAGGAGACTCGGGGCTCGAAGCAACGCGCCCACGCGAAAGGCATTCAATACCGGCAGGGAAGCTGACGATGAAAGGGATGCTGTCGGGCCGCCGGGTCACACGACCTGTCGTGTCGCCTGTTGTTTTCAAGCGGTGAGTGACAGCCTCGCCCGGTGAATTTTGCAAGTCTTAATTGTAACCCTTTATTCAATACGTTGCGCCACTACTTTCCCCTCTTTGGATGGCACAGTTAAGGATTCGGCGATTCCGTTCTCTTTCAGGCGGAAGCTGACGCCCGTGAGCTGGGAGGTGAGAATGTCGAAAGAGGTGAACTGCGTTGGGGTTTCGGGTAAAAACTGCGCGATGGCGGGTCTCGACACGCCCGTGCCGTGGCCGACCATCTTATCGTTGAACCAGAGCAGGCGCAGCACCTTGGTGGCCTTCTCGTATTCCACGCGGACGAACGTAACGGCGTGTCCGGTACGGCTGCGCGCCGTCCCCAGTATCCGGTGAGCTTTCACCGCTCCGTTGTTTCGCACAAAATCTTCCCACCATTGCTGAAACGACGCGGCATATTCCGAAGGCTTCGCCGTCCCCGAAAACTCTTGAAGCAAAGCAAAATCTCCGCGCCGGAATTTTTCTATGATGCCCGCGACCCTCGTATTTAACTCGCCGTAGAGTGCGGCATCCTTTTCGCTCGCATGTGTCAATAAGTTGACGGCATCCTGACCTTCAGCACCGATAAAGAACGCGCCGTTGCTGACCCACGCGTGCAGTTGTCCGCCTGTGGCGAGCCCGTAAACTCCGGCGTAATGCTCAAGCGCGGCAGCCTCCATGCTCATAAGCGGCGGCGGAGTTTCGTAAGCCTCTCCGAAAGCCGCGCTCGCCAGCGTATTCGTCAGAAGACTGCGCCAGCGCATACGGTTGTTGATGAGCATGATGATGACAAGCTTCTCTTCGGGAAATTGAGCGAACCAGCTTTGAAACCCCGGCACGTCTCCGCCGTGTTGGATGGCTGGCGTTCCCTGTTTGGTTTTTCTAACCTCCCAGCCGTAGGCATAATCGCTCAGGAACGGCGTGTAGAGTCTCTTTCTGCCCGCCGCGGAAAGAATCCGCGTGCCCTCCAGGGCACGATACCACTTGTACAAATCGCCTGTGGTCGTTAAAACACCGCCCGCGCCTTTGTCGTCCCATTTCGAAGGCTTCGCCGTCTCCACACGCGAAACGCTGCCCGCGCCGATGGCCGCCGGCTCGTAGCCAACGCTCATCAAGGATGCATCCCACTGCCTTTTATTTATAAACCCCGTGCTTTTCATCCCCGCCGGTCTGAACAGACGCTGTTGCAGATAGTCTTCAAAAGAGATGCCGGAGACCTTCTCGACGATTGCCGCCAGTAGGTTATAACCGACATTTGAATAATTAAACTTCTCGCCGGGCGTAGAGCGAAGTCTGGTTTTTTTCACCGCCTCGACGTATTCATCACGGTTTTCCAAAGGCAGTTGTGCGTTTGCGCCGTCGGAAATCAGGCCCGAAGTATGAGTCAATAAATGGTGAAGCGTGATGCCCGCTTTGTCCCTGGGGAACTCCCCAAGGTATTTGCCCGCGAAGTCCTGGGTGTTTAGTTTCCCTTGCGCTTCGAGCTGTAAGATGGCGGCGGCGGTGAACTGTTTTGTCAAAGAGCCGATGGCGAAGACCGTCTCGGTCGTGTTCGGCAGATTATGTTCACGGTCTGCCAGACCGTAGCCGCGATTGAGAATGATCTTCCCGTTTTTTGCCGCCAGGACAGTGCCGGAGAAACCATACATGGCGTACCGTGTTAACAGGCGGTCGAGCTTCGCGCCTGTTTCGCCTTTGACGATGCTTTTTTGCGGCCCGGAATCTTTATCGCTCTGTGCGGGCACACGGTCGGCTGGAAATAGAACGAAAAAGAGTATCAGGGGAAGAAAGGTTTCGGCGATGATTTTTACAAGCCACATGGCAGCCATTTTAAGCGCCCTCCCGTGGCTGTGTCTTGAACCGGACGGGCATTATTGAACAGGCTTAGCGCGAGCGTATGGCTTTCGGTACTCACCCGGAGTTACGCCCAGATAATTTTTGAAAGTTCTGGAAAAATGGCTCTGATCTGAGAAGCCCGCCGCCGCCGCAATCTCCCCCAGCGACGCGTCGGTCGAAGTCAGTTGATGAGAAGCGAACTCTATTCGCAGGCGACGAACGTATTCGCCAATGGTGCAACCCGTCTGCTCGCGGAAGACGCGCGCCAGATGAGACGGATGCACGCCCGCGACTTTCGCTATCTTTTCAATCGTCAGATTTTTCGCAAATTCGGCGTGAAGAAAATCTCGCGCCTGATTAAGCCAGCGTGAGCTTTTACGCTCACCACGGGCGGCGCGATCATTCGTTGCCGCCGCTATCATTTCCAGCACGAGCCCTTCCATCGTAAGGGATGAAACCGAATCAGTGTGTCTGTATTCGCGGAAAAGCCGCAGGGCCAGACAAACAGGCAAGCCGCCGTGGAAATAGGCCGGACGATTTAAGATCTCCGGCTTTTCGCAAATATACTCGAACCAGCGGGGCTTAATCTCAACGGTGAAAATGCGTGTCTCTGTATCATCGAAGTCGAGCGAATGCGTTAATCCGAACGGATGGAAAACGAGAGTGGACGTTCGACAGTCCCACGTCCGTTCAGGGTGTCGCTCGGTATAGCTGCCCTGAAAGATAAAGCTGATATGAGCGATCTGGTGAGTATGGCGAGGCATCCGCAATCCCGGCGGATAGACGGCTTCCGTCAAAGAAAACCCGTTAAGCTCGGACTCTTTGATGACATGTTTTTTTCCTTCGAGTCCGGTTGACACTTCCTGCTTCATAAGCAATCTCCTCACAAGCAATGCGAAGCGACATGACGCCTGAGTCAACCGGCGCGCCGCAAGAGCCATTCAGGATGAAGAAACCAAAGAACGATAAAAGAGAAGCTGTCGAGGGGTCTGGTTCAGAGAGTTGTTAGATGGGGAGTCGTCGTCGTTCGATAATATTCAAAGCGCCAGCACCTTCAACTTTCGTGAGAGATTAAAAATTCGACCGGCTCAACGTCGCGCCGGCACTAAGCTCTCAATTTTCTCCGACAGGTCTTTTATGACCTGATCCGTCGCATGCTCGTTTAGATGTGAGTCCTCCGGGCCGACTATGGCAGGCTCGACCACGACGGGAATGAAATAGTTGACGAAGCCCTGTGTCAGATAGCGGAGGTTCTCATTGTACTGGGTCTCGGAAGTTTTATAGTACTTCCCGTTAAGAAGATGCACGACCTCATCTAAAGCAGCCGTCTGGTTTTTCGTCGTGTCTGGGTTCGGGTCTGCCCTGAAGATTACAAACTGCGCGCCGCGCGAGGCGGACAGGAGCTGCATCTCTTGCAGAAGACTCCGTGTCAGGTCGAGGCCGTACTGCACCCTCGGGCTGCGGGGCGTAAGTTTCATCGCCCTATCATTTTTGTCCGAATCGAAATTCTCGTAGTGCAGATAGCCCGGCAACAAATCCATGCGCTTCTGCCAATCGTCCGACGCGGGGCCGTCGTATTTAGTCAGCGGAGAATAGGCCGGAGGGAGAATCGTCCGTGCCCATTCTTTTTCTCTCGACCAAGGGAAAAACTTACGCCAGAGGCGCAATATCCTGATGCTTTGAGTCTCTCTGATGGGTTGGCCCGTCAGCTCTGTCGGGCCATGAAGCTGACCGTTCTCCAGCCAGAATGTCGGCTTGGGCGTGCGGTCATCGGGTGTGCTCGACGGGAACGTATTGTTCCACACATCATTGGCGGGCGTGAACCAAAGCAAGACCAGATCAGCACGAAACTTCTGATAGTATTCCCTGAGGGATAATAGCTGCTGATCCTGTCCGGTCGCCGGGCCGCCCAGCGAGAAGACTTTGACTTTCTTCCCCCTTGAGTTTAAGTAAAACTGAAGCCGCTGCTCCGGCATCCAGCCGTACGCACATGCTTTAGCCTCCACCTGTGAGTCCCCGACTATGACAATTACAAAGTCATCATCCTGATACTCAATCCTCTGGCCGCGAAAGCCCAGCTGGTGTCGCTCTGATTTGTAACTGTCCAGCGTCTTCCAACCGCTGATGGTCGGCTTAGGGTATTTAACTATTCGGAGTACGACTTCTATAAATATGAGTGTGATACAAATGCTCAACACAATTGTCAGAGCTTTGTTGACCCACGCACGCTTCAAATCCGTCACTTTCCTTTCCCGTCAAATGCCCCGGCACATCTCTGCTCCCCATGGCGTCTTGATGGCACGTTCAATGCTCGATTTCATCTCAGCGAAATTCCAATCCCTGCGCTGCAAAATCGACCCGTCCGCGAACTCCACACGATTGACCACAGCCTTCTCCTCGAAAAGATTCCCGCCCTTGTTCGTCAGGCTTCCGACGCTGATCACATCGCTCGGGCCTGACGCACTGAAGGCCAGCAATTCTTTCTCCTTGGCGGGCTTTATATTGACGCCGCAAAGGAACTGCCGTCGCACCACGTTCGTCGGGTTCGACAACTCTTTGAATTGATACTCCCAGAAAACCACCTCGATCACTTTCGTGCTCGCGTTTCGGATTTTCGCCTGATACGTGAAGCCATCGACAGTGACGGATTTGGGCGACCGCGCTTCCTGCATATTCTTTTCCAGTGCCGCGCTGCGCCCGTCAATGGTATCGGCATTCGGGTCTCTGACCCCCAAGGGAGCCTGTGCTCTCTCGTTTCGTTGCAGGACTTTATTTTCGGGTATCATAGCCGCAGCCGGTGCGGTACTGGGCGCGTCAGGTTTCCTCATTGTCTGACGACTCTTAAACCACTTGAAATCGACCACCACCACCAGAGAACCTTGATCTGAGCCCGCAGCATTCTGAGCTTGACTCGGCGAAACGAAGCACAGCAGAAGCGACAGGAGCAAAATAGCTCGCATGGTTTGTCTCCAATGATAATTCATGACGATTCTTTCCGTTCAGCCGGTAGAAAATTTGCGCTTCTGCCCGCCTGTGTCCCGCTGATACTCATCAATGAGCTTCCGATTCTGGCCGTCAGCCCCTGCCTGTAAAAGATGATGCCGACAAGGCTCATACCAACAGGCGTCGGGTTTTCAAACAAGAGATTAGAGGGCGAGTTTGCCGCCCCCTGATTCAATTGTCCGACGCAATTTCCGGTCGCCTCGTGTCGGGCGATACTATCGCCCGGGAGATTTCCAAGTCAATGATTTAGAGCTAACGCCTGAGGCTCGCTTAAGGGCTACCCGCGCGGGCGACCCTTAAGCGAGCCTCAGAAGGGGAGCATGAGAGGAATGCTATCGAGGCGTCGGTTTTTAACGTGTGGTCAGGCGCGGCGAGCTGTAATGCGCTCATCGCGTTCGAGATCGAATGTCACTTTATGCCGATCACCATCGAGTCCGGCCCGACCAGATGCTCCACGCGCGTCTCGCGGAAGCCAGCCTCGCGCATCCACTCCGAGCAGTCCGCGCCAGTGTAGTCGAACCCACCGGGCGTCTCGATCAGCATGTTCAGGCTCATCAGCAGCCCGAGCGTGTTTTGCCGCCTGTCATCGTCAATGAGCGCCTCATGCACGACGAGCGCGCCGCCCGCCGGCAATGCCTCGAAGGCTTTTCTGAGCAGCATCATCTTCTCCTCGATGTCCCAGTCGTGCAGGATGTGTCCCATCACCAGCACGTCCGCCGAAGGCAATCGGTCGTTGAAGAAGTCCCCCGGGTGGAAGCGTAGCCGATCTGAGAGGCCATGCTGTGCGACATACTTCTCAAAGACCGGGCCGACTGCCGGCAGGTCGAAAATCCCGCCGGTCAGGTGCGGGTGCGCCAGCGCGACTTGTACCGGAACTCCGCCCTGTGCCCCGCCTATGTCGATGAAGGTTCTGTAGTCTCCCCAAGGGAACTGCTGCGCGATTGCGCGGGCTGCGCCGAGACTAAGGCCGGTCATGGCGCTCAGAAACTCTTCCAGCCGCTCCGGGTCGGCATACAAAGCCTCAAAGAAATTGCCTCCGCTCTTGGCCTCGTTCTGTGGCCGCCCCGTCATCAGTGCTTCGGTCAGCGAGCCCCAGAAGGGATACAGGCGCGCGTTCGCCATTTCGAGCATCCCGCCGATGTAAGATGGCTTTGCCCGGTCAAGAAACATGTCCGCTTCGGGCGTGTTGCTATAGAGTCCTTCGGCATCGCGTTCCAGCATCCGCAGCGAGACGAGCGCGTCCAGAAAGTCGCGCAACGCGCGCGGGTGTAACTTGAGCCGCTCTCCGATAGCCTCGGCAGTCATCGCGCCTCCGGCCAGCTCCGTGAAAAGTCCCAACTCCACGGCGCTGAGCAGCGTCTTCGAGGCCCAGAAGCCCAAGCCGAGCTGCATAATGTGATCCGGTGTTACTGGTGCGTTCATCTTTTCTCTCCTTCGTCAGCAGCAAAATAGCATACGGGGCGGAGCTTTTTAATTGTTCTCAGCCGACGGCGCTCCGACCCAACTACTAACGCGAAAAAAAGTTCAGATATAGATCACGTCTCCCGTACTTAAGCTGATTTACATAGCAGATGTTAAAGATAGATGACCTGTCCGCCCTACTTATCTGTCGCCGCCATGACCAGACTGGTTATGCTTCTCACATGCCCTTCTCGGCTATACAGATTGTAAAGGTTAAGCGAAACGCCAGACGCCCATGCTATCGAGGGGTCGGGTTTAATGAGTTGTTAGGCGAGGCTCGGCTTAAGGACGATTCTTCATTTCTATGGGCGCTCTTTGTAGATTGGCGCAAATGCGCGCGTAGTATGCTCTGTCACGCTCGGCAACGGCTCCGGCAGCGCTCGCGTCTGTGCGGCGTCAAGCTCTTTTGTTGTTTGAGCCTTCAATAGCACAACGTCGCCTGCGTCCTCAGCGCCGCGCCTGCGATGAAATAACAGTCGAATGAACACGCCTTCGAGTAAGAGCATGATCAGAAAGCTCAGCAGCGTGAAAGCGAGAATCAGCCCCACATTTAATTCGAGCACGGCTTTCATCACTCCCATCAACACGATGATAGCCGGAAGGCCGAGGACGAAGACCGCCACCATCGCGGACACGATGAGCTCGGATTTCAATTCCGGCGCTTTGATGCCCTTATCGACTTTTGCCAGACTCAACTTCGCGCCACAATAATTACAGTAGCTCAAGCCCTGCGCGACCACTACGCCACAAGATGAACAATACATCCTCTTTCACCTCCTGATAAGGCTACTACGATATCGAATGCTGTTAAGTTCGACAGCGATTGCTCAGCAAGGTGGCAGGCGCTTGACGCCCCTTATAACCTGCGACGAGCAGCATTCCCGTATTGATGCGGAAAAGGATGATGAAGGGAATGCTATCGGCGGGTCTGGCTCAATGAGTTGCCGGGTTGCGTTGTCGCTGATAGACGCGTCTGTATTACTTGGCCGTGTATTTGCGCTTGTATTCTTCCAAGCTATGCTCGGCATCTTTTAATGCTTGCACAGGGTCTTTGCTTTCGAGCTGCGGGGCATCAGACTTTTTTAATAGTTTTACCGCCACCACGGCTGCCAGACAGAGCACACTTATCCAGAACAAATATTGCAGCGCCGTCATAACCATGCCAATGACAGCAAACGCAAGAACAATTCCTAGAATAACCGCAATGATCTTAAGGAGCGTTTTAAAATTATCCATATCCACTGCCTCAAACCCATCAGTTCCGTCACGGTTAAGATAAATTATGCTCTCGTGTTTTGGCAACACCCATGCCCCTCCGAAGCCTTGACAATGACACACTTCATTAGCGCAGCCGATTGGGCGGAGTGAGTTGCGAGGTGGCGCTCACACGACTATATAATCCGGTCATCTTCGCGGACGACGGATTAAGTGCACAGCTCTGATGGATTGCTTCGGCAGAAGCTACAGGCTTAAGACGGGCGTTTGCCTGCTTTCGCTTCCGCGATGGAAATGCCGGTCACTTCTATATGCGTAGGATCGAACCCGATCTTGATCTTAGGGTCGAAATTATGCTCCTGTATAGCTTTGCTCAAACCAGCGCGAAGCGACTGTGGCAGACCGAAAAAGCTCCCCGGATGAAGCCCATGGGCTTGAGCCGCCTCAGCCAGCAAAATTATATATTTACGCGTAGGGTTAAGCGGCTTGTCATCGTCCAGGAGGTCTACTGCCAAAGCCTCCGACTTGCCGTTCGCACCAGTGATGTTGTGAAAGCCGAACCTAACCTTGGCAAATCCGTTTCTGAAAGCTTCCTCTTGGTCTGGGATTGACCGATGAGCGTCTTGAATGCGCGGTCGAAAACCCTGAGCCTCCAAATCTTTGATGACCGCTTCCACTCTCTGAGCAAATTTTGGGAAGCACTCTGTAAGTCTCTGTTGATTACGCTGCTTTCGGGCTGCTTCGTTCATAGTGGGATGTCCTTTCTCGGCTTGGCTATATCTAAAGACTGATTCTTTGAGACTGATAAAACCGGAGGTCTACAGCAGAAAGGTAAACAGCTAAAACAGGGCTACATTATTCCCTGTAAAGGTGGAATGTCAATTCTCAGGTAACAGCATCTCGCCTTCGAACCGTCGCTCAACACAGCCGAGCGCATAAGCTGCCGGGAATAGAGCGCTATGAGAAGTATGCTCTCCGGCCATCCGGTCGAATGACTTGTTAGATGCGGCTCGCCGAGTAACGAAAGCCGTTGATGTCTTTTGTCTCCTTTTCCGAATCCGCACCTTTCTCCTGCGTTCCTTGAGCTGAAGGCGGAGCAGTGCCATCCGGTTCTACCCGGCGCATTGCCCAGATAGCACTCGCCACGAATGGCAGCGCAAACATGAGCAATGGAATTAACGCCGCCACCGTGCCCCTCAGGGTGAAAAACTCGCCGCCTTGAATTTTAGAGGCGGACAGGTCTCCGCGCACATAATCGAGCAGAAAGCCACCGCCAAGATTTAACGCAAACAGAATGTCGCCCACGGCGATAAGCTTCATCCAGCGCCCTTTGCCGTAGGATACCGCAAACCACGCTGCCGCCAGCGCCCAGGAGAGAAGCACTGCCGATGGGAGCGTGGCCCATCTTCCTTCAAAACGGACGAGCCCGACTCCGAAACCGATGTAATTGGGATCGAAGAATGAGCGGATCGGAACGGCGACAAATATTGAAGCAAAGAGCATGTGTAGAACGCCGACGATGAGTGCCGGGGCATCCCAACGGCGGCGCGTCAAGAGATAAAAGAAGATTGACCAGTAAACCGCGAGCGACACTGCAACCACCCAAAGCCAAATGCTCATAACGAGTCTCCTTTCAAGGCCGAACGCCGACCCTTTGACGAGAGAAGTTTAGCCGTGACAACCCGAACCATTTGACGCCGCTGGTTGAACTGCTCTCCGCGAATCACATTCAACCTGTGCCGCGGGGAAGCATCACGAGAGGGAAGCTGTCGCGGGGTCAGGTTCAATAAGTTGTTCGACCGCGTGTTACGACAAAAAACGGATGATTGAAATAAAGATTCTTACTTCTCACTTTGCAGATATTTCAAGGGACTCTCGACGTTATAAAAACCTGATTCCTTTGCAAACTGCGTAAGAAGCTTGAGGTGGCCCGAGCCGTAAACAACGAGAATTCGCTCCTTCGGCGAATCGGTGATTCTGATGATGTTGTCCAGAATTGTCAGGTTTCTTCTATACCACCACGAAACATAGTTTGCTCCGACATACTCCTTACCGCGCCCGATTCGCATGAGGTCAAAATATATTTTATGGCTCTTCTCTATTCGGTCTGGTTGATTGAGAAGAATAAGCTGGTCGGTGATGGACAGTGTGAATAGTTTTTCGTGTTCCGCCTCTACTTCATTCTTTAGATTTCGGTAAACTCCTTTCAGAAAACTATCCAGCTCGGCATCTTTGGAAGCATACTTTTCATAATTGATAGTAGGGTCGTCCCAGAATTCGCTCCAATCGATACAGTAAACTTTTTTATGACCCAGCTCTTTTGCGAGGCGAAAACCTATCTGATTGGTTTCGTTTTTCGAGAGCTGATAGTTTCCCGACAAGTATTTATCGTAAAGCACCTGAATTTTCGCGGCGTCCTCGCCGTCAATTTCCAACGCAATCTTAGTCGGGTTGAATCTCTTAAGCCGTTCGATCAGCTTGACCATCTGCCTTTGTCTCTCCGCAGTGGTCACATCGTCAACTTTGCCATTGACGACATTGTTTCCGGGAGTGCCCATATGATAAGTCCCCAGAATAACAAGCGTCGGTTTAACCCCGGCATTAGCGTCAACAATACCAAGTTGAGCCTTCACGGCAACCGCCGATAGAAAAAGAAAGCAAAAACCTGACAGGAAAACTTTTCCATGCAATTTCATAAAATAGTCCTCCAATTAACACCGTTATTGATAAAACACCGTGAGAGGTATTTTTGTGGCAAAAAAATGAATCTGTAATTGGAGTATGGCGAGATATGTGTGGTTTTGATCGTTAAGATTAAGCCATGCGGGGCGTTTCACCAGTAAGCGTCGAACGCCGAAATCAGCCCGCAGCCCGCGCGTGGCATTCTGCCTCCGAAACAATGAGGAAATATGAAAGGCTTGCTAAGGGGCGGTAGAGTGCAACGAGTTGCCGGGCGTTGGCGGCGCGAAGTTTTGCTGGTCGCACTCGCATAGCCGCACCTCGCAACGCCTCTGGTTCAATGAGTTGTTAGACGGCTGCTGCCCGCTCAGATTCTTTCTCAACAGGCTTAGTCAGTGCCAGTAGTAGCGGCAGGATTCCGGCATACATGACACCGCCCCGAGTCCAGCTCAATCTCTGCCAGCGCTGCCCACGCGCAAGCCATTCTGAGGCTGATACCTTTGATTCAGGGCTATGTTCGAAGGCTATTAACTCAGGAATGAAATAAATTCGAGTGATCACAAGCACTAGAAAATAGATGGCGAAACTAATCAGGATGAGCTTGCGCCGCGACCTTGATTTCCAATTCAGTGCCAAGGCGAGGAGGAGCGAGAGGATGAGCAGCGGGTGAATGGTCATCCAGAAGACCGCCTCGTGCAGGCCGTAAGGCCCATTGACGACGACCGCCGAGTCAGGCAGGGCCGACAGATAAACCGGGAAGTAGACGAGATGTGAATAAGCAATCCCGCCGAGCAATGTCCCCCAAAGGATTATAGCCAGAAAGAGCAGGTATGTTCCGAGCCTCAATGTCGCCATCTTTCCATCTCCTGACAGAATTTCCGAAGCCATAAACATGGCTGCCATCTAACGCCGCTGTTCACCCGCCGCCCGCAGATGGCATGCCACGCGAACGCAAGGAAAGAACATGCGTGAAGTGCTATCGAAGAGTCCGGTCAATGAGTTGTCAGTCTCCAGGGGTTCTGACAGCCCTCGCGGCTGGGCGCATACTGATGTCAGGTGGCGCGTCCTGCCGGGCGAATTATTTTCTACAGAGCATGACGGTGCGCCGCAATGCCTGAGCTATCGCTTCGACCTGCTCCTTTTCGCTCACGTAGAACTCACCGCCCTCATATTCCTGCATCTTCCCCCGCTCATCACGGCTTCTCACCGCCACTTTGCCCAGCCCGGCTCCAAAGATTATCACTCCGCCATCCCACTTCTTCGGACTCTCGCCCCGCACCAATGTCGGGTCGAGTGCCGCTAAGTTAACTATCCGCTCCCTGACGTTCGAGCTATACCCCACAGGCTTCACAGCATCACGCGCGGGCGAGATGACATCATTGCTGCCCGACCCGCGTTGCTCGTAGCTCACGCGATAGGTGACTACACACCCGTTAGCCTCCAACCCCAGAAAGCGCGTACGGAAATGCAGCCCGGGTTGGTACAGCGGATAGTGAAGCGTAAACCTCCCGTATTGTCTTAACTTAACATCGAGCCAAGAGAGTGTATCCGCCAGCGAAGCGCTCTCAGCCAGCGTTGTATTTACAGGGGATTGTTGTTGCTGCTGTGCGGACACGGCGCTACAGCCGATAAGCACTAAGACAGAGGTAAACAGAATGCACGCGTAGCGTTTCATTTTCGACCTCCAAGCGACAAGGTTTCAATCCTTAAACGAACCGTTCCCACCACGGGAGCGATAACCTTATCAACCCCACGCCTCGATAGCATCTCTCTTATGATGCTACCTCGCGTCGCATGTTGGATGGCGGCGCTCGGCGCGGGCATCCAACATGCGACCCTAATGAGATTCTGATTCTTTCGTAACCGCTCCGCGCTCTGTGAAGTTATAGGTGATGACTCCCATGGTTTTCACCGCCCTGCCTGACAATCTCCTGGGAGAAAATGTTTCTCTCAGGGCAGCATCAACCGCCGCTTTCCGAGCCCCCGGGTCGCCTGATAGAACATCGGCTGAGATGACCTTTCCCTCTTCATCAATTAGGACTTTGACCGTCACCCTGCCTTTAACCGGCTCGCCCTGAAGGATAGCCGGATGAGGTGTTGGATCACAGAGAGGCTGGCCGCCCGCAGGTAACCGGGAGCGTTTGCCCACATTTGCTTTATTAGAATGTTTAGCGTCGGGGCGCTTACTCCGACGAGCGCAATCCCGGGCGGGAGCTGAGACGGCAAGGTAAGTAAGACAGAGAGTGATAGCAAGAAAGATTCTCGGCATGAGCAAGCTCCTCTGAGAGCCATTATAAGTTTTCTCGCCTAATTACTACATAGCAGCATAACGCCTGAATTAACCCGCCCCGCGCACGAAGACTTCAGCCTTATCAGGGAAGAGGGCGATGAAAGGAATGCTGTCACGGAGTCTGGCCCGATGAGTTGTTGTGCTTCGTCACCGGAATCTTGTCCTTCGACTTCGTGAAGATTTAATCCTTCTCATCATTGAAATGACTTCCCGCCTCGCCTCTCGATCTGAATTCTCTATCGTCTGATAGCTCCAGATTTTGTTCTCCTTCCTGTAAACAGGGTTCTCTAAGAAAACAACTTTCTCGCCCCGGTAGGAATACTTATCATAAACATCTTCAGTTTGAATATAATAAATCAGCCGTTGGCCTTTTTTCACTCTGCCCTTGAAGGGCTCAACGACCCGGCTGGTGACTCGGTAAATCGCATAGTATCCGATTTTATCGGCAAGCTCACGCCTCAGAATGCGAACGTGAGCTGCCACAGAAGATTGCTGGTAATCTATCCGCAGCCCTTTGAGAGAATACGATGAGTAGCCTTGAGGATAGATACTGCTCGAAAGAAACAGCAAAGCACAGGTTGCTAAAATTATCTTCTTCATATCGATTCGACGGAAGCCTGACGCCCTAATCAACCCGCAGCACACGACGCCGAAATCACCCGACCTTCCTGATGAGAAAAGAGCTGACTCGCGGTCTGGTTCGGTGAGCCATTAGATTGCGGCGTGTGTCCGCTACGTATAAGCTCATCACTTATCCTGATCTGTGCTCCTCTTCGGGCAATATGAAAAAGCGAACATCAACTTTACATTTTGAATATCACTATCGCCCTCAATTCTGATCGCTCTTGTCTCGACGTAAGTCGCGCCCTCTTTCTTACCTTCAATCAACTTTCTTATCTGTGGACAGTCGGAAAACTTTCTCGCGGACACGTACATCTCGGCGCGCAGCGAGCCGACAGCGCCTTGCAGTAAGGTCAGGGAAAAACGACCCTGATCGTCCGTTGCCGCTCTGGCATCCCAGTCGTAGCGATCACTTTTTCCTTCGGCTTTGAACGAGACGTATTCGTCCGCGACAGGATGTCCGTCCGAGTACAAAAGTAGACCCTGCACTACTCTGGTAAGTGATTGTGAGGGGATTTGAATATTGTAATTCTCTCTTCTATCGCCTTCGCTGATTGTGATGACAGCTGCTTTCTCTTTATCAAAGACTCCCGGATAGTAAGCGGTGGGGAAGGGCTCGTTCGAGCTGATCTTTCCGTCATTGTTGACAACAATCACATAGCTGCCGGGAGGAATTTCCTCAAGTTTGAAGCTGCCGTCCGCTTCGGTGCAATCTGAGATGCTGAAATATGGATTGGCAATTTTATCTGTCGGTTTCAGGCCGAGACAAACATTCGGTAAGACCTCACCATTAACCCCGAATACTTTGCCGCTAATGCTGCTGTCGGATTGAAGAATGAAATCTGAGCCGGCACAGCCCTGAGCTTTTAGCCCCACTTTGGGAGTTTTGTCCTGAGAAGAGCCGTCTTCTTCGGTGGAATCACCCGCCCCGAAAGGCGTCGAGAAGCCAACCTTCAAACCTAAAGGAATCTCCGGTTCAATAGTATATTTGCCGGGAGGCAGGCCATAGATTTCATAGACGCCATTCTTATCAGTGTAAACTTCATAAGTCTTTTCCGCCCCGATGATTTTGACCTTCGCCCCTATAATATTGTTGATAAAGGTAAAGCCTTTCTCCGGGTCTTCTTCATAATGTTTAAGCTCGCCGGAGATTCTCGTCTTAGTGGCAGATTTAGGCAGCCCTTGCAGGAATAGCAAATCATCGCCCGCAGATTCTATCCAGGTACTACGACCGCACCCATATACTTCCCATGTTTTAGAGTCCCTATGAAATGCAGCATACAGCAGCCAGCGCTGACCGGGTTTGAATCTTGGAGCGCAATTATGCCCCGGCTGATGTAAAACTATCTCTGTCGCTTTTATTCCCTTGAAGGATTTTTCAATTTGCACATAGGCGATTTGTCCGCCTTCATATTCTTCTCCACCTTCCCCCTTTAGAGCTTTTCCGGGCTCAACCCTCATTACGGAACCAATAAAGACCGCGGAAGCCTCGGCATAGGCTTCGCACGGCGAAGCGGTTTCGACGCAACTACAGCCAAGAGCGAGCTCGTAGCCCGAGATGAACAACGCGAAAACAATAATGGCAATGATTCTTTTAGTCACAGTCTTTACAGGGCAGAGATTCATCCTTAAAGTCAGTTTACTACGCGACCCTTGACGGCGTTAGCCCGGGCACTATAGGTGATACGGCCAGTGGCATCCGCCGGCAGGTGCGCGCGCATCCGCGCACGGAGTTGCGAGAGCTCACGGGAGGCCATCGCTGCCAGTTGCGGGCCGCCGCTAGGCCCACCGAGGACGGTCGTCCAGTAGTCGTCAAAATCAATGAATGTCCGTTCTACAGTGATCTCCCGCGTTTCGACCCCGTCCAAACCCGCGCCCGTCCACAAGTCACGCATGGCGTCTATTCGAGACGCGTCAGGGCTCGGCGGCGTTGGGACTGCAATACCGAGCCCGCGCATTTCATCGTGCAGCGCCTCGTATGGAAAACCACCGCCAACCATGTCCCATGCGTAGGCCGCGACGCCGCTGCCCGGGCAGACCACTCTTGCCATTTCGGCAACGCCTCTGGCCGGGTCTGGGACGAAGAAAATCACCAGCGGCATGACAGCCGCGTCAAACGTATCGTCTGGGAAAGGCAGTGCCATTGCATCGCCCTGACGAAACTGTGCCATACGCGAGAGGGGTCGTGCGCGAGCAAAGGTGAGCTGCCCCTCGGACGGGTCTATCCCCTGTACCGAGACTGGCGCACATCGCTCGACGAGCATTTCGGTAAAGGCGCCGTTGCCGCAGCCAACGTCGAGCCACCGCAAACCTGATTTTGGAGCAAGCCAGTCGAGGAAAGTTTCGCCCGCCAGTTGACTCCACTTGCCCATGTATCGTTCGTAGGCGGCCCCGTCGTCGAAGCGGATTTGGTCGGTCACTATTAGTGTTTTCCTCCAGTTGGGCTGCGTTGGACGGCGGTCACGGAGTATACGAGTAGTCATCGCCAAGGCAGCCAGGCGATTTCGTCCTTACATGTAATTGGGAATGTTTAATCCTAAAATAATGTTTCTCTTGCCAATCCATAAGCCATCGCTGCTTTTAGCCAGACGAACAATCCCTGAGCCGCCACGGTTCTCAAGCCTCAAGCGCTTTTCCTGTGTTAAGAACGGGTCATCATCGAACACGTACTCGTCAATGTAATACTCGTTCTTATCCGGTTCTTTCACAATCGGGTGAATGTGTGCCGGAATATCACTGTTAGGGTATGATGCGGGCTTGATAGTTGTAAATTTATATTCCCCGCCTGCGTTTGTCTTGAGCCAGCCCCGCAAGTGTCCATGTCTGCGAGCAAGGTTGGTCGCATTGGGCGAGGGCGTGTAATACCCCTTCGCGTCTGTGTGGTAGACATAAAGGATGACGTTTGGTGCGGGAGTCTTTCCATCAACTTGATAAATGCTGCCGCTGATTTCCATCCTCTCGCCCGGCTCAGCAGCAGAAGCTATGGTTGTCTGCCAGCCTGGTTGCCGCGGCATATCTTCATAGATACCTTCACAACCGTCGCACCCGCCTCCGACGATACCCGTCGATGTGCCCTGTTTCCTTTGGGTGCGGCAGGAGCTATGCAGAGCAACTGCCGAGGGCAGAGCAATGGCGAAAACGATGGCGCGCTTGATGAACTGCCTGCGCCCATCGCTGTGTGACAGGTCGTTATTCATGTCAATCTCACTTTGGCTTATTTGCCAATAAGATGCTTTAGACCTTTCTCACTGCCAACTTCATCCGGGCGACAGCCCCCAACCCGCGCCGAGCGCAGGCGTTCGACTTACATCGGGGGAGGCACGATGAAGGAGAAGCTATTGAGGCATCTGGCTGAATGAGTTGTTGAGCACCCCTCGCAATTGAAACATTCAGCTTGAGCGTCAGCTTTCTCCGGCTATGTCAGAATACTCCCGCGGGATATGAAGCGTCTGGCGGCAAAGCCTGACTGGCCGTAACCACCGGGGCGATTACGGCCAGCTTAAGCGTCTTATTAGACTGCCTTAAGGATACTGATCTTTAGGCAATTCGAAATGCGGGCCGTCAATAAAGACTTTCTTTCCTGCCTTCCGGCGGCGGGCAGCATAGTCAGCGACCAAATCTTCCGGATGATCATCTGACTGAGTGAAGGACACATCCCATGCCCCGCCCCAACGCAAAGGAGTGCCAAGCTCCCTGGCCGCAGTTCGCACCGCTTCCGCGATTTTGTAGATCGGCTCCCACTCCCAACGAAGCTTCCCACTGATGTACGGCACAAGGTCAACCGCATGTCCATTGAGGTGTCTGGAATCAAGCGTTTGACTGGCCCCCGAAGCCAGATATTTTTTCTGCTCTTCGAGAGTCCGGTTGCCATCATGAACAGCGAAGTCCTGAACCGTTAACTCAATAGCGCGCTTTACAACGGCCACCAGATCCGGGTGTACGCCTTTCAATTCTTTAAGCGATTTATCGCCAAGTTTGAAATCACTCATCTCTTTCTCCCTTCTATAGCCATGATCGGCTTGATTGATACATAATGCCTGAACGAGCCTGCACCCAGCGAGTCGGCCATAATGTATATCAGATGAAGCACCTTGAGAAGATTAATAGCGGATGGCCGGGTTGGATGAGGTTTTAGAAGCGGGTTTGCTAACAGCACTCAGCGTTTATTTCGCTTTCGCTGAGGCCGATAAGTATTAGGGGTCGGTATGGGCTCACGCGCCCCGCGCGGCACTACCCATAACTCTAACTCCCGCCACTTACGATAACCACCGTTCACCAGTTTTACCCTCGATGGGGAAATCCCGTACCTCTTCACCAGCTCAGCTCTTTTACCCTTCAATTCCTTCCATGCTATTCCGGGAGGATCGATATTCCCCCGACGTTGCGTTTTCTTCCGCCCCCTTTCATCTTCCTCTTCCCAGCTCTCTATCCGATAGCCTTCGTAAGCAATAATATAGGCCAGAGTGCGCGGCTCCTTCCGCAAGGCTTCTGCGAATCCCTCAAGCCCATTTTCAAACTCATTACTATAGGACTCCAGCATGTCTTCGGGTATCGTATAATGATACTCATCATATTTTAGTGCGACATCAGTATTCCCAAAACCTCTCGAATAAGCATCCTCTCTCGGCGTCGGAGCGGCTCCGGGCGGAACAATCCAAAGTTCATGCGAGAGACATAAAGCCGTGCCGCCATCCATCGCTATGATGCGGTCGGCTTTGATTGTTTGATTGTAAATTAGATAACTCCGCATCCAATTAACGTGCCTGCTGCTTAAACCCGGAAGATCACGATGCGAGCGATAGACGATCATGAAGCCACGAGTATTAGGCTCATTCTTAAGCTGGATGGCGTAGTTATCAAGACGTGCCGCCATATCAGTGGGCAGGACATCCCCGAACTCATCGAACTTACGCGCAGATGGATTACTCGTCTGCGCCAACGCCGAATAGCTCAGGCAAAGAATCAAGCCAACGGTAGATAGGGATTTCAGATTTATCTGCTCTCTTAGCATTTTGTCTTTCGTCAACGACTAACATCCAACGCCCGAATTAACCCGGGGCGAGCGAGTAGCGTTCCAGCAGACCAGAGAATCTGATTTATCCTTACCGATGACCCAGCCGTAGGCTGCTCCGCCGCCCCAGTCGGCGGTTACATAAGGCGTAAACATAGGGGCGAGCGTGCTGGTGCGTACCGTTGTCAGGCGCGTGTCCCGATAGATTGATACACATGGAACACTGCATCTAAGTGTTAAGGTCGAAAGCCGACGGCCTCCCAAAGCTGTGCGCTATCGTAAATCTCGCCGTTCGTAACGACGGACTTCACATTGCGAATATTGCTGATGTTATCGAGCGGATTGCCATCCGTGATAATCAGGTCCGCCCGCTTACCGCGTTCGATTGTGCCGACTTCCTGATCCATCCTCATGGCACGGGCAGGGACGATGGTCGCTGCCTGTATTGCTTCCATCGGCGTGAACCCGGCTTTGACATAAAGCTCAAGCTCTCGATGTAAACTGTGCCCCGGGACTACCTGATCAGTGCCGGCAACCATCGGAACACCGATCTTGTGCAAGTAACCCACTACGTTCAGGGCTAAGCTAAAGAATGAGCGGGCTCCCGTCGCCTGTTCCTGCGGCACGCCGAGTCTGTTAAGCACAGCAGTCAGATCAGTCGGAGCTTTCAAGACCCCCGGCTCGAATGTTGAGATAGGGGTATCAATTGGATGCGTTAGCAATTCGACCACGGCAAGAGTGGTTTCAATTACCGTCCCACGCTCTTTGAAAACCTGAAGGGCCTTCTTCGTTTCGTCTGAGTCAATGTTACCGTTCGGTAGGCTTTGAATTATAAATGCGACATGATTGATTTGATCCTGTCCGGCTTCTACGGCCTGGAATGCGTTTACTGCCTTGGGCACATGCCCCGTCACGGTCATGCCGAGCCGATGAGCCTCAGCTATGATTACCTTAAGGATGTCCGCTTTAACGTTGTTCCAGACCTTCACCTGATCGAAGCCTGCCCGCTTATATATGTTGACCAGCGCGCGCGCCTCCTCCGGCGTATTTGCATGGTAGCCTGTAACCGTAGTCGGGTCGTCAGCATCAATGAACCCTGCGAGCAACATTCTCGGCCCGAGCCCGCGTCCAGACCTTATTGCGTCTCGCATGGCCGTGACGAACTCTAAATCGTTACCCACATCGCGCGCGGTCGTCACACCGGCGGCAAGGTAGACAGGCCCCCATTCGACCTGTCTCATGTGAGCGTGCATATCCCATAGCCCCGGCAATACGGTCTTTCCCCGCGCATCAATAATCGTTGCCCCTTTGGGAATCTTTGTCTGCGAACGTGGGCCAACAGCAACAATGCGTCCCCCTTGAATAATAACTGCGGAGTCATTTGTCGCGGGCTTTCCCGTACCATCCACCAATGTGCCGCCAATGATGGCGACCAACTCTTTGTGCTTATTCTTTATGCGGCTCGCCACCTGCCAGAGTTGGGACATGCCACGCTCTCCCGCTTTAGTGAGGAAGTCCGGCAGCGCTGACTCGTACCCCTCTCGTATAGCCTGTAATTGACTTGAAGTATCCATATTAGGGGTGATGGCAGCAATCAATCGTTTAGCTGAATCGAACCACAACCACGTCCGTCCCCAGGTGAGTCCTCCTACGCTATAGCAATCGAATTGGGCTCGCTCTTTGCCGACATTAATCGTGTCATGGCCGTGGTAATCAATCATCACCTGATTGTCAGGGAAGGTCTTCAGTTGCTGCCTGATCTGACGGCTCGTCCAGTAGCGAACGAGCATCATTTCAATAGCAACCGGGAAGGGAGTTCTAATCGTGAAGAAGTTGCCGGGAATAGCCACCTGTCTGGTTTCCGCGCCTTCCCGAACGGTAGCGGACCGCCCCGCAATACTGACTGAGGTGTCGAGCTTTGCTCCCTGTAAGGTAGTCCCCTTAATTTCGTACCTCTCAGGTTGCAAACCCCTTCGCGTCTGTAGCAGGGCGGTCAGAGAGGCTTTTTTATTAGTATAGGAGTACTCGAAGCTTGAGCGCACTATGAGCGATTCGTTATTGCGCTCAATCGTATACCTCTCCTCTCCCACAGGCATTTTCCAGATGAACAGGCGGAATCTGCCCTCCTCCGTTGCCTGTACGATTGGCTCACTGGTCGAGCTTAACTTTAATTGATTGCGCTGGCTGAAAGCTGATGACGCGAGCAGATTCAAATTGAACAGCAATATTAAGACGGCAGAAAAGATGCGCTTCATTATTGTTGCCCCTCTCAAACATGAAAGCCATGCTATCCCGCATCCCGGTTGAATGAGTTCTTATGCTGCGGGGCTACGCTACAGTGCCCGGTCAAGAATCAGCTTTTTACTTTTTTGTTTCTCCCGTCACCGTGAACTTTATGTCGCTAGCACTTTGAGAGAGTTTGATGTCGGCGCTGTTGTAGGCTTCAACCTTGCACGTGTATGAGCCGGGAGAAAGCGGTTTGTCCAGAACGTAAGACTGACCTTCGACACGCTTGTTGATATAATCGTACTCCGTCGTCGCCCCCGACGAGGTGTCAGCGTAGATGCTGAATTTGTAATAGGCCGCATCCGGGTAAGCCTCCCACCTCACTTCTATTTGGCCGGGGCTGACTTTTGACCCCGCCTTCGGACTCAGGAGCTTCAGATCGTTCTTGAAAAGGTGTGCGTCGGGCGCGAAGAATGTTTGGCCCTCTTCAATCTTGTACTTGGCCGACTGGATTATGCCTGAAGTAGCGAAGACGTAATAGTTTGTGTCGAAGACCTTAACTATCAGGCCCTCGTAGACCCTTGGCGGCACATCCTTGATCAAGTACTCGCCGTCACTACCCGTCCTGGCCGTGAACGTCTCGCCTTTACACCCGCCGAAATACTGGTTGAATGTTTCGCACAGCTTCACCTCGACTCCGGCGGCTGGCTGTCCGTTGTAGAGAGCCTTGCCCTGCACGTTACCTTTGCCGGGGGCGGGTTTCTCTTTTTCCACCCCCGTGCCAGAGGGAATCGTCCCATCATCATTAGGCTTGCTGGGCGGCGCGGTTGTTGCAGATTTATCCAAGCTCTTATTAACGGGTTGATTCGCTGAATTTGAGTTTGCTTCACGGGAAGATTTACAGCCCCACGTTAATATGACCGGGAGCAGAACGAGAGCAAGAGCCCTTTTACTTATAATCGGCATCGAATTAATTTCCTCCTTCAGTAAGCCGTTTTCAATGACTTAACAACCGCCAGCAGCCTAACGCTCGAATTAACGGGCACGAGCGAACAGTCTTCAACATTATCGCGGCAGACAAGCATGAAAGAGATGCTATCGAGCGGTCGGGTTCAAAGAGTTGCCGGGCGGCGCGTCGTCATCAGCCTTCAGATGGCGTCTTCTTGTCTCCCAGCTTATTATCAACTGAAACCTTGCCAGCGCCGTGCAATAAGAAGAAACACGCGGCAGCCAGCATCATCAACGCTGGAAACATGTTCGGGTATTTGTCCCCGATATGCGCGATGATAAGCGCAGCGATGAAATTTATACACATCACCGCCGCCGCATAACGGGTCGCCAGACCGATAATGAACAGGATGCCGCAGATGAACTGCGCGTAAACCGAAAGAAAGGCGGAGAACAACGGAAAGGGCACACCCCGCAGGGCCAGGAAGCCAGCGAACTCCTCCATGCGAGCATAGCTGAAAACATTGTCCTGCGTACCATAGATGAGGTGAAAGCCGACAATCAGGCGGATAAAGATGACGCCGTACTCTTTATACTTTTCGAGAAATGAAAGCTTTAGCATTGGAAATATATTATACAATCAGCCGATGAGAATGCTACTCAACTTTCGTATGCGGCACATCTTAGCCGCCCGACGCCAGAATTAACCGGGGGGAGAAGCTGACCAAGCCTTCAATCCTGCGTATGAAAGACAAGCTGATTCCGCTTCGGTTCATTGACATGTAGGGTGGCGGCTACCCGCTGCCGAGCATCCGCCCGATTTGATGCGCCAACATCGCGCCGGGAACAAACAAAGCAAAGCCGATAAGCGCCGTGACTACAGCCGACTTCAACGTCAACAACTTCGCCTCAAAGAGCCTCTTATAAAGATAGAGTGCGCCGGGAATGATCGCCACAACCGCCCCGATCACACCCGGCGCATATCCGCCGATAAGAATAGCCTGCGCTATGTGAGTGAACACGTGCAGGAACAGGACTCCAAGTAAGCTGGCATAAGCGTAGAGCCAGAAGCCGCGTTTGCCAGACATAGACGCGCCGGCTGTTACTGCCACGAACAGGAGTAGGATGAATCCGATAGCAACGGCGACCTGTGAGGTAGTCGTGGGCAGCGAGCGTACCATCTCTGCCGCCGTTTCATTCATTCGGGCAAGCTGATCGAGTTCTCGCTGATGCCTTAGAATCCATCCCGGCATGGTAAGAAGTTCTTCGCCATCGTGGATAATAAAAACGGCGGGCAGCAACCACAGCACCCGCGTCGGGCGTTGCTGATTGGCATCCTGAGCATGTGTAGGAATAATAAACATATCCCTCGATATAAAATTATCTTAAGCCGGGCACGCCCGCCTGCCGCCGGAATTATACGGGCACACACAAGGTCAATAAAGCCAAGTCTCGCGGTTGAAAGCAATGTTATTCGCGCCCCTGTTCGATGAGTTGTTATGCTGCCGTAAAGATGAACAATCGTTCGCAATGCAAAGACCTTCAATCGGCCCGGCAGCCGAGAGTTTTGCCATTCGCTTGATTCTAAGCTTCAGGTAGTCTTCTTTTCTGACAAAGTAATCAAACTTTCCGATTGATACTTGATAGTAATAAGCTTCTCTGTCTCCCATTAAAAAGCGATCTAAACCCTTCTTTTTAACCTTGCCCTCTACTTGACGGAAAAAGTACAAGCTGCCACGCCGGACTCCATTTGGGAGTCCATTTCCGCTATCTAATACATCTCTATGATTCAAAAAGGCATGCTCATATTGGTCTAGAAAATCAACCGTGAAGGAATGTACCGTAGCATTTGTCAAAGATTTGATCGGTTCGCCTTTCGGTCTTATCTTATCCATGAGCCTCAATACATCCTCATACTCAGCCCTCGATAGATAAATGAATTTTTGTGGCTGCTTCCATGCGGGATATTTTTCTCCAAGATCAGATTTGGGGAAGAAAGCCAGTTCCATAAGACTGCCTTGTGAATCGAATCTTACCTCAACGAGATAAAGGGAATTTATTTCAAATAGATTCTTCTCCACATCAACGGGTGAGCCGAATAAATCAATACAATTCTTCAGGACTGAACTCTTCTCATCGGATTGTGCATTACCTGTAACAAAGCAAAAGACGATTATCAGGAGCGATGGAAGCAATAGGTGCAATTTGGTCGAACGTTCATCGCTCATGATATATATTCCTTTTCCGCTGCAAGCCAGCGAAGCGTCATAACGCCCGAATTAACCCGCTGCCGGATGTAAGCGACAATGCGGATTGAACCAGCAATCGATCATGAAAGGCAAGCAGAGGGCAGTCGGGTTCAAATAAGTTGTGAGGCCGACCATTTTATTCTTCAACTTATCAAGGCTTTTAATTTTGCTCGGATTGGTTCAGGCTTTCACTTTTAGTTTGAGTTCTGATGCGAGAGAATCAATACTGGAATCAATCATCTCTGTAGCTTCTGAAGTAACACGGTCGCTTAGTGCATATGCCATCTCAGCCACTTCTTTATTCAACATACCTTTCTTAATTAAGTCATAGATTTCCTCGTCGATTTCAGCTATGTAATCATACAACTCCGACAGATTATTATATGCCTGTTCAGAAACCAGCCTCCGAGACCTACTGATTTCGATTCTGATTTGATGGAGCAGATCCCAGACGTTTTCATCATACTCTTTTTTGGCAATCTCATATCTTTCCTCATACTCGGCGGCTCCGTAATGCGCGAGCTTCTTAGCCATATATCGCCATTTCCACAGCAGCTGCGACAGGTCGTCTAAAAATTTCGATTGAGCTTCAATTATTTTGCCTTGCCGAGCCAGCTCAGCTTCGAATCTCTTCTGTTCTCTGAGTTTTATCTCCTCAACTTCTTTTCGCTCTCTGAGCTTTCTTTCGTCAATGATCTTAAAGACGTATGGAACGCCGAAGCTGACCAGTAAAGTAGTCAAAATCAGGAGAACAATGTTCTCAAAAAAAGTTTGGCTGAAATTCATTTCGTATCTCCTCGCCAACGCAGGATGCTTACCCTTGAAAACTATGTTGAATAGAAGTTACATAGACCCGACGCCCGGATTAACCCACCCCCCGACGAGCCTACACAAGACACAATGTTGATGAAAGCCAAACTGTGAGCAGTCAGGTGCTATGAGTTGTTAGATGCGGCATTGCGTTAAGCTGAAAGCCCGCTCAGTAGTCAGCGCGAAGCAGGTATGCCCCGTAGCCGATTACCTCCCTCGCGATTGAATACACATCTCTGAATTCGAAGTATCGAGCGTGTGAGGAAAACACAGGCGTGATGCCCGAGCGCTTCACCGCTAACCTCATCCGCGAAATATGGAAATACTGAGAGATGACCAACGCACTGTGCCATCCGTTATCTCTCATTATCCGTGTCGCATTCCTGGCCGTCAGATATGTGGTCGCCCCTCCGCCGTCGACGTGAATGCGGCCCTCCGGCACACCGTTTTCGACCAGATACCGCTTCATCACCTCCGCCTCATCGAACCCTTCGCTGCCCACCCCGCCACTGACGATCACCTCGGGGAACAGCCCCTGCCGGTAAAGGGAGACAGTTTGGTCGAGCCGGGCCTGTAGCCTCGCTGAAGGGCGGCCATCCCTTTGGACGGTGTTACCCGGGACGATTGCTACGTCGGCTGCATGGATGTCATCGGTCAGCCCATCTGCCACAATCAACGCCGCCGCAAAGGTAAAAGCCAGCATGATCGGAAGGGCCGTAAGCAGTAGGACTCGCTTGGTTCTTTTTCGCCACATATGTAGCATACATATGAGCATCTAACGCTCGAATTAATGCGCCGCGAGCATATAGCACACGAGCCGCATCGGAGAAGATAAGCATGAAAGCCATGCCGTCGAGCGATCTGGCTCAATGAGTTGTCAGATAGCGTTTGTGCCGGTGGTTCTATTTCGCGAATAGTTTATTCAGCAAACCATCTACCGTATCCTTTTTCGATTTTAAGAATACGACGCGACCGCCGGTCTCTTGCGTAATCTTTTCGAGAAAATCTGTAGCCTTATCTTTTGGAGACTTTTGAACATAACCACCCTCATTCTCCAATTCTTTAATTAACCCAACAGCGTAAACCTTAATACCGCTCTCCTTTAATGCTTTTGTAAGTTGTTTCTCCTTTATTTTGCTTGTCCTGTCTTCGCCATCTGTGACCAGATATATAACTTTCTCTGCAAAAGTATCTTTATCGAGGCTTGCTTTAGTATTTAATTGTTCAGCTATGGAATTGATTGCGTCCATCAGGGCCGTGCGACCGGGCACGATAAAAATCTGGTTGATGTAATTATCAAGTAGATTCTTATCTTGCGTCTGTACAGCGACAGAATTAACCACCGCTATCTGATTTCTTTTGTTTCCCTCGGGGGTGAAGTTAAATAAGGAGATGGGGCCTTGTTGGTGAATCCGTCCCACGATTCCTTGGGAGATCTCCAACACTTCCGGCAATTGCGACCTCAGTGACGCTGTGTTATCGATGAGGATGCCATAGGCTATCTTTTTTTCACTTTGAGCAAATACAGAGTTGCATAGTATAAGGGTCAGGAGCAGGCCCGATAAAAGATTAAGCACGATTCTTCTTAACATAATTGTTCCCCCTCTTTTGTCCCGGGATTGATCGAAAAGTCAAAGGGAGCTAACACTCGAATTAACCGGCTGCTCGATAGCGTAGCTTTCATCATCTCTACTTACGGTGTAAATTGAACGTCCTTCGCTCGCAGCCGATTTGATCCGTTTGTCAGACCATCTTCGCCTAGGCATAAGACGCACATGCCTTCCCAATCTCAAAGAAACTGCTGGAACTGAGAGGGCCGACCTTCTTTCCATACCACTGCAGAAGCAATGTATATCGCACAAGTGGGTTCGCACTCAAGCATTGCAGCAAGCTCGCGATCAGGATTAGTGACGAATTGAGGCGTTTATTAAGCGCAGCGTGTCTAGCGCTCGAACTAACCCGCGTCGCGCGGGCAGCATCCAGCCTGAGGCTAACCCCGCGACGATGGAGACCATGCTGGCGCGAGGCCGGGTTCTAATGAGTTATTAGGCGGGCGTCCGGCTACTCTTTAGTCTTCGTCAACGATCACTTTCCACAAGATGATGAAAATAATGGCAGCCGCAATCCCAGCCCCGATGGCGATTTTCGCGCCCGTCGAGAGGTTATTCCCCTTCACGCTCTTAACCTGCGGATAAGCCACCTGTGTAGCTATCCCGTTCTTCGGGTTCGTGATTATGAAACCTTCCCCGTTAGCAGCGCTAATGTAGCCCTCCAGCTTCGTCTTATCCCGCAGCCTGACCTTCACGCGGGCCGCCTCACCGGTTCCGAGTTTCATAACACTGGCCTTCACCTTTTCGGCAAAGCGAGCCTGCTTCTCTTCTTTCGAGTCAGCATAAGCTAGTCTCATCCCGGCTGCATTAACCAGCAACGCAACAAGCACGAGAGAGAACATTTTTTTGAACATAAGAGGCCTCCGTCCGAGAATCTGAAGTAGCGCTTCAGAACAGAGGCAAACGACGCGCCTCTGTGCCGCGCAATAATAATCATGCTGAGATTGAAGAGTGTCGAATGCGCGGAGAGCATTAATGCTACACCTGAAAGATATTTATTGCAGCCAATTTAAGCGAAGCGCCTAACGCCCGAATTAAGCGACGAGCCGCCACACTCCACGCTGAATGATGAGAACCATGCAATCGGCGAGTTTGGTTCAATGAGTTGTTAGACGCCGGGCAACATCAGGCATTCAACCCACAGTCACCATCTTACGACAGTGGCCCTCCTCTATACATTGTTTTGAACTCTCAGAAAACAGCCCCAACCCACTGCTGATACCTAAAAAAAAGTCCTGCGCGTGATCCTTTTTGCCTCCCCTTTACGCGTTACATGATAGAGGGCGAAACCAGCAATGCCGCCCCGGAACGATATTAGAAAGGATCAGTAGGATGAGAGAGGAACTGATAGCCGCTAACTTGGCCGCAGTCGAGGCGCATTTCCACAGCGAAGCCACCAACGAGGTAGAGAAAGCACTGGAATTGTTCACTGACGATATTGTCTGGGAGTCTCCGACCCGTAATCTCCTCCTTCGCGGCAAAGAGGCGACGGGAGAAAATTATCGTAAGATGTTCTCCTCCTTCAGAGTAGAAGGTTTCCGCACCCTTGATCGCTTCGCCACAGAAGATCGCGTGGTCGATGACAGTATTATTACGGTCGAGTTGGTGGGCGACGGAGTTGTGAATGCGCCTGTCCCTATTGGGTCTAAGGTGGAGATAAGGCTCTTGCACGTTTTCGAGATGCGGGAAGGGAAGATATCGAAGGAATTAGTCCTTGAGAACTGGCGAGTGATCGAGTCGGTCGTCGGTCAGATCCCGGCCAGTGCGAGCACATCAGTTGTTAGCGCTCAACACTTTGCACACTGATAAGAATTGAGGCGTCTAACGCCCGAATTAACCGGGCGCGGCGAACCGCCAATACGGACAAGTTCTCGATGAAAGATCTGCTAACTCGCGCTACGGTTGAATGAGTTGTTAGGCGTCGCCGCTTTGATTCTTTTCTAGCCAGACGATGTCGCCCCGATCCTTATCCCGACTCGTAGCCAGCTTATTCCTGAGCAAATCTTCTTTCGACAGAATACCTATTTCCAGATCATCAATAATAATGTTGACTTTGTTCTGCCAGGCTTCATCAAACCCAACCCCATCAATTCCTGTCAGAAGATCAATGCGACATGGCTCAACACCAAGCTGAACTATTACATCAGGAGCGGTAAAATCTTCTTCGGACAAGTCGGAGGTCGGCGCACCAAATTTTACCAGCGCACGCATGATCTTTTGCGCATTCTCTAAACTATTCCTGACCCAAATATCAATATCACCTGTCGCGTGAGGAAATCCATGTGCCGCCAGGGCATAAGCGCCTACAATAATGAAATCAACTTCTTCGTTTTTTAAGCACGATAACATCTCTTTGAAGTCTAGGTTCAGCATTCAGGTTTTCCTTAAACGACCACGCGTTAAGAGCGAGCTGCCACATCATACCAAGCAACTCTTGAGGAGATTTATCCTTTAGATCACTGTCGCCATCTGCATTATGTAATGAGCTTTTCCTAACTAAAATATTCCTCATGAGACTATTGCTCCTCGGCCATATTTTACCTCAAAACTCTATGAGTAAGCACAACACAGAAGCTTAACGCCCGAATTAAACCCCCTGCGAGCGAACAGCACACAAGATTATCAAATAGAGCGACGATCAAAGCCATGCTATCAAGGCGTCGGGTTGAATGAGTTGTTAGACAGCGCCTTACCTTTAGCGAGCATCTTTCGGTAATCTTTCCCCGAAGAATATAACACCATGCTGCGGCTCTCGATTCCCGTGGAAATTGAGATCATCCTCCCAATTATATGAAAAGCCTACA
>DASVWI010000015.1:0-168091 GCA_036389675.1 Pyrinomonadaceae bacterium
CTTCCGTGATATCAACATTGCCCGGGTCACGATCAAAGTTCGAATAAGCAAAGGAGAAGGTGAACTCGCCGCGGCGCAAAGTTGACCCGTCATAGATGGTGAAAAGTCCGGTGGGGCCTCCCGGGGGGCCACCCGTGCCGACGGTCGGGGCCTGGTTCCGCGGATCGGTCTCCGACCTCTGGGTTTGAGCTAGCGCGGCGGCACACAGCACTAGCAAAATGAACGCCACGTAAAGCGCTCTTCTGGCGAGTCTCATCGCATTCCTCCTGCGAAATGAGTATAGAAAATTAGCGAATGGATAGCCCGTGCAATCGAGGCCACGGGGGTTGGGCGGATGTCTTTCATGCATCAATCTGTTCATTTACAGAAACTAGGTCTGCTAACTGACAGACATCGCGCCTATCCCATTGACCGGGGCGCGGACGCTCCTACTACAAGCGTGCAAAGAGTTAAGTCAGAGTAGAACTGCTACCGCCCTTCGACCAGTATCTCTTGTAGATGGAGCGGAGCAGCGAGAGGGGACAAGCGTTTCGTGCGCTTGCATACGGGCGCTGGAACTGCCCTTTACGCCTCCCGACTGTTCTTTTTGTACTGCGAATCCGTTGCGCTCTGTTTATACGAAACAGTTGCGTAACTGTCAAGATTCAGATGGGGTGGAGAAGCCCTGTCGTCAAATAAACAGGGAGCCACACTCTGAATTCCGGCGAACCATACTCTACCTTGGCGCGGAAATCAAGACTTTTTCACGACTTAGCGTGAAAAACATGTTGTTTTTCCGTCACGCATAAATGCCTCGCATACGTGTATCGTAGGCGACGCGATCAATTGCCAGCATATAGGCGGCGGTTCGCGTATCTACTGAATGTGCATCGGCATACCGGCACAGATCATTAAAACTGGCGACCATTTTGTCCTGAAGCCGTTCGTTGACGACATCCTCGCGCCAGAAGTAGCCCATCCTGTCCTGCACCCACTCAAAATAGGAGACGGTGACGCCCCCGGCGTTAGCCAGAATATCGGGCACGACGAAAATCCCCTTTTCGTGCAGTATTTTATCGGCAGCCGCAGTGGTCGGCCCGTTGGCCCCCTCGGCCAGCACCTTGCACTTGATGCGGTCAGCATTCTGCGAAGTGATCTGGTTTTCGGTCGCGGCAGGCACGAGGACGTCGCATTCAAGCTCAAGCAGTTCCTGATTGCTGACGCGCTCGACGCCCGGAAATTCGTCAAAGGAGCGGGTCTGCTGTAAGTGCTTGAGAGCTTCGGGGATGTCTATGCCGTTTGGATTGTAGATGCCGCCGTGGACATCCGAGAGGGCGACCACTTTATAACCGGCCTCATGCAGAAGGCGTGCGCCGATGCCTCCGACATTGCCTGAGCCCTGTACGACCACGCGCGTCGAGGGCGGGCTCATCTTGAATCTTTTGGTCGCTTCGTTGATGACAAAGAGGATGCCGCGCCCGGTCGCCTCGCGCCTGCCCGAGGAGCCGCCCAAGTCAATAGGCTTGCCGGTCACGACGGCGGTGACGGTATGGCGCGCGTGCATCGAGTAGGTGTCCATAATCCAGGCCATTGTCTGCTCGTTGGTGTTCATGTCGGGCGCGGGCACATCCTTCTCCGGCCCTATGAAGTCGAGCAGTTCCGAGGCATAGCGGCGCGTCATGCGTTCTAACTCGCCCATGGACATTTGGAAGGGGTCGCAGATGATGCCGCCCTTCGCGCCGCCGAATGGGACGTTGACGACGGCGCACTTCCATGTCATCCAGGCCGCCAGCGCACGCACTTCGTCCAGCGTCACGTCGGGCGAATAGCGTATGCCGCCTTTGGCAGGCCCGCGCGCGAAGTTGTGCTGGACGCGATAGCCTTCAAAGACTTCTATGCGCCCGGAATCCATGCGCGTCGGGATGTAGACCTTCAGCTCGCGATTGGGCACGCGCATCACAGCGTAGAGGTCAGGGTCAAGATCAAGCAACTGCGCCGCGCGATCAAAGCGCGACATCATCGATTCAAAAGGATTGTCCTCTTTGATCTCGCGCGCGTCATCAACCATGGCACTTGACATAATAGTCTCCTAAGAACAGTGACAAGCGACGAGTGACAAGCTTGAAGACAAGGCTTTAACTTGTCACTCGCCACTCGTCACTGTCTTTAAGGTTTCATTCATCGCGCCCGTGCGATAGCCGTGCAAGTCCAGCGTCACGTAGCGAAAGCCGAGCGCACGAAATTTCGCGGCGAGTTCGTCAACAACTTCGCGTCGCAGCGCGCGATCAAGCTCCGAGGGTGCGATCTCCAGCCGGACGAGCTGATCGTGATGGCGGACGCGGAACTCGCGAAACCCGAGGGTACGCATTATCTCTTCGCCGCGATCTACCGTGGCGAGTCGTTCGATGGTGACGGGCGTGCCGTAGGCGATGCGCGAGGACAGACAGGGGCTCGCGGGCTTGTCCCACGTCGGCAATCCGGCGCGGCGACTCAACTCGCGGACTTCCAACTTGCTCATGCCCGTTTCGATGAGCGGGCTACGCACTCCATGCTCGCCGGCAGCCGCCCTTCCGGGACGAAAATCACCGAGGTCATCGGTCGTCGAGCCGTCAACGATAAAGGCCAGCGAGCGCTCGCGCGCGAGCGGCGCGAGCTTTCCGTACAACTCCGTCTTGCAGAAGTAACAGCGGTTCGACGCGTTGGCTAGATAACGCGGGTCGTCCAGCTCTTCCGTGCTGATGGTTATCTGGTTCAGGCTGAACTGCTCCGCGAGGCGGGCGACTTCGGCGCGCTGATGCTCTGCGAGGCTGGCCGATTCTCCGGTCACGCAAACGGCCCGCGCGCCCAGCTCAAGGGTCGCAATGAGGGCGACGTAGGTGCTGTCCACGCCTCCCGAGAAGGCGACGAGCACTGAGCCCATCTCGCGAAAGAGAGCGCGCAGGCGCTGCTCCTTGGCTTCGGCTTCGGGCGAGACATCGTAGGCGTGAAGCTGTGCTTCATGCTCTTCAGCCCCCCGTTCTTCGATCACATAATTGCTCACAGCTTATTTCCACTCTCAGGCAGAAGAGAGCGCCTGATCTTCAGATCAAAGACTCCGCTTCATATTTATAGGATACGTTTCCCGACGTGGGGCGCATGTTATCGCATGCATCAACGCAAGCGCAACCGAAAGCAAGGATGAAGGATGAAGGATGAAGGATGAAGGATGAAAGAAAAGCGAGCGAGAATGAAAAGCATTCCTTTCATCCTTCCGCCTTCGTCCTTAGCTTTTCCTGTGCAGGGGGGCGTGTTAAGATTGCTTCCTCCCCCGGGGTTTCGCTTCTCGCAAAGATTCTAATATTCGGAAAGTCGCAGTTGTTCGGAATGCTGTTTCGATTTCGTCATCTGGCACTCGCTGTCCTGGCGCTCTCGCTTATCTTCTCTTGTGCCTCATTCACGGGCGCACAAAATGATGACGGCTTTGGCGACGCGGCGGTTGATCCCGTCAAGCTCTTTGATAAAGGGCAGGACGCGCACCAGAAGGGCAACCTTGAGCTGGCGCTGGAATTCTACGAAGAGGCGATCAAGGTGCGCCCGGAGTTCCCTGAAGCCGAGTACCAGCGAGCCGTGGCGCTCGTCGCCTTGGGTCGTTTGCCGGAGGCGGAAAAAAGTTTCCGCCGGGCCGCAGAACTGAGAGCCGAGTGGGCACAGCCGCACGCTGGCTTGGGCTCGCTCCTGTTGCGATTGAAGCGGCTGGACGATGCACAGGTCTCTCTTGAGCGTGCCCTGAAACTGGATGCCCGAAACTCGGTCGCGCTGCTGGCGCTGACCGAGGTGTATCTACGTAAGAAAGCGTCGCCCGCAGCCATGCAACAACTTTTGGGCCAGTTGCAACAGGCGACGGCGGCTGATGAGACGACCGGGGCGCTCTGGTCTGCGCGGGGCTCGATTGAGCATGCGCTGGGTGAGAAGAAGACGGCGCTCGCGAGCTTTGATCGTGCGCTCGGCCTCGACCCCTCTGACCTGGCGGCGCGATTGGAACGCGCGGAACTGCGCGCCGCCGCCGGAGACTTCGCGCTCGCTCTGGAAGATGCCAATGCCGCCCTTCGCGCCGCGCCCAAGTCCGTCAATGCTTCTCTGACGCTCGCCAGAATACAGGCCCGGTCGGGGAAAAAAGAGGAGGCCCAGAGAACGCTCGAAGCGCTCGATGAGGCTTCGAAACAACTGCCTGAAGTCGTCGCCTTGAGGAATGCGATTCTGGCGAGCGACGCTGACGCGAACGACCCTGAGAGCTGTGCGGCTTTAGAGAAGCTGCTTGAAAACGACAAAAGCAACGCCGCCCTGCTCGCACGCCTTGGCTCGTGTTACCGCGTCAGCGACCCTGCGCGCTCGCTCGCCTACTATCGCCGCGCGTCTGACCTTGAGCCCGGCTCGCTCGCTTACGCGACCGGCTATACGGCGGCGCTGGTGCAGGCCCGGAGATTCGCTGAGGCGACCGTCATTGCGCGACGCATTCTGGCGGTTGCACCCGACGACTATACGGCGCACGCCAATCTTGCCACAGCGCTCTACGAGTCCAAGCGCTACCCGGAAGCACTGGTCGAATACAACTGGCTGCTTGCGGCCAAGCCCGACCTCACGGTCGCATATTTTTTCATAGGGACGGTGAATGATTATCTGGGCCAATACACGGAGGCGCTGGCGGCCTACGAAACATTTCTGGCGCGGGCCAATCCTAAAGATAATCAGTTGGAGATTGAAAAGATCAATCTGAGGCTCCCCTCGCTGCGCCGCCAGATCGCGCGCGGCGAAGGCATCAAGCGCAAGAAGAAAGAGTAGTGAAGCGGTGTCGCGGAGTTTATTTTTCTGTTGCGTGTGAATAAAGCTTTGTAATATTGTGCGAGAAGATTTACTATTCGTAACTGCGACGTTCATCCAGGCCCAAACGTAAAGAAGAATTAAGCCAATGTGTTACTCACACATCTTCGTACGGAAGCAAACCGCCGTGAGTGTCTGCGCGCTCATGGGATTCATCATCTGCCTTACAGCCCCGGACGCGCCGGCGCAGGATAGGGGGCAACAGTTCATGCCAGCCCCGCCGCCTCTCGTATCCGTCTCGCGCAACGAGCGCGCACAGCTGGATGCCATGCGCGACACCAAGGCCCGTATGCGCGCCACCCTTGAGATGGCCGACGCGCGATTGACCAGCGCGGAAGCATTGGCGAACGGGCAGCAATACGATGCCGCCTGCGAGCAACTGGGAAGCTATCAGGGCCTGATCGAAAATCTTCTGGTTTTCCTGAACGAACGAGAGCCCAATAAGAATAAGATACGGGATGTCTACAAGCGGTTGGAGATCAGCTTGCGCGCGCAGGGCTCGCGCATAGAGGCCATACGGCGGCTGACGCCTTCCGAGCATGCCATCAACGTCAAGACCATTCTGGATTTCGCCTTTCACGCCCGCACACAGGCGCTCAACTCCTTCTTCGGCAATGCGCTCGCCAGCGACGCCAAGCCCGTCAGCGAAGGTCAATCCCTGAACGATCAGACCTCTACGGACGCGTCCGCAGCTTCGCCGCCGAATAATCAGCCATGAATTCAAGAAAGCTTTTCGTCAGGAGTCTGGTCTGCATTCTTGCCTGCGCCCTGACCGCACCATCTCTCCTGATGGCGCTTGGGGCTGCGCGTCGTGATCCGCTGACGGAGAAAGAAGCAGACCTTGTGCGCGAGGCGCAGGCGCTCGATAAACGCACGGAGGTCTTTGCCAAAGCGGCTGAGAGAAGACTGCTGGCCCTCGTAGACCCGAGTGCGGCCAACTCCAGGCAGGCGCAAAAGGACGCGGAGAAGTGGGGCGACTTCCCGACGGGGACGCGCGCGGAATTGCTGGGCGACATCGCCAGTATTTTGGAAGAGGCCGTCACCAACATAGAGGATGTCAGCTCGCATAATTCCAAGAGCCACCTGATTCCCAAATCCTTACGCATACTGGCGCAGGCTTCGACGCGCTTTCTGCCGCAGCTCACGGCCCTGCGCGATCAGTTGAAGGAAGAGCGGGAGAGAGACGCGCTAGAGAAAGCCCTCGAAGGTATAGAGGAGATCATCGCGGCGGCGGGCAGGCTCGGCCCCGAAACGCAGCCGTCGGAAAAGCAGAAAAAGGAGAAAGGCTGAAGCCTTCGCAGTATCCCTCACCTGTTTTCCCCGTGCCCCGCCCGAGCGCCCACCTCTCATGTATGCGCTTTCATACCCGCAGTGGAAACTATATTGTTAAATTTTCCGTACCCTGTACTTAAGATATTTGGACGCCGCGGCTAGACGGCGACGAAAGGAATTACCAGATGGACAACAGATACTACCCGGGCGTCGAAGTCGACGCGGCGCAACTGACGCAGGAGCTACGCAATCTCTTCGATGCCGACTACGAAGTGCAGACCATGCAGGTCTCAAGCACGGCGGTCTTGCAGGCGCGCAAGTCCGGCACTCTGCGCGATCTGACGGGGCTCTCTTCGGCGCTGACGATCAAGATCACGCCCGAGCACGGCGGGACGCGCGTTGAGATAGGAATGCAGAAGTGGTTCGATAAGGCGGCGGTGGCCGCCGCCGCCGTGATACTTTCATGGGGACTCCTGCTGGCCCTGCCAGCGCTCGGCGCTTACTGGCAGTACAAGCTCACCGAAGACGCATGGAAGATCATCGAAGACCACATCGCGCGTAAAGCCGGAGGCTACGTGCCGCCCTTGCCCGGTCGCTGCGGCACGTGCGGCGCTGCCAACAGCGCGGGCTCAGGCTTTTGCTCGACCTGCGGGGCCAACATGCGCGTCGCTACCTGCCCCTCCTGCGGGGCTGAACAGAGAGACGCCTCGGCACGCTTCTGCAATCGTTGCGGCAAGCCGCTCACAGCCGGCTCATAAAAATTCCCGCGCGCACACAGAGAACTCGCGGGTCAGTGTAAGATACTGTTCTTACACTGACCCGCGAGTTCTCTGTGTGTGCGCGATTAAGCTGAGTCTCTAAACGCTGGGAAGTTGTACGAGGCGATGGTCGTCTCTCGCGGCATGATAGACGTGCCGGTCAACAGCGGAGTGCCGAGCGGCGTGCCCAAGGGCTCAATCGTGCCTGAGAGCTTTGACCGGATCGATGCGTGCGGCGCGCGAGGCCGGGTAGAGGGCGGCGAGGATGGAGATGACGACGGCGAACAGGATTGCCCCCATCCAGAGATAAGGCGGCAGGTAGAAGAAGTCTACGAAGGACGCGCCCTGCGGCTTTAAGACGAAGCGGTAAGCCAGACGATTGGCCGCCGCGTCAATCCCCCATGCCACGAGCGAGCCCACGACGCCGCCCGTCAGACCGATCACCGCCGCCTCGACGAAGAAGATCAGCTTAATCTCGCGGTCTTCAGCCCCGATGGCCTTCATGATGCCTATCTCGCGCGTGCGCTCGAGGATGGACATGATCATCGTGTTGGCGATGCCGAAGGAAGCGACGAGGAGCGAGATGCCGCCGAGGAGACCGAGCGCCGAATTGATGATGAGAAAGACTGTACGTAGCTGTTCCATCTGATCGACGATGGAGAAGCTGCCGAAGCCAAGCTCGGTCAAACGCTTTCTGACATCCTGTAGCACGGCGGGGTCTGTCACGCGTATGACGGCGGAGCCGTAGCCGCCGCTCTCGTTTTCGCCCAGCACCCCGTTCTGGCGCGCCAGTTCCAGCGCCACTTCGCTCAGGTTGTCTTTATGCTCAAGCGTCCACGCCCGCGCCGCCCGCAAAGCGATGTAGATGTCTGAGGCGGGCATCATCCCGCGAAAACGGGGCGCGTTTCCCTCCGGCGCTTTCAGCACGCCGACGATCTTGAATGATTTCGCCGCGAGACTGTTCGCCGCCTCATCGCTCGCCGCTTCGTCATCGCCGAGCGGAAGTCCGAAGAAGCTCGGAGCGTCGCTTCGGGCCTCCCCTTCTTTCACCGGCGCGAGCAAGTCCAGCGTCTTGCCGATGGCGTCTTCAGGTTTCGCGTAGCCGAAATCGCGCGCGAAAGCTTCACTGACGACGGCTTCTTCGGCATCCATCGAGCCGATCATCGTCCCGGCAGCATACTCTTTAAAACGCGACGAAGGATTGGGCACGACTGCCCCGCCTATGGTCTGCATGAAGGCGCGCCCGTTTGCGCGCACGTAGACGTTGAAGGTGATGGTGGGCTCGACGTAGGCGACGCCGGGAATGCGGGCTATCTCCGCGATGGCCGCATCGTCCAGAGGGCGCTGCGGAGCTTTATCGGGTCTGAGGCTGCGATTACCATGGCGCTGCTCCTGCGGCTTGTCGCCGGCGCTGTTCGCGTCTTTACTGAACCCGGAAGAGGCTATGCTTGCGAGGCTGCGACCGAAGACCGTCATCTCGTTAAAGAGGTCAAGCTCTTTAAAGCGCGAGATGGTGTTGCGCTGCAAGCCCAGCCCGAACGAGATCATGGTGATAATCACGGCGACACCCACGATGACGCCCATCGTCGTCAGCGTCGCACGCAATCGAGCCTCGCGCAGATTACGCAAAGAAAGATAAAGGATATCGAAAAATGTCATAACAAAAGCAAGGATGAAGGCGGAAGGATGAAAGGAATGCTTCATATCGCTTAATAGCTTTTACTTCATCCTTCATCCTTGCTGCCTTCCGCCTTAATTCCTCGTGGCCTGTCTTCTTTGCAGGGCTTTGAGTTGCTCGCGGGCCTCGGCGGCATCGGGCGCGTCGGGCACAAGCTGCAAGTAGCTTTCGGTTTCAGCGATGGCTTCGGGGAGACGGTCAAGCCGGGAGAGCAGTGCGGCGCGATCTCTGCGCTCGTCGTGTGCGTGAGGCGTCAGGAGCAGGATGCGCTCGACGGCGACCAGCGCCTGACGATGGAGGTCTGCGCGCGCATAGATTGCTTTCAGGTTCGTCAGCAGCCTGACGAGAATCTCACGCGTGGTCGCCCCGCGCAGGTGCGCTTCTGTGAGCGCCACCTGCCCGCCGTACACTTCGTCCAGCCGCTGCTGGCAATCATCCATATCGAGCGTCCGACCATGAAAGGGGTCAACCAGCGTGGACTCCAGCGAATCCTCCTTCTCCTCTCGCACGCGCGTGATGAAATGTCCGGGCAGGCCCACGCCTTCCACACTGAAGCCGACGCGCCGCCCCGTCCCCATGTAAACGATGGAGAGAGTGATGGGAATTCCCGTGCGGCGATCGATCACTTCGTTCAAATAGCTGTTGCGCGGGCTGTAATAATCGCGCTGGTTGCCGGCAAGCCCCAGCTCGTCGAACATGAAACGATTGAAGGCTTCGATGGGAGTCTCTACTGTTGACTGCGCGATGCGCTCGCGCGCAAGCGCCGCCCACCTTTCGAGCCGCGAGAGATATTCGGCCACGTCTATATTCATGTGCGCCTCGTCCTCGGCGGCGACGAGCAGCGCCGCGTACTCCAACCGAATTGACCCGTCAGGCTTCGCGACCTCCTCGGCAAAGGCGCGCCGCATCTCACGGGCAAGGAGTTTGCTGGCAGGAGTCATCTCGATAAGGATGAAGGATGAAGGTGGAAGGATGAAAGGGATTGAGTGAACGATTCAGCCAAGTATTGAATCAATGATTCATCCTTCATCCTTCCGCCTTCATCCTTTTGCAAAGACGTGATGCACGGCATCCATAGTCCAGTCTGCGAGGCTCGCGGTGACGACATCAGCGCCCGCCGCGCGCAAAGCTTCTTCGGTGACGGTGTTCGTCACGCCGAGGGAGCGCATCCCGGCGGCGCGCCCGGATTGTATGCCCGGCGGCGAATCTTCTATCACCAGACACTCTCCGGGCAGAAGCGGCAGCTTGCGTGCCGTTCGCCGCTTCTCGTTCAAAAGCTCGAAGGCGCGCTCGTAGCAGCAGGGGTCTGGCTTGCAGGCGTTGACATCTTCAGCGCTGACGACGACCGCGAACATCCCTGCCAGTTGCGCGCGCTCTAACACATAATCTATCTCCAAGCGACGCGCCATGCTGACGACCGCAAGTGGGTGAAGGCGGGCGGCGGCCTTGATGAAGGTGACGACGCCGGGAAAGAGCGGCAGCTCCTCGCTTATCGCTTCCTGATGCAGTTGGGACTTGCGCTCAATCACCGCGCCGAGCGTCTCGTCGCTTAGAGATTTCCCCGCGCCCCTGAAGATCGCGCGCACGAACGCCTCGTCGTCCGCACCGAGCAGGCCGTAATAATCTTCATCCGTGAGCTTTATATTATGCGCGCCGAGCGCCTCACGGTAGGCTTGTAGTTGCAGCGGCTCGTCGTCGATGATGACGCCGTTGAAGTCAAACAGAATGGCTTGAATCATGGAGTAAGGCGACGCTCTAACCCGGTCTTTCGGAAATTTTATACGGAACCGTCAGGCATTGTAAGACCAGCGCACGCCCGCGGGCAAACCGGCCTTCGAGAAAGCCTGTGATGTCGCGGCGCGCGTTGCTCTGTGACAGCCATTACTGCCCGCGCTCACTTTTCGTCCGAGGCATTATACAGGGCGGTCGCGACACGCTCGTTCTGCTCCTTGAACAGGATGGGCAGGCGTTCGCTTTCCAGCACGTCCAGACGGCGCAAGACCTCCGCGAGCGACAGCTCGTTCTTCAGGTTGATCTGAAAATCTATGTCGGCCCGCAGCCGATCCTGATTCGACTGGCGATTTTGGGCCATCAGGATAATAGGGGCCTGAAGACCTGCGATGATGCCGAAGACCAGATCGAGCAGGTTGTAAGGATACGTATCGAACTGCTGCGTGCCCAGAAGCCATGCGTTGAGCAGCACCCAGACGAGGATTAAGACCAGCGAGGCGATGAAGAACGTCCAGCTCCCGGCGAAGTTTGAAAAGATGTCGGCCATGCGGTCGGAGAGTGTCATGCGCGCCGCCGCCTCCTCGTTGACGTTGCGGGAGACGCGCTGGCGCAGCAGCTCGTCCGTCCGCCTGAGCCGGTCTGTGATGGCGCTCAGCATCTCCAGCGCAACGTCCGGATTACGGCGCACAAACGAAAGAAAGTCGTCGCGGGAAAGAATCGCGAGGCGCGCGTCTTCGATCACGGTCGCGTCCGCCGAGCGTGCTTTGCCATCCAGCAGCGCCATCTCGCCGAAGAAGTCTCCGCCCGCCAGCTCCGCCAGCGTCACGTCGTGCCCGGTCGAGTCGAGGACGTGTATGCGGATGCGCCCATTCTCGATCAGGTACATCGCGTCGCCCCTATCGCCGTGGTTGAAAAGCACTGTCTCGCTCGGCGCTTCGACCACGCGCAAGAGGCTGCGTAGCTCGCGCGACGCCGCATCATCGAGCGAGGCGAAGAGCGGCACGCTTCTGAGCGCCTCGAGCGTCATCATGGGAGCAACACTGGTGGACATACAGGATCACCTCATCCGATAGTCAGGCGCGCCGCGCCGTTACCGCTTCAGCTTCTCGCGATAATGCTGGCGAAACTTTGCGACCTTCGGCGCGACCACCATGCGACAGTATGGCTGCGAGCCGTTTTGTTTGAAATACTCCTGATGATAATCCTCCGCCTCGTAGAACGCCTCGAAGGGCACAAGCTGCGTGACGATTGGCCCGTCCCAGAGCTTCTCGCCGTCCAGCTCCTTAATCACCTCTTCGGCGACGCGCCTCTGCTCTTCGTCGTGATAAAAGATCACGGAGCGATACTGCGTGCCCACGTCCGCCCCCTGACGATTCAGGGTCGTCGGGTCGTGGACGGTGAAGAATACTTCCAGTATTTCCCTGAAGGAAACGACCTGCGGGTCGAACGTCACCTGCACAACTTCGGCGTGTCCGGTCGTACCGGAGCAGACCTGCTGGTAAGTAGGGTTCGGGCTCGCGCCGCCCGAATAGCCTGACTCCACACGCTCCACGCCCCTTAGCTCATCAAACACGGCCTCCGTACACCAGAAGCACCCGCCGCCGAGCGTCGCCACTTCCCTGCCCCGCGGTCGATCAACTTGTTCTTCGCTCATCTTTATTCATCCCTTACTTTTGAATACACAGGTCAGTACCGCCTGCGGTAGCGGGCGGGTACTCAACGCGGCATACCCGCCCGCTACCGCAGGCGGTACTGACCTATCTTATCCTGTTCATCCTCTGCATCCCTGTTCATTGCTTTCCGCCTGATCGGAAATCACGCGGCCATCTTTCATAAAGACTATGCGGTCGGCGAAGCGCGCGGCCAGCTCGTGATCGTGCGTCACCATCAGCACGGTGAGCCCCTCGCCGCCGACCATCTCGCGTAGCAAGGCGAGCAGTTCCTGCGCACGCGTCGAATCCAGATTGCCCGTCGGCTCGTCCGCCAGCAGGACGCGCGGGCGATTGGCTAAGGCTCTCGCGATGGCGACGCGCTGCTGCTCGCCGCCGGAGAGTTCCGACGGCCTATGCTCCATGCGGTCGGCGAGGCCGACGCGTCCGAGCAGTTCCTCCGTCCTTTCCTCTCGCTGCTTGCCGCGCAGGCCGCCGAAGGCGAGCGCAAGGCGGACATTCTCGGCGGCAGTCATCGTCGGTATGAGGTTGAAGTTTTGAAAGATCATCCCGACGGAGTGGCGACGATAGCGCGCCATCTCTCGCTTGGTGAACGGCCCCAGAGAGCTGCGGTCGAAGAGGACTTCGCCGCTCGTCGGGCGGTCGAGGCCGCCCAGCATGTTAAGCAACGTGGACTTTCCGGAACCCGAAGTTCCCTGTATGGCGACGAACTCTCCCCCGGCGACTTTCATCGAGACGCGGTCGAGCGCCGCCACGGTAGTTGTCCCCATCTGGTAAATTTTTGAGACTTCGCGAGTTTCTAAAAGCGGTGTCATCGGGCGCTCTGTGAATACAACCTCCGAAACATTTCCGGGTCTCAGTTGCCCGCGGGCACGCTTTCGACAACGCTCGCGGCGGGCGAGATGCGCCATAGGCTGAAACGTTCCTCGTCAAAGCCCTTGAGCGTGACCTCGAAGGGTTGGGCCGTGAGGTCGCAGGACGGACTGTCGAGCATCTCTGCGATCTCCGGGTCGGAATGAACCGCATCGGAGATGACCACGTCGCCGCCCGTCGAGAGACCTTCGAGACGCGCCGCCATGTTGACCGTGCAACCGAAGTAGTCCAGACGCTCGTTGAGCGTGACGGCGATGCATGGGCCTGAGTGTATGCCCACCTTGAGCATCAGGGGACGCATCCCGTCGCTCGGCATGGCAAGGCTTTGCTGCGCCTTGAGGATCGCGCGCAGCGCGCCCGCCGGACGACGAAAGACGGCCATCACGGCATCGCCGATGGTTTTAACGAGCGCCCCGTCTTCCGTTCGAATGGCCTCGCGCAGCACATCGAAGTGATTCATCACGCGGCCAAACGCGGGGGCATCGCCGATCTCACGATAAAGCTGTGTGGAGCCGCGCAGGTCTGTAAAGAGGACTGTCAGGCTGCCGACGGAAATCTGCTCGCCGGGCCGAAGGGCCTCGTGCGAGAAGAGGTCGCGAAAAACCTGTAGGGCTGTCACTTCCGCAGCGGTCGCCGCCTGATCGCTCCAAGCCGTGCGCTCAAGCACGAACAGCCGCTCCTCAGCGGTCGCGTTGACGAGCCTGAGCGCGGGCTCGTTGGTCAAACTGATCTCATCTTTGCCCCAGCCTTCGGGCGTCGCCCTGAGCGTCGCTTCCGGTATGCCATCGACGCAGACTTTTAAGAACTGCTCGCCCGCGACACCGCTGCTGCGCAGGCGATAGCGTCCCGCTTCGAGCGTTAATTGAAGCGTGCGCTCAGCCCCGGGCTCTAACAACTGCTGAGCCTCTATGTGCGGCGTGACCTGCGGGCCGCCGATACAGAAGGAGCGGCTTTCAACGTCGCGCACGCCCTGATTGGGACGAAACGTCAGCTCGACGGAGTTCTCGAAATTGATCGTGAAGTCCACGTCGCAGGAGTCGCAGTAGACCTGCGACTGGATGCCCGTCAGCGAGCGGCTGGTCTGCGCCGCGCCGCGACAGTGCGGGCAGAGCAAGTCCCATTGAAGATCGAGCAGCCCCACACGCGTCGCCCACAGGCAGACCTCAAGCGCCGTGCGGCGCGGGACATTCCAGTAATCGGCCAGCGCGTAGGCGCGTAGGCGTGCCAGAGAGATATCATCCGCCTGCTCGATCATCTCGGCGAGCTTACCGACAAAGACCGGGTCTGCGCCCTGCGAGATGAGCTTTTCGCTCAAGACGCGCAGGCGAGCGCGCCCGCCCTGCGCGAAGTTGGCCGCCTGCTTCGTGAACAGGGGCGGCGCGCCGCTTCGCGCCAAGTTGTCATAGCGGCGCAGCGTGGCCGTGAAGCTGCGGCGGCTCAGCAGGCCGATCTGGACGGGAACGGCGGCGATGCCGAGGACGTTCTTCGGCTGCACCCAGATTTCGTAAACGAGATGCGTGCCTCCCTGCGGGCGGCGGCTCAACTCGACCAACACGCGCATCTCCGAGAGCGGCCCTTTCCTGTACTGGCGCACGACGCCGAAGCGGTACGGCCTGATCCACTCGAACGGCTGCTCGATCCACTCGACCACCTGGCCCATCACGAAGAGACGCAGGCGGCGGCGGGCTGTCCCGGCCTGCGTCTCCGTGCGGTCGACCTCTATGGAGGGCACACCGGTATCGCGATTGAAGCGGTTCGTATCCGCGACGAGCGGCCACAGCTCTTCGGGGCTCGACTCCAATTCGTATTCCCAGCGATAGTGGAATTCTCGATAGCCCATAGAAAAGTAAGGATGAAGGATGAAGGCGGAAGGATGAATCGTTGAATGATTGCTTTGTTGAATGACGCAATCAAATAGCTTTTACTTCATCCTTCATCCTTCCGCCTTCATCCTTGCTTTTAGACTTCTTTGTATTCGGAGTTGACATCTTCGTCCGAGGAAGCGACGCGGTAGTTCATTGACTGTACCTGTTTGGTGATGAGCAGGTCGTCCTTGGTCTTCAACAGGTCGGCGCGGCTGTAGACGGACAGCTCGAAATTGTAGCCGTGCGTGATGGCATCCTTCGGGCAAGCCTCGACGCAGTAGCCGCAGAAGATGCAACGCCCGTAGTCTATGTTGTAGACCTCCGCGAAGCGCTCGTCGACGCCCGTGCGCTCCTCCTTCGGGCGCGGGTCATCACGGGCTATGATGTAGATGCAATCCGACGGACACGCGGCGGCGCACAGGAAGCAGGCCACGCACTTCTCCTTGCCGCGCTCGTCGACGTGCAGGAGATGCTGGCCGCGATAGCGCGGCTGCATCGTCACGGGCTCGTCCGGGTATTCGACCGTCCACTTCTCCCTGGGGATATATGAGAAGGTGACGCTCATGCCCTTGATGATGGCCTTGGTGGATTCGATAACGTCGCTGATGATTGACATAAAACCCCTTTGCTGATCGGAGGCCGAAATCAGTTCCGCCTCATAACTCGCTCTCATTCCCTGACTACTTCAAAACCTGCGATTTCGAGGCGGTGGCCTGCCATCGCCCGTCGCGCCAGACGAAGGTGTCCGTAAATTTTGACCGCTCGGTGAAAGGCCCGTCGGCGCTGCGCCCTCTGACGGTGTTGACGCCTATGATGACGGCGTAGTTGGCGCTCTGGCCCAGAGAGAAGTCGCTGTACGTGCAGGTTCGTGATAATTCATCCGGCTTCATCTGGGCGAGGTACTGCTTCTTGTTCATCGTCGTGCCGTCAGGGTTTGTGACCACGAACTCCGAGGCGAGAATACTATCCATCGCGGCCTTGTCGCCCTTCAGGTCGGCGGCGCACCAGGCGTATTCCAGATCATACAACTGCTTGGTGACGACCTCCTTATCGGTGGGCACGGCGTCGCTCGAACCCGCGTTCATATTATCGTGCGAGTGGTCGCCCGTGCTGGTGTTGGTGGAAGTCGTCGTCGTCGTGGTCGAACTCGAATTGGTATTGCTCTCTTTATCATTCTTATTGATATTGAAGCCGAGGCCGCGCTTCGTATTGCTGCTCTCCGAGGACGAGTCGCGGAGCAGGAAGTAGGCCGCCGCGCCGCCGATGCCGACCAGCCCGATCAGCATGACGGCGAGCCCCGCCAGAATCCACGGCAGCTTGCTCTTTTTGGGCACAGGGCCAGCGCCCGTCGCGCCCGGTTGTTGCCATGTAGGGTTGGGAGGCCAGGAGGGCGTGGCCCAATCGCCCTGCGGCGCGCCAGGATTGTAACCCTGCTGCTGCGGTGGCGGCGGCTGGGGAGTGCCGAAGGAGCCGGCCATCATCGTTTTGTCCATGGAGGAGGGGGCCGCGTCGCTCACCAGCGGCGAGCCGTCGTTCATACAGAAAGCCTGCGTATCATCCTCATAGGTGCGCTGGCACGAGGGGCAACGTTTCATCTATCTTTCCTTATCCTTAGTTTTAGAATTCCGAATACGCTTGAGAGGCGCGGTGAACAATCAACACGACATCGGGCACGGTTCTCGTTCGGCGGCTCAGCAAGGGGGAGCATACAACACTCTCTACGGCAAGAGACAATTTTATCTCAGCCACAACAGGACCAAAACGGCCACAACGACAACCAGCAATGCCAGAAACAGCACACCGCCGATGACGACCCAGAGCAAAAGGTTTTGCCTGCGTGGCGGCGGCGTCGCGGCGGCATATGCGGGCGACGACTGGGCAGCAGGTGTGCTCCTGTAGCTTACGGCTTCGGGGGCAGCGCCGAGCGTCGTCGCTCCGAACTCGTCATCGTGCAACGTCGGCGGCTTGATGGTCGGGGGCTTGATTGAAGAAGACTCCCTCCCGCCCGATAAGCTACCTTCATTCATGAGCAGAGCACCCTGAACCACGTCGCATGAGAGAAGGGCTGGCCGCCGCGCAGGTTTTAAGACACCGCCCGCTCAGACAAGCTCCAGCCGACTGAAGAAGTAAGCAACCTCAATCGCAGCGTTCTCTTCCGAGTCCGAGCCGTGGACGGCGTTCTCTCCGAGCGAAGCGCCGAACTCGCGCCTGAGCGTTCCCTCATCTGCCTTCGCCGGATCGGTCGCGCCCATCAAATCGCGCCAGGCCTTGACCGCCCCTTCCTTCTCAAGCGCCAACACCACGCACGGCCCGCCGGACATGAACTGCGTCAACTCCGGAAAGAAAGGGCGCTCGCGGTGAACCGCATAGAACCCCTCTGCCTCTTCGAGCGTCATGTGAATCAGCTTCATCGCGCGCAGCCGGAAGCCGCCGTCAGTGATGCGTTGAATGATTGAGCCGACTTTCCCGGCGCGCACCGCGTCGGGCTTAATAATGCCAAATGTTAAGTTCATTTTAGATTTTAGATTTTGGATTTACGATTCGGGAAATTGAATTTTGAAATGCGGGTTTTCAAGCTCGCTTGCCCGCCACTCCAAAATCTAAAATCCAGAATCCAAAATGGTTAAGCTGCTGCCTTTGCGCCGAGCGCGTCGCGCATGGCCGTGCCGATGTCTGCGGGTGAGCGGACGACGCGGATGCCCGCCGCTTCAAGGGCCTTCATCTTCTCGTCGGCTGTGCCTTTGCCGCCTGCGATGATCGCGCCGGCGTGGCCCATGCGACGCCCGGGCGGGGCCGTCTGCCCGGCAATGAAGGCGACGATGGGCTTGCGAACGTTGGCGCTGGCAAACTCTGCTGCGTCCTCTTCGGCTGTGCCGCCGATCTCGCCGATCATCACTATGCCGTCTGTCTCGTCGTCCGCTTGAAAGAGCGCGAGCGCGTCAACGTGGCTGGTCCCTACGATGGGGTCGCCGCCGATGCCTATGGCCGTTGACTGGCCCAAGCCGAGCGCCGTCAGCTGGCCCACGGCCTCATAGGTCAGCGTGCCGGAGCGAGAGACGACGCCGATGCGTCCCTCGCGGTGAATATGACCGGGCATGATGCCGATCTTGCACTTGCCGGGCGAGATCACGCCCGGACAGTTTGGGCCAATGAGCCGTGTCGCCTTATCCGACAGGTACTCCCTGACCTTCACCATATCGAGCACGGGTATACCCTCTGTGATGCAAACGACAAGCGGAATCTCGGCGTCCGCCGCCTCCATAATCGCATCCGCCGCGAAGGCCGGCGGCACGTAGATCACAGAAGCGTTCGCGCCGGCCTCTTTGACCGCATCCTCCACAGTGTTGAAGACGGGGATGCCCTCGTGCGTGCTTCCGCCCTTGCCGGGCGTGACGCCGCCGACCACGTTCGTCCCGTACTCCACCATCTGCTTCGTGTGAAAAGTTCCCTCTTTGCCCGTGATACCCTGTACCACCAGACGCGTATTTTTATCAACGAGAACGCTCAACGGTATGCTCCTTATAAGTACAGTGATAAGTGAAGGGGGACAAGTTGTAAACTAAAAGCTTAGTCCGGGCTCGTCACTCGTCACTTGTCACTCGTCACTGCTTTTGCGGCAGTATAGCACGGCTCAGGCGTCGCGCTCCACGCACGGCCAACCGGCTATGCGAGCTCGAATTTCTGACCGTAGGTGGGAACTTCGACCGTCCAGCCGAAGCGCTCCTTAATGTGCCCGGCCATGGCGGCGGCGGCTTCCGGCTCGCCGTGTGTCAGGAATGTGCGGCGCGGCGCTGCGGGGCTTCCTTCGAGCCAGCGCAGCACCTCTTTCCAATCGGCATGGGCCGAGAAGCCGCCGACGCGCTCTATGTGGCAGCGCACGGGCACGAACTGGCCCATGATCTTGACCTCGCGTTGGCCGTCGAGGATACGGCGGCCCGTCGTCCCGGCGGCCTGATAGCCGACGAAGACTATGGTGGCGCGGTCGTCCGGCAAGAACCTGCGTGCGTGATGCAGGACGCGCCCTCCCGTCATCATTCCCGACGCGCTGATGATAATACGCGTGCCTTCTTCATTATTCAGACGCTTGGATTCATCGCGCGAGCTGGCCGTGACCATGGAGTGAGTCCTGAGGGGATGCTCGCGTCTGGCAAGCACGCTGGCATACTCTTCGTCCTGCTCCTCGCGGCGGTTGCTGTAAACGCGTGTCGCCGCCGCGGCCATCGGCGAATCAACGCGCACGGGCAGCACGGGGATGCGCTTTTCATCCTCAAGCTCGCGTAACAGGTAGAGAATCTCCTGCGTGCGCCCGACGGCGAAGGCAGGAATCAGCACGACGCCATTACGCTTGGCCGTCTCGTTGATGATTCGCGCGAGCGCGTCCTTAGGGTCTTCGGGGTCGTGCAGGCGGTCTCCGTAGGTTGACTCGACGAGCAGGTAATCGCAGGCGGGCGGGGCGACGGGGTCGCGTATGATCGGCTGGTCGTAATGGCCCAGATCGCCGGAGAAAAGAATGCGACGGCCCAGGCGGTCGTCGCCCGCGCCCGCAAGCTCGACCAGCACGAGGCTTGAGCCGAGGATGTGACCGGCGATGCGGAATCCGGCACGTATGCCGGGTGCGACCTCAAGCGGCTCGCCCGTGTTCTCGACCGGCTCGATCAGATCGATCGTGGCGCGCGCGTCCTCTTCGGTGTAGAGCGGCAGGGCCGGTGTGTGCTTCGTCAGATTGTGCCGGTTGCGATAGTCTGCGTCCTCTTCCTGCAAGCGGGCCGCGTCCGGCAACAGGACTTTGAGCAGGTCGGCTGTGCCCCGCGAGCAATAGATGGGACGACGAAAACCCAGAGCGACGAGTCGCGGCAGATAGCCCGTGTGGTCTATGTGCGCGTGCGTGATCAGCACGGCGTCCAGCGACTTTGCGTCAAAGGGTGGCTCCTGCCAGTTTCGCTCGCGCAGTTCCTTCAGGCCCTGAAACATGCCGCAATCGACCAGCACGCGCCCTCCGTCTGCCTCTATCAGGTACTTCGAGCCGGTGACGGTTCCGACCCCGCCCCAAAATGAAAGAGTCGCCATGCGGACTTCCTCCGACCTTGAGCATTGAATAGATCATCCCGGATTTTACACGGCCCATGAGAAATAGACGAGCTATAGCAAGTTGTACCCGGACGAGGTCAGGTCAGTACCGCCAAGGGTCTCGGGCGGGTCTCAAGTCGCAACAGCACCCGCCCGAGACCCTTGGCGGTACTGGCCTGTAAGTGAGCGTGAGCGAGTGCAAAAGCAGGATGAGCGTGCCGTCTATGATGCGGCACGTGGTCGTGCCATTCAAAAAGCGCGCGTCATGATTTATGATGTGCGCGAGGGTGGGCCAAAGCGGTATGTGCCCCCGACAGATTTCGCAGAAGATCAGGAGATTAAAGATGACCCCCCAGTTACCCCGGCGCAGTAGTAGCGGATTCTTAGTCGCCTTTGCCTTCGTCGCGCTGACGCTTCTTTCATTCAACAGTGCGAGCGCGCAGGAGCGGCGAGAGACGAAGAGCGAAACGCCCGTCGTCGGCTCCCCCATCGGAGCGATCTTCGACCTCGGCTCAAGCATCCTGACGACGGCCACGGGCTACGTGAGCGCCGATCCATACGCGCAGTTTCGCGGCGCGCGTTACACCAACGCCGGGCTCATCAGCGAGCGCGACGAGGCGCGTCTGGGGAATAACCTTCATCAGGAAGTCGGAAAGAAGTTTACCCTGACGAACGAGGGACAGGAGCGCGCCAACCGCATCGGCCAGCGCGTCGCCCGCACGAGCCTCAGACCCAATCTCACTTATCGCTTTCACGTCGTCCGCGATAAAGAGATCAACGCCTTCTCGATTCCCGGCGGCCACATCTACGTGACGACGGCCCTGATGGACTTGGCTAACGATGACGAGTTGGCAAGCGTCCTCTCGCACGAGATAGGCCACGTCGTCGCGCGCCACAGCCTGAAGACCATCCAGCAATCGCAGGCGCTGGGCAGCATCGTCGGCCTCTTCGGCTCGATCACGGGGATTGCGGGCGACACGGCGGGCGAGCTCGGAACTGCCGCCGCGCAGATCGTCGCCAGCGGGCTGCTGGCCGTACACAATCGAGAGGAAGAGCGCGAGGCGGATTTCCTCGGCGTGCGCGCCATGCCGCGAGCCGGTTTCGACGCCGAAGGCATGGTCACGATGTTTCAGAAACTACAGCGCGTCAGCCGCTCCGACTCCTCGCTCCTCGGCTCGCTCTTTAGCGATCACCCGGACGTGCAGGAGCGCATAGACAACACGCGCTACGAGATCAACCATATGCGCGCCGCCAGAGGGCAACGCTAAGAGACAAGGATGAAGGCGGAAGGATGAAGGATGAAAGAAGTGCTGCTCCGTCTTGAAAGCTTTTCCTTCATCCTTCATCCTTCCGCCTTCATCCTTGCATTGTGTCTGAGGCCGAAGATGACGAGCGCGGCGGGGATGAGCAGGGCCAGATTACGCAGGGCCGTCTTGACTCCAAGCTGGCTGGCGATGATGCCGCCGAAACAACCGCATTCGAGCGGCTCGCCGTGCCTGACGTAAACGTAATAGAGAGCGTAGCCGGCGAAGCCTAAGAGCAGCACCGCCGACAGCAGCCCGCCCAGACGCACCGTCGTCGGCAGCAAGAGCAACCCGGCGGCCAGAATTTCCATGATGATGATGGCGATGGTCGCAGGCCACGCCCAACCCGCCCACACCAGATTTGAAAGATTCCCCACAAAATCGTTGATCGTCCAAAGCTTCGCCCCCGCCGTGAACAGAAAGAGCGCAGCGAGCCCGACACGGCTGACCTGAACCAGGATTTTAAGCAGGGTGCGGGAAGTCATATATAAAGGATGAAGGCGGAAGGATGAAGGATGAAGTAAAAGCATTCAAGGCAGAAAAGCATTTCTTTCATCCTTCATCCTTCATCCTTCATCCTTGCCTTTCAGTTTCCGGCGAGGGCGACGACTTTTTCGGCGGCGTCTTTCATGCCGCTGGCGACGGTGAAGTTGAGGCCGGATTCCCTGATGACGCGCTGGCCCTCTTCGACGTTTGTGCCTTCGAGGCGGACGACGACGGGGACACGCACGCCCAGATTTTTGGCCGCGCCGACCACGCCGTTGGCGACCATATCGCAGCGCACGATGCCGCCGAAGATATTGATCAGCACGGCGCGCACATTCTCATCCGCGAGCAGTATCCTGAAGGCGGCTTCGACGCGCTCCTGCGATGCGCCGCCGCCGACATCCAGAAAGTTCGCGGGCTCGCCCCCCGCCAGCTTGATGATGTCCATGGTCGCCATCGCGAGCCCCGCGCCGTTGACCATGCAGGCGATGTTGCCGTCGAGCTTGATATAGTTGAGGTCGAATTTGGAAGCCTCAATCTCAAGCGGCTCCTCCTCGTTGAGGTCGCGCATGTCCATAAACTCTTTGTGGCGATAGAGCGCGTTGTCGTCGAAATTCACTTTCGCATCGAGCGCGATAAGGCGCTTGTCCTTCGTCAGCAGAAACGGATTGATCTCCATGAGTGAGGCGTCCATCTGCTCGTTGGCGGCGTAGAGAGCCTGCATGAATTTCGCCGCCTGTCCGACTAAATCCGCCGGCAGCCCCAGCTTGAAGGCGAGCTTTCTGGCCTGAAAAGAACGAAAGCCAACCGCCGGGTCAATCGTTTCCTTGAAAATCTGCTCGGGCGTGTGGGCCGCGACCTCTTCTATGTCCATGCCGCCCGCAGCCGATGCCATGAAGACGGGCCGACCCGTCGTGCGGTCGAGGACGATGCCTAAGTAGAACTCCTTATCAATGGGCAGCCCTTCTTCGATGAGCAGCACGCGCACTTCCCTGCCTTCGGGGCCTGTCTGGTGCGTGACGAGCTTCATGCCAAGCATCTGTCGTGCGATCTCGCGCGCCTCGTCAGGGCTCTTCGCCAGCTTGACTCCGCCGCCTTTCCCGCGTCCGCCTGCGTGAATCTGCGCTTTGACGACGACGATGTCCGTGCCCAGCTCTCTGGCCGCCTGATAAGCCTCTTCAGGAGAGCGGGCGACGAGCCCGCGCGGCACTGGGACGCCGAATTTACGCAACAACTCTTTGCCCTGATACTCATGAATCTTCATTGACTGACGCTCCTCGCTCGCTCGTGTGGCGTTCGCTTCCAGTTTAACAAAAAGGGTCTCTGTAGATCGGTGACTGTGGAGTGTAGCCGCAGGGCCGCAAGCGCCGCAAGTCTCGCGGGCAGGAATCATCTATTGATGGAAAAGCACAAACGCGCTAACGTTGCGCCGCAAAGGAGGCTAAAAGGATGAGCGAAGTCATCGTCACGTCAAGCGCAACGCTGCGGAACAGGGTGCAGTACGGCGACGGACAGGAGATCGTCATTGACGAGCCGGTGAGCGTGGGCGGAAGCGGCGAGGGTCCAGACCCGTACACGATGCTGCTGGCGGCGCTCGGCGGCTGCATTTCCATGACGGTGACGCTCTACGCGCGCCGCAAAGGGTGGCCGCTTGAGCGCGTCAGCGTACGGCTGCGCCAGAAGAGAATCCACGCCGAGGACTGCGTCGAATGCTCACGCACCACTGAAGGCTTCGTCCATCGCATCGAGCGCGCGGTGACCCTCGAAGGTGATTTGACCGACGAGCAGCGCGCGCGTCTACAGGAGATCGCGCACAAGTGCCCCGTTCACAAGACGCTCACCTCAGAGATCGTCATCTCAGACCTAAAAGAATAACGAGACTCTCATGCGGAAAATAAGAGAGGGCGAAGCGACACGCGCGCGCGTCGCTTCGCCCTCAGGGGTCACAGCCCATGTGTCGATCAACTATTAATCGTTGGCCGGCCTGCGCGTGATGCGTATTCCGGGCGGGAAAGACACTTCCTTGACCTTGTAGTCGGCTGGGACTTCAAAGAGCGAGCGGGCGGGCTCGCTACGGTTGATGTTCGTCAGGCGATAGACCGAATCTCCGACGAAGGGATCGCTGTGCTTGCTCATCACGAGCGTCTGTAGCTCGGGCGAGTACCAGCGCTCCGTGACTATCTGTATGGGTCGCTCGTTGCCGATCTCTCCGGCGGGGATGGTAACGGTGGTGCGCGTGCCTTCGGCTTCGACGCCTTCAATCGTCTGTTTGCCGAGCGCCTCCGTCAGGGGCTTAGGCCCGGGCTTCATCACACGCTGCGTCCCCGGCTCTCCCACTTTATTCTCAAAGAACATCACGCGATCACCGGGCGCACCCGGCCCGCCCGTCGCTCCATGGGGCGTTACCTGCACGACTTTCTCCTGAATTCTTAGCCGGGAGCGTGCGCCGTCTGAAAGGCTCTCGATGCGTGGCAGCGGCATCTTACGCGCGGTGCGCGTGCGCGGGTCAAGCACGTAGTTGAAGCCCGCCACGGGGTCGTTGATGAAGAGGGTCTGCGGCGTATCGCCTGAGGTCGCGAATGGGCCGATAGAGCCCAGCGTCTGCTCGCGCCGCGTGCGGCCCTCGCTGTCGCGGTAGATCGAGGCAGTGCTCTTGCGAACGATACGATTGCCGTCGCCGAGCGTCTGCGTCACCTCCGTTAAGGCTTCCGCACTATAGGGCACGCCCTTAACGACCTTGCCGTCAAAGCTCATCTCGGACGAGACGAAGGTGAAGGTGTTGCCCCCTATGGGTAGCCCGCCGCCCGGCCCTGCTATCCCTATCACATCGGGCGCGGGCGCGGGCACTGTGCCGGCTTCCGGGCCGGACGGAAGCTCCGGGCCGCGCAGGATGATGACATCATGCTCGATCTTAGGCTCCGTCTTATCGGGCGTAGCCTGCTGAGCGAATGCGCTCACGCCGAGCACCAGCGTCAGGAGCGCCGGAGCGATGCTCATGCGCGTAAGTCTTTGCGGTCTCATCATAATCTCTCCTCAAAAAAGATTGCCGTCGGAATCAAGTCGCCTAACTTTCAATCATTGAGAGCGTCGAAGCCCTCGCGTGCCCGGATTAACGTATGAATCGAATCGCCTGAGCGAGGCCGTCGTCGCCGAGCAGCACGTCCGCCTTGACGGGCTCAGCCGCACGCTCCGCGTTGACCGGCAGGCCGAAGCGCGCCATGGCCGTGCGCGGCAGCTCCACCCGCACGACGTGCCCGCTATCCAGACTACTAAGGTCTGCGCCGTACGTCAGCGGGATGAAATCCGTCGCTATATCATCGGCTGCCGTATTCGCAGCCGTACCGGCCAGAGGCATCTTCTCGATTGTGCCGCCGCCGCGATTGATGACAGAGAGGCTGTTGCGCGTTCTGTTCGAGACCCTTTGAAACGCAGGCTGCTGCCCGCGCGCGGGCGTCAATACGGCGGGCTCTTTCTCGTCTTCGAGAGAAGGCCACGAAGCGAGCTTCAGGGGTTTCGAGTCGCGCGCCGTGGCGACCGATGGTGGTTGCGCCGGCGGCGGCTGTTGTAAGCGTATGGCGGCAAGCGCGACGAAGAGCAGCGCCAGTCCAGCCGCAAGGCTTGCGGCCCAGCGCCATTGTCCAAGACCTGCGCGGTGTAAGGGCGACGCAATGGGCCTGAATTGAATCACCTTATCACGCTCGCGGAAAGCCGACAGGAGCGCCGTCTCGACACGCTGCGGGGCTTCGGTCTCCCGCATGCTCGTGGCGAGTGAGCGCAGGCCCACGGTCAGAGAGCGCTCAGAGGCGAGGCGCGCGGCGCAGCTTTCACAAGCCTCGGCGTGGGCCAACCCGTGCGCGCGCTGTGTCGCATCTGAGAGGGTCTCGCGGGCCAGATCAAAAACGGTTCTTTCAAATTCCTGACAGTTCATGCGAAGCACCTCGCAGTCCTGAGCAGCCCGGAATCGGCCTCGGGCTCTTTTCTCTTACCCTTCTCCGTGCGTAGCTTTTCGATCAGCAGCGCGCGTGCCCTGTGCAGCCGCGACCGCACCGTGCCGACGGCGCACGAGAGCGCGGCGGCGGCCTCCACGTAGCTCATCTCGTGCAGGTCGCACAGCACGACCACTTCCCTGTAGTGCGCGGGCAGAGCCAGTATGGCCCCGCGCACGGAATCTATCATCTCGCTGTGCAGCAGGTTTCCGAGCGGGTCGTCCTGCGCGACGAAACGCTCGGCGGTTGGGATATCAGTTTCCTCCGCTTCGTCCGCGATCTGTACGAAGGGTCTGTCGCGTTCCAGCCGTCGCAGGACTTGGTTGCGGGCGATGCCGTAGAGGTAAGCCTGAAGAGAGCCGCGCCCTGCGTCGTAGTGGTCGGCTTCGCGTATCAACACCATAAAGACCTCTTGTGTGACATCCTCTGCGACCGTTTCCGAGCCGCTCATCTGTAGTGCGAACCTGTAAATCCCTCCCTGACGCCGCCGGTACAGCGTCGTGAAAGCATCCTCGTCTCCGGCCTTTAAAAGCCGCAGCAGTTGGTCGTCACTGGGAGTCGTATTAACTGTCATGATTGACGCGCAAGTCACCGGCGGCCATATGTGATTCGCGCCGCGGGGTCAAAAAGTTCCAGAAAGTCATCAGAAAAGTAAAAGGGCATCTAACTCTAGTTCTGAGTCAGATGCCCTTTTGAATCTCGGGACGGCGAGATTCGAACTCACGGCCTCTTCCACCCCAAGGAAGCGCGCTACCAGGCTGCGCCACGTCCCGTCTTAACACCCTCAGTATGTCCGTAAACAAAAAACTTTGTCAAATCGCGCACGACGCACGCGCGCCGCGCCATCATCATCTCGCCCTGACTATTTATTGTTGCGTCGGAGGTCGGATTCGTCGGCGTCGAGCGTAGCCAGCAGGTCGCGTAGCTGTACGGCCAGATGGCGCATGGTGTCGCGCTGGCTCGCGGACATCGTCGCGCCTGCCCCGGTCGCCTGCGTTTCGTTGCCGCTCACGTGGGCTTCGGCGGGCAGGGATGCGGGCAGGTTTTCGCGCTGAAGCACGGGCTGAGCCGGAGCGGGTGGCATCGTCTCGCGCGGCCCGGTCATGTCGGGCGTCACCACTTTAAGCTTGCTGGCCCCGCGCAGCTCGCTCGCCAGCTTCTTCTTCGCTCCCGCAATCGTGTACTGATCGTCGTAGAGCAGCTCTTTAATACGCAGCGCCATCTCCACATCGCGCTTGCGATAGGTGCGCTGGCCGGCGCGATTCTTCTGCGGCGCGAGCATGGGGAACTCCGATTCCCAGTACCTGAGCACGTGCGCCTGAACGCCCGTCAACTCGCAGACCTCACCGATCTTGAAGAACAGCTTTTCGGGGATCGCAACGGTCGCACGGTTAACCATCTCAAACCTCACCGGTGAAGCTACCGGCACTAAAGGGGGACGCTAACGCTACGGAATACTTGACGATGCTCGGCTCGGACGAGCCGCGACGCACTATGCTGCCGCCATGTTACTCGCGCATAAAGTGTGTGTCAATGCTTATATTTAAGCCGCCTGACTTGAAGGTGAGTGTCAGAAAAAGAATGCTACCTGCTGAAAATACAGGGGCAACTCCGAAGCAACGGGCTCGGCTCATCCTCCTTTGAGGCCGGATAACCTTACGGCTTGTGACAAAGCGCCCGTCCGTTTATAATCGCGCCCGCCTTCTCTCTTTCTCTTTCGTTAACTATTCACAGTCTCAAAAAAAGGAGAACATCCAAATGCGTCGCCTCTACCTCGTCTTCACCATCTTCTTCGCTGTCGTGGCTGCCGTGCTGCTCATCGCGCCGACGCGCTCGCAAGCCATCACCTACGGGGTCAACGATACGAAGAACACCTACAGCAACGTGGGCGCGTTCATCGTCAAATCACCGTCGGGGGAGATTTTTCCGATCTGCACGGGAACGCTGATCGCGCCGAACGTTTTTCTGACGGCGACCCATTGCACGCAATTTTATACGAACGACCTCGCCCCCTTGGGCTACACAGCCTACGTCAGCTTTGACAAATCAATCGCCTTCGGTGATCTGACCAACCTGAAGAAGACGAGCCTCATTCCGGTCACGCAGGTCGTCTCCAACCCCAACTATAATCAGAGCCAGAGCGATTCGGGCGACATCGCCGTGCTCATCATTCCAGAGAGATACACGACGGGCATTACGCCCGCGCAGCTACCGACCTGCGGGCTGCTCGATCAGCTCGTCGCGCAGAACGGATTGAAGAGCGCCAAATTTACGGCGGTCGGGTATGGCATACAGAATCGCGTGGTCGGAGGCGGCGTGCCCTACTTTCAAGATCTCAATCCGATTCCGCGCATGTATGCCGTTTCAAGCTTCAACTCTCTGAACGGAGGTTATCTGCGGCTCTCGCAGAATCCGGCGACGGGTAACGGCGGAGCTTGTTACGGCGATTCCGGCGGCCCTAATTTCCTGACCCTCAACGGCCAGCAGATTCTGGTCGCGATCACGATTACGGGTGATGCTGTGTGCCGCTCGACGAACGTCGCCTATCGCCTCGACACGGATGCGGCAAGGCAGTTCTTCCAGTACGTGATGACGACCTACGGCGTGACGATTCCGCTGCCGGCGTGCTAGCGCCCGAAACGCTGGCGAGGCATCTGCGGGACAGCATACTCACGCTTGATAACAGTCCGCGTGCCAGAGCTTAATCCGTCCCGGTCGCGGGCTGGCTTTGCGGCCCCGGTTGGACTGTCTGCGAAGAGGCACGCTATAATTCGGCTCTCTTTCCGAAGCACATTTCACTTGGAGGTTCAACGCCAACCGTGTCCACGTCTCCGACCATGTTTCGCCTCGCGTCGCGTCTTGATGATGTAGGCTTCTCCGACATCGTCAACATCCGCAACAAGATTATGGAGTTGCGGGCACAGGGCGCAACCGTCTACCAGTTCGAGGGAGGCGAGCCTTTCAGCAATACGCCCGACTACGTTAAAGAGGCGATGACGCGTGCGCTTGCCGAGAATAAGACGCGCTACGCGCCTTCTTCCGGCATCGCCGAGCTGCGCGCGGCAATCGCCGACAAGCTGCGCGTGCGTAACGGCATGAAGGTCACCGAAGAGGACGTGGTCATACTGACGGGCGGCATGCAGGGATTGTTTGGCGCGTTTCAATCGGTCGTTAATCCCGGCGAAGAGGTGATGGTCTTCTCGCCCTACTGGACGCCGATCAAAGACCTCATCGCCCATTGTCAGGGCTCGCCCGTGCTCGTCCCGACAAAGGAGGCTCGCCGCGACGGTTTCGCGCAGACGCTCGCCCGCTACCTGACCGACAGGACGCGCGCCATCTACTACAACACTCCGCAGAATCCTTCGGGCGTCGTCTTCACACGCGAAGAGGCCGAAGTGGTCGCGCGCTTCGCGCAGGAGCATGACCTGATCGTCATCGCCGACGAAGCCTATGAAGATTTGGTCTACGCAGGCGAGCACATCTCCATCGCCTCCCTTGCCGGGATGATGGAGCGCACCATCACATGCTTTACGCTCTCGAAGTCTTACGCGATGACGGGCTGGCGTTTGGGCTACGCGGTGGCGGGCGAGCCGTGGATGAGTGGACTACGCAAGACGCTGCTCTATTCTACGAACGGCGTCTCGACCCCGACGCAGTGGGCGGCGCTCGCGGCCTTTACAACCCCCTCGGATTTTCTTGAGAGAACGCGCGCCGCCTATCTTGAGCGGCGCAATCTGCTGCTGGCGGGCCTGAACGAGCTGGGCCTCAAGTGTGCCAGCCCAGCCGGGGCTTTCTACGCCTTCCCGGATGTCACGCGCATCAGCAATGATAGCCGACAGGCCGCCGACATCCTGCTCGAACGCGCGCAGGTCGCCACCGTCCCCGGCATCGTCTTCGGCGAACACGGCGAAGGCCACCTGCGCTTCTCCTTCTCCACCTCAATCGAAACCATCGAAGCCGGGCTGGACTCCATGCGGCGCAAGCTTTAAAGCAAGGATGAAGGCGGAAGGATGAAGGATGAAGGAGGAGAGAGCAATAACTCTAATCGACCTGATCATCATGCCGGCATCCCTTCATCCCGCAGTGAGTTCTCTTTCATCAATCGCATCAGGCAACGCGCCAAGAGGCACGCAAACAAACCAGGTCGTTTTCCTTCATCCTTCCGCCTTCATCCTTCATCCCTGCTTTTAGGTATTGGTGACGACGCCGCCGTCATTCGGCAGTTTGACGGGCACGAGACGGTTATCACGGCTGACCTGCTGGTCGAAGAGATAGATTTTCGGCGGGCTTCGATGCCACCCCGCTTGCTCGGCCACAAGTCGCTGGCGGTCTCCCTCTCAGACATCGCGGCGATGGGCGCAAGCCCGCGCTGGGCCATGCTCTCCATAGGCGTGCCGCGCGATGTCTGGCGCTCAGGGTTCGTCGATGAGCTTTACGAGGGCTTTTTCGCTCTGGCAGATCATCACGGGGTCGCGCTCATCGGCGGCGACGTGTCGCGCACGCCTGATCGTATCGTCATTGATTCGATTGTGCTGGGCGAAACCGGGCGCGGACGCGCGGTGCTGCGGAGCGGCGCGCGACCGGGCGATCATATCTTCGTGACGGGCAGGCTCGGCGGCTCGGCGGCTGGGCTGCGACTGATCGAGCGCGGCGCGCGTCTCGGACAGAAAGCGAGGGGCGGCAGCGACTACTCGTCTCGCGCGGTCGAAGAGCTACGGCTTAGACACCTGCGACCGCTCCCGCGCGTGGAATGGGGACAAAGGCTCGGGCGTGAGCGACTGGCGACGGCGATGATTGATTTGAGCGACGGCCTCTCGTCCGACCTCCAGCACCTGTGCGAGGAGAGCGGCGTCGGCGCTACGCTTGAAGTCGCACGCATTCCCCTGGAGCATCACACGGCGAGCATAGGCGTGCTGCGCTCTCTTGATCCTCTCAAGGCGGCGCTGCACGGCGGCGAAGACTTCGAGCTGCTCTTCACCATCAGACCGCGCGACCTGAGACGCCTGCCGCGAAGCGTGAAAGGCGTGCCTGCCACTTACATCGGCGACATCACAAACGAGACGGGCTGCATCACCATGCTCGAAGGCTCGCGCAGGTGGACGCTTGTGCCCGCAGGCTTTGAACATTTCGGTCGCCCCGACGGGGCTTAAAAGTTTATGCTAAACTCGCCCCGGATGAAGACCATGGATGCGACAACCGCTTCCCGTTACTTTGGCTCGATGTCGGAGTCTTACGATTCCCTCATCCGGCGGGCAGTTCCGCGCTACGACGAGATGTTGGCGCGGCTCGTCGATTACCTTCCAGAGTCTGCTTCAAGCATTCTTGAGCTGGGCTGCGGCACGGGCAATCTCTCGCTCGCACTGGCCGAGCGTTACCCGGAAGCGACACTGACGTTTCTGGATGCCGCGCCGGAAATGCTGGAAACGACGCGCGCGCGTCTTGAGATAAAGCACCCCTTTGTGGCCCGCCGCGCGCGATTTGTCGAAACCTCGTTTGAGAAGATCGACTCCATGCTCGGCTCTTTCGATCTGGTGGCTTCGAGCATCAGCCTTCATCACGTCAAAGACAAAGCCTCTCTCTACAGAAACATCTACGCGCTCGTCCGGCCTGCGGGTGCGTTTCGCTTCTCCGACCAGCTGCGCGGCGCGACCTCTGCGATTCACGATTTGAACTGGAAGCGCTGGCTTGAGTTCTGTCGAAGCCCCGGGCATTGCTCGGAAGACGAGGTCGAGAGCCTGCTTGAGCATGCGGCGGCGCATGATCATTACACGCCGCTACAGGAACAGTTTCGGCTGCTCAACGAGGCCGGGTTCAGCGCCCTCGATTGCGTCTGGCGCAACCTGATCTGGGGCATCGTGACGGCTGACCGCTGAGCCCTGCACGCCCCGTCCGTCTGAAGCAGGGGTTTGACTACCCGGCCATCCTTGCCTAGACTCTCACCTTACACGCTATTCTCCGATTCAGGGGCGGGCGAAGTTGTAGTGAGGGCCAAGTGCTAAAATTCCAAAACACACTCACCGGTCAGTTAGAAGAGTTTCACCCGCAACATGAGGGCGAGGTGGGACTCTATTTCTGCGGCCCGACCGTTTGGAGCGAAGCCCAGATCGGCAATTTCCGCTCTAACGTCTTCGTCGACGTGCTGGTTCGCTATCTTCGTTTCAAAGGCTATCGCGTCACGCACGTGATGAACATCACGGACGTGGAAGACAAGATCATCGCGCGCGCACAGGAAGCGGGCCAGACGATTGACGAGTACACGGCCCCCTATATCGATATGCTGTGGGAGGATTTCGATGCGCTGGGTCTGGTCAGGCCCACGGTCGTGCCGCGCGCCACGCGCCATATCCCCGAGATGGTCTCGCTCATCGAAAAGCTCGAAGAGAAGGGCAAGGCCTACCGCTCCGACGGCTCGATCTATTATCGCATCAGCTCGTTTCCCACTTACGGCAAGCTCTCGAAGATAAATTTCGCCGGCAACATAGAGGGCGGGAGCGAGCGCATCGACACCGATAAGTACGAGAAGGAGGACGCGCGCGACTTCGCCCTCTGGAAAGAGCCGAACACGCCGAGCGAACATGCATGGGATACGGAGATCGGGCGCGGACGCCCCGGCTGGCACATCGAATGCTCCGCCATGTCCATGAAGTATCTGGGCGAAACCTTTGACATTCACTGCGGCGGCGTCGACTTGATCTTTCCTCATCACGAGAACGAGATTGCACAGAGCGAGGGCGCGACCGGCAAAGATTTCGTGCGCTACTGGCTGCACGGCGAGCATCTGAAGGTCGAAGGCGAAACGATGTCCAAATCCAAGGGCAACTATTACACCTTCCGCGACCTCACGGCGCAGGGCTACGCGCCCGTCGCCATTCGCTATCTTCTCCTGAGCGTGCCCTACCGCAAACAACTGAACTTTACTTTCGAGGCGCTGCGCGGCGCGGACAAGACCGTCATGGGCCTGCGCGATTTCCGCGCGCGATTAAAGCAGGCGCGCACGGAGCCGGGCATGAACCCCCGGCTTAAAGAGGCAGCCGCGCGCGCGCTTGAAGGTTTCGAGGCGGGCCTTGACGACGACCTGAACACGTCGGTCGCGCTCGCCGCCCTGCATAATCTCTCGCGCGAAGTGAACACGGCCCTCGCAGACCATAGCGTCCTCGAAGATAACAAGCGCGAATTGCTGGAACTGCTCGACCGCTTCAACACCGTCCTCAACATTTTCGATGACGAGCAGCCCGAGATGCTCGACGCCGAGATTCAACAACTGATAGAGGAGCGCCAGCAGGCGCGTCACCGCCGTGACTTCGCGCGCGGCGACGAGATACGCGACCAGCTCGCCTCGCGCGGCATCATGCTCGAAGACACCAAGGACGGCGTGCGCTGGAAGCGTCGTTGACAAGAGCGGACGGCGGGTGTTAGATGTCAGGTATCAATAAGCCGTCAGACGCTCGCACCTGACATCCGACGCCTGCTTCTTTTATGTTTTATCGCAGCATACATTTTCGCCCGCTCGATTCGCGCGCCAATCTCTTCGCGGACTAATCTCCCTACCGGCCCATAGCTCTATCGCTCACCTCGCAACCCGTCAGCACCCCGATACTGCTTTTACCCGAAGTAAGGAGAGCTATTATGTCTACCATCGCGCCGCCCGTGCGGCCTGAGATCAAGACCGCGCTGCCCGGCCCCAAAGGCAGAGAGATTGTCAGAGCCGATGCACAATACGTGACGCCTTCGTACCCGCGTCCCGCCTGGGAGCTTGTCGTCGAGCGCGCCGAGGGCGTGTGGGTCGAAGACGTGGACGGCAACATATTTCTGGATTGCAACGCCGGCGTCGCCGTCTGCGCCACGGGCCACTGTCACCCGGAGATCGTGCGCGCCATACAGGAACAGGCCGCGCAACTGATACACATGTGCGGCACGGACTATTACTACCGGCACATGCCGGAGCTGGCGCGCAAGCTGGACGAGATCACGCCCGTCCAGAGCCCGACGCGCACGCACTTTGCCAACAGCGGGACGGAAGCCGTCGAGACCGCCTTGAAGCTTGCGATGCACGCCACCGGGCGAGAAAAGTTCATAGCCTTCTTCAACAGCTTTCACGGTCGCACGCTCGGCTCGCTCTCGCTCACCTCATCGAAGGTGGCCCAGCGCAGAGGCTTTAAGCGACAGGCGCTCGATGTCGTACACGTGCCATACCCGAACAGCTTCCGCGACCCTTTCACGGGCGCTCGGAGCGACGCGGCAAACGTCAGCCGCATGTGCCTCGACTGGATTGAGCAGAGATTGTTCAAAACCACCACGCCGCCCGAAGAGGTCGCCGGCATCGTCGTCGAGGTCGTGCAGGGTGAGGGAGGATACGTGCCCGCGCCGCGTGAGTTCCTGCTGGGCTTGCGCCGCATCTGTGACGAGCATGGCATTATGCTCATCGTGGACGAAGTTCAGTCGGGGATGGGCCGCACCGGCAAGATGTTCGCCTCGGATCATTACGATCTGAAACCCGACATCCTGACCATCGCCAAGGGCCTCGGCTCAGGGTTGCCCATCGGCGCATGTGTGGCGCGCGCCGACCTGATGGACTGGAAACCGGGCGCACATGCATCCACGTTCGGCGGCAACCCGGTCTGTATCGCCGCCGCTCTCAAGACCATTGAGCTGCTTGAGCGCGGGCTGATTAAAAACAGCGCGGAGGTCGGCGCATATCTTCAGTCGGGCCTGCGAAAGCTGATGCAGAAGCACGAGTGCATAGGCGATGTGCGCGGGCTTGGAATGATGATCGGCGTCGAGTTCGTTACAGACCGCGCCTCGTTGACGCCAGCGCCTGAGTTGCGCGAACGCGTCGAGCGCGCCTGTTACGAGCGCGGGCTGATTATCCTCGGCGCAGGCATCAATACGATTCGCTGGTCGCCCCCGCTCATCCTCACACGCGAGAACGCCGACGTGGCGCTGGAAATCTTCGATGAGGCGATTGCCGCCGCATGTAAATAAGCAGAAGCCAGACCAGCCCCTTTAAGGGCGAAAGAATGTGGCCCACGGCCTTGAGCTGTGGGCCACATTCTTCTGTCATTCGCATGCACAATCACATCACGCTTTCTCTGTTCAGAGCGCGTTTGGGCGGCGGCGGGCCTGTGGCGGTGGCGGTCAGGCGTCCTCTTCCCTGATAGCCATCGTTAATATTAGAGGGCAGCGACTCGAAAGAGAGCGTGAGGTCGCTCTCGTTATTGCTGAACTGACCCTTTGCCTCAAGAAGGTTTTCAGGCGGCTCGACCAATGAACCGGCGTTGAAGCGCGCCAGACGAAGCTCTCCGCCCGCCTGCACCAAGCCGGTCGCCGCTTCCTTTAGCTCACGCACTTTCGACCCGCCCGTGCCTTTAAGGTCAAAGATGAAAGTTGCCAGATTGGCGTGGCGCATGACCGCGAGGCTTCCTGCGAGCCGCATATTCTCGCTGCGCCCGGCGAAGCCGCCCGACATCGTAAACTCGCCCGCAGCGACCTTGTAGGGACGCGTGCCCTCTCGCCAGCTCTTATCAAGCTCAAGCCTCAGAGGGCGTTCATTCTCAATCGGCACGAGGACTATCTTGTAGGGCGTGGTGAGCGCCTGCGTGCTCATAGAGCCGGGCGGGGGCTTGGTCTCGTTGATGCGCAGAGCGCCGTCCGTCGAGCGCTTGATCTCCACGCCGAAGCCCCCGCTGCGGCGTTGGCCCAGAAAGGCTGCGACCACCGCCGCCCGTTTGAACGCCTCGCTACTCAGTATGGGCAGATTGTCATCCAAACGGCGTAACTCCCGATACGTCTCCGCATCACGAGCGACGGCGACGAAAGATTCGCTGACCGAATTGTATGCGCCCTGAGTTAAGATTTTTATATCGCCGCTTTCGCCCTCTTTAGGTGTCGGCGTCGCGTTCTTATTACCGGCCCTGTTATCTTGCCGCGACTGTTGCGGCGCGTTGCCTGAACCGCAGCCCGCCGCGCTCGCGCCGTTGAGCAGGAGTGACAGCAAGGCGATGATGACGCTCGTTCTAATCCCAAACATAAGACCACGCTCCCGTTCCATAATGTCCATTGAGCAGGATGCGCGGCGTCGGCCTCTTACGGCAGCCACGCCGCCCGGCTCTTAGCTTTGAACGTTGCGCGCGACGCCGAGTTGCACCATGAGAGGATAAAATCCGGCGCGGCGCGCTCGCCGCTTGCATTCGATTGAAATAGAGCGAGGCCGTCAGTAGCGCTGCGGCGCGCCGTGTATGCAGCGCACAGTGTCGCGCGCGATCAACAATTCTTCGTCGGTCGGTATGACGTAAGCGGCGAGCCGCGCTCGGTCGCGGCTGATTAAGCCTTCACGCCCGCGCGTGTGCGCCGCGTTGCGCTCGGCATCCAATTCGAGTCCCATCCATCCGAGCCCCTCGCAGATCGAGGCGCGTATCTCCGCGGAGTTTTCGCCGATGCCTCCCGTGAAGATAAGGGCATCCGCGCCGCCCATCGCCGCAAGGTAAGCGCCGATGTATTTGCGCGCGCGGTAACAGAAGATGGCGATGGCGAGCCGGGCACGGCGATCATCATTCTCGTGCGCTTCGTCCAGAAGCTCGCGCATGTCGTTGGTCAAACCGGAGATGCCCAGAAGCCCCGACTGTTTATTGAGCAGCGTCTCCGCCTCCTGCGAAGTCAATCCCTCTTTCGCCATGATGAAATCTATAATCGCCGGGTCGATGTCGCCCGCGCGCGTGCCCATCACGAGACCTTCGAGCGGGGTCAGGCCCATAGAGGTATCGACGGAATCGCCTGCGCGAATCGCCGCCGCCGAGCAGCCGTTGCCCAGATGCAAGGTAATCACGTTGACTGCCTCGCGCGGGATGCCGAGAAGCTGGCGATAACGATAGGCGACGTAGCGATGCGACGTGCCGTGAAAACCGTAGCGGCGCACGCGATGGCGGCGATAGAGCTGATAGGGCAGCGCGTAAAGATAGGCATGGTCGGGGAGCGTCTGGTGAAAGGCAGTGTCGAAGACGGCGGCCTGCGCCAGGCCAGCGCCGAACACTTCGCGCGCCGCCATAATGCCCTTGATGTTCGCCGGGTTATGCAGCGGTGCAAGCTCAATGCAATCCTCTATGCCGCGCAGGACTTCGTCCGTGATGAGCACGGAATGCGTGAAGCGCTCGCCGCCGTGGACGACGCGATGGCCCACCGCATTGACATCCGCAACGCTTCGGACTTCGCCGATGCCGGACGACTCCGAGCAGGCCCAGCGCAGTATCAGCTCGACCGCCGAGCGCGTGTCCCTGAGAGGAGCGGTCGTTCTCTGCGGCGCGCTCCCTTCGGCCCCGAGCGTGATGATCGCCTGCCCGCCGATGCGCTCGATCAGGCCGCGCGCCAGCCGCCGGTCGGTGTTCTGCGCGATGCGCTCCAAATCCGTCTCGACCAGTTGAAACTTGACGGAAGAGCTGCCGCAATTGAGTACGAGAACAATCATAAGAGAACAGTGACGAGTGACGAGTGACAGGCGACGAGCAGGAGCAAGTCTAACTTATCCCTCGTCACTCGTCACTCGCCAGTGCGTGCCTGATCTCTCGCATGCGGGCGCGCAGGCGTTCTTCGTCAATGGTGTTGACGTGGTCGTCGCGGAAGACTTCCCTGCCCGCGACGATTGTGAGCAGCACGTCGTGCCCGGAAGAGGCGAAGACTAGCGCGTGCGACGGGTCATGGACGGGAAGCTGGTGCGGCCCATCGAGGCCAATGATTGTGAGGTCTGCCTGCAAGCCTTCTTCGAGTGCGCCGGTTTGATTATCCAGACCGAGCGCGCGTGCGCCGCCGAGCGTTGCGGCAAAAAGCACATCCTGCGAGCCAGTCATCGGCGAGGCGTCGGACTGATCGCGTGTGGCGCGCGACATCAAGGCCGCGAAGCGGGCCTCTTCCAGCATGTCGCAGTTATTATTGCTCGCCACCGAATCGCTGCCGAGGCCGACGCGCACGCCCTCCCTGATGAAAGCCGCGAAAGGCGCATGACCGTGGCCGAGCTTGGCATTGGATTTGGGGCAATGCGCGATGCTCGCGTCCGCTCCCCTGATCGTCTCTATGTCGGACTCATTGACCCTGATGCAATGCGCGAGCAGCGGACGGGCGCGCAGACTCCCGACCTGTCGCAGATACTCTATGGGCGAGACGCCGGGTGCGCGCCACTCTATGCCGCGCCGCGCAAGCCCCTCGGCGAATGGGCCAACGCCTTCGCGTAAGAGCTGTTCTTCGGCGAGCGATTCAGCCGCGTGTATCATCACGGGCAGCTTTTCACTGATAGCGAAATCCGTGATCAGCTCAAGCTGCGGGGCGCTGACGGTGTAGGGCGAATGCGGCGACACGCCCGTGCGCGTGTGCGCGCTCTCATACTCTCTGAGCCCGTAGACCTTTTCGCGCAGCTTCTCGAAATGCTCACGGGCCAATCGCGGGTCAGGGCCGAACGCTTCCTGATAGACGACCCCGCGCAGGCCGACATGACGCAGAGCGCGCAGGCTGGCGCTGGCCGCATCACTTGAATCTCCGAGGCAAGTGACGCCAGCACGCGCCGCTTCAACCGCTCCCCACGCGGCGCAAACGTAAAGATCATCCGGCGTCATGCGCTCAAGGCGCGCGACCGTAATTTTCCTGAGCCACCCGAAGAAATCATCTTCTTTGTCTTCAAGGTAGCCGCGCATCGCCGTCAGTTCCAGATGCGAATGCGCGTTGACGAAGCCGGGCAGGATCGCCGCCTCGCCGAAATCCTGCGCGAGAGCTTCGGGAAACTTCGCCGCCAGCGAGTCGCGCTCTCCGACGCCCACGATGCGCTCGCCTTCGACCGCTACAGCGCCGCGCTCGATCATCCCGGACGAAACCGGCAACACCCATCTTGCACAATAGATAGTCGTCATTTTCTTCTTTAGAGATTCTCGGCCTCAACGCTCGCCTGCTCGCTCATGCCGGGACGCCCTCCCTGTAGCCAGAACCAGAGCAGGCCCGAAAGGGCGATCACGATTCCGCCCGCAGCCGCGACGGGAGTGATGCCGTAGGTGTCTGCGGCAGCACCCGAAAGGAGCATAGAGCCGACCATCATGAGGGTCGTCAACGTCTCGTAGGAAGCGAAGACGCGCCCGCCATAGCGGTCGTCCGTCCGCGTCATGATGATCGTTTGCTGCGCCGTCCACCAGATCGCAAAGTTTATCTCGCGCGCGACGAGCACCAGCGCAGCGCCCGTGAGCGTTGGCATCAGGCTAAAGAGCGCGAGGCCACAACCGTCGAAGATCATCGAGCGTCCCATACGCACGCCGAGGCGAGAGCCCGTCGTACTGTTGAACCGACGCGCGATGGGCGCGCCGATGACACCGCCCACCCCCATCGCGACAAACAGCACGGAGATGCCGAAATCCGTCGGGCGCGCCAGGAGCCCGCCCACCTGCGCTACCCCGAGGCGCGCACCGAAGATACTGTAGAGCGCACGCGCCACGCCATTGCCAAAGCCCCACCCGGCGGCCACGATAAAGATAGACGAGAGCACTCGATGCGCTCTGACATAACGCAAGCCCTCACGGAAATCCAGCGTCCCGCGCTTAAGGATACCGCTCAAAGAAGTCCGCGGGCGATGAAAGATGTGGCTTGGGCCTACTTCTTCCGCGGGCTCTCGCGCCGCAATGCTCGACTGCTCCGCACCCGCTTCTCCGGCCCTCTCGCTTCCCCTTCGCGTTTGTGTGCGTATGCGCCGAATCATTTCGGCGGAGGCGAGGAACGTCGCCGCGTTGAGAACGAAGACGGGGTTGCGCCCGACGAAGGTGGCGACGATGCCGCCCAGCGCCGAACCCAGAGCGATGGTCGCGGCGGTCGTCGAAGCAGAGAGCGAGTTTGCGCTGAGCAACTCGTCCGCGCCCCTCACGATGTTTGGTATCGAAGCCCGCTTGGCGGCGTTGAAGAAGGCCGAGACGGCGAAGAGCGACGCGCCGACGGCGTAGACCAGAGGCAGGGCCGAGCGCGCCGAGGCGATGAGGAATCCGAGCGCCAGCACAGAGCGCGCGATGTCAGCCGCAATCATCACACGACGACGATCAATGCGGTCTACGACGACGCCCGCCAGCGGGCCGAAGATGAAGAGGGGAAGGTGGCGCGAGATGGCGTAGAGGGCAATGGCGAGACCTTCGCGCTCGCGCCCGGCCAGTTGAATCGTCAGCGCGAGCACCGCGATATTGTTGAGCCAGTCGCCTATCTCCGAGATGACCTGTCCCGTCCACAGGCGACGAAAATCGGCGTTCCCCCTGAGCAGTTGCCGGTAGGTCAAAGGCTTGCCCCCGCCCTCAAAGACCAGACACCTGAGCCCGCAGACCGACGCGTCAATCGTGTTTGCCTCACACTCGACATCTTCAACTCAGGTCTTACTATTCGGCTACCTTCTGTCCCTTGCTCTGCTTCAGCTTGCGGTAGCGGTCGAGGATGGAGGTGACGTAGGCGCGCGTCGAAGGAATGTCTATGCGCGCGGTGAACTCGTCGGCGGTGAGCGGTTGTTCCTTTTGGCCGACGCGATTCCATTCGGCGGCGCGGCTCGGCCCGGCGTTGTATCCGGCAACCATGCGCGCCTCTGCGCCGGGCCTGTCACGATACTGCTGGTAGAGCTTTTCCAGATACCAGCACCCGATCTGAATGTTGCGCTCCGGGTCTGAGAGCACCTTCTGCGGGTCGCGCCCCATCTGGCGCTCAAGGTCGCGCATGCCTGTCTCTGCGGCCCACTCGCGCCCGACCGTCGGCGTCACCTGCATCAAACCTATCTCGCCGTCAGCCCCCACCATCCACGGGCGAAAGTAGGTCTCCTCGTACATCACAGACCAGACCAGATCAGGGTCGAGGCGGTAGATGCCAGCCTGACGGGCGATCAGTGCGTCGTAGCGATGAATCCAGTACTGGTTGAAATAGTAACCGCCGACGGCCAGGAGGCTGAGCAGGATGAGAATGATGGGGACAGCACGTTTCATCTAAAATCAAAGGGGGTTCGCTCGCCCGGTGTGTGCGTTGGCTTTAGGGAGACTCCAACGATGATAGACCCTGCGTAAATCTCCCGCTCAGTTTCGACGCTTCAGGGAGCTCCAGAAGAGGGCTGTCGTGTAGGCACGGTCAACGCCTTCGTAGCGCGAGCGCAAGGCGCGCTCATCAAGCACATGCCCCTGCAACCAGACTTCAGCCGTCAGGGTCGCGCCCACCGAGAGCGCGCTGCCGCGCAGGGCACGACGGTTGATGAGCACTTCCAGCTTGAGCCGCTCAAGGTCAAGGTAGACCCAGTAGAGCTCGCTGCCCGAGAGAGGGTTGCGTAAAGGCTTGAAAGCGATGACGCGTCCCGTCAGGCTCCAATCGTTTTCATGTGCGGCCCGCGAGGGCGCGCATTGTTCGAGTGGCTGCCAGCGCGCCTTTGTCAAGCGCTCGCAGACGCGCGCGCGGTAGGCCAGCCCGCAGAGGCCCACGTGCAATTCCTGCGCGCGGAATCCGCCAGCGCCGACCTCCGTTAAATTCTGTAGCTCGAAGAGCACTTCCGTATCCGTGCCGTCCGCGTAACCGTGTATGACGGCCTCGCCCTCTTCATCGTATTCGGTCAGAGCCCAGGGGCTGATGCGCTGCGTATAGCGTGCGCGGAAGCCCGGACGACAATCGGCATAAAAGATGTCGCCCGTTCCCGACTCGTAGAGCACAGTCCAGACTTCCAATCCTTCGCCCAGCTTCCAGCAGCGGCCATGCAGCACTGCGCCGCGCCGCGTGAGCTGCGTCGGCTCGCCCTGATCGCCCGCGCGCTCGGCCAGATAGTTGAAGGCCTTCTCGCTCGGCACTTCCAACCCGATTGTCTCGAACGTTACATCCATAAGAAATCAGTTCTTAGCGATAAGTGACAAAGAAGAATGAGAGTTTAGCTTATCACTCGTCGCTCGTCACTGCCTTCACTACCGGGCCGCGCGTTTACGGCGTCCGCGTGTCGAGGCATCTTGTCGCGGCGTCTCCTCTGCGAGGGGCGCGCGACTCTTATAGCCACGGATATTGCGCTCCGCTCCATGCTTCGGGCGCACGCCCGAGCGCACCATCTCGGCGAAGAGGTCTACATCATAATCGGCCTCACGCGACATCTCCTCGCGAATCGCGTGCAGCATCTCAAGAAATCTTGGTTTCCTATACATAAAATGCGGTGACAAATGAGGAGCGGCAGGACGAGCTTTAAGTTTTAACTTGTCCCCGGCCACTCGTCACTCGCCACTTCCTGTTGTTTTCTCCGTTGCTTCCGAGACGAGGAACTCCGGGGTCACGATCATAGGCACGAAAAACCCGGCAGCCGTGTTGAAGAGACGAATGCGCGCCTGACGGCGCACGTTCGCCAGATGTCCGAAGTTCCACGTCACTAAATAATCTATTTTGTGAACCGAGGCAACGGCAGTGTGCAGCGCGTCGGCGATATACTTGCGATGAAAGATGCCGCGCGCGATGTAGCCTTCGGCCAGAATGGCGGCCTCTTCCGTCAGCTCGACCTCTTCGAGAGGCTCGGCCAGTTTCAGGTAGCCCGTGCGGTGCGGCTCGGGCACGCGCTCCAGCTCTCGCCCGACGAGTCTCGATACGACCGCCCGATACTCCGGCAATTCATGCTCCCACCAGCGGATGGTCAGGTCGCGGCGGAACGGCTCGCCGTTGTCCAGGTAAGCGCCGATGACGGAGGTTTCAAGATAGAGGCTTTGCTTCATGGCTGGCCGACCCCGATGCTCAGGCGCGTGGGGGTTTCCGGCTCCGTCCCCGGCGCTAAAGGCTCAAGGCGCAGGATGCCTCTCTGAAAGTCGAAGGTCATGCGAAAGTGGCTGAGGAAATTTCCGCCGATGATTCCCGTCTGCTCAAAGCCAGCGGTCTCGTTGATGGAATCCATATCGAGTATCGCCGCCGAAAGTTTCTCGCGCGAGTAGGAGCCGAAGGAGACGCGCGGCAGCATGAGCAGCTTGACGTTATCGGCCACTCCGGCTGAGCCGTAAATCCTGAGACGTATGTTCTGCACGAAGCGGGCGAGGTCTTCGCGCTCGGCCAGATTCTCGGAGACGACCGAGACGGTTGCGCCGGTGTCGATGATGAAGTTGAGCGGCTTCTCGACGCTCTCGATCTGCACTTCGCCGCTCAAAAATCCGGCTGATGTGGTGCGTAGCGGAAGCTCTATTCCGGGCTTCGGCTCGGCGGCACTGCTGCTCGTCGGCTGGCGCTGGCGCGAGAGCGACAGGGTGCGCGTCCCGTAGTCGAGCGAAGTGAGATACTTCGAGATGACGGAGAGACCTATATAGCCGTCGACGTGCAGCCTGTCGTTGTAGAAGCGGCGTATGTAGACGGGCACGTTCGAGATGCGCGCCTCGCCTATCTCCATCGATTGCAGAAACCCGTAGACGATGTCGAAGCGACCGCCGCCGCCGATGGCGCGTGCCATGCCGCCGCGCGCGACCGGGCGCAGGCCCAAACGCTCCGCCGTCTCTTCCGAGATGACGGACATGCCCGAGCCCGTATCGAGCACGAAGCGCAACAGCTCCTTCTGGCCGTTGACGCGAACCAGCATGAGAGGGCGATTGTCCGGCGCTTCAAATGTGATCTCGGCGCGGTTAGCCCCGCCGAGGATGTAGAGCGAGCTTTGCTGGCCGAGGTAACGAAGAAAGTCTATGAGCCCGCGAATGCGTGCGCGGCGGTCTGCGTCCGTGCGCGGCGCGATGATCAGAAAGCGTTCGTAGGCGTCGGCGGCCTCCTTGTAATGCTCAGTCCGAGCGGATGCCTGCGCGAGGTTAAAGACGTAGTCAGGCTCGCCGGGCTCAAGGAAACTGGCGCGGCGCAATCCGGCGAGGCTGGCTTGTGCCCGGTTCTCGTAGAAGTCAACCATGGCGAGCCCGGCAATCGCCAGCGCCTCGTCTTCCTTTAGCGTGAGAGCCGTGCGAAACTCTTCGACCGAGAGACGAAAATCGCCTGCCGCCAGCAAGACCGCGCCGAGCAGCGCGTGCGCGCGAGCCGAGAGCGGATCGGAGGCGATCACGCGCGCGGCATGATCATAAGCGTTCTGCAAATCCTTCTTCTTATAGAGCGTGTAGCTTAAGCCAAGCCGCGCGTCCTTATCTCGGGCATTCTTGGCGAGCAGCTCGCGAAACAACTTTTCCGCGAGATCGAACTCGCCCTCGCGCAAAGCGCGCGTGGCACGATCACTCGCTTTGTCCGATGCCCTGACGGACGACGACGCGCTCGTGCCCGCGATGAAAATGGCTATCGCCGCCACGCAACCCGCCGCCAGCAGGCGCGCTCCTCTTTTTGATTGACGATTGAGCATGGGGGAACACCTCAAGGATGAAGGATGAAGGCGGCAACGATGAAGTAAAAGCATCTCAAATCTGAGATTCAATATTTCAAATCGCTTTCATCCTTCATCCTTCCGCCTTCATCCTTACTTTAAAATCTCTCCGGTCTTCATAGACCAGAGCACCAGATCCAGCTCGTCGAAATCCACCTGCACGTCGCGCGCGAAGGCGCGCAGTTGCTCTTCGGTCTTCAGGTAGCGAGCGCGTGTGCCGGGTGGTGCGGGCGAGTCCGTCACGCCGAGCTCGCAGAGGCTACGCAGGATATGCTTGTCGAGAATGGCGTAGCCGCTAAAGCCTACGTTACGCAGGAAGTGGCTGGCTTCCTTGTAGCCGAGCCCTTTGATGCGCCGCTCGCGGGCCAGCCAGTCGCGGCGCTCTACAGGGTCAGTGAAACCGTCGAGCCGCTCCCTGAGCCGCATCCCGCAATCTTCCCGCAGGTAGTCGCGAGTCGTGACGATGTAGCCCGGACGTGCCGACGGGTAACGATGAGCGCGTGCCTCGACGAGCGCCCGCGTCATCTCTTCGCGCGAGCCTTCAAAGAGAAGCGGCCTGATGGCCTCGACCGACCTGAGGCCCATGCGCGCCGACGCTCCGGCGGTGAAGATGCAATAGACCAGCTCCTCCCAGAGCCGCGCATCAGTTCCATTCCGCCACACGTCGCGAAACTCAGCGAGCCGCGACTCTATCTCTCTTCGTCGCGCCCTGTGCGCCGCCCGCACATCGTCAATTGTCACAGCTCTTTTGTCTTGTCGCACGAGGCTTAATCGAACGCTCACGATTTTAGGAGCCCATTCAGAGCATTGTCAACGAAGTTCCGGCCCAGCCTCAAAGCTTCGCGGAGCATCAAAGGCAGGAACGCAGGCGACGGCGCGTGCATCCCTGCTCGCAGAGCCCGGCATCAAAGCTCAGGCGCTCCCGCTCTCCCTAAAAAAATTTGGGGTTTCCGGCGAGCGCGTTCATGTTATGATGCGTCCCCTCGCACAAAAGGTTAACGGACGGAGGAATAAATGTTCAAGCAGGCAATCGCGCGTCGTCTCTTTTTCGTTCCGGGTTTAATCGTCTGGGTCACCCTGTGCGCGTCTTCAACCTTATTGGCCCAGCAGACGCGGCCCGAGCCCGAGCCCCCCACGTCGCTGACGCGCCCCACAGTCATTAGCCGCCCGCTTCCATCTACAACGACGACGACCGCGGGTACACCGGGCTTACCCGGCTCACCGAGCGAGGTCGCATCGCCGACTTACCAATCGCCGGTCGGCGGCATGAGAGGTGTGCTGGTGGAGACTCTGGACGGGCAGATGTTGATGTCGGAGTCGGTCGATCAGCCCTTCAATCCGGCTTCAGCCGTCAAGCTGGCGACGGCTCTGACGGCGATTCGCACCTTCGGCGTAGATCATCGTTTCACGACGGGCGTGTGGACGACCGGCACGTTCGACAAAGCGACCGGCACGATCACCGGTGACCTGATCATATCTGGCCGCGACCCTTCATTTCACTACGAGCATGCGGTGATGCTGGCGCGCGAGCTGAATCGTCTCGGCGTTCGCACTGTGACGGGAGACCTGATCGTCGCGCCGCGCTTTACGATGAACTTCGACTGGTCGGCGCAGCATTCCGGCGACATGCTCTACGATACGCTGGATGCCGCGCGTCGCCCGGCGGCAGCCGTGCGCGCCTGGACGGATGAGCGCATGGCGCTGCGCGATCAGGAGGCCATGCAGAGCGTGCCGAGCGTCTCTGTGATGGGCGCGGTCTATGTTGATTCCGTTCCGTCGGACGCGCGTATGCTGCTCGTCCATCGTTCGAGCAAGCTGGTCGACGTGCTCAAAGTCCTGCTCTGCTACTCCAATAATTTTATGGCCGAGCGCATAGGCGACAGCCTTGGCGGGGCCGATGGCGTGCGCCGGTTTCTCATCAACGAGGTCAAGCTCAAGGCGACGGACGTGCAGCTTGCCTCGACCAGCGGTCTGGGCGTCAACCGCGTCACGCCGCGCGCGATGATGAAAGTATTCAGGGCGTTGCGCGATGAGTTGGCGAAGCACAAGCTGACGCCGGCGGACATCATGCCGGTCGCGGGCGTCGACCCGGGCACGCTGCACAAGCGTTATACGTCCGGCCCCTCGCGCGGCAGCGTGATCGCTAAAACAGGTACGCTCATTAGAACGGATGCCGGCGCGAGCGCGCTCGTCGGGCAGATGCACACGCGCTCGGGCGAGACGCTGCTCTTTGTAATCTTCAACCAGCGCGGCAATGTCCTGCGCTTCCGCGAAAATCAGGACTCGCTCGTCTGGCAGATACAATCCCTGCGCGGCGGCCCGTCGCCCTTCGACTATCGCCCGGCCACACTCGCCATGCGGCTGGCCGATACTTTGCAGGATGCCGCCATGCCCGCACGCAAGGATGAATACGAGCCAGCGCCTTAATAGTAAGGCCAAAGTAAAAAGGTAAAAGGCAAAAGTAAGAAAGCACTTGAGGCTTCTTCACTTTTGCCTTTTTACTTTGCTTTAAAGATAACGCGCCCCGACGGCCTGAGAGTCGCCGGGGCGCTTTTTCGTCCCCGACGCGCGCGGCGTGCGGCACCTCACGCGAGAGGACGATCCCATGTGTGCCCGTAGCGACGGATGGCCGCTCGCTTCTCTTAAAGAGGAGACGCCGCACAGTCAAGCACCTCAAGCGAATCCTTTTCAGGCCATCCTTCAACTCAAGCTTTTTTTACGAGGCGGCGCGCGAGAACCTTGTGCGCGTCGCCGCGAGCCTTATAGCAAACCGTGCGCCGCCGCCCCTTCCCTGCCACAACCGAAAGCTTTGAGCCAATGTTTAGAGCGCTTTCAGCTTCACTGTGACCGGCACACGATGTTGGCTCTGAGCGTTTGAGCTGCCCCTGATTGTTTCCGTTGGTGACAGCCGTTGTGTAACGCAGGTGCGTGTCGCCAGTGGTGTGCGTCTGAGCTTCAGACCCTCGGGCGATTGTGAAGCGCGCTGCCCAGCCATGTCACTTAAGGTGACGATAAAGAGGATGCTGGCAGGCGAGTGCCTTTATTTTGGCCCGATTTACTGCCTTTCGAGCGTGGTATGTCTCTTGCTCAAGCCCTCTCGCGCAGGTCTACTGCTGGCCCTGTCGGTTTTCGTTCAAATGATTTAGTCGGAGGCATAGATGAGCAAGCAGCTTATTACGGGCGATTCAAGAAAAGCGTCGGGGCGTGCGCGTCTCGAAGGCGGCTTCAGCCTGTTACAACTCTTGATTACCGCGATGGTGATGATTCTCGTCGGAGCATTCGCCCTGATGAGTATCGCCTCGGCTCGGGCCAATATGCGTCTGGCAAGCTCTGCGCGCCAGTTCGCAGCCTATGTGGAGAAAGCGCGCATAGATGCAGTGCGCCGACACGTCTCATCTGCCAGTCCGACGAAGATAGAGTTTGTGGATACCAATACCTACCGCGTGACAATGGACTTCGACGGCTCTGGAATCATCACAGCGCGCACCTTCGATTTCAAGGACGGGGTTTCTCTGCTGAGCCTCTCGCCGCAGCCGATTACATTCGACTGGCGCGGGCGCATGGCTTCCTGTACAGCCTCTTTCTCAATGGTCAGTTCACAGAGCGGGACATCGCCTGTCAGCGTGGATGTGACGGCATCAGGCGACGTGACCGTTGACAGCGACATTGATGACATGCCGGATACCATCACTTACACCAATGTCAACAAAACAACCGATATCTCTTCGGACGCGACGGTGAAAGGCACGACGGCAGCGCCCACCTTCTCGGCGACTGACTGTTCCGCTCTGGATGCCGGTTCGACCGCCGGTGTCAGCGGCACGGGGGCATGCGGCACGATCAGCGTCAATCCCGGTAAAATATCCATCAAGAGGAACGGCGGCAGCAACGGCAGCTTTACCGTGACCGTTACCAGTTCAGCCCTGATTACGGCTGGCGGGACATCCAACCTGACGTTCACTCCCTCCTCCACAAATGTTTCCACCACGGGTTACTCCTTTATCGTCAAATCGATTAACAGAGCGACGGGCGATTTCCCGGTGACGTTCAGCTCGCCCTGCGCCACAGCGTCTGTCGTCGTCAGGGTTACGAAATAAGATGGAGAAGGCCAGCATGAGATTAACGAACGGTAAGTCGGGCGTAGAGGGCTCGGCGCAAGCTGGAGGAATCAGGAGCGAGCGCGGGTTTACACTGATCGAGACCGTAATCGCGCTCGTCGTGATGATGGTCATCGCGCTCGGCGCAGCCTCTCTTTTCATGTATGCCACTCGTAACAACTCCGGCGCGGAGGATCGCGCGGTGGCGATTGCTATCGCGCAGCAGCGCATGGAGCGCCTGCGCAACGTCGCGTACACGGATGCGAGTCTCAATAACGTGACGACAAATACGGTGGACACGCGAGCCGGTCGCCGCTACAGAGTACAGACGACCATCTGCGCCAGCGTCGCCTGTAGCGGAAGCGACACGGTTAAGAAGATCATCGTTCAGGTGACGCCGAACAGCGCGGGAACGGTGTGGGCCAGCAATGCAGTCATCCTTACGGCGCTGCGCGCCTCGCCAGAGAACGGGGATTTTATCGAATGAGACGGAAGGATGTCAGAGCCCTTTTTTTCAGAGCGGAGTAGCAATGAACACAAGCAGTCCAGATATCAGGAACGAAGCAGGGTTTACTCTGCTTGAGCTGGTGATAGCGATGGCTATTACCCTGATCGTGATGGGGATGGCGAGCGCGCTTCTGGCTGGCTCCTTCAATATCCGCGCGCGCGAAAACCAGAAGTCGGAAGCCGTCGCCGATGTCCAGCGCGCGCTCAATATCATGACGCGCGAAATCGCCAACTCCGGCTTCGGCCTGACCAGCAATGGAATCGTCGCGGCGGATTCCGGCCTCAGCTCAATCCGTTTTCGCGCCAACCTCAATGCATACAGGGGACAGACCACGAGCGACTCGGTCATTGATCGCGATGAAGATGTTGAATACAAGCTGGTAACGGACGGCAGGAACAGCTACATCATGCGCCTCGATATCAATACCGCCAACATGACGACCGTGCTCGCCAACCGTATTGATAACTTTCGTATACGCTACTACGCGTCGAAGATTGATTACACGACCGGAAATTGCGACATCATCCCGGCGGCGGGAGCCGTTGAGGTCGCACAGAAGAGCAGCGCCGGATACATCGTCGTTACCGTCTGCGTGGACTTGCCTGAGCGCGGCAGACCGGGCAGCGCCGGTTATCAACCGGCCACCACCATGCAGCTCGTCTCGGACATCCACCTGCGTAACGCAAACCTGGCTCAGTACTGAAAAGGCTCTCTTCACCAAGAGATCGGGAGAGGTTAACTCTGATGCAGATGAACTCGAAGGCTGGAAACAAGAAGGGCATGCGCGATGAGCGCGGCATGGCGCTCATCACGGCCCTGCTGCTCTCAATGATGCTTTTGACGGCGGGCGGCGCGCTGATTCTGACGACGGCTATGTCTGCGACCAACGCTTACGACTCGACCGCCGAGACGCAGGCTTACTACGCGGCGGAAGCGGGCTTGCAGGCGACGCTCAACGTGCTGCGTGGCAACGCCGCGCCCCTGATCACTTACCGCGCTGCCGTCACTCCGGCGGACTCGAATAAAGCCAGCGACCCGGCGACGACCGCCGCCACGCCATATGCACGCCTGTCGAAATGGCTGACCTATGATCCAACCTATATTGACCGCATACCTCTCACAACGCCCTATACGCCGCTCAACGGTTCCGCCTACAACGTGGCCCTGAGCGACCCGGACAACTCGACGCTCGTGAGCTTTACCACGAGTTGCACATTCGACACGGGCACTTCATCGAAAATCGTCGCCAACGGCAACATCAACAGCAACAGCTCGCCGAAGACGACGATTGCCTTTACGAGCGCGGGCGTGGCGGGATTGAACACCTATCCGAGCGGCTCGACGAACCTCGGCACCTTTACCATCACCACGTCCAACGGCGGGGCCACCATCGCCACGCCCACCCCTTTCACCTTTACCATCACCCAGACAGCCCCATGGTCAGGCAAGATGACTATTTACGGCACGATCAGTACGCCATCGAGCGCGGCGTCCAGCCCGCTCAGTATAGATTTTAAGGCGATATCTTATTACGTCGAGGGCGTCTTATATACGCTGAGCGCAAACCCCATATCAATCGCCCTGCCCAGCAGTGGCATCACCACCAAAATCATACTGGCAACGCTAACTGCCCCGCAGCCACGCCGCGTCCTCGTCCGTGTCAACGGATTTGGGCCGCACGGGGCCAAGAAGCAGATGGAGATGATGGTCGGCAGATTTCCCTTCAACTACTCGCCGCGCGGGCTGATCGCCATTCGCAGCGCCGACGATAATGTCTCGGCGATGACATTCGATGCGGGCAGCAGCGCATCCTACACCTACAGCGGCAACGAGCCTGCGGGCGGCCACAACACTGCCATCGCAGCCTTTGCCGTCACCAGCACCGTAGACTACAACAAGATCAATAGTCTTCCTTCGGCACAGGTGACGGGCAATCCGTCGGCTCAGAAAGTGGATGTCGCAGACCTCGTCTCGTGGCTGCAAACGGCGGACGAGGCGCGTCGCACGCTCAACAAGCTACAGGCCGACGCCGTCGTACAGGGCAGGTACTACACCAACGCCTCGCCCCCGCCCGACTACGGCTCGACGGCTGATCCGAAGTTCACCTTCATGGACGGCAACGCGACACTGCCCAATGGTGGCGGGGCGGGTCTGCTCGTCTGCACGGGGACGGTCACGGTTGACGGCAACACGCCGTTCAATGGTCTGATTCTGGCTTTGGGCGGTGGGCAGATCATTCGTAACGGCGGCGGCAACGGCAACAGCCTCGGTGCTTTCGCCCTCGCCAAGTTCGACCGCAATAACTGGGGAGGCCCCTTCCTCGCCCCGTCCTTTAACGGCAACGGCAGCGGAACCTCCAATGTACAGTACGATCCCGGATGGGTGGAGAAGGCGCTTCTCACGGCTGGCCGCTATACGCTCGGAATCAGCGAGTATTAATCCGAGCAGACCCCCTTCGGCAAGGAACGGGCGAGTGTTGAGCCTCGCGAGCTATCGGGACTTATTATCCGGCCCCAAGCCGAGATTGAGATGGAGAGACGGAGAGATGCTGGCGCTACTGGATAGATTTATCAATCGCGAGCAGAAAGTCGAAGAGAGCGCGGGCGACTCGAAGGATGCGCGCGATGCTGATGCCGCCGCCGCAGAGCATTACCGGGCCGGGGTCGAGCTGGTCGGCGAGGGTCTTTACGAAGAGGCGTTGGAGGAGTTCAAGCGTGCCGCAGACTATCAGCCGGACAATATTGATGCTCATTACGACATGGGAATGGTTTACGACATGATGGAGCGTTATGAGGATTCAATCAGGGCTTACACTCAGGCGATAAGCATCAACCCTGAATTCGTGGACGCTTACAATAATCTTGGCATCGCCTATGCCAAACTGGGCCAACATCTGGACTCCATCAAAGCCTACATGCGGGCCGTCCGTATCAAGCCCGATTATGTCGAGGCGCTCAGCAATCTGGGTGCCCTCTATTACGAGCGGGGCACTTATACCGAGGCGATGAGGGCCTGCCAGCGGGCCATTCGTATCAAGCCCGATTACGCCAGGGCACACTACTGGCTCGGACTCGTCTACGTAGACCTCAAGGATAAAGAGTCAGCGATGGAGGAATACGAAACGCTCAAGACTTTGGACGGCGCGATGGCCGAGGAGCTGCTCTTTAACATCCATCGATGATCAGCGTAAGTAGTTCGTGGGGAGTTGATGGGGTCTGTCCCTTACGGCCAGCTTTCAGCGCCTCGCTTCCGGAGACCATGATGAGAGGTCAGGCAAAAAGAGTGAATTCAAGAGAGATGCCGGATCGGCGCGGCGAGCGCGGCGTCAGTATGATCGAGGTACTGATCATGCTGACGATGATCGCGCTCATCAGCGGCTATGCCCTGACGCGCATCTCCGGCGCGCAGCAATACATGCGTATGGAGAACGCCTCGCGCGAGTTTATGAGCTACGTCGATAAAGCGCGCGTCGACTCCGTGCGTCGTCATGCCGGCCCGCCGGGGCTGCTCCCGCAGCCGCCCATGTCGTTTATCACCATCACCGGCCCGCGCGCCTACTCGGTCGTGATGGATTTCGACGGCGACGGCAACATCGACCCGCCACGCAACATCACCATCGCGCCCGATCAGGGCGTAGTTTTCAACACGGGCGCAACTCCGCTGCCGATCGTCATCGCTTTCAACTGGCGCGGGCGCACGGTCAGCCCGACGACCAACGCCATCGCGGCGACATACATCACGCCGCCGAGCTTCGGCATACAAACGACGAACACCTACGGAAGCGTCCAGAACACTCCGATCAGCGTGTCAACCTCCGGCGATGCTTCGATCAGGAGCGGGAACTCTAGCGCCATACAGCCGCGCGCCGTCACAATCACCACCCTCAACACGAATCTCAACATACGCAACGAGAACATGCGGGTCACGGGGTACTAGGGAGGACACAGCAGCGCCGGCAGAGCATCCATGCAGCACGGGCGAGAGGTCAAGGCGATGAACGCAAGATCACAGAGAGAGCTAAAGAGACGGAGCGGCGAGCGCGGCTTCACCCTGATCGAGACCACCATCGGTCTCGTCATCATGCTGATCGTCGTGCTCGGCTCGGCGACGCTCTTCGCTTACGCCGTGCGTAACAACAACGGCGGCAACGACCGCGCGCAGGCGCTCGCCATCGCGCAGACGGCTTTGGAGACGCTCCGCAACGCCCGCTACACCGTCGGCGTAACCGATCCGATTCTTCTGCAAACACCGGCGACGCCCGCCCCGCTGACCGTCACGCGCGAAGGCCGCCCCTATACGGTCATCGCCAAAATAGTGGACGAGCCGCCGTCAGCTCCGGGCCTGCCCGTCACCTTGAAGACCATTAGCGTCACGGTCACGCCGCAGCGAGCAGGCTCTGTGTGGTCGGCGCAGCCTGTCACCATCGTCACGCAACGCGCGAGATCGGATCAGCCCTGAAGACCCGACCGCTTGAGACAGATATGAACGGAGAGCATGATGAAAGAAACTGAGAACGGCGCGGGAAATGAAGCGGGCTTTTCGCTGCTTGAGCTGATGCTCGCGCTGACCATCACGCTCCTGATGGCGACGGCGGCGAGCAGCCTTCTCAGCTCGTCGGTCGGGACGCGCACGCGCGAGAATCGCCGCTCGGATGCGCTGGCCGACGCGCAGCGCGCCGTCAGTATCATGTCGCGCGAGATAGCCAATTCGGGTTTCGGCTTAACCAATAACGGCATCATCATGAGCGATGCGACGGCCACCAGAATACGCATTCGCTCCAACGTCAATAACACCAACGCCACCATCAGCGATCAGGACGAGGACGTGACCTTCGTTTACCAGCAGGCCCCCGTCTCGTCCATCGTCCGCTTTGACGCGGTGACCGGCAGCGCGACCGTACTTGCCAACAACATCAGCAGCTTCACGCTGACTTACGAAGATGCGGCGGGCCTCGCGACGACTCCGAGCCTGTCCGAGAGGGTCAAGATCGACATCGCCGTCGAAGTCGGCTCGGTCTCAGGCCAGGCCCCGACGCGCGTGCGAATGCAATCGGAGGTTGCGCTACGCAATTCCCCGCAGGTGCTTCAGCGATACTGAGCGCCCGCGGCTGCGTAAAGCTTTGAAAGGATTTAAGAGATGCAGACGGCCCCTCAAACAGATCATCCCACCGGGCAGCGACGGCGCGGCGAGCGCGGCGTCGCGCTCATCACGACTCTTCTGATCTCGACGATGCTGCTCACGGCGGGCGGCGCGCTGATCTTAACGACCTCCATGTCCGGCACGAACGCCGTCAGCGCCACCTCAGAGATGCACGCCTACTATGCTGCGGAGGCCGGGCTGCAACGCGCACTCGATGTACTGCGTTTCAACGTGCCTGCCCCGGCAGGAGCGCTCCCCGGCCCTGACGGGACGACCAAAGCCTCTTTCCGTAATGTTGCCGGAACAAATCTTGGCAAATGGCTGCAACTGCCCTGCGCCAATCCGACCAGATGCGGGATGATCGGCGCAACTCCCGTCATGCGCGTCGGCACGAGGGGCGCTTTCAGCATCGCCGTCAGCGATCCTGACAACGTCCCCCCGCCGAGGCTTCCGAAGCGTCTGCGCGTGCTCGTCACAGGCTATGGGCCTAACGGCGCGCTGAAAGTCCTGGACACGATGATCGTTCAATCGGGTCTCTGGGGCTTTACCGCACCTTCGACCGTGACCCTCATCGGTTCAGCCGACCCGCTCGACACGACGCAGCTCGCGCTCTCCACGGGCAGCAGCAGCCAGGTTCGTTATTCCGGGGTGGACGCGGCACGTCCGGGCGACCCCGGCTACGACCCCGCGCGCGCCGGAGACAGGCCCGTGTTCTCAACCACGCTTCCCGCCGTTGATGATGTCCTCGCTGGCATAGAGCGCCCGCAGCACACGGAAGGAACTCCGGTCAGCCCCCTGGGAGACGGGATGAACGGGACGTTGCCGACTCCCGAATGGCTCAGCTCAGCCGAAAACGCCAGATTATTTGTCGACCAGATGAGGGGAGTCGCCAGACCCAACGTAGATGTGAACGGCAACCCCGTGGACACGCCCACCGACCGCTATTTCACCTCGGCCATGCAGCCGCCGTCGACGAATGTGCGCGGCATGACCTTCATCGAAGGCAATGCCACTTTAGGGCCGAACGATCAGGGCTCAGGCATACTGGTTGTCACCGGCACGCTGACGTTGAGCGGCACCACGGATTTCAACGGCCTGATACTCGTCTTGGGAGACGGAATAGTTCAGCGTTCCGGAACCGGCAACGGCACGATCATGGGCGGCATGGTGGTCGCCAGATTTGGGCCAACCGGGGATTTCGAGGCCCCCTCTTTTATCACCAGCGGCGGCGGCAGCTCGCGCTTTCAATATAACTCGGCCATCATTAATTCGGCGCTCAGCTCCGTGCCGAGCTATACGGTCGCTGGCGTCGTCGAGAAATAAGAGTCTCACAGCCTTAACATTTTACCCGTGGGCGCTTGCTCTCAATGGAAGGCAAGCGCCCGCTTTCCTTTGTCCGGCTGATGCTCTCGCTTGACACCTTCACGCGTCAGGATGAATCATGAGTAATGACTTCGTGAGCCGATAAATCACTGGTACTCTGTTCAGCGCGAATCTCGTCTTCCGAATTTTCAGATGCTTTCGGGGCTCGATGCCTGCGAGTTTCCGCTCATTGGTTTGATGATGCCTGACATACTGCTTGTCGAGGACAAAGAGAGCTTGCGGCGCGTGCTGCGCCTGACGCTGGAGCAGGCGGGCTACAGCGTGACGGAGGCGGAGGACGCGCGCGCAGGGTCTCAGGAAATCTCGCGCACCCCGCATCGCATAGTCCTCACAGACCTGCGTATGCCGCACGGCTCAGGCCTCGACGTGCTCAAGGCCGCGCGGGCCGCAGACCCGGATGTGCCCGTCATCGTCATGACCGCCTACGGCTCTATCGATGAAGCCGTGCAGGCGATGAAGGACGGCGCGCACGACTTTCTACAAAAGCCCGTTGACTCGAACCACCTGCTGCTCCTGGTCGAGCGTGCTTTGGAGCAGGCGCGGCTGCGTACGGAGAATATACTGCTTCGTGAAGAGTGGTCGCGGCGCTACGGCTTTCCGCGCATCATCGGCGAATCCGAAGCGATCAAGCGCGCGGTCTCCGATACGCAGCGCGTGGCCCAGACGGAAGCGACCGTCCTTCTGCTCGGCGAATCCGGCACGGGTAAAGAATTGTTCGCGCGCGCCGTGCATCACTTGAGCCCGCGCCGCGCCGGCGCGTTTGTCGCCATCAACTGCGCCGCCATTCCCGAGACCCTGATCGAGAACGAGCTGTTCGGTCACGAGCGCGGAGCCTTTACGGGCGCGGGCGACCGTCGCCACGGCAAATTCGAGCTGGCCTCTGGCGGGACGGTCTTTCTGGACGAGATAGGAGAGCTGCCCGTCGGCGTGCAGGGCAAGCTCCTGCGCGCCATCGAAGAGAAGATGGTTGACCGCATAGGAGGGCGCGCGCCCGTGCCCGTGGATGTGCGCGTCGTGGCGGCCACCAACCGCGACCTGCGCGCGGCGGTCGAAAGCGGAGAATTTCGCCGCGACCTCTTCTTTCGCCTCGCCGTCTTCCCCGTTGAGATTCCGCCTTTGCGCGAGCGCGATGACGATGTTCTGCTTCTGGCCCAACACTTCGCCGCGCAGCTTGGCAAAGAGTTGCGCGGGCGCGCAGCCCTCTTGAGCGAGGCGAGTCTGGCCCTGCTCAAAGCGCACGCATGGCCCGGCAACGTGCGCGAGCTTGAGAACGCCATCGAGCGCGCCTGCATACTTGCAGACACCACCACGCTTGAGCCTCAAGACCTGGGCCTCCTGCACGCACGAGCGGTGGCTGAGCCGCAGGACTTGGCCCAGCTCGACATGTCGGGCTCGCTCGCTGAAGTCGCCGAGCGCGCCCTGAGATTCGCCGAGAGTCGCAAGATTCGCGCCGCGCTCGACGCTCATCAGGGCAACAAGACGCGCGCCGCCGAAGCCCTCGGCGTCAGCTACAAAACGCTCTTAACCAAGATCAAAGACTACGACCTCTAGAAGGATAAGGATGAACAAGGACGGGAAAGCCGTGTCGGGCACGACCGACGAGAAGGCTTTGGGTAACTCGAAGCAGGAGGAACATCCTCCTGCTTCGACCGAAGACAAGTCGCCTGAGGGCACGGCGAGCCGGGCGAAGATCAAAGAGACTCCCGAGCGCGACGATGCGAGCCTCATCGCCGGCGAAACGGAGATACCCGTCGGCACGGCTGCGGGTGAAACTCCCGGCGAGCAAAGCACTGCGCGGCGCGAGCGAAAGCAGCAGGGCAGCACGGGCAGGCATGCCATGCTCGTCGGCGCGGGCATTCTCCTGAGCCGCCTCGTGGGACTCGTCCGCCAGCGCGTCTTCGCTCACTACTTCGGCACATCGGACGCCGCCGATGCTTTCAATGCCGCGTTCCGTATTCCGAACTTTCTACAGAACGTCTTTGGCGAAGGCGCTCTCTCGGCTTCTTTCATCCCGGTCTATTCCAAGCTGCTCGCGCAGGACGACGAGCCGGAGGCGACGCGTGTGGCGAGCGCCGTCCTCTCCGTGCTGGCGCTGGTCACCTCCGTCATAGTTCTGATCGGAGTATTGACGACGCCCTGGCTGCTCAGCCTGATTGCGCCCGGCTTCGAGGGCGAGAAGCGCGAGCTGACGATTCGCTTAATCAAGATATTTTTTCCCGGCGCGGGCCTGCTCGTGCTCTCCGCATGGTGTCTGGGCGTGCTCAACAGCCACCGCCGATTCTTTCTCTCCTACACCGCGCCGGTCGTCTGGAATTTCGCGATCATCGCTTCGCTGGTCATCTTCGGGCGCAGAGTCGAGACATTCCCGCTGGCGGAGATCGTCGCGTGGGGCTCTGTGATCGGAAGCGGCCTGCAATTCCTGGTGCAGCTTCCGGTCGTCTTCACCTTAGTCAAGGGCTTACGGCCCATCCTTGACATCGCGACGGCCAATGTCCGCACAGTGATGAGCAATTTCCTTCCGGTCTTCGTCAGTCGCGGAGTGGTGCAGATCAGCGCCTTCGTGGATGCTTGGCTGGCGAGCTGGCTGGGCACGGGCGCGGTCGCGGCGCTGGCCTATACGCAGAGCCTCTACACGCTGCCGGTCAGCCTGTTCGGGATGAGCGTTTCGGCGGCTGAGCTGCCGGCGATGTCCAGCGCCCTCGGCAGTCAGGAGGAGGTCACGGCGCAGCTGCGCGAGCGCCTCAACGCCGGGCTGCGCCAGATAGCCTTCTTCATAGTGCCTTCGGCGATGGGCTTTCTGGCGCTGGGCGATGTCATGACGGGCGCTCTGTACCAGACAGGAAAATTCCAGCACGACGATGTGGTCTACGTCTGGGCCATACTCGCCGGCTCAAGCGTCGGGCTGCTCGCCTCAACGCTCGGCAGGCTTTATTCCTCGACCTACTACGCGCTCCACGATACGCGCACGCCCCTGCGCTATGCGGCCCTGCGCGTCTTTCTCACCATCGTGCTCGGCTACCTGTGCGCGCTTCCGCTGCCGCGTCTGCTGGGGATTGATCAGCAATGGGGCGCGGCGGGGCTGACGGCCTCGGCTGGCGTCTCCGGCTGGATTGAGTTTGCGCTGCTCAGGCGCACGCTTAACCGGCGGATTGGCCGGACGGGGCTGCCCGGCGCGTTCACCCTCAAACTCTGGTCGGCTGCCGTGTTGAGCGCCGCCGCCGGGTGGGGCGTCAAGCTCGGTGCAAACGCGCTCTCCGAAGGGTTCAACTCGCGCCACGCCATCGTTGCCGCCATCCTGATACTGGGCGTCTACGGTCTGCTCTACTTCGCCATCACTACGATTATGAAGCTGCCGGAGGCGCATACGGTCGTCGGGCGCTTTACGCGGCTCATCGAAAGACCCGGTAGGAAATAGCCCGCGCGACTGAGGCCACAGAAAATGTTCTGGCCTTTTGGATGATTTTGCGTTAAAAGACTATCCACTGATGAGGCTTTAACAAAATTTTCGGAAAAGGGAGAGGATTGTTCTTTTCCTTACAAAAAGGGTTGGAGGGAATCGCGTGCGGGCTGGCTGAGGAGCCATGCTCTCTTTTATTTATCGCTTTAGATAAAGCGATATTGATCCCTACCCCATTTGAATCAGCAGTCAGAGTCCAGATAAAGGGGAACTTTTCAATGTTACAGAATTTGTACTTGCGTAAAGCGGGAATTGCCCTGGCGAGCTTTATTTTCCTGCTAGCGGGTTCGGTCATGACGGCCCACGCCGACACGTTCGTAGTCGTCGGGAACTCTAATCCCACCGCGACAGCGACAATCAACATCACTTCGCTAACCAACTCACAGCTGGTCTTTACTGTGACGAACACTTCGGGCGGTGTCGTCACCGGAGTTGGGTTCGACGTGCCGGGGGCCAACGCCTTTACGGGCTCAGTCGGCGCTCAGCCAGCGGGCCAGAACTTCTCGTTCGTGACAAGTGCTGGCAATGTGCCGCAATTCAATAGCGCGAATCTTGATTTCGCCTTCGTCACCCATGTCAATAATAACGGGACGGGTAACTTTGCTGGTGGCAATCCGCCCACTGGAATTCAGCCCGGCGCGACCAGCGCGACCTTTACCGTCAATGGTGACTTTACGGGTTTCACTCAGCAGCAGATCGCCGATGCCATCTATGTGCGCTTTCAGTCTCTAAACACCAACCCTGACAGCGATGTCGGTCATGGTGGCACTTGCACGAACTGCGGGCAGGTTCCTGAGCCGACCACGATGGTCTTGCTCGGCACGGGTCTGGCCGGGCTGGCAGCCAAGGTCAGGAAACGCCGCAAAGCTACTCAGGAGTAGCCGGGGGTTCAAGTGAGAAAGGGACTCTCTCTCTCGCCCCTTCTCTGAAGTAAATAATTTGTCTCTGATTGTGCGAGTCGGCGCAAGGTTTCAGCCTTGCGCCGATTTTGCTTTGAGGCCAAAACAAGCCGAGCCGGATTGACTTGCTTAATGGAAGCTGCTCCTGTCCACACAAATTTCTGGAGGAGCAGCGGCATTGGGATTTTACTAAGTACGGAAAGGAAAGAGGTTGACCGCATGGCAGGCGGCTCTTGGCGCACCAGCGCCCGTCTCATGCTATTGACAAATTGAGGTTTTAAGGAACACCGGGGGAAAGCATTTCCCTTCTACAGGAATGGCAAATCGCTCTGGCTCGCGTTGAAAAATTATTGACTTGCCACCGGAGTCGGCGTACTGTTTGCAGGCACTAAAGCATAGTTGTCGTCGGGCCTTCAGTAATCGCCGCGAAACCTCGCTGGAATTTCCACCGCAGGAACTGGTCCTGCACCTTGGTAATCTAACATTTTAAGAACTCAAAGGATTCTGTGCTGGGGCACTATATTCATTGAGGTTACGCTTTAGTAGGAGGAATCAACCATGCGAAAGTTTTTCAACAAAATAGCGCTCGGCTTCGGAGCCCTCGTCATCATGGGTATGATGAGTAGCAGCGCATTTGCCGACGGCATCGTGCTTTTAGGGCCGAATCCGTGCTTCCCTGCGGGCGTCGGTCGTGGCTGCGGGGACGACCGGGCACAGCACATCCTTTCGCTACGGCCTCATCCGGGCAACTCGACCCTTGAAGCCGGACAGGTAAAATACACCGCAAACGGTGACGTGGCTGAAGCCACAAGCGGCCAGATCACGGCGTTGAGAGGAATCAACACCCAGACTCTGACGTTTGCCCAGCTGGGGATTACGCAACCCAGCGACATACGCATCTTCTTTGATATTAACGAGAATAACCTGGCCGACATACAACTCAACAATCTGATCTTGACGGCCTATAACGACGCAGGGGTGGCTGTCTTCTCCGCGAACTTGCTCGGCGGTTCAGGCTCGGCAGTCCTGCCTGAACTCGGGCAGGGACAGGGCCACTCCGACTATATGTTCGGTCTGGATGCGGCGGCGCAGGCTCGTCTCGCGGCGGTCTTCAGCGTCGGCCTGCACATAGGACTGGCGGCTGACATATCACAGGCTAACGGCGGGCCTGAGAGCTTCTTCATCGGTTCGGCCAACGGCCCGGCGCAGGTTCCTGAGCCGACCACGATGGTCCTGCTCGGCACGGGTCTGGCGGGCATCGCGGCGAAGCTGAGGAAACGCCGTAAAGTTGCGAAGGAAGAGACTTCTGAAGTCTAGTCTGGACAGCGCTCTCCTCCCCCCTTTGGTGATTGCTGGCTGATTCCTTCTCAGTGACGCTGGCCGGGACAAAGCTCTTAAAGCTTGTCCCGGCCAGCGTTTTTCCATGCCCCGAAATTATTCTATTTTTTTTGGAGAACTCCGCCCATTAACATTTTACTCAGGATACCGATAAGGAAGGTTGGCTGGGCGTAGTGGCAGGCGGCGGGAGGTGATGGTGGCCGCCGGGCTGGCGCTCCTTTTTCTTTTAACAGCCGGATAATTCAAAGGTTGCCGGGCCGCGCCGTGGGAATTGACCCGCGCGCGGCCCTCTCTGTTATTATCCACGGCGTGCGAAGAGTTATCCGGGCAGCCGAGATGCGCGAGATTGACCGCCTGACCACAGAGCGGTACGCGACGCCGTCCCTGTTGTTGATGGAAGCGGCGGCACACGCCGCGGCGATGGCTATCGCGGCCCGTTTTCCGGGCGGGCTCTCCGATAAGACCGCGCGGGTCGTCTGCGGGCGGGGCAACAACGGCGGCGACGGTGCGGCCTTAGCGCGTGCCCTCTGGCTCTCGGGCATGCGCGCGGACGTAGTCCTGCTCGGTCGCGTCGAAGACACAGGGGGCGATGCCCGCGTCAATTTCGAGATCGTGCGTCACCTGGCAAGTTTCGAGGCCGGTTCCCGCCAATCGCCCCCGCCGCTCACCTTCTTTGAGTGTGAGACGGTCGCGGATTGGGAAGAGATCGCCCGCCCGCGCCGCTCCTACGACGTTATCGTGGACGCGCTTTTCGGAACCGGTCTGTCGCGTACGCTGGAAGGAATCCCGCTTCAGGTCGTAGAGCATCTGGCGCTCTTGCGGCAGGCCCGCGAGCGCACCCCTGAGGCAGAGCCTTTGATCGTTTCTCTGGATATTCCTTCGGGGCTCGACGCTGATTCTGCTGAGGTCCTGGGCGAGGCCGTTCGCGCAGACCTGACAGTGACCTTTACGGCCCCCAAACCGGCCAACGTCCTGCCGCCCGCCTCGCACTATAACGGCCAGCTTGTCATAGCCGACATAGGCTCGCCCCCGGCGCTGCTGGAAGCGACGCCGTCAAGCCTCTTTCTGACGGAAGATCGCGACGCCCGCCGCTGGCTCATCGCGACTCGATACCAGCCCGGCTCTTATAAGAACACGCACGGCCACGCCCTTCTGATAGCGGGCTCGCGCGGTATGACGGGCGCAGCCGTGCTTTGCGCCAACGCCGCCATGCGTGCGGGCACGGGGCTTGTCACAGTTGCGACTCCCGAATCGGCGCACGCCTCTGTTGCCGCGCGATTGATGCCGGAGGTGATGACTTTGGCGCTGCCGGAAACGTCTGCGGGCGCTGTGAGCTTTGAGGCAGTCGAGCGGGTGCTGGAATTACAGGAGCGCGTGAGCGTGATCGCCGTCGGCCCCGGTCTGACGGTTGAGGATGAAGCGACGCGGCGCTTCGTGCGCGCACTCGTCGAGCGGCGCGAGCGGCCTCTCATCCTTGATGCCGACGGCCTGAATGCTCTCGCGCCGTGGCCCGAAGAGTTGCGCGGAAGCCATGAGCGCCCGCTCATACTGACGCCGCATCCGGGCGAGATGCGACGACTCGTTGGGGCTGACGAAGCGACTGGCGAAAAGGCTTCGCTCTCAGACCGTGTCGCCGCCGCGCGCGAGTTTGCATCGCGTCACTCGCTCATTCTGGTTCTCAAGGGAACGCGCACGCTCGTCGCCTCCCCGGAAGGTCGCGTGTACATCAACCCGACGGGCAATCCGGGGCTGGGGACGGCGGGCGCTGGCGATACGCTGACGGGCATCATCACAGGATTCAACGCGCAGGCTTTCAGCACCCTGAAAGACGAGGCGGATGCCCTTGAGGCCACCATCGCAGCCGTCTACGTCGGCGGCATGGCCGGCGATCTGGCGGCAGGCGCGGGCGGCATGCGCTCCATTACGGCATCGGAGATACGCGAGCATCTGGGCGCAGCCTTTCGCTCGCTCGACCCGGAAGGAGAGCGGCCATGACCAGGCCTTCAGCGACCGCGCCCGCAGGCCGGTGGGTATGCGCGACTCCCGAAGAGACAGAGCGTCTGGGCGCGCACTTTGGCGATCACCTCAAGGGCGGCGAGACTGTCCTGCTCGACGGCCCGCTCGGCGCGGGCAAGACTATCTTCGTCAAAGGCGTCGCGGCTTCGCTCGGGATAGACGAAACGGAGGTCACGAGCCCCTCCTTCACACTCGTCAACAAGTACGCGGGACGCCTGACGCTCTACCACCTTGACCTCTATCGTCTGCCGGAAGGCGCGACCGCCGCGCATGCCGTGGAGCTGGACGAATTGCTCTCGGACGAGCGCGCCTCGATCATCATCGAATGGGCCGCCCGCATGGGACGCTATCCCCTGCCCCCTCCCGTCTGGAGAATCTCCATTACCGGCGACGGCGAAGACCCGCGACACATCACAATTGAAAAGCAAGGATGAAGGATGAAGGATGAAGGATGAAGTAAAAGCTTTCAAGACTGAGAAGCTCTTTTTTCATCCTTCATCCTTCCGCCTTGCTCTTTGTGTTAGAATAGCCGTCAACAAAGATAGTGAAGGAGAAGAAAACATGCCATACCCGGAACTTATGATCAGGCCGATGAGAGAAGACTTAACGCGGCTGGGCTTTGAGGAGACCAGAACGCCGGAGCAGGTGGACGAGGTGGTCAAAAACACCAGCGGCACTGTGATGATGGTCGTCAACTCGGTCTGCGGCTGCGCGGCGGGCAAGGCGCGTCCCGGCATCGCGCTCGCGCTGCAACACGACGTGAAGCCTGATCGCGTCGCGACCGTCTTTGCCGGAGCCGACATAGAGGCGACGGAAAGAGCGCGCAGTTACTTTACGGGCTACCAGCCCTCATCGCCCTCGATTGCGCTCCTCAAGGACGGCAAGCTCGTCTACATCCTTGAGCGTCACCAGATCGAAGGCAAAGACCCCTACCAGATCGCGCAGGAATTGACCACCGCCTTCGACCAGCACTGCACAGCATCCGCCGCAGCCACCAACTAAGAAAGCGTATGTCAGATGTTAGAGAAGGCGTTTCGCCGATATCTAACATCTGACATTTGCCTTTCATCCTTCACCCTTGTTCTTCCCTCCCCGCCCCGGTGACCTATACTCGGACTTCCTCTTCAACCCCAGCGCCTGCACCTGACTCGAATCCTTGCCGAACTGTGCGACGACCTGATCTTTCACACCGAGCATCATGTTATGGAATGCCCATTCTTTAGCGACGGCTGTGTCGCGCGCCTCCGCCGCTGCGGCTTCAGCCTGTACGGCTCTGGCCTGTGCAGCGGCAAGCTCCGCGTGCGCCGTAGTCGCGGCTGCCAGCGTGTAGTTTGAATTTGCAGGGGCATAACCCTCGATGGTCTGCAACGCCGCGAAAGCATCCTCATCCGTCTGAAGAAGGGCGGGCCTGATTCGTTTGTTTTCATCTTTTGCCATGTGAGAGTCTCCTTTGTAGAGAGGGGTAAGGAAATGAACAGAGACAACGACGATGCAAATCTTACGTGAGGCGTGAGAGGCCCGCAACAAGAAAATCACTAGAGACTATAGCTCATGTTCACAGCCGGAAACGCGATACGCACCTCTGCGTATAAGGTTGCAAGCCCTTGATATGTCGAATCAACGTGTTGATATGGGATACGCTCGTGGTGATATAGCATATCCGTTCATTGATATCGTATATCAGCCTGTTGATATGGGACACGCTCACCCTGATATAAGATACGCTCATGGTGATATGGCATTACCGCGCGAGCGCACAGGATACTCACACCATCGCATCAAATAATCGGCTAAAAGCGCGGCCTGACGTGGCGAAGCTGCGTTTCGTTGTACTGTCCTGAGCGATAATCATCTGCGTTGCGGTCGAATCGCCAGATCAGGTCAGTAATCTCGTAAGGTACGGACATTATTTGCCTTCCCCTGTTCGGAATGACTCACAATGGAAAAATCGCTCTTATTCTAAATCACTAACGCTTTCTGCCGAATCGCTTTTGTCGTTGACTTTGGCGAGGGTGTCAGCGCCGACGGGTCGGGTGTCGGGCGGGCCGCTGATGGTGTCTGCGGCGACCGTCTCGCCGGCGGTCTCGACATCTCCGACGTGGGTTGTGGTGGAGTCGGGACGTGGCGCGTCGTCGTTGGGTTTGTTCGTTTCCGCCATGGGCATCGCCTCTGTATGGGCTCGGTCGCTTAAGTGTGGTTGACTCTCTCGACGCGGTCGCCGGGTCGCACGTGTCCTTCCTTTAAGACTCTGGCGTACCAGCCGCGGCGGTTGACGAGCGTTTTGATGAACTCCTTCTTTCTCGCCTCGCCGACGTAGGGCAGCGCGGCGAGGTTGCTGCAAGGGTCGCTGGGCTTGGTGACTTCAAGAACGGCTTCACCGACTTCGTAGACGCCGCCCGCCGCGAAGGCGCTGTAGTCCAGCCCTTCGGTCGTGACGTTCTCGCCGAGGTCGCCGGGCTCTACGGGCCACCCCTCTTCGTTCAACTTCCTGATCATCTCTAAAGGATAGAGCAAGACGGCCTGTGCCCTATCACCGGCCAGCTTTTTGGTTCTGTAGTAGTTGTAATCACCCTCGACGCCTTCGCTGCCGATATAGGCCGACTCGACCGGCGACTTGGGCAAGCCGCGCTCGCCGGGGACGCGCCCCTTCGTGTTGACCTGATAGATTCTGCCTTCCATTCGCTATCACCTCGCGTTGATGAAGATGGCGGACGCCCGAATCGACCGGGCGGCGAAGAATTGTATATCAATTATCGCGTGTCAATGACGTGCCCTGTTCCGGCTTCGTGCGGACGAAGCCCACGGGCTCACTCAATGCCGAACCCGTTGTTGAAGTCATAGTCCCTGAGCAGCGAGGCGGAAAATCTCTTACGGCGGCTGGTGGTGGTCGGTCTGCGCTCACCCTTCTGCTTCTTTTCGATCACCGCCCCGGCCAGCAGATTCATGTCTGTTTCGATGGAGGTGTCAGAGCTTTGATCTATGTCGTAGATTCTGACGCCGACCAGTCGCCACTCACCGTTGTAGAGCTTGAACTGGTGTGTCGCCGCCTCCATGGTCGAGGCCGTCTTCGCGTTGTTCTGGACGTAAATGCTCGACCGCTTGATTTCCAGATTTTCCACCCAGCAGCATCCCATGCCGGGGATGGGCGCTTCCTTAGATGTCCCGGCGACACGATAGCCGCCCTGACCCGCACGCAGAAGCACGTAGAGCTGGTAGGTCGGCGAAGCGCCGGTTTCCCCACGCTGAATCACGCCCGCCCAATCCTCCAGCCGGTCGCCGTTCAAGTCGCCTTTCGCCTGAACGCTCAACTGGTCTCCGGCTTTCAGGGTGGATTTCAGGAAGAGGTCTATGCTGGCGAAATCCGCCTGAGCAAACGTCGCCAAAGGGCAGCACATGATAGCCAGTAACGTTAGAACGAGACGTAGTTTACGCATAGTGTTTCCAGTGTCTGTTTTTAGAAGAACGGTTTTCATGATTATTCAGGAGCAGCCTTTAATTTACACCGGCAGGAGAGATAATGAAAAGAATTCTATCGAGGGGACGGGTTCACGGGCGGTCAGGCTCTGCCACAGGCATATCAGTAAACTTCTTTATGAGTCCCTATATCCAGAAATAGAGCCTTCTCATCTTCTATGAAAGAGAAGACCACTCGCACATTATATTCGATACTAAAACTCCACAAATCTTTAAGCTGGCCTGACAACTTGTGCGTCTTCAAACTTGGATTGAAAGGATTGTTCCGAAAGAGTGTTGTTCTTTCCCAAAAGCGAGCTTCCAAAGCGGCATTACCTTGAACTCTTTTTCTAAAGGCTCTTTTAAAAGACGAGCTAAAGGCAATTTCAATCATGTGACAATGTTTCCCGCAGCTCGTCTATATCACTTGAGAAGTTAAGTCTATTCTCATGCAGCTCATCTAAACTCGCCCGGTAATTTTCATTGATCTCTCGTCGCCTCTCATCAACGAGGTACTTTTCAATCAAGTCCTGTAGCTCTTCTTTCTCTTCAGTAGAAAGCTGCTTCACCTCTTCTACTATCTCTGCAAAATTATGACTCATCTCTACAGTCCTCAGATTTGTATTTCGATCAGATTAAGCCTTTTTCTTACAGGATTCAAATTGAAATATTAAAGGCGAAGGGCCTACCCTTAGCGGGGGTGATTGAGGCGCTAATTGATAAGACCGGTTTGTGCTTCACCGGCGTGTGATATTATCAGGAGCAAGATGGCTGTGAGTTCCCCTATCACACTCGACACTCCTGTCTCAATTCTCTACCAGCGCGGCATCCCGCGCATGGGTCAGGCGACGGCGCGCAAACTGGCGCTCGCTCTCGCCTCGCTCGCGGGCAAGACGGACGCCAGCGAGGCGACCGTCGAAGACCTCCTGAACTACCTGCCGATGCGCTACGAAGACCGCTCGAATCTGGCGCGTATCAGTGACCTCTCTGACGGCATGGAGGCTTCGCTTGAGCTTTACGTGAGGGTCGCGGGTGGCTTTCAGGTCGGGAAGAATCGCTCGCCCAAAGCGCCCAAGCTTTTCATCTTCGAGATCACTGCGAGCGACCCCGAACGCACCAGCAAGCCCGTCGTCGTCTGGTGGTTCGTCTCTGGCCGCGCCGCACAGCGCATCATCGCCTATAACCGTCAACGCTTCGAGCGCGGCGCTCGTTTCATAGCCTTCGGCAGGTGGGAGTGGGACACACGGCGCAACACCTTCAGCCTGCGCCTGAACAAGCCGGACGAGTTGGAGATGCTGCCCGGCACGTGGACGCCGCCGGAACACGCGCTGCTGCGGCTGGCGGAAGAAGATGCGGCGAAGGAGACGGGCGGCGACAGCGACGGCTCAAGCGGAGGCGGCGATGCCGCTGCTGGCATGAACGATGCTGACGAAGAAGGATTTGAGGAAGAAGACGAGAGCGTGGACGACCCGGCGCTGGCGGCGATTCACGTCGGGAGACGCGTGCCGGTCTATCGCAAGCTCGGCGAGTTTCGCTCCAAGCGTCTGCGCGAGATCATGCACGCCGTGCTGGCGGGAATGGATGACGAGGCGATCACGGAAACGCTGCCCGATGACCTGCGCGGGCGTCAACATTTAATCGGTCGCGCCGAAGCGATTCGCCGCATACACTTTCCGGCTGAGGATGTCGCGCTCGCGGAGTATGAGCGGGCACGCAGTCCCGCTCACCTGCGTCTGATCTTTGAAGAGTTCTTCTGGGTCGCGCTGGCGCTCCTGATTCGTCGCGGCGAGAGAATCAAAGAGCCCAAGGGCGCTTGCATAGAGATTACCGAGCGCGTGCGCGCTCGCCTTGAGGCCATCCTTCCCTTCCGGCTCACGAGCGCGCAGGAGCGCGTCATCGCCCGTATCTTCGACGACATGCAATCGGACGCGCCGATGAACCGCCTGCTGCAAGGCGATGTCGGCAGCGGCAAAACCATCGTCGCGCTACAGGCGATGCTGGCCGCGATGGAGAACGGCTACCAGTCTGCCCTGATGGTTCCTACGGAAATCCTCGCCGAGCAGCACGCGCGAAACATCAAGCGCCTGCTCGCCCGGACTCCTTACCGCGTCGAGTTGCTGACGGGCTCACTGCGCGCGACCGAGAAGCGACGCCTGCACAAGGATGTCGCGGCGGGAGACGTTCACGCCTGCATAGGCACGCACGCGCTGATACAGGAAGCGGTCGCCTTTCATAAGCTGGGCCTCGTCGTCATTGACGAGCAGCATCGCTTCGGGGTGCTGCAACGAGCGGAGCTACGCACGCGCGGCTTCAACCCTGATGTGCTGGTGATGACGGCCACGCCCATCCCGCGCTCGCTGGCGATGACCGCCTACGGCGATCTGGACGTGTCCGTGATTGACGAGCTGCCGCCCGGTCGAACGCCTATCAAAACGGTCGTCGTCGGCGAAGACCAGCGCGCGGGTGTCTACAAGGGTGTGGAGCGGGAGGTGCGCGCGGGCCGACAGGCTTACGTCGTCTACCCTCTTGTCGAGGAGTCGGAGAAGATGGACTTGAAGGACGCGACGCGCATGTACGAGCAGTTGCGCGACCGCGTCTTCCCGACCTTCGCGGTCGGTCTCCTGCACGGCAAGATGAAGGCGGCGGAGAAGGACGACGTGATGCGCCGCTTCGTCTCGGGCGAGATTCAGATACTGGTGGCGACGACCGTGGTCGAGGTCGGCGTTGACGTGCCGAATGCTTCCGTGATGGTCATAGAGCATGCGGAGCGCTTCGGCCTCTCGCAGCTACACCAGCTGCGCGGGCGCGTGGGCCGCGGCGCTGAGCAGAGCTTCTGCGTGCTGCTCGCCTCGGAGAAGCGCACGAGCGTGGCGCGCGAGCGCTTAGGCATTATGGAGGAGACGAGCGACGGCTTTCGCATCGCCGAAAAGGATTTGGAGCTGCGCGGCCCCGGCGAAGTGATGGGCACACGCCAATCGGGGCTGCCCACTTTCCGCGTCGGCAATCTGGTGCGCGACGTAGAGATTCTGGAAGAGGCGCGGCGCGAAGCCGATTATTACCTGACGGCGCGGCGCATGACACGCGAGACATCCAGACTGGTCGAGCGCGTCAGAGCCGACGCCCGCTTCGGGCTTGCCGCGGTCGGTTGAAAGATAAGGAAAGGGTCGCAGGGCCTTTGGTTGGCCCGGCTGCTCATCATGCAGGGACTTATAGATTACATCAAGACGCGCCTGCGCCGGGATTCTCCCGGCGAAGAGCGGCGTGCGGCCCCACGCCTGACCACTCATCTCGAAAACCGTCTGGTCGTCAACGTCTCACTGCTCGAACTTAAGGCCAAGCCGGACAATGCACGCCACAGGAATGTGCTCGCCGGTTACACGCGCGACTTGAGCGAGATGGGGCTCGGGATCGTCGTGCCCGACATTCGCATCGGCGGCCTCAACATCACCCGTCCAGATCGCATGCTACGCATCATGCTCGGGCTTCCCGGCCAGCCCATAGAGATACGCGCCGTCCCCGTCCGCTACGTGGAGCTGGAGGAAGAGGAGGACGGGGAGAAAGCGCGCTACCTCATCGGCATGCTCATCAAAGAGATGAGCGACCACCACCGCAGCCTGTACAACGCGTTTCTCAAATCACTTCAATGAAAAAAGAAGAAAGTTAACAGGGACGGTCAGGATCAGGATTAAAATCAGTATGAAAACCAAAAGCATTAATACATGAATGCTTCATTGCTTTTCTTATCCCGACCATCCCTCTTAATTCTTGCTTTCATCCTCGCTTTTGTTAACATTCGCGGGAGAGCCTTGAGAGTTATTGCGGGAAAATATCGCCGCCGGCCTTTGATGAGCGCGCCTTCGCCGAAGGTGCGCCCGACGGCGCGACGCTTGCGCGAGCTGCTCTTTGATGAGCTCGGAGCGCAGGTAGAGGAGGCCCGGTTTTTAGACCTCTGCGCCGGTTCTGGCGCAGTCGGCATAGAGGCGCTCTCGCGCGGCGCTCTGCATGTCACCTTCGTTGATCGCTCGCAGAAGGCGTGCGGCTTTATCGCGGCGAATCTGGAGACGTGCGGCGTCCGTGAAGATGAGGCGGAAGTGTGGGCGAGCGATTGCGTGCAGTTTCTGCGCCGCGCCGCTCATGCACGGCTGTGGGATATAGTCTTTTTCGATCCGCCCTATCAGACCGATTACGAGTCGGTGCTCTCGCTGTTCGGCAGGAGAACGCTGCTCAAGCGTCGCAGCGGTGTGCTGGTCGCAGAGCATCACGGCGAGCATGAGTTGCAGGATGCTGCGGGCAGACTGCGTCGCATGTACACGATCAGGCAGGGCGATTCGTGCCTCAGCTTTTATCAATACGGGTGAACCGGGCGAGAGACGGCGACGACGAGGGTGCTTTGCTCGCTCCTTTTCGAGATCACGATGCGAATTATCAGCGGATTATATCGAGGTCGTAATCTACGCAGCCCTCCTTCGATGCAGGTGCGTCCAACTTCCGACCGCCTGCGCGAGACGCTCTTCAATGTGCTTGCGCCGCGCATTCAGGATGCGCGCTTTCTGGATTTGTGCGCCGGCTCGGGCGCGGTCGGCATAGAGGCGCTCTCGCGCGGCGCTCTGCATGTCACTTTCGTTGATCGCTCGCGAAAGATGTGCGGCCTCATCGAATCAAATCTGGATTTGTGCCGCGTGCCCGAAGAGATGACAGAGGTTGTGCTCGGTGAGGCCGGGGAATTCCTGCGTCGCGCGATGGCGCGCGACGGCGTCTCATGGGACGTAGCCTTTTTCGACCCGCCCTACGCGCTCGACTACACGCCCGTCCTCACAGCCTTCGGCGCAGGGACATTGCTGGCGGACGAAGGCGTGCTCGTCGTCGAGCATCATCACAAGAACGAATTGAAGGACGAAGTGGGCGCGATGCGCCGCTGGCGAACACTCAAGCAGGGCGATTCGTGCCTGAGCTTTTATGAGTACGAGTAGACATCTCTTCCCCGCTCCGAACGAGCGCGGCATGACCAGCGCCGGGCCGGATTGGCGGCTACAGAACTGCCGAACGTGGGCCTACGTCCTTCGCAAAAAAGATATGGGCCAACGTCCACGGCAAAAGATTTGATGGGCGTGGGCCAATGGTGCTATCTTGTTCGTGCTGGTAATCCAATCAAGGCATCGCGGGTTTTTTCTCCAATTGGAACGTGTCAATATCCCCGGCGCATTTCGCGCTCGTCATCCGGCGTCTGGCCGCTAACCTTAAGCTTCGACATTAAGTCCCGGCGGGCGTAGCTCCGCCATTTTTTAGAGATAAGGACCCCCATGACAACCCTTAGAACCCGACCCCTGCTCTATCTTCCGCTGTTAAGCATTATCGGCCTCGCAATCTTCCTCGGCTACTCCTGGAGCCGTTTTACGCCCGATGCTCGGGCGGCCAATTTCACCGTCGTTAATACGAATGATAGCGGGGCTGGCTCGCTCCGACAGGCCATCCTCGACGCGAACGCGAGCCCCGGCCCGGACACAATTGATTTCAACATCCCCGGCGCTGGCGTCCAGACCATTACGCCCGCCACGGCCCTGCCGACCATCACGGAGGCGGTGCTGATAGACGGCTACACGCAGCCGGGCACGAGCGGCAACTCTCAGCCCGATAGCATTAACGCCGTTCTTCTGATTGAGATTAACGGCACCAGTACCGGCGCAGGCAACGCCTGCCTGCGAATCTCCGGCGGCAGCAGCACCGTGCGTGGCCTTGTCATTAATCGCTGCGGTGGGGCGGGGATACGATTGCAGACCGCCGGCGGCAATCTCATCTACGGCAACTTCATCGGCACAGACCCGACCGGCACAATCAAAAGAGGCAATGGGAGTAACTCCAACAACGGCAACGGCATTGAGATGGTGGGCTCTCCGAATAATTCTATCGGCGGGGTCACGCCGAATGCCCGCAATCTGATTTCAGGCAACAACACACACGGCATCGCTATTGACTTCAACTCGCCGTCCAACACCGTGAGCGGCAACTTCATAGGCACGAACGCCGCGGGCACTGCGATCATCAGTAACGGCTTTCAGGGCGTCAGCGTCAGCTCTTCCGGCAATACGATTGGCGGGACGACCGTGGGCGCGCGCAATGTCGTCTCGGGCAACACGAACGGCGGCGGCGTGACCTTCAGCGGCTCGACGGCGACCAACAACGTCGTGCAGGGCAACTACATCGGAACAAATGCTCTGGGCACTGCCAGTGTTCCCAACAGCAGCGGCATCTTTACACTCGGCGCAGCCTCTAACAATCTGATCGGAGGCACGGTTGCCGGGGCGCGCAACGTCATCTCCGGCAACAATCTGGGCCTGTTTCTGGGCAGCACCACGGGCGGCATCAACACTCGCGTCGAAGGCAATTTCATCGGCACCGATGCGGCGGGGACGGCGGGCATTCCGAACAGCGTCGGCGTGCTCGTCAGTCAGGGTAACTCAGGCAACAGGATCGGCGGGACGGCTCCCGGCGCAGGCAACCTGATCGCCTTCAACTCGAAAGGCGTAGGAATAGACATCGGCGCAACCGGCAATCCTATTCTCTCCAACTCGATCTTCTCTAATGGACTGGGGATTGATCTGAACCTTGAGGACGTGACCCCGAATGATGCCGGCGACACGGACACGGGCGGCAACAATCTACAGAACTACCCTGTCCTGACGGCTGCGACCAGCGGGGGCGGCGACACGACCATCACGGGCACGCTCAACAGCACGCCGAACACTTCTTTCAGAATAGAATTTTTCTCAAACACCGCGCTCAACCATACGGGTTTCGGTGAGGGCCAGACCTTTATCGGCTCGACGACCGTGACGACCGACGCGAGCGGCAACGCGACTTTTACGGCCAATACCGGGAGCAGTACCCCTGCGGGCCGCTTCATCACCTCGACGGCCACCAACAACGTCACCAACGACACCTCGGAATTCTCCTACGGCGCGCAGGTTAATGGCCCGGAGGCTTTCCAGTTCCTACAGCCGACTTTCACCGTCAGCGAAAACGCCGGGGTCGCCACCATCACCGTGACGCGCACCAACGGAGCGGTCGGCGGCACGACCGTTGACTATTCGATCTCGAACGGGACGGCCACAGCATTCGTTGACTACACGCCGGTATCCGGCACGCTCACATTCGGCGTCGGAGAAACCAGCAAGACCTTCACCGTTCCGATCATTGACGACGCTTTCCTTGAGGGTGACGAGACCCTTTTCGTCGTGCTGAGCAACCCATCGGTGGGAGGCGCGCTGGGCAGCCCGAGCGTTGCCACGCTGGTTATCGCCGACCGCGAGCAGACCATTTACGGGGTCACGGTCTTCAACAACCTGATCTCGTTTGAAAGGGCCAACCCCGAGCGTCTCTATAGTCGCGTGCCGATCACGGGACTACAGGCTGGCGAACAAATCCTCGGCATTGATTTCCGCCCCTCGAACGGAGTGCTCTACGGGCTCGGCAGCACCAGCCGTCTCTACACGATCAATACCGCGACGGGCGTCGCCACGCAGGTCGGCGCGGGCCAGTTCGCTCCCCTGCTCTCAGGCACGGATTTCGGTTTCGACTTTAATCCGGTGAGCGGGCAGATTCGCGTCGTCAGTAATACTGATCAGAACCTGCGGCTTGACCCCGACACGGGAACGGTCGCGGGGATAGATACGACGCTCGCTTTCGTCCCTGCGGACGCGAACGCCGCCTTCAATCCCAACGTCGTAGCTCTGGCTTATACCAACAACGTTGCGGGCACAGCTTCGACGACGCTCTACGGGATTGATTCCGGCAGGGACGCCCTCGTGAGGGTTGGCTCCGTCGGCGGCTCGCCCACTTCGCCCGATACGGGGCAACTCGTCACGATTGGCTCGATAGGCGGCGTCGGCGATATCGGCGGCTTGTCGAGCTTCGACATACTGTCGAGCGGCGACACGGCGCTGGCAGCCTTCTCGCCTCCCGGCTTTACCAACACGACCCCTTCAAGTCTCTACTCGATCAACCTGGCGACGGGCGTGGCAACGCCGGCTCAGAGCCCCGGTCTCTCGCCCTTTATCGGCGGGTTTATTCTGAACGAGACTTTACGCGCGATGGCCGTGGCGACTAACGGGGCTTTCGGGTTCAACGCTGCTGGCTCCAACGTCTCCGAGGCCGCGGGCAGCGTCCAGATCACGATTAACCGGACGGGAGACATTTCGGGCGCGGCCTCCGTGGACTTTCTGAGCAGCGACGGTACTGCCGAGCAGCGCTCGGATTACAACATCGCCGTCGGGACGCTCTTCTTCGCGCCCGGCGAGACCAGCAAGACCTTCAACATCTTCATCACGGATGACGGATTCACGGAAGGCAACGAGACCTTTACCATCGCGCTCAGCAATCCCAAGGGCGGGTTCAGCATCGGCGGGACGACGACCACCACCGTCACCATCACGGACAACGATGCCGTGCCGTCCGTTACCAACCCGATTGACAACACGGCCTTCTTCGTCCGCCAGCACTACGTCGATTTCCTCAACCGCGAGCCAGACCCTGCCGGCCTCGCCGCCTGGATACACCGCATAGACTTCTGCGGGCAGGCGAACGAACCGCCGCCGCCCTGTGATCGCGTCGAGGTCTCTTCGGCCTTCTACCGCTCGCCGGAGTTCTATGACAGGGGCTACTTCGTCTACCGCTTCTACGAGACGGCGCTCGGTCGCCAGCCTCAATACCTTGAGTTCATGGCAGACCTGCGACGCGTGACCGGCTTTCTCACGACCGAGCAGTTGGAGGCCAACAAGCTCAACTTCATCGCGGACTTTATGGACAGACAGGAGTTCCGCGCCAAGTACGACCTGCTCAGCAATACGCAGTACGTCAATACGCTGGAAAGCACGGCGGGGGTGACGATTCCTAATAAGAACGCGCTGATCGCGAGCCTCAACAACGGCTCGAAGACCCGTGCGGTCGTTCTTCGTGAGGTCGCGGAAGGGACGGCTGTGAGCGTCAAGTTCTTCAACAAGGCTTTCGTCGTCATGGAATACTTCGGCTACCTGCGGCGCAACCCGGACGCGCTCTTTCAGAACTGGATTGCGACGCTCAACGCAACGGGCGACTACCGCACGCTGGTCAGCGGATTCGTCAACTCGGCTGAGTACAGGTCAAGATTCGGCCAGCCGTAGAAGGGTATTGACTGAGACCCTTCACGGACTTAGAATGCGCGCCAATAGGACGGGTGCTGAAGGTATCCGTCGAGTGCCGGGCGGTGTGAGGACGTTCGGCGCGCTGTTAGTCAGGCATGTGTGGATAGAGCGGCGGTTGCTTTGATTCGTGGCAATCGCCGCTCTTTACTTTGCCCCGCCGACTCGCAGTGAATAGAGCCGAGTATCGCCCGCCAGCTCCCCTCTGAATCCAGCACCGTGCGTGCGAATTTGCGCTCGCGCCGAATTTAGAGATAATCTTCTGGGAAACGAAAAAATTATGCTGGTGCTGGGAATAGAGAGTTCGTGTGATGAGACGGCGGCGGCCATCGTGCGCGACGGGCGCGAGATGCTCTCCTCCGTCATCGCCTCGCAGATCGAGACGCACAGGCGCTACGGAGGCGTCGTGCCCGAGATCGCTTCGCGCGAGCATCTCGATAAGATCATCCCCGTCGTCGAGGAAGCCTTTACGAGGGCTCAGGTGGACAAGCGCGAGATTGACGGCATCAGCGTCACGGCAGGCCCGGGTCTGGTCGGCTCACTGCTGGTCGGCGTCTCGTATGCCAAGGCGATGGCCTTCGCCCTGGACATACCCATCATCGGCGTCAATCACATCGAAGGCCACATCTATTCTGTCGTCTTCGAGAATCCGCCCGTTGAGTATCCGGCCCTCGCACTGATCGTCTCCGGCGGCCATACTAATCTGTTCATGATACCTGAGCCGGGCAAGTATAAGGTCATGGCGCGAACGCGCGACGACGCGGCGGGCGAAGCGTTCGACAAGGTGGCGAAGATGCTTGGTCTGGGCTATCCGGGCGGGCCGATCATCGAGCGGCTGGCGCGTGAAGGCGACCCCAGGGCCGTGCGTTTCGCCGTCCCGCGCATGGGCGATGGCCGCCCTGATTTCAGCTTCAGCGGTCTGAAAACTGCCGTCTCAAAGCACGTGCGCGAGACGGGTCTGCAACCCGTGGGCGAGGGCTCAGAGCCGTCGCAGGCGATCAAAGATTTGGCGGCCAGTTTTCAGAGCGTGGTCGTGCGCTCGCTCACGGGTACGATGGAGCGACTGGCGCGGGAGTTGTATCCGCGAACGCTGATCGTGGCCGGCGGCGTGGCCTGCAACGGCGCTCTGCGCGAGGCCTCACGCGAAGTCGCCGCGCGGCTGAATGTTCCCGTCTACTTCCCTTCGCCGCACCTTTCCACCGACAACGCGGCGATGATCGCAGCCGCCGGGACGGTCAAACTGCGTGCGGGCGAGCGCAGCGGGCTAGACCTCAACGCGGATGTCTCGCTGCGCCTGCAAAATCTGGAGGTCGAAGACAACGCGCTCAGGCAGGGCCGCGTGCATTACAGGTTATAGGCCTGCCGTAGAGCGCCGAGCCGTTTGCCCCCCGAAGGAAACTTCACTATGCTACGGAGTCGCCCTTGGCGTGGGCCGGTAGAATTTCATCAGATAAGGAAAGCACGCTCAAAGAGGTTACATGAAACGTTATCTCCCTTTCATCATCATCGGCGCGGTTTTTCTGGGGGCGCTCGGCGCTGGCGCGGCCCTCTATCGCTCGTCGCGCAATCCCGCGCCGACGGCAACCTCTACGCCTCCGCCCGACATGTTCGAGTCCTTCTCCCCGCATATGCGCGGGGGCAAGAATGCCCCCGTTACGCTCGAAGAGTATGGCGACTACCAGTGCCCGCCGTGCGGCGCGCTCTTTCCGATGCTGAAGACCATCGAGGCGCAATATGGTGAGCGCCTGCGCTTTGTCTTTCGCCAGTACCCGCTCACTCCCACGCACCCGCACGCGCTCGTCGCCGCGCACGCGGCGGAAGCAGCCGGTCTTCAGGGTCGCTTCTGGGAGATGCATGATCGTCTCTACGAGAACCAGCAGAAGTGGAGCGGCGAGGTTGACCCGCGCCCGCTCTTCATCAACTATGCGCGCGATATAGGAATTGACGTTGACCGCTTCATCAGCGATATGAACGGGCAGCAGGTCAAGGCACGTGTCACGTCCGACCGCCTGCGCGGCGGCTCTATGGGTGTCACGGGCACGCCGACGCTCTTCATAAACGGGCGCATGCTGAGGCCGGAGGCGATGACGCCCGAAGGCATCCGCACCGCCATTGATACTACGCTCGGCAAGCCCGGCAAATGAGTGCGCGTCAGCAAAAGGCTTCAAGGGCTTCGACGATCAAAGACGCGAAGCTATCGGCAGAGACCACGCGCGCCGCGAGCGGACGCTCACGGTTGCTATACGGCATCGCCGCGCTGCTGTCGCTCTTTGGGCTGGCCGACGCGATCTATCTGACGATCAATCACCTCACGGGTGAGACGGCTCGTTGCACAGTCACGAGCGGGTGTAATGAAGTGCTGGGCAGCGCCTATGCGAGCATCGGCGGAGTGCCGGTAGCCGCGGCAGGAGCGCTCGCCTATTTCGCGGTTTTCAGTCTGGCGACGCTCTCGCTCTTCGGTTACGGGCGGGCGCGCATGCTTCTGGCTCTGGTCGTCGCGTTGATGTTGCTCGCAACGCTCTGGCTGCTCTTTGTACAGGCATTCGTCCTGCACAAATACTGCGAGTACTGTCTGTTCTCCGCCGCGATCACACTGATACTGTCGGGCATCGTCGTCGCCTTACGTTACAAAGCAAAGGATGAAGGATGAAAGAGATGCTTACCATTCCTGAACGCTTTTACTTCCGCCTTCCGCCTTCCGCCTTCCTCCTGTGCTGTATGCTGCTGATGGTGGCGGCGGGTTGCCAGTCGCAGACCGGGGCTGGTCAGCCGTCGCCCGCGCCACCCCCGCAGCAGCAGCAGACGTCTTCACAATCTACAACCGTCGCGACTTCAAATGGCCCGCCGCTGACTCAAAACGTCTCCGTCCAGAACTCCAACACAACCGTCAGGGCGACGGCCACGACGTTCGACGCCTGCTCGCTGCTCACCGGGGCAGAGGTCAGTTCCGTGCAGGGCGACGAGATCACGAGCACACAGGCCGCGCCGGGCAACAGCACTCGCCTGGCCGTTTCGCAATGCTACTATCAGGCGAAGACGCCTTCTAAATCGGTCAGCCTTGAAGTGACGCATCGCCTGTCGGGTCAGGCCCGCGCACTCTCGCCCAGAGAATACTGGGAAGAGAGGTTTGAGAGCGCGGAGCATGAGAAGGAGCGCGGACGAGAAGGTAAGGGCGAGGCCGAGAAGCGCAAGGAAGATAAGCCGGGCGCGCGCGACGAGGGGGAAGAAGAGGAAGGCGCACCGCCGCAGAAAATCGCAGGCATCGGCGACGAAGCCTTCTGGGCCGGCAATCGAGTGATGGGCGCTCTCTATGTGCTCAAAGGTAATACCATCGTCAGGATTAGCATCGGCGGCGTGGCAGACCCGGGCGTGAGACTCGAAAAGACGAAGGCGCTGGCCCGGCTGGCCCTCAAGCGTCTTAAAGATTAGGAAAGGTATCGCATAGCATGAATGAGAATGTCCCTGCGCCGTATGGCACGTGGAAATCACCGATCACGTCGGACTTGATCGTGACCGGCTCGGTCGGTCTCTCCCAGCCGAGCGTTGACGGCGCAGACGTTTACTGGATTGAGATGCGGCCTTCGGAGGGAGGGCGCAGCGTCATCGTCAGGCGAAGCGCCGACGGGCAGGTCACAGACGTGACGCCTCCTCCGTTCAACGCGCGCACGCGCGTTCACGAATACGGCGGCGGCGATTACACAGTCCACGAAGGCACGGTCTACTTTTCAAACTACTCCGACCAGAGGCTCTATCGCCAATCGCCGGGCACAGAGCCGCAAGCCATCACACCGGCCATCGAGATGCGCTACGCCGACCCTTTCATTGACGGCAAGCGCCGGACTCTGTTCTGTGTCCGCGAAGACCATACAGAGCCCGGGCACGAAGCTGTCAACACGATTGCGAGCGTCAGTCTGGATGGTGAGGAGAGCGTTCGCGTCATCGCCTCCGGCAACGATTTTTATTCATCTCCGCGCGTGAGCCCGGACGGGTCGCGCCTCGCATGGCTGACCTGGAATCACCCGAACATGCCATGGGACGGAACGGAGTTGTGGGTCGGCCAGCTTGACGAAGACGGCACAGTAAGCAGCAGCGAGCGCGTGGCGGGCAGTGTTGACGAGTCCATCTTTCAGCCCGAATGGTCGCCCGACGGCGTGCTCTATTTCATCTCCGACCGAAGCGGCTGGTGGAACATGTATCGCTGGCGCGATCAACAGGTAGAGCCGCTTCTCAACATCGAAGCAGAGTTCGGCCAGCCGCAGTGGGTCTTCGGCCTGTCCACCTACGGGTTTGCGTCCGCCTCCAGCATCATCTGCGCCTACAGCGAGCGCGGGCAGTATCGTCTGGCGAGAGTGGACACGCGAACTGGCAAGCTCGACGTGATCGGGACGCCCTACACAGACATTACGTACCTGCGAGTGGGCCGGGAGAGAGCGGTTTTTCGCGGCGGCTCGCCCACTTCGCCTGCAAGTATCGTCCAGCTTGAGGTGGCGACGGGCGAGACGAAGGAGCTGCGCCGCTCCAACGATCTGGAGATTGACAGGGGCTATCTCTCCATCGCGCAGGCCGTCGAGTTTCCGACCGAGAACGGCCTGACGGCGCACGCCTTCTTCTACCCGCCGCAGAATAAGGACTACGCGGCGAGGGAGGGCGAGCGCCCGCCGCTTCTGGTCAAAAGTCATGGTGGGCCAACCTCAGCCTGCTCGCCGACCTTAAGCCTGAGCATTCAATACTGGACGAGTCGCGGCATAGCCGTGCTCGATGTCAACTACGGCGGAAGCACGGGCTACGGGCGCGCGTATCGCGAGCGTCTCAAAGATCAATGGGGCATCGTTGACGTGGATGATTGCGTCAACGGCGCGAAGTATCTGGCCGGGCGCGGCGAGGTTGACGGCGAGCGTCTGATGATTGACGGAGGCAGCGCGGGCGGCTATACGACGCTGTGCGCGCTCACTTTTCGTGATGCCTTCAAGGCCGGGGCGAGCCACTTCGGCGTGAGCGATGCCGAGGCGCTGGCGAAGGAGACACACAAGTTCGAGTCGCGTTATCTGGACGGGCTGATTGGCCCGTACCCTGAGCGCGCAGACCTCTACAGGGCGCGCTCTCCGATTCATTTCGCAGACCGGCTTTCGTGTCCCGTCATCTTCTTTCAGGGACTGGAAGACAAGGTCGTGCCGCCCAATCAGGCAGAGATGATGGTCGAAGCCTTGCGCGCCAAGGGCGTGGCGGTCGCTTATGTCGCCTTCGAGGGCGAGCAACACGGCTTTCGTCGCGCGGAGAATATCAAGCGTGCGCTCGACGGCGAGCTTTACTTCTACTCGCGCGTCTTCGGCTTCGAGCTGGCCGAACAGGTCGAGCCCGTCGAGATAGAGAATCTGGGCTCATAAGTCTCAGCATTATCCTTATCCAGATGTGCAGCCACTGTCCGGCTTTGTCAGTACCGCCTGCGGTAGCGGGCGGGTTCTCTGACGTTGAAAGACCCGCCAGCTACCGCAGGCGGTACTGACCTGTCTGCTATGCCAATCGAATCCAAGGAGCCATGCATGATGCTTAAGATCAAGCGTATGCGACGCCTGTTTGTAATTTCCTTACTGCTCGCCCTCATCGGCGGCGTTGCATCGAGTTCAATCCGCGCGCAGCAGCCGACGACGACGCCGCGCACCTTCTCCGATCAGGGCTCGTTCAAGTCCTTACAGTGGCGCTCGATTGGCCCGTACAGGGGCGGGCGCGTGACGGCTGTGGCGGGCGTTTCTTCGCAGCCTTTCGTCTATTACTTCGGCGCGACCGGAGGCGGCGTCTGGAAGACGACCGATGCGGGCGCAAACTGGACGAACATCTCGGACGGCTTCTTCGGGACGGGCTCTGTCGGCGGCATCGGCATCAGCGAGTCCGACCCGAACGTCATCTACGTCGGCATGGGAGAGTCGCCCATTCGCGGCAATGTCTCGCACGGCGACGGCGTCTATAAATCGACCGACGCGGGCAAGACATGGAAGCGCGTGGGCCTCGAAGACACGCGGCAGATAGGGCGCGTGCGCGTTCACCCGCGTAACCCTGATATCGTTTACGTCGCGGCGCTCGGCCACACGTTCGGCCCGAACGCTCAGCGCGGCATCTTTCGCTCGAAAGACGGCGGCAAGACGTGGGAGAAAGTCCTCTACCGCGACGACAGGGCGGGCGCGATTGACCTCATCCTCGACCCGACCAACGCCAATATTCTGTACGCCGGATTCTGGCAGGTCGTCCGTAAGCCATGGACTCTTGAGAGCGGAGGCCCGGGCTCAGGCATCTTCAAATCGACGGACGGCGGCGACACGTGGACGGAGCTGACGCGCAATGAGGGCTTGCCCAAGGGGACAATCGGGAAGGTCGGCATCACCGTCTCGCCCGCCAACCCTGATCGTGTGTGGGCCATCGTCGAGGCGGAAGACGGGGGCGTCTTTCGCTCCGACAACGCCGGCAAGACGTGGGCGAAGGTTAACGACGAGAGGAAGCTGCGACAGCGCGCGTGGTACTACACGCGCATCTACGCAGACCCGTCGAACGCCGAAAGCGTTTACGTCCTCAACACGGGTTTCTATAGATCGAACGACGGCGGCAAGACCTTCACCGCCATCTCCGTGCCGCACGGAGATAATCACGACCTCTGGATTGCATCCAACGACCCGGCACGAATGATTGAAAGCAACGACGGCGGCGCGAACGTCTCCTTAAACGGCGGCAAGACATGGACGGAACAGGATCAGGCGACCGCGCAGTTCTATCGCGTCGCGCTCGACAACGATTTTCCTTATCACATCTACGGCGCTCAGCAGGACAATTCGACCGTTAAGATCACCAGCCGCACGACCGATGCCGGGATTGATCGCTCGGATTGGTACGACGTGGGCGGAGGCGAATCGGGCTGGATTGCGCCCTACCTGAAGGACACGGAGATCGTCTTCGCAGGCTCTTACGGCGGATTGATTACGCGCTACGATCATCACTCCGAGCAGTTGCGCGACGTGACGGCATGGCCCGAAAACCCCATGGGCCACGGCGCGGCAGACCTGCGCTATCGCTTCCAGTGGAATTTCCCCATACTCTTCTCGCCGCACGACACGGAGACTCTTTACGCCGGGGGCAACGTCCTCTTCAAGTCTACCAATCAGGGACAGAGCTGGAGCGTGATCAGCCCTGACCTGACGCGCAACGACCGCTCGAAGCAGGGGCCGTCCGGTGGGCCAATCACCAAAGACAATACGAGCATAGAGTATTACTGCACGATCTTTACCGTCATGGAATCGCCGGTCAAACAGGGCGTCATCTGGGCGGGCTCTGACGACGGGCTCGTACACGTCACGCGAGACGGCGGCAAATCATGGGACAACGTCACGCCCGCGGGTATGCCCGAATGGATTCAGATCAACTCCATAGAGGCTTCCCCGATTGACCCGGCGACCGCTTACGTGGCCGCGACCATGTACAAGCTGGACGACTTTCGTCCCTATCTCTACAAGACCTCGGACTACGGCAAGACGTGGCGAAAGATTACGAACGGCATTCCTGAAACCACGTTCACGCGCGTCATACGCGAAGACCCTCATCGTCGCGGGCTGCTCTACGCGGGCACTGAAACGGGGCTCTACGTCTCCTTCAATGACGGCGACGAGTGGCAATCGCTCCAGCTCAACCTGCCCGTCGTGCCCATCACAGACCTCGCCGTTCACAAGCGAGATAAAGATTTAGTCGCCGCCACGCAGGGCCGCAGCTTCTGGATTCTCGATGACCTGAACGTCCTGCACCAGATGGCCGATGCTCTCGACGCCGCGGACGCCCATCTTTTCAAGCCCGAGGACACCTACAGGCTACAGGCTTCCGACACCTCTGAGCTCCCGCCGACTGCGACCATCGGAAAGAATCCGTCTAACGGCGCTGTCATCTATTATTACCTGAAGAACAAACCGGCTGGACAGATTACGCTGGAGTTTCTGGACGCGGCGGGCAAATCGATCAAGAGATTCACCAGCAAGGTGGCGGAGCCGCAGCCCCAGCCCTCGCCCGCGGCGGGAGCGCAAAGCTCTACGACGCCCGGCGCGGGTGCGCCGCCACAAGTCCCGCCCGAACAGCCGCAAGCGCCTTCGGGCGAGGAGGTCTCGGCAACCGGCCCGGACGAACAGAAGCGTGTTCCGGCTGAAGCCGGGCTCAACCGCTTTGTCTGGGACTTGCGCCATCAGGACGCGGCCAGGTTTCCCGGCATTATCCTCTGGGGCGGCGAGTTGCGCGGCCCCGTCGTCGTCCCCGGCACGTATCAGGTACGCCTGACAGTCGGTGGCAAGACCCTGACCGAAAGTTTTGAAGTGCAGAAAGACCCGCGCGTCGCGATAGCTCCGGCAGACTTCGCAAAGCAGTTCGACCTGCTCATCAAGATAAGGGATAAGCTGACGGAGACGCACAACGGCATCACGCGCATACGCGAAGTGCGACGACAACTGGACGAGCTGGTCAAGCGTGTGAAGGGCCAGCCGGGCGGCGGGCCGGTCGTCGAGGCGGCTCGCTCGCTCAACGCAAAGCTCACAGCCGTCGAGGAGGAGTTGTACCAGACGAAGAACCAGAGCAGTCAGGATCCGCTCAACTACCCGATCAGGCTCAATAATAAGCTGGCGGCGCTGGCCGGCGTGATCAATAGCGCCGACGCCGCGCCGACAGATCAAACCTACGTCGTCTATGAAGAGCAGGTCGGGCTGATCAACGCTCAACTGCGAAGGCTCGATCAGCTCATGACCACAGACCTTGCGGCCTTCAACCGTCTGGCCCGTGAACAGAACATACCCGCCGTCATCACGAAATAAAGGATGAAGGCGGAAGGATGAAAGAAGAGCTTCCGTTTCTTGAAAGCTTTTACTTCATCCTTCCGCCTTCATCCTTCATCCTTTTCTTTTGCTGCTCTTCTTACTGCTCTTGGCGGAGCCCCTCTTCGTATTGCCGGAGGTGGAGCGCGTGGATGACTTCGCCGCAGCCGTGGCTGCTCTGCTCGTGCGGCTGGCTACTTTGTTCGTCGCCTTAGTGGCTCTGTCCGCCACCTTGTTAGCGGACTTCGTGGTCTGCCGGGCCAGCTTGCGGTTTTCGTCCGCGCTCTTTTTGACGACCCGCGTGACAGTTGAGCGCCCCGTGCCGGCGGAGCGCGAGCGCCCTCTGGAGCTACCGGGCTCGGTTAGAGGGTTGACGACCGTTCCGGCCAGATTGGCTACCGTATCCACTGCGCTTCTGGCGACTTCCGAAGCCTGATTCATCATTTCGCCGATGACCCCCGTGGTCTGTCCGACGACTTCTGTGGCGGCCTGCGCCGTAGAGCCCTGCGAACCGCTTTTCTGTTTCCGTGCCATAGATGTCTCCTCAGGAATTTAGGCTGGTATATCGCTTCTCGGTCTTAAACGAAGAGCCGCGACGGCAGGTTTCCTGTACTTCCGGGGTGCCGGGCGACACATAGAGAACGGGCCGCTCGCCTGCGAGGAACGAGCGGCCCTTATTGCCGGTGGGCGCATGGCGACGCTCAAGAGCAGAGCACATGTCTCCTACCGGCGATTTCGTGCGACCTCCGTCTGGTCTGATCGCATGGAGATGTTCCGCGCGAACTTCATCGGATTCTTAGCATCCAGCTCGACCGTTACCACGTCCCCCTCGCGCACGTCCTGCAGGGAGACGCCGAGGCCGTCAATCGTCACTTTCGTATCCGTGCGGTCTATCGCAATCACATGCTCGACGCCCGTGCGCGCGATGACGGAGATGCGCGTGTCTGTGACTTCGACCACCTTGGCATCGACCATGCGCGTGTCCGTGTCTTCGTTAGCGTCTTCGATGTTAGCAGCGGCCCTCGCCAACTGGGCGCTGGAAAATAATGTCAGCAGGGCGACGGCCAGAACGGTTACGAGGTATCGCTGTTTCATCTATATGGCTCCCACGGTTGTTTTCGCGTCAAGGGAGAGTGCATGTTTGATAATTCCGGACTTTTCAGGAGCAACCAACATGCCGCAACGCGAATGGACGCGTGAACAGCGATTTAACAGCCTAAACTCGAAGGAAAAGCTGATTGTTATGAAATGCTTGTCTTAACGGAGTGAATAATATCGGTGCAGCGGGCGGGTGCGATTCAGAGACTGTCTGTACGATTGCCAAACAATCAGGGAAAGAGATTAAAAGGGATGGACTGAGATGGTCAGGATAAAAACTAAAAGGCATGAATGCCTTAAAGCATTTTCTTTATCCTGACCATCTCTCAGTCCATCCCTGCCTCTCTTAGCCGAAGATGTCGCGCACTTTGTCCATGAGGCCCTTGTCTTCAAGGTCGCTGGACTCGATCTTGGCGAGTTGTTCGAGGAGGTTTCTCTGCTCGCGCGTGAGGGTCGTCGGCGTGATGACCGTGACGGAGACGAAGAGGTCGCCGCGACCGCGACCGCCGAGGACGGGGACGCCGTAGCCTTTGAGACGAAAGACCGTCCCGGTCTGCGTGCCCGCCGGAATCTTAACCTGCTGCTCGCCGTCTAGGGTCTTGACGGTGATTTCAGCGCCGAGGGCTGCCTGTGCAAAGGTGACCGGCACGGACGAGTAGAGGTTGCTGCCCTGTCGCTCGAACTGATCATGCTCGCTGACGTGGATGATGACGTAGAGGTCGCCTGTCTGGCCGCCGCCCGTGCCGGCCTCTCCCTCGCCCGCAATGCGCAGGCGCGAGCCCGTCTCGACGCCCGCCGGAATCTTCACCTCCATCGTCTTCTCGCGCTCGACGCGGCCCGCGCCCTGACAAACATCGCAAGGAGTCTTAATCACGCGCCCCGTGCTGCGACAGGTCGCGCAGGTTCGCGCCACGGAGAAGAAGCCCTGCTGGTAGCGAACCTGCCCGACGCCGTTACAGGTCTGGCAGGTTTCGGGCTGCGTGCCCTCGGCTGCGCCCGAGCCCTTACATTTATCGCAGGCTTCGAGACGCGGAAGCCGCAGTTGCGCCGTCATCCCCGCGGCGGCCTCTTCGAGGGAAATCTCCAAGTCGTAGCGCAGGTCAGCGCCGCGCTGCCCCGCCGTGCGACGCGCGCCGGAACGGCTGCCGCTGAACACGTCGCCGAAACCGAACAGGTCTCCTAAGATATCCTCAAGGTTGGTAAAGCCGGGCGCGCCCCAGCCAGCCCCGGCGCTGGAAGAAACTCCGGCGTGGCCCAGCCGATCATAACGCCTTCGCTGCTCCGCATCGGAGAGCACGGAGTATGCCTCGGCGGCCTCTTTGAATTTGTCTTCGGCCTCGGCGTCGCCGGGATTCTTATCCGGGTGATAACGCACGGCCAGACGGCGGTATGCGCTCTTGATCTCCTGATCCGTGGCGGTGCGGCTCACGCCGAGCACCTCGTAATAATCGCGTTTACTCATCTCAAATACTGATCCAATCCCCTTACCGTATTTAAAAGTGGATATTATAAGCGAAGAAAAGGCAGCCGTCAGCCCGACCGAAAGAAGGAAGCGCGAGCGGGCGCGAAACGGCTGCAATGCTTGATGGATTAATGAGCGCCCTCTATCTCTTCGGGCGCGACTTCTTCGAGCGCTACGCTCAGCATGACGTTGGTGAGCTGCGCGGCCAGACGCTCGACGCCCGAGAGGGCGTTGCGAATCTCTTCGGCGTCGCTGGACTTAGTTGCCGCCTCGCCCTCCGACAGAGCGCGGCGGCCTATCTGCTGGTCGTTCTCTGTGAGAGAGCTGCCGAATTCAGCGAAGGTGCGCTGCGTATTACGCACGAGGCCGTCGAGCTTATTGCGTAGAAGAATCGTCTCTTTGGCGTAGCGGTCTGAATCCACGGAAGACTCCGCCTCCATAATCAGGCGATTGATCTCGTCCGGCGACAGACCCGAAGTCGGAGTGATACGCATCTGCTGTTCGCGCCCCGTGGCCTTGTCCTTGGCCGAGACGGAGACTATACCGTTGGCGTCGACCTCGAATGAGACTTCGATCTGCGGGACACCGCGAGAGTTGGGCGGGATACCGACCAGCTCGAACTTGCCGAGCGAGCGGTTGCCCTGTGCGATCTCGCGCTCGCCTTGCAGGACGTGTATCTCAACGCTTGACTGGTTATCGACCACGGTCGTAAACGTCAGACTGTTGCGGAGTGGAATCGTCGAGTTACGCTCGATGATCTTCGTAAAGAGGCCGCCACGCGTCTCAAGGCCGAGGCTGAGGGGCAGCACGTCCAGCAGGATGATGTCTTTGACATCGCCGGCGAGGACGCCGCCCTGAATGGCCGCGCCCATGGCGACGACTTCATCAGGATTGATCTCGGCGGACGCTTCCTTGCCGAAAATCTCCTTGACCGTGCGCGCGACGATGGGCGAGCGCGTCTGGCCGCCGACAAGGATGACCTTGTTGATGTCCGCGGGTTGAAGCTTGGCGTCCCAGAGCGCCTTCTGGCACGGCTCTATAGTCTGCTCGACGAGATCGGCGACGAGCTGCTCGAAGGTGTCGCGCGTCAGGGTCTTGTTGAAATGCTTCGGGCCGGATTCGTCCGCCGCGATGAAAGGGAGATTAATGTTGGTCTCCGACACGGACGATAAATCACACTTGGCGCGCTCGGCTGCTTCCTTCAGGCGTTGCAGGGCCAGACGGTCCTGGCGCAGATCAATCCCCGTCTCTTCGCGGAATTGATCGGCCATCCAGTTGATGATCTTGTCGTCGAAATCCTCGCCGCCGAGGAAAGTGTTGCCGGAAGTTGAGAGCACTTCAAAGACGCCGTCGTTCATCTCAAGGATGGAAACGTCGAAAGTTCCGCCGCCGAGATCGTAGACGACCAGTCGCTCCGCTTCCGAGCGCCCGAGCCCGTAAGCGAGCGCTGCCGCCGTCGGCTCATTGATGATGCGCTCGACCTTGAGGCCGGCGATGCGGCCAGCGTCCTTGGTCGCCTGTCGCTGCGTGTCGTCGAAGTAGGCCGGGACGGTGACGATGGCCTGCGTGACGGCCTCGCCGAGAAAATCTTCGGCGGCGGCCTTGAGGCGTTGCAGGACGATGCCGGAGATTTCCGGCGGGCTGTAGACGCGCCCCTGCACGCGTATGCGCGCGTCGCCGTTCTGCGAATCCACTATCTCGAAGGGAGAGGTATCGCGCATGCGCTGCGATTCGGGCGAATCGTACTTGCGACCGATCAGGCGCTTGACGGCGTAGACCGTATTGGCGGCGTTGGTGACGGCCTGCCGCTTGGCGATCTGCCCGACCAGCCGCTCGCCCTTGTCCGTAAAACCGACCACGGTCGGGGTCGTTCGCCCGCCCTCTTTGTTGGGCACAATCTGCACTGCCCCGCCTTCCAAAACAGCCACGCAGCAGTTCGTCGTTCCAAGATCAATTCCGATGATTTTGCCCATAATAGATCAACCAGTCATGAGTGATGAGTAACGAGTGATGAGTTGTGGGCGTGAGCGAAAAGCTTTTAACTCACGGCTCATCACTCATGACTCTTAATTATCTGGTCGCGACCTTGACTATGGCCGGACGCAAGAGCTTTTCGCCCAACCGATAGCCGCGCACCAGTTCCTGAATCACCGTGTCGGGTTCATATTCCTCCGTATGTTCCGTCAGCACGGCTTCATGAACATGCGGGTCGAAACGCTCGCCGAGCGCCGCGACCGGCTGCAACCCGAGGCTCTCAAGCACATCGCTCAACTGCTTGTAGATCAGCTCAACGCCTTGCAGGAAGTGGCGAAACTCTTTACTCTCGCCCGCCTGCTGCGAGGCTTCCGTATCGAGCGCGCGCCGCAAATTGTCCAGGACAGGCAGCAGCTTGCTGACCACGTCGCCGACCATCCGGTTATACATATCCGTGCGATCACGTTCGACGCGCTTGCGATAGTTCTCAAAATCGGCCTGACGCCGCGCCAGCTGGTCCAGAAGGTCTGCGCGCTCGGCTTCGACTCTTTTCAACTCGGCGCGCGTCGCGACCAACTCGGCCACAGCCGGGCCTGAAGCCGATTCGCTGCCCGACGAAGCGCCCTGCTGCTGCTCACGCCCGGAGCTGAAGCTTCCCCCCATCTCCTTGGTTGGGGCAGCACCTGCCTCGTCCTGATCTTCACGCCGCTCGGGCCGTTCCCCGCCCTTCGGCCCACCCGCCGTGTCCGCGTCGTCGGCGCGCGAGCGTCCCGCGCCGCTGTCTTCTTCCTTGCCGCGATCAATCCGGCGCTGCATCTCGGTCGCGTCCTCGTAAGAAGAAGCGCGGCCAAGCTCTTCGGGCGAGAGCGCTTCGTCGTTGGTCTCGGCGTCAGTCTTCGCCTGCCCGTTATCGTCCGGCGAGGAGGTCTCGTCTTCATCCATAAAACGAACCGGGATGCGGTTCGCGTTCTCTTTGTCGGGGTTGGGCATCATGTTCCTATTCAAGGTGAGTTATAACCGGTATTAGTGCTATTTAGTCGGAGACGGCGTCTTCGCGCAGCATACGCTCGATCAGACGCGCCACATAGTTAACGACCGCAACCATACGCTCGTACTCGATTCGCATCGGGCCGACGACGCCGAGCGCACCCGTCGCATCTCCTAAACCGATGCGATACGGCGCTGTGATCAGCGCGCACGACTGCATGGAGGGCGTGATGTGCTCGCGCCCGATGATGACCTGCACGTCGCCCGCAAACGGCTGGTCGCGCGCCACACACTCGTTGAGAATCTTGACGAGACGCGATTTCTCTTCAAAGGTGCGGAAAAGCTCGCGCATCCTTTCGGCGTCGGCAAATTCCGGCTTGGTTAAAATATTCGACGCGCCGTCCACGTAGACTTCACCCGTGGTCGCCTCCTCGCCCTCAAGGCTACGGTCACAGAGCAGCATGGCGTTACGCAGCAGCCTGTCGTAGAGGGCCTTCTCCTCGCGCATCAACTCAAGAATCTCTGCGCGAATCGCCAGCAGGCTCTTGCCCGCGAACTCCGCGTTCAGATAGCGCGCCGTATGCTCAAGCTCCATCTGGCTCAGGCTCTCGTCAATGCGTATGATCTTGTTATGGATGATGTTCGAGGCCGAGACCAGCACGACCAGAATGCGATTGTCCGCCAGGTGCATGAACTCTATGTGCTGTAGCACATTGTCGGCCAGCGACGGCGAAACTACTATGCCGACGTTCTCCGAGAGCGCGGACAGCAGGTGCGAAGTCTTTTCCATCAAACGATCCGGCGGGGGCGCGCCCGTCTCGCCGGTCTGTATGCCAAGAAAGCTATTGATGGCATCCATATCAGTTTTCGAGAGACGCGTCTCGCCGAGCATGTGGTCGACGTAAAAGCGATAGCCCTTGTCCGTCGGGATACGCCCGGCGGAGGTGTGCGGCTGCTCGACGAGCCCTGCCTCTTCCAGCTCTCCCATGATGTTGCGTATAGTGGCGGAACTCCATCCGGCGGCGTGCGCGAAGCGATCAGAGATGGTGCGCGAGCCGATGGGCTCGCCCGTCTTCAAATGCTCTTTGATGATGGCAGACAGGATGGCCTGCCCGCGCGGGTCAGGCATCATGGCATTCGGCATTTGAGAACTTGAGTTGCGACTGACCATTCAGGTCTCTCTGGCCTCGGGCGCACGGGGAGTTGGCCGGGCTATCAGGCGTGGCCTCTGGCGGCAACCGCGCGCTAAGAAAATCAATAACACCGCGACTTCCGGCTGTCAATAAATTCATCGTGGAGCGCCACCCGGCACACAGGCCGGGTCGGCAGAGGAAGGCCCTCATCACAGAGTATAAAGGATAGAGAATGAGCCCGCAAACAGTCTTTAGCCGCCCGATGGCCTCCCCGCCGCCCCACCGGCATGATTTAAATTGATGACTTGCTTAAAGTTAGCCGAATAGTGGGCGGGGCAGCGCCGTCGTTTCAACTTAAATCGTTGATAGCTATAAGCTTACTGAACGCCCCTGTTTTCCCCTGGCGTGAGCTTCGGCGGGCGCTTCCGTCCATTCTCTGACGCATCAACACCTTAGCAGCACCCCCGCAAAGACCATTTGACGCCCCCCCAAGCGCACCCTTAATATCCATCCTGAAAATATCTTCCCGGAATTGGGCCGGCAGAGCCTGTTATCGATCAAGGATTACATGCTCCGGGCACGCCTCACGCTGGCAAGCGGGCATACAACGAACCGGTCTTCTGCGACGCGTCCGTCTATGGTTGAAGGGTACGCCTTATGGCACAGTCTCTGAAACATCTCGAAGCGAACTTTGCCGACGCCTTTCGCCAGCTCGGCGGCAAACGTTCGACGCCGGATGTGGAGGTCAAGTTCTACCCTTACGCAGACATGCGCCATAAGATTCGCCTGCGTGCCGGGCGCGTCTACGTGCGTCTCTCGGACATCTTCAAGGACGCGCCCGTCAATGTGCATCGCGCTCTGGCCTTCATCCTCGTCGCCAAATATCTGGGAAAGCGCACGCCGGACGTACACGAGCGCATCTACAGGGATTACGCCTACTCGCCGCAGGTCTTGCGCGCCTCCGACATCGCGCGCCGGGGCCGTGGGCACAAAATGATCTCCTCGGCGCGCGGGCAGGTCTATGATCTGGACAAGATGTTCCAACGCCTGAATCGCCGCCACTTCGACGGCCAGATGGAAAAACCCACTCTCACCTGGTCGCAGAGACGCACGCGGCGCATCCTCGGTCACCACGATGCCGCGCACGATACCATCGTCATCAGCAAGACGCTCGACGCCGAAGACATCCCGGCGTGGTTTGTCGAATACATCCTCTATCACGAGATGCTGCACATCAAACATCCGGCGCGTTTGATCAAGGGCCGTCGCTACTATCACACCAACGCCTTCCGCGCTGAGGAGCAGCGCTTCCCGGCTTACGAGAAAGCGCAACTGCTGCTTGAGCATCTGGCTTACCAGCGCCACGTCCCGCGTGCCCGCGCCGCCTGAATTTTTTGTTGGAACTTTGTCCGCGCCACAGCGTTTAGCCAAACAGGTAGGTGGGCTCCTCCTAAGAGAGCGGGCGAGCATCAAGGAAAAGCGCTATTCCCTCCGGCTTTTCTTCGATGCTCACCCGCTCTTTGGGTTTTTATGAGCACCCGCAGCGCGCGGCAGAGTTGGTTTACCCCCTCGCATGATTGTAGAATCCCTTATCAAAAGTTAAGGAGAATGCTGATGGGAGAGAACGTATTCAAAGGTGTCGAGATAGTCGGAACTTCGAGCCAGAGTTTCAGTCATGCGATTGAGGTCGCCGTCGAGCGCGCCCGCCAGACCCTGCGTAACCTTTCGTGGTTCGTCGTCCGCGAGCAGCGCGGAGGGCTGCAACAGGGCCGCCTGGAATATCAGGTCACGCTCTGCGTCTACTTCAAACTGGACGCGGGGGAGAGCCCGGCCTCAAGGGGCGACGAGCAAAGTCACGCAGGAGAGAGCGAAAGACAGTAAACTCGTCGGTCTACGGCCAGTTACAGGCGTTGAGCAAGACCGGACGTGATAAGGTGAGCGCAAGAAAGAGCATCTTTCCTGAGACGCCGCGCGTTGCTTCCATCATCGCTAAAGTTGATAGTGATTCAGTTAACCGCTGAAAGCGGGGCTGTCTTAAATGATGCTTTGGACTAGACAAAGCCTCTTACCGCTGGCTAGACTACGCGGTTTGCAATTAGCGCTTGAGGCCCGACTACGGAGGCCGGGCCTGTACCGAGCGAAATTTCAGTGATTACGGAGAGAGACGTTTTATGGCGATTCCTGCAACACAGATTCGGCGCGGCATGGTGATACTCTTTGAAGGGCAGCTCTGCAAGGTCGTAGATTTTCGCCACCACACGCCCGGCAACCTGCGCGCGATGGTGCAAACCAAGCTACGCAACATTCGCACCGGCTCATCTTTCGAGCACCGCTTTCGCTCCGCCGATACGGTCGAGCGCGCCGCGCTCGAACAGCACGAGATGGAGTATCTCTATTCCGACGGCTCGCATCATCACTTCATGAATACGGAGAACTACGAGCAGACCAGCTTGAGCGAAGAGGAACTGGGCGACGCCGCCCAGTGGCTCATCCCCGGCCTCAAGCTTCAGGCGGAGTTTTACGAGGGCTCGCCCATAGGCATCGACATGCCGCCTTCCATGGAGTTGACCGTCACCAGCACCGAGCCGACGATGAAGGGCGCGACCGTCTCCAACGTCAACAAGCCGGCGACGCTGGAAAACGGCGTCACGATTCAAGTTCCGCCCTTCGTCAATGAAGGCGACCGCATCCGCGTCGACCCGACGGAAGGCCGCTACATCGAGCGAGCCAAATAGAACAGTGATGAGTGACAAGTGACGAGTGACAAGTAGCAGCAGTTTTTATCTCGTCACTTGTCACTCGTCACTCGTCACTGTTCTTATGTATCTTCTTTACAGCCTTCTGCTGACCATCGGCCTCATCGCGCTGCTGCCGCGGTTTCTTTACGACGCGCTGCGACATGGCAAGTACGTCGAAGGGCTGCGCGAGCGGCTGGGCCAACTGCCGGACATTGACGCAGGGCAGCGACCCGTCATCTGGCTGCATTGTGTTTCGGTGGGGGAGACGCAGGCGGCTCGTCCCCTTGCCCGCGCCCTGCTCGCTGAGTTCCCCACGCATGCGCTGGTCGTCTCGACGATCACACGGACGGGCCAGCGCGTGGCGCGAGAGGTGTTCGGCCAAAGTGCGGCGGCCATCTTCTACTTCCCTTTCGATTGGGCCTGGAGCGTGCGCCGCGCGCTCAGAGCGGTTAAGCCTTCCGCCATTCTCATCATGGAAACGGAATTATGGCCCAACTTCCTGCGCGAAGCTGGCCGTAGGGGAATCCCCGTCGCTTTAGTCAACGGTCGTCTCTCCGAAGCCTCCTTCCGTCGCTACAAACTGCTGGGCCGCTTCATCTCGCGCATCGTCGGTGAGCTTTCACTGGCGCTCATGCAATCAGAGGCTGATGCCGGACGCATACGCGTTCTCGGGCTCGCGCCGGAACGCGTGACGGTCTCCGGTAATGTGAAGTTTGACGCGGGCGCTAGTGTGGACGAGCAAGAGTTGAGTAGTCGGCTTGCGGCTCGTTTCCATTTCGGGACGGAGCGCCCGCTCATCGTCGCGGCCAGCACGCACGTGCCCGAAGAGCGCATTATGCTGGAAGCCTTCCGGCGACTACGCACCGGCGGCGGCGGCACAGCATCGCTCGCCAGATTGCTCATCGCGCCGCGCCATCCCGAGCGATTTAATGAGATCGCCGCGCTGCTTGATTCATCCGGGCTGACATGGGCACGTCGTTCAAGCCCGCCCCGAGCACACGATGCGACGTGTGACGTAATCCTGCTCGATAGCATAGGCGAGCTGCGCGCGGTTTACCCTCTCGCCAGCCTTGTTTTCGTCGGCGGCAGCATCGCTCCTACGGGCGGCCACAACGTCCTCGAACCGGCAGCCGTCGGGGCTTGCGTCGTCACGGGCGCGCACACCTTTAACTTTACGGCCATCATGAAAGCTTTCCTCGAAGCCGGTGCGCTGCTACAGCTTCCCCCTGTGGCGGAAGAGGAAGCGCCCGCGCACCTTGCGCGAGTGTTCGCAGCGTTGCTCGCGGATGACGAAGGCAGGCGTGCTCTGGGGGAGAGCGCGCGCGCCGTCGTCGAGCAAAATCGCGGGGCGACCGAGCGCACTGTCAAACTGCTCAAGCCGCTTCTGTCCACGCCTGAAGGCTCGAACAGGCTGGGCCGCTACGACGGCGCGCGAAGCGACGCGCTTTCCGCATGAATTCCAGCGAATCTTTTATTCTGGCTCCCTTCGGCGCGCTTTATGGCGTGGTGACGCGCGCGCGGCTGGCGCTCTATGATGGCGGCTGGCTGCGCGTTCAACGCGTGGATGTGCCCGTTATAAGCGTCGGCAATATCACTGCGGGTGGAACCGGCAAGACACCTTTGGTGGAGTGGCTCGCGCGCGCCGTCGCCCTCTGGGAGCGTAAGCGCGTCTGCATACTGACGCGCGGTTACGGTCGGTCAAACGAGCGTGAGCGCGTCGTAGTTTCGGACGGCACGCGACTGCTGGCAACGGCGCGCGAGGGAGGCGACGAGCCGCTGTTGCTGGCCGAGTCGCTCCTGGGTGTGGCCGCGGTCGTCAGCGATGCTGATCGCGTCTCAGCGGCGCGCTGGGCGATAAAGAATCTGGGCAGCGAGGTTTTTATCCTCGATGATGGATTTCAGCATCTACGCATAGCGCGCGACCTGAACATAGTAACGGTGGATGGGACTGACCCTTTCGGCGGCGGGCGTCTGCTTCCGCGCGGGCGTCTGCGCGAGCCGGTCCGGGGACTGAAGCGCGCAGACCTGATCGTCGTCACGCGCGCAGAACAGGCCGTAGAGATCGATCGGCTGCAAATTGAATTGGAGCGTTTGAGCGGCGGGCGTCCGGTGCTTTTCTCAAGAGCGCGAACACGCGCCGTGCGGGCTCTGGCCGACACGGGCGCGAGCGAAAGGGTGAGCGCAGGCTCTTTGCCACAGCCCTTCGCCGCCTTCTGCGCTATCGGGAATCCGGGCGCATTCTTCGCGCACCTGCGAGGCGACGGCCACACTCTGACTTACACGCGCGCCTTTCCAGATCATCACGTCTACACGCAGGCGGATGCCGCGTCGCTCGCGCGTGACGCGAAGGATGCTGGTGCGGAATTGTTGCTCACGACGGCTAAGGATGCCGTCAAGCTCAGGTCGCTGCGGTTCGACCTGCCCTGCTATGTTCTGGAGATCGAGCTTGAGTTTGACGACGAGACGAGCCTTGGCAGGCGTATAGATGAAACCCTCTCCACATTCAAACGGCCTGCCTGATCGTCAGGCAGGCCGTCTGGAAAATTCCTTCAACTATGGAAGAGCAGGTTGACCGTCGGCGGGCGGCTGAGCGGGCGTATCCGTGGGCAGCTCTGGCTTGGGCAGCTCTCTTTGCCTCTTCTTAGGTTTAGGCGTCGGGGCTGGCGGTGGCTCGTCGGAATCCTCCGGCTCCGCGCTCGGCTCCGGCGTGGGTGACTTGCGGCCCTCCGGGTTGTCCTCGGCGGGCCTCTCTTCCGGCTGATCTTCGGGCTTGGGCGCGGCGTTGTTGTTCTTCGGCGCGTCGTCGCCGCGTCGCGCGTTCGAATTAGCGGCGGCTGGCGTGGGCTCTGTCGTCTGGCCTCCGCCTGAGTTCGTGGAATTAGAGTTGGAAGTGGTGTTCGACGTGTTGCTGCCGGCGATGCCGCGCTCGCCCTGTCCTGTGGGCGATTGCATGGGCTGCACGGGCTGGCCGCTCGGGTCTACGCTGAGCGGCGTGTTCTGCTGGTTCGTGGTCGGTTGGCCGGGGTTGCGCGTCAGCGCCCAGATGACGCCGAAGACGACCAGCAGACCCACGGCTGCCGGAATAAGGATGCGCCATGGGTTGAAAGCGTCAGCCGGAGGCGGCGCGTCGTGGTAGATGACCGCTTCGTCTTCGATCACCTCTTCGCCTGATCTGGGGCGAACGATGGTCGCCTCGTCACGCTCCTCGTTGGCCGTGTCGCGCGTCATGTCGCTCGCGTTGGTCGGCACGACGATGCGGTTGGTCGAGCGGTCGTCGCCAGACGCGACCGTGCCGGCGACGGCAGGTGCGCTGTCTTCGGCGGCTGCGCTCAACGCTTCGGACAGCTCGCCCGCCGATTGATACCGCTCTTCGGGTCGCTTAGCCATCGCCCGCGCGACGACGCGCCCGACCGCCGCAGAAACATCCTTGCGCTCGTCGAGCACGGAAGGCGCGGGCTCCTGCAAATGCTTCATCATGATCGCGGTCGGGGATTCACCTATGAAAGGGACGTGACCGACCAGCAGCTCGTAGAGGATGACGCCCAGAGAGTAGATGTCCGAGCGTGCGTCCAGTTCCGATGCCTGCGAGCATTGCTCGGGCGACATGTACTGCGGCGTGCCTATGATCAGGTTGGGCGAGGTCAGGGCGGGGTCTGTGTTGCCGACCGACTCCTGAATCTTGGCGATCCCGAAATCGAGCACCTTGGCCCAATCGCCGCCGCCCACGTCGATGAGCATGATGTTGTCGCTCTTGAGGTCGCGGTGGATGACGCCTTCGGCGTGCGCCGCGTCGAGCGCGCCGCAGACCTGCCGTATGATCTCCACGATGCGCGGCAAAGCCATCGGGCCTTCCTGATTAATCACCTCCTTGAGAGTCCTGCCGTGGAGGTATTCCATGATGAGGAAGACGACGCCGTTTTGCGATTCGCCGAAATCCGTGACGTTCAGGGCATGCGGGTGAGAGATGCGGGAAGCTGCGCGGGCTTCGCGAGAGAAGCGTGCGACGATCTTATCATCGGCGGCCAGCGCCGGATGCAGCACCTTGATGGCAACGGTTTTGTCCATCAGGATGTGCGTGCCGCGATAGACAGTGCCCATGCCGCCGTGGCTCAGGAATTCTTCAACGCGATACTTGTCGGCCAGCGTTTGACCTATCAGACCGTCATCAGGCTTCGCAAGGACAGACCCGTCGCTCGGACACAGCGTGACTGTGTCCTCGTAGGTCTTCTCACACTTCGGACATTTCTTCATCTACGACTCCGGCCTCGCCCCCATCTGTTTGAACGAGAATGATCTTGAGCGTATCACACGAAAACAACAAAAGTAAAAAGATAAAAAGCAAAAGTTTCCAAGCATTCTTTGGTTTGCCCTTTGGGCTTTGCTCTTTTGCCTTTATCATGGCCGACGGCAACACTTTATCTTGGGTGTCAATCTAAAAACCCTCGTTCGTGAAAGGGCCGTTCGTGTGAAAGAAAGGCTGCTCATCATCGGCGGCGTCGCGGCTGGGCTGGCGGCGGCCATGGAAGCGCGACGCCGCGCGCCCGAAGCGGAGATAAAGGTGCTGGAAAAAACGGGCGACATCTCCTACGGCGCGTGCGGCCTGCCCTACGTCGTCGCCGGGCTCATCCCGAACATCGAGCGGCTCGTCCTGCACACCCCCGACTACTTTAGAGACAAGCACGGCATCACTCTACACCTTCACAGCGAAGCGCAGGAGATTCTGCCCGCCAAATCTCTTGTGCGAGTACATACGAACGGCGAAGTGCGGGAGTTCGGCTACACGCGCCTCGTCATCGCTACTGGCGCGGCTGCTATTTGCCCGCCGCTGCCGGGCCACGAGCTGGATGGCCTGCACGTCATGCGTCATCTGGGGGACGGACGGCGCACGCTTGAGTATATCGAGCGCAGGCGACCGCGCCGCGCAGTCGTGGTCGGCGCTGGCTACATAGGGCTTGAGATGGCCGAAGCTTTTCAAACGCGCGGGCTGCTGACGACTATTATCGAAGCTTCCGATCAGGTCATGAGCACGCTCGGGGGCAGCCTGCGCGACCGCGTCGTAGACGAGTTGCAAAGTCGCGGCGTCCGCGTCCATTTCGGCGAGAAGGTCAAAGGGTTCGAGGGCGGAGCTTTGGGCGTCGAGCGTGTTGTGACGGAGACGGGCCGCACGGTCGAAGCGGATATAGTCTCAATCGGCGTCGGGGTGAAACCCAATGCGTGGCTCGCGCGGGATGCCGGGATAGAACTGGGCGAGAGCGGAGCGATACGGACGGACGCGCAGATGCTTACGAATGTGGCGAACATTTACGCGGCTGGCGATTGCTGCGAAGTCATGCACCGCGTCTCGGGTCGAAGCGTCTGGTTTCCGCTGGGCCAGCCAGCCGTCAGGCAGGGCTGGATCGCGGGAGCAAACGGGGGAGGCGCGGACGGGGCGAGGGAGCGATACGCGGGTGTCGTCGGCACAAACGTCGTCAAGGTATTCGGGCTGGAGGTCGGGCGCACTGGTCTTTCGGAAGCGGAGGCGCGCGCAGCGGGCTTTGATGCGGCTTCGGTCGAGAGCGAAACGGCTTCACGCGCGGGCTATTATCCGGGCGGCTCGAAAATCCTCACGCGCCTGATCTTTGATCGCAGTGGCCGCCTGCTCGGCGCGCAAATGATCGGGCACGAAGGCGTCGCGCAGCGCATAGATGTTTACGCCGCCGCGCTCTACAGTGCGCTCAAGGTCGAGGACATAGAGCGTTTCGATCTGGCTTACGCCCCACCCTACGCCCCGACCATTGACCCAATCCTTCGCGCCGCGCATAAGGCCCACAAATCATAAGACAAGGCGAGGGGTGAGGTGAGCGCCCCCCGGTCGCTCACCTCACCCTTCATGATCATCCTGAGCGGGAAAAGCGCTCATCTGGCTTCCGTGTGGACGATACGAACGTCGAAGCTCCCGCTGTTGTCGTTGTAGTTGTCGTCGTTGACGAGCAGAAAGAGCCTTCCGTCCGTCGGCACGGTCAGTTGTAGCTGTGTGCCGACGAAGAAGGCTTGCGTGACCTGTCCGTCCGGCAGGCGTATGAAGCCTATGAGCGCGCCGACGCCTGCGCTCGGAACCGGATAACTGCCGATGATTGAGGATGCCCCGCCGACACGACCGCCTTCGGGCGAGACCACACCGGCCCTTCGCCCGGCGGTGATATTGCCTGACCCAGTAATCGTCAACTGGTCGCCCGCGCGCACGTCAATGCCCGTGTCCACACCGTTGCGTAGATTCGCGGGCACGCTGATCATCTTTTCAATTGGCGTGCGATTATCCCTGCCCGGCCTGTTGCCCTGATCCATATCCCCGCGCGTGCGGCGGCGCACCGGCGCAGGATTGTCTCGGCGGCTTCGGCCAAACAGGTCATTATTGTCATCGCGGTCATCGTTGGCCGCACGCATCTCTCGCTCGGCGCGCACCTGCACGCTGAATGAGCCGCGCGCGTCCGTATAGCTGCTGCGGTTGGCCGTCAGGTAAAGGCGTCCATCGCGGTCTGCGACGAACTCGCGGCTCAATCCCAGCTCAAGAATCGGCGAAGTCGGGTCGTTGCCGACAGCTCCGATAAGCACGCCCTCGGCGGCGCGCGGGAGCGGAGAGTTCGGGTCTGTCGAGCTGGACAACCCGTCGGGCGTGATGCGCGTGCGTCCGGCGTAGATAGTGCCGGAGGCGCTGACCTGCACGCGCTGGCCGCGCCGTAGGTCAACGCCGCTGTCGACCCAGTTCGGCCCAAGCGCCACGTCGACCGTGCGCGATTCGAAGCGCGCATCGTCAAGCGAGCGTCCTTCAATCTCGATTCGCTCGATCTCGTTGGGCCGGAAGAAGACTATGTCTCCGACGGCGAGCGCCGGGACGGTTGTGCCCTGAGCGGGGCGTGCCTCGTTGACGCGCACGACGAAGCGTCCGTTCATAAAGCCGAGCACAGTTCCCTGCACCCTTCGGCCATCGCGCAGAAAGACCGTGTCAGCCGCGACGAGCGAAGCAGCCATGATCGTCAGCAAAAATGCGAGAATGATTTTTCTCATAGGTCTCTTCCTCAACCGACCCGCCCCAGTTCGAGGCCGGGTCTGGCTTGTCACGCTAGGGGCGGGGCGGTCAGACTGAACATCTTCAAAACCCCTCGCGTGGATAAGTTGTCTGAAAGGGGGCTAAATTTAAACGGGGAGAAGGCGAAGGCTGCTGCCGGGTCGTTTTAATTAGCGGGGAACGATCAGCAGTATAGCATCGAATGCAGGGCAAGGTGTATACCGATTATGATCTGTGTAGAAATGGAATGCGGGCGAGACCCGAACCGCCTGGAGTCTCGCCCGTATTCATGTCGTGCGCCGATTCTGGAAATCGTCTAGACCTTAACGAAGACGATGAGCAGCGCGAAGAGCACGAGCGATTCGATCAGAGCCAGACCGAGAATCATCATGGTCTGAATACGACCGGCAGCGCCGGGGTTGCGCGCCGCGCCCTCGACCGCCGACGCCGCGATGCGCGACTGGCCGATTGCGCCCAGACCCGCCGCGATGGCGAAACCGAACCCGGCGGCCAGTGCCTTATACTTGTTCACGCTCGCGTCATTATCCGCGGCGGCCTGCGTGGCCTGCGCCAGAGCGGGCGCGGCGGCCATCAACACGCCGAGCACGCTGAAGAATGCCAATCTCAATTTTCTCATCTCTCTTTTCCTCTCAAATGTTTTGTCGTCGGCGAAAGAAGAGATCGAGAGCGGAAGAGTAGACCCCTTGACGCTTCGTTTATGATTTCGCCTGCCTCCGGTATGCAGCCGCCCCTCGTACAACGGCGCTCCAGCGATGCCGGCACTTTCTCAGGCTTTCCCTCAAAGCGTGGAAAGCCGGTTATCCCCGCGTCTAAGCTTCTCTTTCTCTATCGAGCAACTGATTCTCTTTCGCGTCCGAGCTGTTTCCCTAAGGTCTTGCGCCTAGACGTGCGCGGGCGCGCCTGCCCGCGTCGCCTGCCCGTGCGCCCTTACTATTAGTAGAGCAACTGTCAAAACTTATGCCGGGACGATCAAGTTATCATCGGCGTGCGCTGCCTCACCGTGATGCTCGTGATCGTCGTGCGGCGGATGCGAAACCTCGCTGATATAAACCATCGAAAGAAGCACGAAAACGAACGTCTGTATGAAAGCGACGAACAGGCCGAGCGGCATCAGGAGCACCGGCACTATCCATTGAGTGTAGGGCGGAGCAAGGTTGGCTATATTCGCCGACACGGCTTCGTCCGCGAACATGTTGCCGAAAAGGCGCAGGCCGAGCGATAGCGGCCTGACCAGATTCCCCACCAGCTCGATGAAAAAGATCAGCGGCGCTATCCACCAGATCGGCCCGGCCAGATGGCCCAGATGGCCCAGCAACCCGTTCTCCCTGATACCGATGTAGTTGTAATAGACGAACGAACTCAGCCCGAGCGCGAAGGTGACGTTGACGGAGGCCGTCGGCGACATGAACAGCGGGAAGAAACCCAGTATGTTCGAGAATAGTATGAGGACGGCGAAGGTCGCGACGACGGGAAAGTATTTCAACCCGTGTGGGCCAACGATGTCCACCAGCATATTGCGTATCGCCAGCACGCCGACTTCCAGCGCCTGCTGCCCGTGCGAAGGCTCGGACTCCGACAGCTTGCGCTTGAACAGAAAGATGACCAGCAGGCTGATCAGGCACGCGATGACGAACATCACCGTGTACCATGGGATGGCATTCTCCGGCGAATACTTGACGCCCCAGGCCCTCTCGGCGTCCGTGTGAAAGATACTGAAGAAGCGATCCCACAGCGGCTTGGTGTATGTGATCTGGAAGTGATAGACGGGCTCGCCGAAATAGTGATTGAGCTTTTCTACGATGAGCGGGGTGTGGTGCGCGGACTTCTCCGCCGCCTTCCCCACGGCTTCCGGATGAGCAGCCTCTTCCGTTGAGCTAAGTAGCCAGAACATTCCTTAGTTTTCCTCTCGATAAACGATGGCGAAATATAGTTGCGTCAGAGCTTCGAGCATGACGGCGGCGGCGAATGAGCACAATCCGGCAATCGTCGCGCCGATGGAAACGAGATCGAGCGTATAGGCTGCGGCCACGACGAGGGCGACGATCACGTACCGCAGGACATACCGGGCCGCGACCAGACGCGGCCCTCTGCGGCCCGCCCCACTGAAGACCGCCGCGAGCGAAGTTCGCAGCCAGTAATGATTGAAGAAAGAGAGAGTGCCCCCGAGCAGCAGCCCGGCGGTCACGCGCCACGACGCAAACGTCAGGCTGAGGAGCACACTGAGCGCGACCGCCACGCACATCCCGCGCAGGAGTCGACGCTCAAGGGCCGACCCCTCGCCGTAAGCGAACGCACCTGTCCCGGCATTGTCAGCTATCTCATTCATATATAAAGCTGGTAATTTTACATGCGCGCGCGGGCGCTGTCGAGTTGTGAAAGGCGTGGAATGAATTAACGAGGGAGGGACAGAGACGGGTACGAACACATTAAACCCAGCGGAGAGCACGCGCGCGATCATCGACCCGGACGCAGGCGGTCAGGCTGCCCATGATTTTGATGGAGGATTTAGTGCTTATGCGACGGGTCGTCAATCAATCTTTGAGGTGAGGCGAACGAATTCGTAGAGGCCGAGCGCTGAGCCCAGAACGATGCCGACGACCATGAGCCATGGGGTTGTGCCCAGCCAGCGATCAAGCAGCCAACCGAGGCCCAGCAGTGTGACCACCGAAAAGAAGAGCGAGAGGGCGGCGGCATAGGCAATACTGCTTTTACGGTTTACGCTTTCTTCTTCCTCGTCTCGTTCGCCCATGGCCTCCCCTCATCTTCACCAACTGCCGCGCGTCAGGTAGTTCTTCGGCAATTCGTAGAGCATGGCCCGGCGCGAATGGCGCATGGAGTCATGTATGAAGCAGACGTGCGTACACCAGCATGCGCGGCCCGCGTCAATCCCGCGCAGCTCGCGCTCGCGCTCCTCAGCCGCCCAGAGCTTGCCGAAATCGAAATCGTAATCCGCAAGCGTGGCGAACTTTTCGCGCAGCTCGCAGGCGCGCACGTCGCCGTTGTAATCAATCACGGCTGTCGTCTCGCCCGCCGTGCAGGGGAACGGCCACGCGTTTGACCCGGCAAAGTTGGCGTGCTGCGTGCGGTAATGAGTCGTGATCGCGCCGACGTAAGCCACGTTTTTGACGAAGCGGCGCGAGGCGTCGTCACCGGCAAACATCCTGTCGCCGTAACGCTTGGTGAGGGACGCGACGCGCTCATACATTCCGGGCAGGACTTCCGCAGGCACGCGCTTGATCTCGTCGCCCGCGAGCGTCTCGCCGCGAACGATGTTGAAGTATTGGCCGTCCAGATTGAAATTGGCCCAGAGAAACTCGGAGAGCTTTTCTATCTCCTTATAATTTTCCGCGCACACGACCGTGTTGACGTTGAGCCGAAAGCGGTCGGCGTAACGGTCTTTCAGAGGATAGAGAAAGCGTATACAGTCGAGCGTCTTCTCCCAGTTGCCGGGCACGCCGCGGATGCGGTCGTGCGTCCCGCCGTAGCCGTCGAGCGCTATGTTCAGGTATAGCTCAAGCGATGGGTGCGAGCCGAGCGCCCGGTCAACAATCTCGTGGACACGCGTTTTGATCAGCCCGTTGGTCGGGATGATGACGCGGCTGACGCCGTTGTTCGCCACAAACGTCTCTATGATCTCGGGCACGTCGCGGCGCAGCGTGGGCTCGCCGCCCGACAGCCAGAGGTCTGTGATGGGCGGCATGGTGCGCGAGACTTTTGCTATCTGCTCGAAGGTCAGATCGCCCGGCTGGTTCAGCTCCGCGTGATAAAAGCAGGTCTGGCAGAAGGCATTGCAGCGCGAGGTGACGAAAAGTATCACCGTGCCGAGCCGCTTTTCACGGTTCGTCGAGCGCAGCAGTTGAACTAATTGAACGGCTTTACCGGGCACTTGCGCGCTTTGCTTTCCAGAAGGACGGTCTTAGGGTTGCCAACGCCGTCAATGATGACAGTTTCCGTCGGGGATTTCAATTCGTAGGTGATGCCGCGCCAGATGATGCGCCGCGAGAAGGCTGCCGAGAGCGCGTTATAAAGATAGAGCACGGAGGCGACGGGCCACAACAGCAGTTGGGCCGGCAGGCCGGGTCGCAACTCCTTGCTGTGGGCCGCAAGCGCGAGCATGACGGCGCGCCAGCGCACGTAAGCCTTAGCCGTTCCGAGCCCGAAGATCAGTGCGACGAAGAGCAGCGGCGTCAGATACGAGAGCCCCAGCGCCGCACGCCCAAGCGTGAGCGCCAGACCGCCGAAGAAGACCGTCACAAAGAGGAAGCTTCCCACCAGCACGGCCTTCCAGAGATGGGGGGCGTAGACGCGTGTGATCTTCAATTGTCGCGTCGTGAACTCGATCAGTTCGAGAGGGCCACAGTCTTCAAAGGAGGGCGTGAGACAACCGGGCACGAAGTGGACGGGCAGGCGCGCCTCCTGTAGCACGCGCATCAGGGCGAAATCGTCGGAGAGCGCGCCGCGCCATCTCTCCCGCACATTCAGCCTCTCGAACGTCGCGCGGCGTATGGCCGTCGAGCCGCCCCAGCAAAAGTTCTTATCCGTGCGCTCGCCGAGAGCCGACGCAATAGAAGCGTTCCAACAAGATCGCAGGTGCGAAGCGAAACCGCCCCGGACAGGGATGAACCAGCGATAACCCGTCGCCGCGCCTGCGCTCGCGTCCTCAAGCGGCGCGACCAACATGCGAAGCCAGTCCCGTTGCGCTCTGGCGTCCGAATCGACGAAGACCAGCACGCTGCTCATGCCGTCTATCTCGGCGGCGGCGACGCGCAGGTTATGTACCTTCTGCCCGCTCTCTGTCGCCGCACCCGCCACCAGCACGCGCGACTTCACGTGGCTTCGCCCGGCAAGCTCCGAGCGCAACTCTTCAACGACGGAGAGCGCAGGGTCTTCGGCGCTGTCCGTCACGAAGATAATCTCGTAGGCCGGATAGTCTTGATTAAAGAGCGCGCGTAGATTGTCGCGCAGGCCCTGATCGAGCCCGCGACACGGCGCGATGATGGAAGCGAAGGGAGTAAAACTCGTCCGTTCTCTCTTCAGCTCGCGCCGCACAAAGGCCAGATACCTGAACCCGCCCCGCAGCGATTCGATGCCCAGCGACACGACCAACAGAGCGAAGAGATAGAAGACAAGCATAAATAGCGCACCCGCATCTCTTCTTATCCGGCGGGCAGCAGTGATGCCGTCAGTATCTTGGCGATGCTGATGAGCGGCTGCGGGTAGACGCCTATGAAGATGATGCCGGCGGCGGAGACACCGAGCGCGGCCCAGAGCGCGGGCGAGAAGGCCAGCGGGCGATCATCGGCCACGCGGTCGCCTAAGTACATCACGCGTATAAAGCGCACGTAGTAGTAGAAGGAGATGACGGTGTTGAGGATGGCCCAGACCGCCAGCCAGTAGTACCAGTTTTTCCCTTCGTCCGCACCGCGCTGCATGAGCCCGCCGAAGAGGAAATACTTGCCGATAAAGCCGCCGGTGATCGGCAGTCCCCCGAGCGAGAGCATGAAGAGGGCCATCAGGGCGGCCACGCCCGGCGCTTTCTGGCCCAGCCCCGACAGGTCGTCAACGTTGTCGCCGATCAGCCCGCGCCGCCTCAGACTGATGATCACGCCGAACGCTCCCATATTCATCAGCGTGTAAACCAGCAGGTAGATGACGAGCCCTATGTAGCCGTAAGAGTTTCCCGCGATCAGCCCGAGCAGAAGATACCCCGCGTTCGAGATTGAAGAATAGGCCAGCAGCCTCTTCGAGTTCTCCTGTGTGACGGCGGCCCAGTTGCCGACGAAGATCGTGATGGCCGCGACGAGGCCCAGCAGCGGCGCCCAATCAAGGCGCATGCCGCCCAGCGCCTCCATAAAGATGCGCGCGTAGAGGGCAAAGCTTGCGGCCTTTGAGCCGGTCGAAAGAAAGGCCGTCACGGACGTGGGCGCGCCCTCGTATGCGTCAGGAGCCCACATGTGAAACGGCACGGCGCTGATCTTGAAGAAGAGACCGGCGGCAAGCGCGATCATGCCGAGCAGGAGCAGCGGGCGCAAAGGCAGCGTTGCCCCGAGCGTCAACTCGTCAGGCGTTGCGCTCAAGGCGGCGCTTATGCCCTCGGCGATCTGGCCCAGATTGGTCGAGCCCGTCACGCCGTAGAGCAGCGACATTCCGTAGAGCAGGATGCCGGAAGAGAAAGCGCCGAGCAGAAAATACTTCATCGCCGCTTCGTTAGACCTGCGCTCGCGCTTGGTAAAGGCGACGAGCACGTAGAAGGTCAGCGCCATCAGCTCAAGGCTGATGTAGAGCACGATCAGGTCGTAGCCGCACGCCAGAAACATCATCCCCGTGGTGGCGAACAGCACGAGCGCATAATACTCGCCGTGCTGCTCGCTCTCGATGTCCAGAAAGCGCAGGGAGACGGCGATGGCGAGCGCGGCGGCGATGAGAAAGATGGCTTTGAAGAGGAGCGCGAAGCCGTCCACCCGCACCATGCCGTAGAAACCTTCGATGGCGGGCAGCGTGCCCTGAATCTCCCAGAACTTGTAAGTCCCGCTGACCTGCCACAGCAACATGTAAGTGGAAACGGCGGCCAGCCCGAGGCCGACGAGCGCGAAATAACCCGTCACCTTGCTCTTCCTGTACGGCAGGATGACTTCCATCACGAGCACGACGCACGCGCAGACCGTCAGGATGATCTCCGGCGCGATCAACTGCAAATCACGCACGGCGAATAGCTCTGTCGTCGAGGCTGTAGCTTGAAGCAATAAGGTCATGGAGTTTCCATCTCTGCCGTCTATTTATTCTGCATCTTCTCAGTGGAGCTCATCGTGACCGCCGGTGCGTTTGTCGCGGGCATGCCCGGAATCGGATAGTTCGGGCGAATATGGCGCACGACCGCATTGACGGGCTTCTGTATGTAATCAATAAAGGGCTTCGGATAGACTCCGATCCAGAGCGAGAGGATGAGCAGCGGCAGCATGTAGGCCCACTCGCGCCCGGTCATGTCCGGCAGCCGCTCGTTCTTCGGATTATCGATGTTGCCGAAGAACATGCGCTGGTAGAGCCACAGCATATAACCCGCGTTGAGGATAATGCCGAGCGCCGCCCACGCGGCCCACCACGGATTAGCCTCGAACGCGCCCCGCATAGAGAGAAACTCCGAGATGAAGACGCACAGGAGCGGCAGGCCGATGGCCGTCATCGTCATCGCCAGAAAGACAGCCGCATAGCCCGGCATGACGTGCGAGAGCCCGCCGAATTCCGCCACGTTGCGCGTATGCCTGCGCTCGTAGATGATGCCGACCAGCAGGAAGAGCGCGCCCGAATAGATGCCGTGATTAATCATGTGCAGCACCGCGCCGTTGACCCCGTTCGGATTCAAAGCGAACAGGCCCAGCATGACGATGCCCATCGAGGAAACGGAAGAATAAGCGACCAGCTTCTTCACGTCGCCGTTGCGTTTGACGACGAAGTACATCGCCGCCAGCGCCCCGTAGATGATACCGATGATGGCGAGCAGCACCATGATGCTCCGCACGCCGAACGTCATACCGAAGTAATGCATGGAGGTTTCATCAGCCGAAGCCTTCGGAAACATCGGCAGGTTAAAGCGGAAGAAGCCGTATGTGCCGAGCTTGAGCAGTATGCCCGCGAGGATGACCGAGCCAGCCGTCGGCGCTTCGACGTGCGCGTCCGGCAGCCATGTGTGAAACGGAAACATGGGAACCTTGATCGCGAACCCCAGAGCGAAAGCGACGAACAGCAGCACCTGCATCGTTCCCATCGGCAGGATAGAGCCTAAGGCTTGCAGGTACATGATATTGAACGTGCCCGTGCCGTTGGCACGCGCCGCGGCCAGAGTGTTGGTGAGCATCTCGCGCGCGGGCGTGTTCGAAGCGCCCGCTATGTTGTCCAGCGTCGCCCCCATGATCTGCGAGGTGAGCGCCGTGTCCTGCGTCAGAAAGTACATCTTGAGGACGCCGAGCAGCATGACGACCGAGCCGACCAGCGTGTAGAGGAAGAACTTGATCGCCGCATAGAGCCTGCGCTCGCCGCCCCAGATGCCGATCAAAAAATACATCGGCACGAGCGAGACCTCGAAGAAGAGGTAGAACAGGAACAAGTCCATCGAGGCGAAGACGCCGACGACAGCCGTTTGCAGCAAGAGCAACAGGACGTAGTATTCCTTCTCGCGCTTCTCTATGTAGCGCCACGAAGAGAGCGCCGCGATCACACCCAAAAGGGTCGTCAGCACGATCAACAGCACGGCCACGCCGTCCGCGCCCATCTGGTATCGCGCGCCGATGACAGGAATCCACTGGTGATCTTCGATAAACTGCATCCCGCCCGTCGTGCGGTCGTAAGCCAGTAGAAACAGCGAGACGATAAACGTCAGGCCGAACCACGCGGTCGTCCATTGCTTGATCAGCTTCGACTGCTCTTTCTTAAACACGGCGAGAATAAAGATCGCGCCGAGCGTTGGCAGCCACGTGATGATCGAGAGAAGAGAAGGAATTTTCACTGTATCCCCCAAAACAATTTATCAACAAAGCGGAATCTCAAAACGAAGGCCATCACAGCCCGAACATTCCCTTCAGGTCAGGCCAGAAGAAAAGGGCGACGGCGGCGATGAGGCCGAGCACCATGACGAGCGCATAGTTCTGCGTAAAGCCCGTCTGCGTGGCGCGAATCAGTGGCGACATCAAACGCTTGACGAATCCGGCGACGCCGTTGACCAGCCCGTCCACGACATACTTATCGAAGAGGCCGGTCGCGGAGCTGGTATCTCTGGTCAGGCGCGCAGAGCCGTTGACCGCCCCGTCAATGACCTCCGAATCAACCTTGTAAACGCCCCGCGAAGCGTCCATCACGCGCCGCGTAAAGAGCAGCCCGTAGAGCTCGTCCACCCAGTACTTGTTGTAGCTCGCGCGATAGAGCGGGCCGAGCCTCGCCGCCCACGCTTCCGGTAGACGCGGGTTGCGGACGTAGAAGAGCAGGCCCAGACCGATGCCGATGCCTGCCGCGATGAGCGAGATGATGATAAAGAGCCATTCGGCGGCAGCGTGACTACCGAGTTTTTCCTCCGCCGCGTGGGCCAGGTTGAAGCCCGTATCGCCGTAAGGCGCAACCGTCGCCTCCTCTTTGCCCGCGCCTTCCGTGGTGGCGTGTGCGGTCGGAGCTACGGGCTCGCTCGTGGTCGGCAGCGGCGCGTGGCCTTCTGGTTTGGCAGCCGCTTCGACGTGCTCTTTACCGAACGCGCGCGTCGCAGGATTCCAGATTACGGGCTCAAGCCAGTTGACGATATTCATACGCCCGCCGGCGTGTTTCCCTCCCGTAAAGGCCGGACTGATGCCGACGAAGCCGCCGATGACGGCCAGCACCGCAAGGACTGCGAGCGGAACCCACATCGAGGCGGGCGATTCATGCGGCGTGTGCGAGCCGTGCTCATGCTCGCCATGAACGTGTGTGCCAGCGCGCGCGGCCAGCACATCATGCGCTAAGCCGACATGCTCTTCGGCATCGTGACGCGGGCGATAGCCGACCGAATCCGTCTCGGCATCATGCGGCGCTTCGCCGTCGGCATAAGCCTGCGCGTGCGCCTCGTCGGCCTGACCGCCCGCGCCCACTTCCCTGAACCTCTCCTTGCCCCAGAAGGTCATAGCCACGAGCCGCGTCATATAGAACGCCGTGCAGGTGGCGGCAATCGTCGCGATGAGCCACAACAGCCACCCGCCCGGTATGTACGTGGTCGAGGCGGCGTTCCAAAGAATCTCGTCCTTTGACCAGAAGCCGCTAAAGGGAATGATGCCGCAGATGGCGAGCCAGCCCGCAAGGAATGTCCAGTAGGTGTAGGGCATGTATTTCCGCAGGCCGCCCATGCGCCGCATGTCCTGCTCGTGATGCATGCCGTGAATCACCGAGCCTGCGCCGAGGAACATCAGGGCCTTGAAGAAGGCGTGCGTCATGACGTGGAAGATGCCTATGACGAACGCGCCCACCCCGCACGCCAGAAACATAAACCCGAGCTGCGAGACGGTCGAATAGGCCAGCACCTTCTTGATGTCGTTCTGCGTAATGCCTATGGTTGCGGCGAAGATCGCCGTCAGCGCGCCGACGATGGCGACCACCAGCATCATCGTCTGCGAGTGCTGAAAGATGACGTTCGTGCGCGTCAACATGTACAGGCCAGCCGTCACCATCGTCGCGGCGTGAATGAGCGCGGAGACGGGCGTCGGCCCGGCCATCGCGTCCGGCAGCCAGACGTAGAGCGGTATCTGTGCAGACTTGCCGCACGCGCCGACGAAGAGGCCCAGAGCAATCCATGACATGATGCCCCACTGCCTGAGCGGCTCAAGTGGATACGTGCTCGCCTCGGACATCACCGCCCTGTAGTCTGTCGTGCCGAAGGTCGCGATGACGGCGAAGACGGCGAGCGCGAAGCCGAAGTCGCCGATGCGGTTGGTGATGAAAGCCTTGCGCGAGGCGTCGCCCGCCTCCTTGCGGTCAAAGTAGTAGCCGATCAGGAGGTAAGAGCAGAGGCCCACGCCCTCCCAGCCGACGAACATCATCATGAAGTTTGACCCCATGACGAGCACCAGCATCGAGAACATGAAGAGGCCGAGGTAGGCGAAGAAGCGATAGAACCCGGCGTCGCCGTGCATGTAGCCGGTCGCGAAGACGAAGATGCACAGGCCGACGCCCGTCACGATCAGCATGAAGATGGCGGAGAGCGCATCCAGTTGATAGCTCCACTCGATGTCGAGCAGAGACCCCCTGCCCGTGCGCTCGTTCGGAGAGCGGTCGCGCGCCGCCTGCGCGCCCAGCCCCACAGGGTCGTGAGCCTGCGACGCAGCCTCGTTTCTTCTGACGGTCAGCTCGCCGTACTCCCCCTTTTCATCCGCGAGCGGCGTAACGCTCTCGCCCGTTCTTTCGCCTCCCCCGCCGCCGCCAGCGCGCGCGCGTTCCGGTGCGCCCTGCGTAATCTCAACCGCGCCGCCCGGAATCCACGTATACCTGAACGCGCCGTCCTGGCTCGTCACGTATGGGTTGGGCCACAGGGCGTGATTGCCGAAGCCGTATGAATAGACGGCGAGCAGGCTCAGGAGAAAGGCGAGCGCGATAGAGCCGACGGCAATCGCACCGACAACCGTTTCCGAGAAGCGAAGCCTGCGGCCCAGCAATCCATTAATGGCTGCGCCGAGAAGCGGCAGAAGCGGGACTAGCCAGATGTATCTATGCATAAGTTAAAGAGGTGATGAGCGACAAGCGATGAGCTTTAAAGCAAGTATCTGTCTTTAACTCATCACTCATGGCTCATGACTCATCACGCTGTTTACCATTTCAGCAGATCAATCTCGTCAACCCAGATCGTCTCTTTGTTGCGATAGAGGGCGATGACTATGCCGAGGCCGATGGCTGCCTCGGCGGCGGCGACGACGATGACGAAGACGGCGAAGACCTGCCCGGCGACGGCGTTAAGGTTTCCGGTCTCCTGCAAGTAGCGCGAGAAGGCTATGAAATTCAGGTTGGCGGCGTTCAGGATCAACTCAATCGCCATGAAGATGACGATGATGTTGCGCCTGATGAGCACGCCCCCCACGCCGATGATAAAGAGCAGCGCGGCGATGACCAGAAACTTCGACAGATCAGGATTGCGTATGCCCTGCTTAATAATGGCCGCACGACCGCCTCCATCCGAAACGCCTTGCAGCAGGCCGAGCGCCACGGGAACGAACAGGTTGCTCATAGAGTAGAGTCCTCCCTCATCCTTGCTCTTCCGTCGCGGTGGTTGCTCTGAGGACTTCCGGGTCGACATCGTCGGCGGCGGCCTCCTGCTTGATGGTGCGCGCGAGCATGACCGAGCCGATGATGGCGACCAGCAGAAGCACGCTGGCGATCTCGAAGGGCAGCGAGGCGTAGCGATAGAGGCTTGCGCCGACGCGCTCCGTCTCCTTCGTGATTCTCATCGTGCCGGTCGCCGCCACTCCGAGCCCCTGCTCTGAGACAGCGCGCTGCGCTTCCGCCTGCCTGAGCACGAACTGGTCGCGCCTGTGCAATCCCTCCCAGCCCTGATGTATCGCGTAGACAAGGCCGAACGCGAGCAGCATCGCGAGGATGGCGCTGGCCCAGACCTGCGGCGCGCTGTTGAAGATCAACTCGCGCCCGCGCTCCTCCGCGCCGACGTTGACCAGCATGATGACGAACAGGAACAGCACCATCACGCCGCCGATATAGACGAGGATTTGCACGCCCGCGATGAACTCCGCACCGAGCATGATGAAAAGGGCCGCGATTGAGACCAGCGCCGAGATGAGAAAAAGCGCGCTATGCACGGCATTGCGCGCCAGAATCGTCAACAGCGCGGTCACGAGCGCCGCGATCGCGAACACCCAGAAGAAGACCGCTTCCCAGCCAGATAAAGTCATATGAATTCAGTGGCAAGTGACAAGTGATGAGTGACAAGTTAGTAATGAGTCATGAGTGATGAGTTAAAGACGGATACTTGCTTTTTAACCTGTCACTGGTGACCTGTCTTGTCACTGCTTTTTATTCTTCGTATTTGACGGTTTCGCGTCCCTGTTCGAGCATCTCGCGATTCCAGACGAAACCGGCCCGCGAATAGGTTGCGAGCTCAAAGTCCTGCGTCAGCTCAAGGCAACTGGTCGGGCAGGCCTCCTGACAGAGCGCGCAGAACATACAGCGAGAGGTGTCGAAGATGAACTCGTCGAGCACCTTCTTTTTGCGCGGCTTGCCCGCGACCATGATCTCTATGTCCATCGGCAGCACGTCTATGCAATCCTCCGGGCAGGCGAGCGCGCACAGGTTGCAGGCGATGCAGAGCGTGTCGTGCGTCTCCGGGTCCATGTTCAGGCGCGGCGCGCCGTGAAATCGCGGCGCAACGTCGGCGCGCACCTTCGGATACTGCTCCGTATAGATGCCGAAACCTTCGACCGAATTCTTGTCCGTGAGCGCGCCCAAATTGTACTTGAGCGTGAGGCCCATGCCCTTTAACAGATCAATCATAAAGAAGCGTTTGAGCTTCTGCATGAACGTCGGCTGTGGAACATCTACTACTGGCATAACTACCTCTCAATTCATACTTGCGTGGTTGTCGGGGCGGCGGCAGCGGCGACCGCCGGTTTGCCCTGCGGCACGTCGACCAGTCGAATGTTGCGGCGCTGCGTCTTCAGGTTGAAATCGCGCGAGCGCCAGTTGATCATCGACAGCACACCGGCTGTCACAAAGAGCCCGCCCCACCCGGCGACGATCATGATGATTTTCCCGATTCCCGTCAGATTAAGCCCCTGCGATAGGGAGTCTATTGTCTTGTAGCCACGCCAGCCGTCGAGCGCCTGCACGAGGAAGATGGCGAGCGCCGTCAAAACAATATTGACGAGCGTGGCGGGGATCAGCCACTTCCAGCCCAAATCCATCAACTGGTCGTAGCGATAGCGCGGCAGTGTCCAGCGTAACCAGAAGTAAGTGTAAAGCAACACCCCCATTTTGAGAACGAAGACGGTGATGCTGAGGATGACATAGAGATGGTGATAACCGTTGGCCTCCGTCAGCCTGTAGACGCCCGGCAAATACCACCCGCCCAGATAGAGCGACGTTGCCATGGCGGCCACCACCACCATCGCCGCATACTCCGCCATGAAGAAGAGCGACCAGCGCATGCCGGAATATTCCGTGTGGAAACCGGCGACGATCTCAGACTCCGCTTCCGGCAGATCGAACGGCGCGCGATTGTTCTCCGCAATCCCGCTGATCAGAAAAACCATGAAGCCCATCGGCTGATAAAGGATGAACCAGATCGAGTCGGACTGCTGAGCGGAGACGATGCCGGAGAGCGAGAGCGTGCGCGCAAACATCAGCGCGCCGACCAGCGAGAGGCCCATCGCCACTTCGTATGAGACCATCTGCGCGCTCGAACGAAGCCCGCCCATGAGCGCGTATTTCGAGTTGGACGACCAGCCCGCCAGAATCAGCGCCAGCACGCCGACGCTTGAGACCGAAAGCACGAACAGAAGACCGATGTTGATGTCCGTGATAACGCCCCAGTCCGGCGCAAACGGTATTACCGCGAAGACTATGAAGGCCGCGGCGACGGAGATGTAGGGCGCGAACTTGAAGATGAAGGGGTCGGCCTTATCGGGCGTGAGGTCTTCTTTCGTCAGGAGCTTGATGGCGTCGGCTATCGGCTGTAGCAGTCCATATGGGCCGACGCGCATAGGCCCTAGCCGCGCCTGCATGAAGGCCGAAATCTTGCGCTCGGCGTAGGTCGCATACATGGCCCAGACTGCCACTGCCGTGACGACCGCGCCGATCTGTATGAAGGGCCAGACCACGTAGTTGACCGTGCCGGGCTCGAAGAACCTCAGCAGCAGGCTGTCTATAATATTCGGCGGCGCAAAGAGTGCGAGCACTTCTTCTCTCTCTCCTAAAACTCTATCTCGAAAACCTGATGGTGCGTCTGTTTCAGATCAACCAGCTCCCAATCGTCATCCAGCGTGCCAGAGCGATCAACGACCAGATAGGACGCCCACTCGCCGACGGGAAAGGGCGGCGTGTGCCATGTGCCCTTGTGATAAGCGTAGGGCAAGCGCCCGTCAACCAGAAAAGCGGCGATCCTTTCAATCGGCGGCACTGCGCCCTGACTCGGCGGCGCGACGGCGATCACCGATTGCGACGAGGCGAGCGGCGAGAAGACCTGCATCGTCCGCCTGTGCCGCGCCATGAAATCGAACCTGAATGGCCGCCTCTCCGAAGTTGCGCCCGTCAGGGAAGGCTTACCTTCGCCCAGATCAATCTCGACAGAGCCGCGACTGTCAATCAACACGCCGTAAGGCGCGAAGCTCGCGCGCGTCATCGGCTGAACCTTTAAGCGAACAACGTGCATAAAGCGGGGGTCGGGGGCCGGGGGTCAGGGAAGACGGTTTTGACCGGCCCACGACCTCTTGCCCCTATCTGTCTATCTCTCCGAGCACGATATCGAGCGTGCCGATGATGGCGACTACGTCTGCGATGAGATGGCCGATGCACATCTGGCGAAGGGCCTGCAAGTTGATTAAGGACGGCGGGCGCACGCGCACGCGCGCGGGGCTGGCCGTGCCGTCCGAGACCAGATAGCAACCGATCTCGCCCTTCGGCGCTTCAATCGAGTGATAGTAATCGCCGACGGGCGGCTTGATGATCTTCGGCACTTTCGCCATCACAGGCCCGTCCGGCAGCTTATCCAAAGCCTGCTGCACGATGCGCCGCGACTGTCGCATCTCCTCCATGCGTACGAGGTAGCGGTCATAGGTATCGCCGTTCTCGCCGACCGGCACGTCGAAGTCCATCTCGGCATAGGCGGCGTAGGGCCGCGCCTTGCGTACGTCCCACGCGACGCCCGAGCCGCGCAGCGCCGGGCCGGACAGTCCAATCGCCACGGCATCCTCGGCGGAGATAACGCCGATGCCGACCGTGCGCCCGAGCCAGATGCGATTCTCCGAGAGCAGCAGCTCGTATTCGTCTATGCGCTTCGGAAAATTGTTGACGAAGCGGCGGACATCAGCGTCGAAATCGTCGTAGGCGTCGTTGGGCATGCCGCCGATGCGCCACGCGTGGCAGGTCAGGCGCGCGCCGAACTGACGCTCGAAAATCTTGAGAATCTCCTCGCGCTCGCGCAGAGCCCAGAGCAGGACTGTCACCGCGCCGATGTCGAGGGCGTGCGTGGCGAACCACAGCAGGTGCGAAGAGATGCGGTTCAGCTCCGTCATGATGGTTCGGATGTAATGGGCGCGCGGCGGAACGGGAAGGCCCATCATCTGCTCGACGGTTTCGACCCAGACGAGCCCGTTCGAGACCGCAGAGATGTAATCGAGCCTGTCCCAGTAGGGCGCGATCATCGGATACTGCCTGTTCTCGGCGATCTTCTCCATGCCGCGATGCAGGAAGCCGATGTCACAATCCAGATCGATGACGGTCTCGCCGTCGAGCCTGAGGATGACCCTCAGCACGCCGTGCGTCGAAGGATGCTGCGGCCCCATGTTGAGAATCATCTCGGGGCTGTCGAGCAGCGTCTCTCTGGTTGTCGCTATCTCTACCTGATGCATACCCGCAAGGGGCAAGGGCCGCAGGGATGAGGGGTGAATAAGATTGAATCACTGCTTCGGGTGAATCAATTACTCAAGCCCTTTCATCCCTCATCCCTCATCCCTCATCCCTCCTTTTGTAGCATCCTGTCACGCTCTTTGAGTCTAAGACAAGGCCGATCTCCGCGGCCTCCCCACTTTTGCGGCGCGCCAGAAGCTTCGAGAGAATGGCTTGTGCCGCACTCGCCTTGTTCCAGGTATTGCGCGGCGACATGGTCTCGGTCAGCTCGAAGCCTGCGCCGGTTGCGGCCTCCGGCGTGTCGAACACCTTCGCTTCGTATTTTGCGGCCAGCTCTTTCGGGCTCATAAGCGAGTAATTAGTCGATCGGTTATCAGTTGTCAGCAGGCAAGCTCAAAGCTGACCACTGACTGCTGATTACTTATCCTTTGGCATCACTTCCTTGCCGCCGCGGAAAATCTCGCGCATGCGGCGCTCTTCTTCCGTTGACAGACTCTCCAAGCCGTAGGCGCGGCGCTGGGCCAACTGCTCTTTTTGCACGTCGGAGAACTCCGGCAGGTGCTTGGCCGTCCAGTTATTTTCTATGAACTCAAGCGGGTACTCTTTGCGGAAGGGGTGGCCCTCCCAATCCTCCGGCAGCAGAATCCTTCGCAGGTCTGGATGATTGCGAAAGGCGACGCCGAACAGATCATAGACTTCGCGCTCCATCCAGTTGGCCGTCGGCCAAACGCTCACGACGCTCTCCACGCCTTCATCTTCGGCGACGGCGACTTTCAGACGCACGCGCTCGTTGCCCGTAATCGAGTAGAGATTGTAGACGATCTCGAAGGGCGCATCCTCCCGCTCAGGCGTATGCACGCACGTCAGGTCGGAGAGATAGTTAAAGGGCGTCTGGCTATCGCGTTTGAGCGCGTCGCAGACCTCGACGATGCGCGGCGGGGCGATGCGGATTGAGAGCTGGCCGAGAAACTCCGAAGCCTCAAGGACGGCCTCCTTGAGGCGCTCGCGCAATCTCTTGACGAGTGCATGACCGGAGGCGTCCGTGGGCTTTGGCCCCTCTTCCTTCTTCTTGACGGGTGCTTTGGGCGCGCCCGGCGCTCCGGCGGCGGCTGCGCCGGGTTGCGGGGGCGAAGGCTTGTCTCCAGCAGCCTGCTTTGCCGCTGCGACACGCGCTTTCGCTTCGGCGATCTTGGCGGCCTTCTCCGCATCGGACGCCGAAGGGCTGCCCGTGGGGGAGCCTGCGGCAGGGGATGCGCCGCCGGGTGGTTGAGCAGCGGCCTTACGCGCCTGCGCTTCGGCAATCAGGCGCGTTTTTCTCTCTTCGGGTGTTTCGGCGGCAGGCGCTTGTGTTGGGTCGCCGCTCGCGGCGGGCACAGTCGTCCCGCTCGAAGAGCTGCCGGACGGAGCCTTGCCGGTCTGGGCCGCCTGACTTTCAGGCGTCGGGGGCGCGCCTCCTGTGTTTGCGCTCTCGGGCGGCGGCGGCAAAGCGCCTGCGTCCTGTACGGGCGCGCCGGGGCTGGGGCTCTTGTCGTCTGTGCGCGTGGGTTGTGGTGCGCGCGGTGCGTCCTCACGCTCCGGCGCTTGAGGAGGAGTTTCCGGCTGTTTGGTCTCGTCTGCCATCTCTCGTTTAGTTAGACCCTGACCCGTCGCTTGCGCTCCCGAATCCGCAGGTCGGGCCGGAGCGCACACAAACCTTAATGCTCGTGTGTTAAAGGCTAAGAGAACTGAAGAGCTGACGCTGTGGGTTGTAGCATGCGTTTTGCGCCATTGTCAATAAATCGTGCGAAAGAAGCACTCGCAGAGCAAATTTAACAGGGATAGGCAGGATAAAAGCGACAAAGCATTACTGCCATTAATGCCTTACAGCATTTTCTTTATCCTGACCCTCTCTGCCCATCCCCGTTTATTCCTTCATTGAGGCTTGATAATCTCTGACATACGGCTCATGTCAATCTGCGCCGCCTTGATCTGGTCTGGGAAAAACGATCTGTCTATCAACTCCGACATGAGCGTCTGCTTTGTGAGAAACCCGAGGCTGATGCCCATGTCCAGAATCTTCTGCATCTCCAGGTCGGTCGGGTTGAGATTGCGATAAGTGACGCGGTCGGGCGGCTGTGTGAGGACGTATCTGAGCAGGTTCTCGTCCTGTCGAAAGTAGGGCGAGACCAGTTTCGCAGCATCAAGGCGATGCTCCTCCGTCCATTCGCCCGACTCGTTTATGCCGCGCACCAGATCGCGCACCACCTCCGGCCTCTCCCGAATCAGGTCTTCATGCACGACCAGACAACAGGAGATGTAGTTGGGCCAGATGTCTTTGGCGTAGTAGAGCGTGCGCCCGAAGCCTTCCATCTCGGCCTTGGCGCAGAAAGGCTCTGCGACGATAAAGCCGTCCACGGCCTTCGCGGAGAGGGCGGCGGTCATATCCGGCGGCGGCATGACGACGAACTTGATCTCTTCGGGCCTCACGCCCTGATCGCGCATCATCTTATTGATGAAAAAGTTCTCGTTGCTGAAGGGGCTGGGGATGGCTATGGTCTTGCCGCGCAGGTCGCGCAAATCTTTGGCCGTGTTTTCCTTACGGACGACAAGCTGCGAGCCGTCGCGGTGGCCCAAGGTGACGATCTTGATGGGAGCGCCCTGCTCGCGCATCTTCATCGCGAGCGGCACGGTCAAGAATCCGGCCAGCAGTTTCTTCGTCTTGAGCGACTCGACGATAGAGGGAAACTCCGAAAAACGCATGGCGTCAAAGCGCGTGCCCGTCGTGCTCGTCTTCGAGGCGTAGTCCGTGACGGGGCAGGTCAGGTGACAGGTGACGGGGATGAAGGCGACCGTCAGGGACTGCGTCTGCCCTGTGTTCTGAGCCTGATGGAAGTCCTCCTGCTCGTGGCTGCGCGGCTGGCGCAAAGCCCTGTAGCGCAGGAAAGCGAGCAGCGCCACACAAAAGACGAGCGCCGCCACTATGCGAAAGGTTTTCGAGCGAAACATTAGTCCTCCGAAGATTTAAGCCTTGAGGGGGCGAAGGCGCGCTTGCCGCAAGCCTTGATATATCTCGCGCGAGCTCTACCCTGTTTGCTGTTGGCGCGATAGTTTATCATCCCGCAGCCCCAACTCGTCAGGATATCGCCGCCTGCCCATCCAACTTGACGATGCGTGCATCTAAACCTTATCATTGGTCGTTTCGTTTAAGGCGGTAATTGACAACTATAGAAGGCAAAAGGAAAATGAAACAAGGAATCCACCCGGACTACAACGAGATCAAGGTGCAGTGCGCCTGCGGCAATACTTTTACCACACGCTCGACGCGCAAGGACGAGCTTCACGTGGAAATCTGCTCGGAATGCCACCCGTTCTTTACGGGCAAGCAGAAGCTTGTGGACACCGCCGGACGCGTCGACCGCTTCAACAAGCGTTATGCCAAGAAGCAGGCGGACGTGCCCGCAGCCGAGGCGACCGCTTCGGCCAAGTAAGGCTTTCAAACCCTTTCAGGCGAACAGACAAAACTCATGCAGGCTCGATACAGACACGCGCCGCAACATTAGCCAGCAAACGGAAATCCAACGCCGACGCCAATTCCATGTCGGACGGTCGCGCTTTCGTGCATAATAAGCACCGAGAAGCCGCCGAAGCCAAAGGGAAGCGTCGGCGTTGCTCTATCAACCCTCTTCTCCCGGAAGGATTTACACCCAATCGTGAGTACCAGCGAAAGAGATTTAATCGTCGGCGGGCAGGCCGTCATCGAAGGCGTGATGATGCGTACGCCGAACGCCTATGCCATCGCCGTGCGCAAGGCCGACGGCTCCATCGTCAATACGGCTGCCGCGCTGCCCAAGTGGAGCGACAAATACCCTCTGCTCAAGCTGCCGGTGCTGCGGGGCGGAGCTATCCTCGTACAGTCGATGGGGCTCGGCATTAAGGCTCTGAACTTCTCTGCCAACGAAGCTTTCGCCGATGCCGAAGAGGCCGAACGGGCTGAGGAAGTCTCGGTCGCGCTCACGCCCGCCGTCATCGAAGGCGAAGGCGATTTCGCCGGCCTGACGGGCGCAGTGCCCGGATTGATTCCCATCCCGACGCAGAAGCGCTCGCGCGACGAGATGAAGAAGGGCGGCACAGCCGCCGCCGCAGGCTCTATCGCCTTCGCGCTCTTCTTCAACGTGCTGCTCTTTATCGTCGCGCCGCTTCTTCTCACAAATGCCCTCTTTATCGCCGCCGGTTGGGCCACGAAGCCTGAGAGCAGCGCCGCAGCGCCCACGACGCAGGCGCAAACCGCAACGACGACGGCTGTGCCCGGCACTACGGCGAGCAGCGCGCCAGCGGCGCAGAGCGACGCGTGGTATGCGCGCGCTTACAGAAGCGTCAGCGCCTATCTTCACCCGGTACGCCCGTCCGTCGCCTTCAACCTGATCGACGGAATGATACGCATGGCCTTCTTCCTGATTATGATCTTTAGCTTTTCGCTCCTGAAGGACATACGGCGCGTCTTCGAGTATCACGGCGCGGAGCACAAGACTGTCTTTACCTGGGAGGCCGGGCTGCCGCTGACGGTCGAGAACGCGCGCCCGCAGCCGCGCCAGCATCCTCGCTGCGGGACGAGCTTTTTGATGGTCGTGATGCTCGTCTCCGTCGTGCTCTTCTCAATCATCAAGTTCGATTCGCTCGTCTATAACATGCTCGTGCGTATCGCGCTGGTTCCGGTCGTCGCCGGTCTCTCTTACGAGATCATACGGCTCTCGGCCAAAAAAGAGGGCAGCTTTGTTTTCAAGATGATTACGCTGCCCGGCATCTGGATGCAGAACATCACGACCAAAGAGCCGGACGACGAGCAACTGGAAGTCGCCATCGAAGCCCTCAAGGAATCGCTCAAATTCGAGCCGCAGGTTAAAGAAGTGGAGGCCGCGCCGCTGGCCTGAAAGTTATGTTAGAGAAATTAGAACAGATCGAAGCACGCTATGAGCAGTTGACCGGGGAGCTTTCTTTGCCGGAGGTCTTCTCAGACCACGCAGCCTATACGAAGATCGCACGGCAGCATCGCAGCCTCGGCGAAGTCGTCGCCAAATACCGCAACTGGAAAACTCTCAGGGACGAGCTGGCGGGAGCGCGCGAGCTGTATGAGACAGCCGACGACGAAGAGATGCGCCAGCTTGCCTATACGGAAGTCATGACGCTCGAAGCGCAGCTTGAGCAGTGCGAGACTGATCTCAAGCTCCTGCTCATCCCGACAGACCCGAACGACGAGAAGAACGTTATTCTTGAGATTCGTGCCGGGACGGGCGGCGACGAGGCGACGCTCTTTGCCGCCGAGATGCTACGCATGTACGCGCGTTATTCCGAGCGGCAGGGCTGGCGCATGGAAATCCTCGACGCTTCGGAATCGGGCATCGGCGGCCTCAAGGAAGCCATCGCATTGATCGAAGGCGAAAAGGTCTACTCCAAGCTCAAACACGAATCCGGCGTCCATCGCGTCCAGCGCGTGCCGCAAACCGAAACGAGCGGGCGCATACATACTTCGGCCATCACGGTCGCCGTCCTCCCTGAGGCCGAAGAGGTGGATGTCAAGATCGATGCTAAAGACCTCCGCATAGATACCTTCTGTTCTTCCGGGCCGGGCGGTCAGTCCGTCAACACGACCTACTCGGCTGTCCGCATCACGCACCTTCCGACCAACACGGTCGTCTCAATGCAGGACGAGAAATCTCAGATCAAGAATCGCGAGAAGGCCATGCGCGTGCTGCGTGCCCGCTTGCAGGAGATGGAAGAGCAGAAGCAGCATGAAGCACAGGCCAGCGAGCGGCGCTCGATGGTCGGCAGCGGCGACCGCTCCGAGAAGATACGCACCTACAACTTCAAAGACAATCGCGTCTCCGATCACCGCATCGGCCTGACCATTCACCAGCTAGACCTCGTCATGGAAGGCGCGCTCGACGAGATCATCAACGCGCTCGTCACGCACTATCAGGCCGAGAAGCTCAAGGCCGAAGCCGTCGCAGCTTAGGAATGGCGAAAGATAAAAGGCAAAAGTAAGGCTGCGTACAACTTTTAACCGCAGTGCTTTTGTCCGCACCTTTGCCTTTTTCCTTTTTACTTATGACCACGCGCGTCCTCCTCATACGGCACGGTCAATCACAGGGCAACGCCGAGGGACGCTTCGGCGGGCACACCGCGACACCGCTCTCCGCGCGCGGCATGCGGCAGGCCGAAGCCACCGCGCAGGCCCTTTCCGCAGAGAGTTTCGACGCAATCTATTCCAGCGACCTTCCACGCGCTTACCACACGGCCCTGCCCCTTGCCCGCCTGTCTGGCCTTGAGGTGCAGCAGCGCGAGGCTTACCGCGAGCGCAGCGTCGGCGTGATGGAGGGTCTCACCTTCGAGGAGGCCGCCGCGCAACACCCGGAGCAATACGCCGCCCTCATCCGCCGCGACTTCGAGCACGTACTCTTAGGCGGCGAGAGCTATCGCCAGATGCTCGACCGCGCCTCGCGCGAGCTAGACCGCGCCATCGCGCTCCACAGCGGCGGGCGTATCGCCGTCTTCTCTCACACGGGCACGATCTGCATCCTCGTGCTTCACCTTCTGGGCGCGCTCGATGCGCCGGAGCTTCGCCCCGTCTGGATTGCCACCGCCAACTGCGGCATCTCAAGTTTCGAGCTGCGCCCCGACGGCTTCATACGCGTGCTTGCCATTAACGACACGCGCCACTTGGCGGGGTTGTAAGGAAGCGCACGAAAAATCTTTGACACCCCGGTCGCATTGGGTCTATGCTCTCGCCCGGTCATCTATCTTTGCCGGTGGGCGGGCTCTTTTGCCGCCGACCTCATACGGACACCGGAAACCACCGATAGATGTACCGTCGCTTTCTCTACCGGCGCTTCCGTCGTATTGCCGGGTCAGGCAAGGATGAAACCAAGTGATGCCGCCGCTCGATTGTTTCTCACCGGACTTTGAGACCTCTTAGAAAGGAACACATGAAAAACATCTCCCCCGTCCACAGGCCCAATCCCCCGTGGGCCTCGCTAGCCAGCATTCTCATCGTCTTCACCATCCTCATCTCGATGATGCCATCCGCCCACGCGCAGACGACCAGAGGTGTGGGCATCAGCCCGCCCGCGCAGGTCAAACAGTGGCCCGGCAGCGCCAAGCGTTGGGCGCTCATTATCGGCGTGGACAAGTACAAGGATGGACAGATCAGCGCGCTCAAGGGCGCGGCCAACGATGCCAACGCGCTGTCGGAAGCTCTGGTGCGCTACGCGGGCTTTCCGTCAGATCAGGTTATCCTGATGACGACCGCCCAGCCCGAAGAGAGACAGCCGACCAGAGTTAATATCCTGCGACGCCTCTCGAATCTAGCGTCAGTCGTGCCCAAAGACGGCCTCCTTCTGGTGGCGTTCGCGGGGCACGGAATGGAGCGCGCCAATCAGGCTTTCCTGCTCCCGTCGGACGCGCAGATATCGGACGACGTGACGTTTCTGGAAGAAACGGCGGTGAGCGTGGCGCGTATGAAAGAGCGCATTCGCTCCTCCGGCGTGGGCCAGGTCGTGCTGATGCTAGACGCTTGCCGCAACGACCCCGGCGGTCGTGCCGATGCTCCGAACCCTTTGACGACTGCCTACACGCGCGCCTTCAACTTCGATGTACGCAACCGAGAGGTGACGGCCTTCGCCACGCTCTACGCGACGGCCATAGGGCAGCGCGCCTACGAGTACACGGAGAAGCGGCAGGGCTATTTCACGTGGGCGATTGTCGAAGGCCTGAAGGGCGGAGCGGCCAACGATCATGGCGAAGTGACGCTCGCCAGTCTGCTCAGATTCGTGCAGGAGACCGTGCCCAAACGCATAGGCATTGATCTGGGCGCGGGCAAACAGCAGCGGCCCTTCGCCGTCGTCGAGGGCTACAGGGCGGAGGAGCTTATCATCGCCGTCGGCGCGAAAGGAGCAGCGGCGACGGAAGCAGCCAGAACAGAGACAGCCCCTTCGTTCGACCCGGCGGCGATGGAGATGAGCTTCTGGGAATCGATCAAGAACAGCACAGACCCTGCGGACTTTCAGGCATATCTTGATAAATACCCGGACGGCAACTTCGCGGCGCTGGCGAGACGACGCGCGCAACCTTCGAGGGCGAACGCTGCGGCTTCCGCCTCCGTCCCCGATACAGGCTCGCGAGAACCCGCGGCGAGGGCAGGCACGCTCGATCAGGCCGAGCGGGATTATCAGGATCGAAGCTTTGATGAGGCGATTGCAATCACTCGCGGTATCGTGGCAGCGGAACCGGAGAACGCCCGCGCCAACATGCTGCTCGGGCTAAGCTATCTACAGACGGGAAAGTATGCGAACAGCACTGCCTATCTCACCAAAGCCGTCGCGCTTGGTGAGAAAGTCAATGTGCCGATCAAGCATCACCACAAGATGCTATTCGACGACGATCTTTGCACGGGCTATATCACGCTGCAAAGAGATGTGCTTGAGTTTCATTCGACAAATCGCGGCGGCCATGATTTCAGTGTGCCTCTCGGCAAAGTTTATGAGGTGGCAGTGGAAGCCTTGGGCGGCGGCAGGCTGCACGTCAAGGTCGGCATTGCGAAGGCTAAGGGCGAAGACCGCAAAGTCTATAATTTTTATCCCTTGCGGGCAGGCTTACAGAAAGAGCCTGGCTCAAGTCTCACCACCGTCGCCTGCTCTGGCTGCACGGCGGAGGTACAGGGACTCTCGCAGTTATTGCAGCAGATCATGCAGCTGCCTGCGAGCAGCAGTAGCTCAACGGCCAGCGTCACTACGCCATCCGCTAACGCTCCGCTCACGACCAGCGTGAGTGCCCTCTCGGCGGGCACAGCACCGGCGGTAGATCAGATCATCACGACGAGCATCGTCGCCTCAGGCGGCAAAGAGGCGATGGATAAAGTGACGACGCGTGTCTCTAAAGGCTCGCTCGTCATTGCCGCAACCTCTCAGGGTGGGGCTACCGTCACAGCTTCCTACGAATCTTATTTCAAAGCTCCGAACAAAACCCTGAGCACGATGAACATTCCGGGCCGGGGCACTGTTCAGGAAGTTTTCGACGGGACGACAGGCTGGTATAAACCGCTGAGGGGCGGAGTGACAAAGATGGAGGGCTGGGAGTTGGAGGTCACGAAGCGTACGACCCGGCTCGGCATCGCAACCGACGTGGAGCAGTTCAAAAGCATCTACTCGAACCTGACGCTCAAGGGCACAACGCGGGTTGGCGACCGCGAAGCGTATGTGGTCGAAGCCACGCTCGCAGGGGCCAAGCCTGATCTCTTCTACTTTGACAAGCAGACAGGATTGCTGCTTCGCATGGACATCCCGCTTGCGAAAGAGGCCGGAGCGATGGAGGTTTACTACGAGGATTATAGAGACGTTGACGGCCTCAAGGTGGCATTTACCACGCGCGTGGTAAGACCCACTTCAAGCGCCACTATCCGCTACACGGAGGTCGTGAACAACGCGCCGGTCGACGACGCGTTATTCGGCAAACCCGCCTCTCGTTAAAGCGCCTGTCTCCGTCGATAATGAAAAGAGAAAGGCTGCCACAATCTTGAGTGGCAGCCTTTCTCTTTTAGCAAACCGGTCTCTGCGTCCGTGCAGAGCCTTCCATACCGGACGCTCACCTGTTCAGAGCGGCGACAGCCTCTTCGTCTTCTTCGGGTGAGACCTCCCGCGGCTCGTCGTCGCCTTCCAGTCGGCGCTGGCGATGCACCGTGCCGTCGGACTCAAAAATATAGGCCGAGGGCGCTTCCTTCATGATGATGTCCTGTAGACGCATCAAGCCGTAGAGCAACGCCTCAGGGCGCGGCGGGCATCCCGGTATATAAACGTCAACGGGAATAATCCGGTCAACTCCCTGCATCGTCGAGTAGGAATCGAACGGCCCGCCCGTCGAAGCGCACGCGCCCATGGCGATGGCCCACTTCGGCTCCGGCATTTGATCGTAGACGCGACGCACGACCGGCCCCATCTTCAAAGTTACAGTGCCCGCGATGATGACCAGATCGCTTTGCCTCGGGCTCGGACGAAAGACGCCCGCGCCGAAACGGTCTATGTCGAAACGCCCCGCGCCCGTCGCGATCATCTCGATGGCGCAGCAGGCGAGCCCGAACGTCATCGGCCACAGCGCAGACTTGCGCGCCCAGTTGACAGGCCGCGCCGCCAAATCCATCGTCTTCGCCCCCACCGTGCGGCGCAGCGAATTGAAAATCGAATCAACCGTCGTTAAGACGAATCCTTCTTGATGTTCAGCCATATGAACTGCAAGGATGAAGGCGGAAGGATGAAGGATGAAAGAATTGAGTCAAACAAGCGTTGAATCATTCAATTCATCTTTTACTTCATCCTTCATCCTTCATCCTTCATCCCTTCTTTCAAGCCCATTCGAGCGCGCCCTTGCGCCATGCGTAATAGTAACCGACGATCAGAATGCCTAAGAAGACGAACATTTCGACGAGGGCGAACTTGGTGAAGGAGAAGTCGTCTCCCATAAAGATGATCGCCCACGGCAGTAGAAAGATCGTCTCAACGTCGAAGATCAGAAAGAGCATGGCGACGATGTAGTAGCGCACGGTGTAGCGGTCGTGGGCTTCGGTCGTCGGGTCTATGCCGCACTCGTAAGGGCGCATCTTCTCTTTCTGGTAGATGCTCGGGCGCAGGAATCTTCCGAGCACTATCGGCAACACGGGGAAGATGACCGCGAAAACGAAAAAGATCATCACGGGCCAGTAGGCCGTCACAGGGCCGCCGACCTGATTGGCCGCCGGGCCAGCCAGAGTTTGTAGAAGGATAGCGCTCAGCATCATTTCGCTTACCCGAGTGTGCGTTGCTGTCTGAAAGCTTTGAAAGAATCTATCTTCGGCGTTGGGCTGAAAAAATTCTAAGCTTGGCCCACGCGCCTTGTCAAAGGATTTCTTCTCACTGCGCTTTATTATGAGGCTCGCCCGCGAGCAATGCAACGGCGTGGCGCAGGACGGGACGAATGACCTCGAAGCTCTCGCCGACGCCTCTGGGCGAGCCGGGCAGGTTGACGATCAACGTGCCGGAGCGCGTGCCGCAGACGCCGCGCGAGAGCATCGCCATCGGCGTCTGCCTTAAAGTCTGGCTACGCATCGCCTCGGAGAGCCCCGGCGCTTCCCTTTCAATCACTGCCCGCGTCGCCTCCGGCGTATTGTCGCGCGGCGCAACGCCTGTGCCGCCCGTCGTTACGATCAGGTTTACGTCCGCGCGCTCAGCGAACGCGCGCAATCTGTCCGAGAGCGGCTCAAGATCGTCAGACACTATCTCTCTAGCCGTTACCATCGCGCCCATTGCTTCGAGCAACCCGACGAGCAGGGGGCCGGAAACATCTTCCTGCTCGCCGCGCGCGCAGCGGTCGCTGACCGTCAGGACTACCGCCAGAATATCCGCGTCCATAGAATCGTCACTCGTTCCGCACAGAGATCAACTGAAGCTTACGTGCCCGCGAAACCTCTTTTCAGTATCAACAGCCCGGTGATTGCTCCCGCGGCTTCGCTTAAAGCCAGTAGAGCGGCGGTCGCCTGAAACGCCGTCACCCAGAGGCTGCCCGGTATGCCGGGCACATGAAAGACGTGGTCAGACCCCGTCAACACGAAGTGGTTATAAACACCGAAGACAAAAGCGCCCGCCATCGAGAGCGTCAGAACGATGCCCCCTGACGACAGGGCACGCTTGAGGAGCAACACGCCCGCCAGAAGCGGCGCGATAAGGATGACCGCGGCGATAAACAGAAGCTGAGAACGCGACAGCTCGATATTAAGGACGCGATGCGCCGTGCCATGCAAGGCCGTTATGGCCGCATGTGTGACGATCAGGATGAGCGCAAACCGGGCGGCTTTGGACATTACTCCGTAAAGGGTAAAAGCGGGAAACCAAACGAAGACCCTCGGGGTCAGGTCACGGAATTGGTCATGGCGTGCAATTCCTGTAGCGCGTAGACCTTTGGAGTCTCTTCGCGCCCGCGCGCGGTGATGGCTTCGACGATCGCCTCCGCGCCCGTCATCGTCGTCACACACGGGACGTTGTACTGCAGGGCGGCGCGGCGTATCGCCTGCTCGTCAAAGTGCGAGGCGCGCCCGAGTGGTGTGTTGATGATGAGCGCTATCTCGCCCCGCTTGATGTGGTCAACTATGTTCGGGCGTCCCTCGTTGACTTTGAAAACGCTCTCGACCGCGAGGCCCACTTCGCGCAGCCGCTGGGATGTGCCGAGCGTGGCGACGAGCTTGAAGCCGAGGCGCGCGAGCCGGCGGGCCAGCACGACCGACTGGCCCTTGTCGGCATCGTTGACGCTGATGAAGGCCGTGCCCCCGTTCGGCAGCTCAAGACCAGCGCCCATCATAGCCTTCGCGTATGCCTCCCCGAAAGTCTCGCCCACGCCCATCACCTCGCCCGTCGAATGCATCTCCGGGCTCAGGATAGGATCGACGCCGGGAAACTTGACGAAGGGAAAGACCGGCGACTTGATGAAGAAACGGCTGACGGTCAGGTCTGCGGGCAGCCCAAAGCTGGCGAGCGATTGCCCGGCCATCACGAGCGCCGCGATACGCGCCAGGGGGAAGCCCGTCGCCTTTGACACGAACGGCACGGTGCGCGAGGCGCGCGGGTTTACTTCCAGCACGTAAACGCGATGATCCTTGATCGCATACTGAATGTTCATCAGCCCGCGCACGCCGAGCGCACGCGCCAGCTCTCGCGTGTAGTGGCGCATCGTTTCCAGATGCTCAGGGTCTATCCGCACAGGAGGCAGGACGCAGGACGAGTCGCCCGAATGAATCCCGGCCTCTTCTATATGCTCCTGAATGCCCGCCACCACGCAGGTGTCGTCATCCGAGAGCGCGTCAACGTCAAACTCCGCCGCGCGCTCAAGGAATTTATCGATCAGCACCGGACGCTGCGCGGAGAAATCAACAGCCGTGCGCATGTATCCTTCGAGGCTCTCCTCGTCGTAGACAATCGCCATCGCCCGCCCGCCGAGCACGTAGCTGGGGCGCACCAGCACGGGGTAGCCGATGCGCGCTGCTATCGCGCGCGCGTCCAAGATGGTCGTCGCCGTCCCGTTCTCAGGCTGAGGAATGCCAAGCTCGCTCAGGAGCGCGCCGAAGCGTTTGCGGTCTTCGGCCAGATCAATCGAGTCCGGCGATGTGCCGATGATGGGCACGCCGGCTTCGTGAAGGCGCATGGCAAGGTTCAGGGGCGTCTGCCCGCCGAATTGCACGATCACGCCTTCGGGCCGCTCGACATCCACGATGTTCATCACGTCCTCGAAGGTGAGCGGCTCGAAGTACAGGCGGTCTGAGGTGTCGTAGTCGGTCGAGACGGTCTCCGGGTTGCAATTGACCATGATGGTCTCAAAGCCTGCGTCGCGCAGCGCGAACGAGGCATGGCAGCAGCAGTAATCGAACTCTATGCCCTGCCCTATACGGTTCGGCCCAGAGCCGAGGATGATTATCTTGCGCCTGTCGGTCGGCGCAGACTCGTCCTCCTCCTCGTAAGTCGAATAGAGATAGGGCGTGTGCGACTCGAACTCAGCGCCGCACGTGTCGACGCGCTTGTAGACGGGAATCACCCCAAGCCGTTTGCGATGGGCGCGCACTTCGTCTTCGGAGCTGCCGGTCAGATAAGCAAGGCGACGATCAGATAGCGCGGCCTCTTTAAAGGCCCTGAGCGTCTCGACGGGTATATCTTCCAGCCGTCGCCCCTCTATCTCTTCCTGAATGAGCATCACGTCCTGAAGCTGTTCGAGAAACCACGGGTCTATGCGCGAAAGGCGGTGGATTTCCGCGATGGACCAACCGTGTTGCAGGGCGTAGGTGATGTAAGAGAAGCGTTGCGAGTTGGGGCGCGCGAGCTTGCGCTGCAACTCGTCGTCCGAGACATCTTCGAGGCGCAGGGGTCTGACGGCTTCGAGCGAGCGCAGGCCCTTAAAGAGCGCCTCTTTGAAGGTGCGACCGATAGCCATCACTTCGCCGACAGACTTCATCTGTGTGCCGAGCACGTCTTCGGCGGCGCGAAACTTTTCAAAGTCCCACTTCGGAATCTTCGCTACGACGTAATCGATGGTCGGCTCGAAGGAGGCCGGCGTCTTTCTGGTAATGTCGTTCGGTATCTCGTCTAAGGTGTAGCCGACGGCGAGCTTGGCGGCGATCTTGGCGATGGGAAAGCCCGTCGCTTTGGACGCGAGCGCCGAAGAGCGCGAGACGCGCGGGTTCATCTCTATGATACGAATCTCGCCGTTCTCAGGGTTGACCGCAAACTGAATGTTCGAGCCGCCCGTCTCGACCCCGACCTTGCGTATGACGCGAATCGCCATGTCCCGCAATCGCTGGTACTCGAAATCCGAGAGCGTCTGCGCCGGGGCGACCGTGATCGAATCGCCCGTATGCACGCCCATCGGATCGAAGTTCTCAATCGAGCAGATGATGACGACGTTATCAGAGAGGTCGCGCATCACCTCAAGCTCAAACTCTTTCCAGCCGAGAATGGATTCCTCTATCAGGACTTCATGAATGGGCGACGCGCTGAGCCCGGCGCGCACGATCTCCTCGTACTCTTCCGGGTTAAAAGCCACGCCGCCGCCAGTGCCGCCGAGCGTGTATGAGGGGCGAATGATGGCCGGATAGCCGGTCGTCTTCACAAGCTCTTCGGCTTCGGCCCACGAGCCGGCGAACCCGCCGCGCGGCATCGGCATCCCTTCCTCGTCCATCGCCTGCTTAAAGAGCCTGCGGTCTTCGGCCACTTTTACGGCCTCGCGCTTCGCGCCGATCATCTCCACGCCGAACTCTTCGAGTATGCCGGCATCGGAGAGAGCGATCGCCAGATTGAGCGCCGTCTGCCCGCCCACCGTCGGAAGCAGCGCATCGGGCCGCTCGCGACGGATAATCGCCGTCAACGTCTCGACCTTCAAAGGCTCGATGTAGGTCTTATCGGCGGTCTCTGGGTCTGTCATGATGGTCGCCGGGTTCGAATTGACGAGTACGACCTCGTAGCCTTCGGCCCTGAGCGCGCGACACGCCTGCGTGCCAGAGTAATCGAACTCCGCGGCCTGACCGATCACTATCGGCCCAGACCCGATCAGAAGAATCTTGTGTATGTCGGTGCGTTTAGGCATGCTCAGTCAAACCGAATCTTTCGATGTGTGACGCTCTTCAATCCGCTCTGTTTGAATCGAGCCATTATACATAACGCGTGACCGCGGGCGAACCGCGCTCGCCTCTACACTAGGCCCGCCCTGTAAATCAGCCAGCAAAAAAGCCGCCCTTAAAGCTTCAAGGGTCGGCCTAAAGTGTCTTAAGGAAATGTCATTCCGCGTCAGATCGGCTGCGTGTCGAACTTCTTCCGGTAATCTTCGCCCTCAATATGAATGGTCTTGCACATCTCGTAGAGGCGCGAGCGAAGTCGCACGCCGATACGGTCTTCGAGGGTCTCGTCGCGCTCCGCGCGTCTGGTGTCCAGATAGTTGGTCGTAAAGATCGTCAGCTTCTTATCGTTGTAGCGCGTGTTGATGATCTGCATCATCGTGTCGCGCACCCAATCGGTCGGCTTCGACGCGCCGAGCTCGTCCAGAACCAGTATCTCCGCGTCGAAGACCGGCGCGAGGACTTTCAGCTCCGAAGTTTGCGAGATGGGATTGTAGGAGTTCTGAATCTCTTTGAGGAGTGTGCCGAACTCGTAGAACAGGCACGCGCGCCCCTGCTGCTCGATCAACTGTCGTATGATCGCCACGGAGAGATGCGTCTTGCCGACTCCGACCGGCCCCATAAAGACTATGCCGCGATTGACCGCCGGGTATTCGTCGGCGAGCGTCTTCGCGTAGTTGAAGGCACGCGCCTGAATGGCGAAGAATTTACCCTGCGGCACTTTATAACTTTGCAGTGTGCATTTGTCGTAGCGGCGCGGGATGCGCGCGGCTTCGAGCAGCTTCGCCTGATTGCTGTGCGTGCGACAGCGGCAGCGCCGTGCGCCCTTCCCGGCGACCACTTCCATACCCGAGCCGTAACAGTAAGCGCACGCCGCCGGCTGCTCCGCTTTGGACGAGGTGGCACGAGCCGTAGACTCATCCGCCGCAGCGTCAGGCACGCTGAAGAGTGGATGGATTTTGGCGTTATCGGATGACATGCTTGCGCGCTAAACGACCGGAAGCTTGACGATACCTGCTTTGACAATCAGGAACACAGACAGGGGACACCTGCGTTCTTCCTAAAGCACCCCAGGTTCACCTCCAGCGTCTACCATTGAGAGGCGCGGCGGATTATAGCACCCGAGACGCAGATTGCAAGAGCAAGTCTCCGACACCAATAATTTCACCGCCGGCAACAGGCCGCACCGGGATCGGAGCGCGCGCGAAAGCGTGCCTCCGAAGACCAACCCGGAGACTAAGTCTATGCTATAGTTAACGGGCAACAATCAGGCTTGAGTACTGAAAAATTACGTGGGCGAAATAATAATAATCACGAGCGCCCGGGGAGCTATTCATAATAGATGAGTATTTGGCGTGGAGTGCTGGCGCGTCTCGGTCTTCATAACATCGTCGCAGAGCGCAGCCCGATTCGTGTCTTCCTTCTGGACGACGACAAGCGCAGGCACGAGTGGTTCAAAAAACATTTCAAGGGCGATCATCTGGACATCGCCGAAACGGTCGAGACGGCGGTTGAATTCCTCGGCGAGCGTTTCTACGACGCGATCTTTCTGGATCACGACCTGCTGCCCGAGCATTATCATGCCGACTCGACCGACGACGAGCGCACGGGCTATGCCGTTGCCCTGTGGCTCGCCTCGCAGCCCGACCGTCAGCGCGCCTCGACCATCATGGTCCACACGCGCAATGCCGACGGGGCGATGAGAATGGTCGAAGAATTGCGACGCGCCGGTCGCCAGGCCGAATATGTCCCCTTCCCCATGCTCGGCCAGAAGATCAAACATTACTGGCAGCGCTGAAGAAGGCAAAAGGTAAAAGGCAAAAGTGTAGAAGCGTCGAGCGCTTTCCTTACTTTTGCCTTTAACTTGGTTTGGCCAGGGACGGAATCGAACCGCCGACGCCGGCCTTTTCAGGGCCGCGCTCTACCAACTGAGCTACCTGGCCGGATTCATTGGAAGAGCGCGTAGTATAAGAACTGGCTACGCGCACTGTCAACCGCATGCAGGGGGCGCTTGAAAACCAGCCCCACAGCTATCATCCGCGCCGACGATCTAGGGAACCAGTGTCGTGGACTTCCAGCCAGTGCTGGTGCATACGTAGAGCTTATTGCCTGTCGCGTCCACTTTCATGCGGCCATGCTCCGCCGCGTTGTCACAGTCGGCGGCTGGGGGCGCGCCCGCCGTCAGGGCCAACTGCACGTAGCCATTGACCTGCAAAGAGCTCTGCGGCGCGCTCGTGCCGATGCCGACGTTACCCGCCGAGTTTATCCTCATCCGCTCGCTGCCGTTCTGCATGAAGGCGATGACGTTCGTGGAGGGCGAGTTCACAAAAGCTCTTGAGTTGGCGTTGTCCCAACCGAACTCCATCGCCTGCATAGCACTCGGCCCGACAAGGATACTGGCGCTCTGTCCCGGCCCCTTAGATACCGTGGCAGTCACGAAGCTGAAGCCAGCCCCGAGGTCTGGGCCGACCACCAGCTTGTAGCTGGGGGTGGAGGTTCCGACGCCAATGTTGCCGCCCACATCGCTCACGGAAGAGTCCGTGAGCTTGCCCGCAGGGCCGTCCGACCACTTCACCATCTTATTTGTCGTCGTCGTGCCGGAGGTCGAGAGGGGCGAGGTGAAAGGAGACCCGTTGAGGTAAAAGGCTGTCGCGTTAACCGTGCCCGCGACATCCAGATTATAGGCGGGGCTGGCTGTCCCTATGCCGACGTTGCCGCTGGCAGAGATATCTATGCTGCTCGTCGGAGCGCCGGGGCGGATTCTAAACGGCAGCCTTGAGCCGCCCGTCAGATCACGCACGAAGAAGTTGGCTTCGTTAGCACCGATATCCCAGGTCTGCGCCGTAAAGCCGCCGCTCGTAGTTTGCTCCATGCGAAATGCCGGGGTGTTGCCGGTCGTCACATGCACATCCAGCCCCGGAGTGGCTGTACGCAAGCCCAGCCGCCCCGTCGAGTCCAGATAGATGGAATTGGTCGGAGCTCCCGCCATCAGTGTGAAGGGAGTCGAGGAAACAGATTCGTCACCGCCTGAGTGATCGTCGCCCAGATCGTCTATGAAGAAAGCGCTTCTGCCGCCGCTCGGCGATTCATTGGCGCGCAAACGCCAGTCCCTTGTGGCGTAACCTGTGGAGGTGGACGTGTCCATAAACGTCAGCCGCGTATTGTTCTCCTTGAGCCGCAGGGTGTCGAAGCCGAAAGTTTCATTCACGACGCAATCCAGCCCGACGCAGGCGCTGCCCTGCACGATCAAATCGTCTGGCGTCACCTGATCGTTAAGCACAGGGCCTTCCGCAGGGGTAATCGCCTGCTCAGTCCTGATTTGAGAAGCCTTGCCTTTAGGATTCTCCGCCTCCGAAGAAGCGCCGGAAACAATCGCTCCCTGAGCGACCAGAAACGCGCCGGTCTGGACAACCTCGCGGGTCGGCAACTGCCCATCACGCTGTAGCTCTCTCGTTACGGCCTCGCTCGTTCCATTTTCTCTGGAAGCCGCAAGGGCTGCGCGCGTCTGCGCCGAAACGAGCGGAACCAGCCGCAGCTCATACGTGTACTGACCGTCAGGCAGCCTGCCGCCATTCTGGTCGACCAGACTGATAGAGGGGTTAACTCCTCTGTCGAACTCCCTGCGGAACACTTCGCCATTGGGCGCGGAGACACTCAGCACGAGGCTCGCATATTCGACGTGTGGCAACCAGACCATACCCGTCGCCTCAATAACCACGGCGGCGATTGGCTCATCGCCTGATGAGAGCGCCGTGCTGCTCAGGAAAAGGGTCAAAAGAATCGAAAGAACGAGTGTAGACAAACTCTTATTGGGGGTCATCCTATGTTTTCTCCAATTGGTTTCAGGTATTGATACTTAGAAGAGGCTTTAGCGGAAGGAAAGAAAGCCGTACGAGTGTTGGCCCTCAGAGACCGGCGACGCTTGTTCTCTTTGGCCCGACCTTGGCGCGGCGCGTCCGCGCATACTTAAAGCTCAAAGCATCTGAATTCTTCGAGCGGTTGGCCCATCAGCTTTATAACATACGCGCAAGTATGCGCGCCATGTGAATTTGCGGCAACGATCTGACAGGCCTGAGAGGCGGTCAAGGGCGAGGTCAGGAGAGACGCCGACGCGATGCCCTTTGCCGCTCTTCGAGTCCGATTTCCGAGAAAGTCTCGGGCACGATTCACTGGTCGATAGTCGAACATAAGGGAACGCCAACAAATACGGCCCTCGCGTAAGTTTGTTGTATATGTCACAAATAAGCGTTGACAGTTTTGAGAAGAAGTGTATAATGGCCCGCGTTGAGGATGGGCTGATCGCCAAACATCAGCACCCAAGCCATCCAAGGCCCGAACTTCGATAGTGCCCGCCCGTGCCAGCTCGGAAGCCGAACCCGCCCCCCGGATTCGCTCCTCCTGAGCTGGCACAGCCATTTTTACTGGTTGTCCTTTAATTACCTCAGCTTAATCACTGCTTTTGACACCTTCCAACTCGACAGAAGTCTACTCAGAAGCGGACAAAAAGTGGACAAAGCTAAGGGGCGATAATACTCTGATTTTCGTTGATATGCTTCTGAGCTAAGCATATTGTGCCTTCACCGTCCAACCTCACGGGCCATCGTTTGTGTTATCGCTTCTGGATCAGTAATGCGGTCACCGAGAAAGGCTGTTACTACCGCAAGCCGCCCGGCATAAACGTGTCCTGTCGGATAAGCAGCACGAGCTATCCTCGCTTGAGCACCCGATGTATTATGTTCTCTAGCCACATTAAATACCTGAACTGAATTAGCCGGGGTTGGGCCTTCTGTATATCCGCTAAATGTTACTCTGGAGCAAACCCGTGAGCTGATTCCCAACTCTCGAAGGCCCTTTCAATGTCATCTCTTACATTGGTTACTTACTCATTAGTTCTCACTTTTTCGGTTAATACAGTCCGGGGACTTTGCGAAATGGCATATCTTACTGCGTTAAGGAATGAAGTTTCATCAACCCCTTTATATGCAGAAAACGGTAGCCCTGTTTGCTCTGAGCCATCCAGAGGGGAAACTTGCCCCCGGTATAGTTCATATCCCGTCAGAATATCGAACCCTAATTCCTGGCCGTTTCTTTTTAGAAACAGAACATAGTTTCCGCCGGGCTGTGGTAAACCTTGATTCAATATGCTAAAGCGCTGAATGCGGCCAGAGGGATACCGGACGGCACCACCTTCACGAGTGGTAGTAACGATGAGATTCGGATAAAGAGAGCCAAGGCTATCCTGTTTGAGAACTTGCTTGATCTGCAACTTAAATTCAGAATACACACCCGTCTTGTCGTTGGATAGATATGCTTGTGCATCAATGATTTCGCCTAACAGAACAGCGTCGCTCATCTGTGCGGGCAAAGCGGGTAGCCTAGACAATGAATGATCAATTAAAGGTAGTATCTCAAGATTGGGCGCTTCTTCTGGTCTTGGAACCAGATGGCGTTTGCTGAAACGCTCACTTTTGGCTCGTCTTGCTTTTTGTTCTTCCCTGTTAGCTAATTTGGCTGACGTATAATCAACTATTGGGTAATGACCTTCTTTAGCTGATCCATTTTGTATAGACGAATTTGAAAGGCGTAGCCCTTGACCTCTTGTTACCAGCAAAGCAGCTGTAACAGATAAGGTAAGGACTACGGAAACGATTAAAATCCCATGTCTATAACTTTGCATCTAGAAATTTCCTTATTTTGAGTTGCGACCATGGCTACAGAGAGACAATTAGAACATACAAGCTGGATTCAAACTCATCCAACCTCTTTTTTAGCTCTCTGTTTGTAATATTGAAATTAAGCCTGAGCAAGTACCCTATGAGGAGTGCGGCTCTCGCATAACAAATGTAACGCACGGGCACGCTACTCTCTCAGATTGCAAGTGTCAATTAAATTCAGTTGGCCGACAAGCGGACTTTGCAGAAACACTTCACATATCTCCCAATGTTTTTACGAACTTGGGTTAGCTCATGGAATACGAAAGGATTGTATAATCGCAGGACATAAGGATACGCCCGGAATGTTTTATCCCGGCGAATACAAAATTATCTTTTATGACAACGCAACCGACCTTGAGCAAAAACTATTGATAGAACTAGATGGCTCAATAGGAAAGAAAAGCGCAGAAGCAACATGCCAGGAATTGCATTGATGTAACTTAACGCGCCACCTAACGACTCATTCAACCTGACCGCCCTCAGCTTGCCTTTCATCATCGCTCTTTGGTTTCGTTTGTGTTGTCGCTCTCGTCGGGCGGCGGGTTAATCTGAGCGTTAGGTGGCTTCTGGATATGGGAAAGAGAGATCTTATGCGGTACATACTTATCATTTCGCTTACACTTTTAACCTTGGCCCTTACCGCATGCTCCTACTCAACTGACTTCGTTGTGGTCAATGAATCTAATCAGCCTATTGAGGTTCGGTATAAAATCAAAAAATTTCCTGTTGGGCCTCCCACTCTTGAGGGAACACCTACCAAGATAGGCGCTTCTCAATTGGGCGAGCGTGACAGGCGGAAATGGCAGAAAGTAAACTCTGATGAATACCAAATTGACCAAGAGAATCGCACTGTAACAGTCAATCTAATGCCACATGAAGCATTGTGGGTCACAAGTATGTTTCATTATTTCGGGGATGAAGACCCTAATGATGTAGCAAATTGGCCTATTGAGGAGATTAGTGTTAAAGGGGCTGATGGAGAAATGATGTTTACCGGGGATAAATCGCGCCAATCTTTCTCTTATGTATCGAGAGTGCTCTATACTCTCACGTATAAATGAATCGTTGGCCGCCACCTGACAACACATTGGACCGGAGCGCGCATAGCGTTGCCTTCATGCGCGAGACTTGCCGCTTATGATGTTGTCTCCGCGCCCGGTTAATTAGGGCGTTAGGCGCTTGTCATAGGGAACGTATGAATCGGAGCTAATATGCAGAAATATTTGACTAGACGATTGACTGTACCCATTAGCTTCGGCTGCCTCCTGGTAGCTCTGATAGCTGGCGGGCAATCTCCCAGAACAGCCTCTGTTCAATCTTTGCCGCCCTCAAGGGTTCAATCTGGCGGCGGTTACGTGCTTCGTGCGGATGAGGGTGAAATGCTCCAGCGGGGAAAGGGCAATACTGTGACCATCAAGGTGGACCCCAAAACCGGTTCGCCGAGCATGGCTATCGGCACACAGTTACTCGATGCGGGGGGCGGCATCCCTGTGCACATGCATGAGCATGAAGATGAAGTGCTGTTCGTCCATGAGGGAGGCGGAGTCGCCGTCTTGGGAGGCGAGCGAAAGGTCATCGGGAAGGGCGATACGGTCTATATCCCGCATGGAGTCTGGCACGGCGTAGAGACAAAGGACACTAGTATAAACCTGTTATGGGTCGTGACGCCGCCGGGCTTGGAGGGATTCTTTCGTGAGATAAGCTCGTCTTTAGGCGCGCTCCCGAAGCTGTTGACGCCTGCACAGATTGAAGATATAGGTCACAAACATGGTGTCAGGTTTAAGCCGCGATGAAGCACTACACCCGAGGACTCAGCGATATGACTTCTCAAGCCGCGCCCAACAACTCATTGAAACGGAGCGGAAATCAGCTTGATTTTCATCGTCAACCTGGATGTCATTCGATGATATTTCCCGCCGGTTAATTCGAGCGTTAGACGTAAAAAATTGCATAGCGAAGAAGTGAATAACGTGAAACAATCGATCGTACATATAGCACTAGTCATTAGAGATTATGATGAAGCAATAGAGTTTTATACGAAAAAGCTCCATTTCACATTAGTTGAGGATACTTATCAGCCCGAGCAAGATAAGCGTTGGGTAGTGGTTTCTCCTCCCGGATCGGTCGGAACTACATTGTTACTAGCGAGAGCTTCAAAACCAGAACAGGAATCTTTCATTGGCAATCAGTCTGGAGGGCGAGTATTTCTATTTCTCAACACTGACGACTTTTGGAGGGACTACAACGAGATGGTCTCTAAAGGAATAAAGTTTGTGAGAGAGCCTAAGAAAGAGATTTACGGCATGGTGGCTGTCTTTGAAGATTTGTATGGAAATCTATGGGATCTACTAGAGCTTAATGACGATCATCCAATCTCCAATCGAGCCGTCTAACAACTCATTGAACCCGACGCCCTAAAAGCTTCCCTTTCAATCGTCATCTTGTTCCCTAATCTTGGATGCTTTATGCTCGGCGCAGGTAGTTCGAACGTTAGACACTTATTAATTGACTTACTACCGCCTTTGGCGTAAAAGCGCCTGTCATGCTCCGGTATCTCCTTGAGGAAAACCTTATGAAACGAATTCTTGTCATCGCAGTGCTGATCATTGCAGCTTCGCCTATAGCTTTAGGGCAAAAGAAAAAAGTTGGGATGAGGGGCAGTGCTGAGCCTCAAAGATCAAACATTTACAGAATTGAAGAACTAAGCGCTCCGCAAATCGACGCCCTCAATCGTGACAAAACGCTCCTCATCCTGCCTATTGGGATGCTTGAGCAACATGGCCCACACCTGCCCATCGGCAGCGATAGTTTCTGGGTGAGTTACAGCGTAGCAGAAGTCTCAAAGCGTGTGGGCGAGTCCTTGCCTGACTGGAACATCGTCCTAATGCCAGCCGTTAATTATGGTGAAGGCGGGGCTAACGAGATCGGCAACATCCAAGTGCATCCGGGAACTTACGGAATACGCCAAACCACTCTACGGTCAATTGTCGCCGATGTCGGCGGACAGCTCGCGCAGAACAGGTTCAAGTGGATTTTCGTCATTCACGGACACGGCGCGCCTAATCACAACATTGCAATCAGTGAAGCGTGTGACTTCATCAGTGAAACCTTCAAGATAACCATGCTCAATTTACAGAGTATGGCTAATGCTGATGCGGCGATGGCGGCGAGGGCACAGCAGATCGCTGTCAGGCATTATTCTCCGGCAGAACTCGCGTCCTTCGGCATTGATATTCATGCTGGTCTTAGTGAGACATCGGAAGTCTTGGCTATCCAACCCAAACTGGTGAATGAAGTATATAAAACCCTTCCGAGCCGAACAGGCAAGAGCATTGAGGAGTTGCGACAGCTCGCCCTGTCCCCGGGTTGGCAGGGTTACTTTTCCTCACCCGCTAAAGCGAAAGCCTCTTATGGTAAAGAGAGCAGTGAAGCATGGGTTGAAGGGCTGTCGAGCTTCATTATGCGAGCCGTACAGGGCGAGAATCTTTTCAATCACCCACGCTATCCTGACCAGTTGCTGAATGACCCTGCGATCATTCAGATAAATAAAGATGAGATGGCGCATGAAAAAGCCTTCGAGATGAAACTAGAGCAATGGCTTAAGGGGCGAAAACAGAAGTAGCGCTGTGCGATGTATGTCTTGCCCGTGTCTAACAACTCATTCAAACGGAGCGGCAACAGCGTTGCCTTCATGCGTGAGACTTGATTTAGTATTCAGGCAATTGCCGCCCGGTTAATTCGGGCGTTAGGCAGTCTTCGGGTGCAACAAGGAGAATCTTCATTCATCAAATGCCGATTGATGTTCGTCTATAAAAATCAAGGCAGCACCCTGAGCGTGGCGGCGGAATAGTTTAAGGCCGTAGAGATGTTTGACGGACGAAGGATCGTCAACGCTGGAATCCGTTTGCGGGTCGGAAAGTGGGAGACGGAAACAGACATTTAACGCCGCCTCAGTCGCCGCCCGCCCGGTGCTGTTGGCCTTCCGCAGTCAAATAGGAACTGATGGCTTCGGGCGGGCCGGCGACAAAAGGCGAGTTCTTCCAAACGCTCGCGTGCGGCGAACATCATTTGAATACGTAGCGGGGTCAGTATCCAAAGGGTTTGCGAGGACAATTCATCAGCCCGTCGGTTCGCAACAGAGAGAGATCATCCGACATCCAGATCCGACAGGCTGACGATCATTCCACCGCGATCCTTAAAGCGGAGTTTGACGGAGCCAACCAAATCTATTTTGATTTCAATCAAACCTGTGCCCTCATAGCGAAAGTACGCATCAAGCCCCCTGTAGCGAACGACGCCTCCCCACGTCATCTTGGTCCACGGGAGTTTGTCATTCGTGTACCTGTCCAGTTTTTTGTCGGCGAGGTCGAGAATAAGGATGTCTCCCATCCCATTCACTTGAATGGTGTGATGCCCTTTCCAGTGTGGAAACACGGTCTTGCTCGGCTGGACCTGGTTGCCACCATCAATGAAATATCCCCACAGGTACTCGCTCGTGATTGATACGTCAAACATACAGTTCTCCTTTCCAAAGTGCGGTCTAATAAGAACCTGATCTGCCCTCATCCAGACCCCGCAGAGTCAACCTCGCTGAATCTGCGTGTCAGGTCAAAAGCAGATGACGAATTGACTGCAACCCATTGTCTCTGTTTACGGCCAAGACCTTTTCGATGTATTGATCGTTCTCTTAAGGCGAGGATTTTTCGCTCGGCGTGAAGTGCCGCTTGCCGAAAACATGGCAAGATACACCCGGCAATCAGAGAGCAGATACCTTGGTTCTCATCACTTCAACCATTTTCATCTGCTCGATTTAGGTGCGAGTGGAACGCTGCCGCATAGTATCATCATCCATCTCCGCAGACAAAACAATTTTCAGATACGACCCGAAATTGGGCCGACGCTTCTGGCGCATGGCATCCAGTCTCCGCCGTCAGGAAGCAGCCTGCTGGGGAGTTCACGCTGAAGACAAGTCAGGGCAGCCCTTTTACGTCAGGGAAATACATCATCATAAAGCTATCTCCGCGGTGTGCTTTTGGCGATTCCAGTGTGAAATTGGTGGACAGGATTAAACAACAGCATAGAATATCGACCGTCAATGCGCGGCATAACAATTCATTCAACCGGACGCGCCGATAGCATTCTTTTTATGGCGCTTCCTTCGGCGTAGGTTGAATGCCATTCACGGCGCGCCGCGTTAATTCGAGCGTTAGATGTCTCTGACCATGTGAACTAGAAAACAATGTGCTACTTCATCACAGCAATTTTACCTCAGAGCGCTAAAGTGAATTTAGTTGCGCCATTATTCGAGGCGCATAACTTATCCTTCAAGGAGATTACTAACCCTCATGTCTCGTCTCAGCTTGATGTGGGAGATATTTATATTCTTACTACTTCCTCTCATTGCGACTGTGGCACAGCTTTAGGAATATTGAATCGAAGCGGCGATTCTGAATCTGTCAGTTATGATCGTGAGGCTAAGAAATTGCGGAAGCAGGGTTGGAGCGAAGCCAGGATACAAAGATGGCTTGAGCAAAAGGAACAGACAAAAGAGAAACATTTGCAAGAGAATGAGGCTCACGCTAAAACAGGAACGCCGGATGCCGCTCATTGGGTGGCATTCATAACCACCGTGCTCAAATCCGGCAATACCCGTAAAATCGGTCTATTGCTTCATATGTATCATGGAGGGACTGAAAGTGAGCGGATAAAGATTCTTGGAAAAGAGAGTATAAAGTTAAAAGAGCTAAGCCCAGGGCGGCTTAGGGAAATGAAGGAAGATGTAGCGTATGAATTTGTGGTTTAGCCTTAGCACGACATCTAACAACTCATTGAACCGGAGCGCTCCACAGCATGGCCTTCATGCTCGTCTTCTCCGATAATATCGGATGCTGTATGCTCGCGCCCGCTTAATTCGGGAGTTAGATGTCTTCGCAGAGAACGAACATGAAACCTATTAGCTTAATCAGCCTTCTATTGATTACTTTAATAATCACATTAACGTCGCCATGGGAGGCAAATGATCAAAAACCTGAAGGGGTGGAATATTATGACAACTACAGGCTCTTTGAGATTTACCAAAGGTCTGATGGAATCAAGGACGGGAAGCAAAAGCTTGATGTGCTTATAGAGCAGTTAAAGGCCGAGCCTCAGTCCGACATTTGGCTTCTATCTTATGGAGGAAGGCATGCATGTGTTGGAGAAGCCAGGGGTCGCGTCGAGGCCGTCAAAAGGTATTTGGTAAATAGTGGTATAAGCTCGCGCCGTGTTGTAGCCGTAGATGCGGGATTCCATGAAGAGTGGGCCGTAGAACTGTGGCTCGTCATTCGCTGCACGCCAGGCCCGCCACCCAGGCCAAGCGTTAACCGGGCAGCAGTTCAATTCATAGGCAGGAGCAATAAACAGAGAAACAGATGTAAGAAACCAAACCGGCTCTTCTAATGTGGAAGGCAATCTAACAACTCATTGAACCCGACGCCTCGACAGCATTCTTTTCATGATATTTCCTCGCATAGTATGTTTTCGCCGTGGCTCGGCGCGGGTTAATTCGGGCGTTAGGCGCTAATGTGTGAGGACTTTATACTCGGGAGGACTTCATGCCCAATAAGAAAAGATCTCGACTTAAAGATATAGCCAAAGAACAGATGCCACCCCCGATTGCCATTGGACATGTCACGCTCCGCGTCTCCGCGGTCAGCCTGGCCGCCGACTTTTACGAGACTCTGGGCCTGCGTCCGATCTTGAATCGTGAGGAACTGGCTATCCTCGAATTGCGTGGCGGGACACACCTGGTTCTATTCCGAGCCAAGGACAAGCCGAAGGCCGGGCCGGTGCGCGTCTTTGATTTTATGGTCGAAGACATTGAAGCCGCTCACGCTGCGATGGAGAAGGCCGGGGTTCAGGGGACGGCCATCTGTGAAGATCACCTTGCGGGCCATCTCTGGTTCGAGGTTACTGACCCGGATGGTCATGTGCTAAAAGTATTTTCGAGCCATACCGGCGGACGGCCTGTGTAATGTATCCTGCGAGGCAGGGAGGGCAGTATTGGGCTATCGTTAGGAAGGAATCATCCACCGAAACGCGCCTAACAACTCATTGAACCCGACCCCGCGAGAGCATTCCTCTCACAATCGCTCTTTGCCATAATATTGAAGGCTGCAAGCGCTGGGCGGGTTAGTAAGACGCATAATTTCTACACCCGTGAAACTCGAAGTATGGAAACGTGATGGCGGGAGATGTGTTGAATGTGGTGCAACAGATGAATTACATTTCGATCACATTGTGCCCTACTCTGAGGGCGGGACATGCTTTAACCGCAGAGAACGTCCAGCTTCTTTGCGCAAGACATAATTTGCAGAAACGTGATCGTATTCTCTGAAGCGCCGCCCAACAACTCATTCAACCGGAGGGGAGTCAGCGTGCTTTTCATCCGCAAGATTGAATGCTTGGTTCGATGTCTCCTGGTGAATCAATCGCGGCGTTGGGCTGCCGGCTCGATTTCATAAAGGGTAAATTTGGAATGAGACGAAACGTGCTTATCTGCATTCTCACATCTTTACTTGTCGGGTGTAATACGTTTAATGGTCCTGTATTTCGTACTACGACTAACGATATGTCGCCAACAATTAAAGAAGGCGACACTGTTTTCTCAGACCCTACTTATTACAAACACTCGCCCGTAGCTCGCGGTGATATTGTTGTCGTAGGAGACCCTGACGAAAAGAAGAATCCAGATGGTCGCGTTCAGATGTATATTAAACGCGTGATTGGCTTAGGCGGGGATAAAGTTCAAATTGTGTCTGGTAAAGTCTATGTTAATGACCAAATATTGGGCGGTGCTTTCGGAACTGGGAAATATTTTTCAGATAATCCGGTTAAAGATTTCGGGCCTGTAATTGTGCGGCAAAGCGAGTATTTTCTTGTAGGTGATAATCTTGCTAATAGTGCTGATAGTCGGCACTGGAAGCGTTCAACCGTAAAAATAGAAGATATTCAGGGGAAGGTGACGCAAATAAAAGAAAGGGATACCGGAAATACACGCTCTTTGTAGAATGGTTTTATCGTCGGCGCAGCCCAACATCTTATTGAACCGGAGTGCGGATTGAATGGCTTTCATCAACATTTGTTGTATTGGATTGATTGCTTTCGCCGCGCCGGGTTAAATCGGGCGTTAGGCCGCAACCAAATTAATAAGGATGACAAACTTCTCTCAAGTGAGTTCCAGGCTAACGCAACCGATACGGTTTCGCGATGTGGAGTGGGCGACCGTTCCTGATGTAGCCGGCGCGTACGTGATCTTCGATGGCGACGAAGTCCTCTACGTCGGCATGGCAGGTCGTGACGGTAGTGGCAGCCTACGCCGCCGTCTTCGCGATCATGCGAGCGGCCAAATTGTAAACATGTTCGCGCAGTACCTCTTTCTGGCTCGTGTCCAGTTCCTTATGGAGGAGCGTTGCCGTCACCCTCAGGAGGCGAAGACAGCTTGCCGGGAGTACATACGCGGGCGCTGCGCGTTCAGCTTCATTACGACTGTTGATGGAGCGGAGGCGCGGAAATTGGAGAAGCTGCTGAAACAAGAGCTTCGGCCTTCTCTGAATCCATAAGGAATTCAGGTCATGTCACTGCGGCCTAACAACTCATTCAACCCGACCCCTCGGTAGCATCTCTTTTAGCGTAGCCTGTTATCTTCATCTTGTATGCTTTATGCTCGGCGCGGGTTAATTCGGGCGTTAGGTATCTTCTTCTAAGATGTTATCTGACGATCTTATTAAACATCAGCGTTTCATGATTCCAGATATTGACAACCCGCTCCTAATTGCATATGTTCTCGGTGCTTGCTAGCGTGCGCGTATCAGCGGCTCATACGCTTTTGAGAACTACTTCCTCATGAGGTGCAAAAACAATGCTCGCCAAGGTTATTTATCTCTCTCTTATCTATCAGAACAGCGCCAATCAAAATCAGAACAGCATTAGTCAGAATCTAAACTTCTGGCTCGTGATGGCCGGAATTCTTATTATATTCATTTGCCTGATAGCCATGTTTGTCCCCAACGTCAAAGCCTTAATTACAAGACCACAGGAGTTTAATGGGCTGGGCGTAAGCATGAAAGTATCCGTCCTTACAGTATTTGTCGTCATGGGTTTCGTTCTCTCCCTGAGCAGTTTTGCCTTGCAATGGCAGGGCTATGTTTCACGAGAGATAGAGTACAAAAATAAAATAGGGGTACTTGAAACAGAGAGAAACGAGTTGCGTGAGCGAGAAACGCGTGGCAGGAAGTTCAACATGAGCATAGTGCTCAAGCCAAAGGGCATGGATGAAGTGCTTAATACAGATGAATGGTCTTGTGTGTACTATTTAGAAGACTCATCAGGCAAACCCTCCGAACCCAAACCGACTCCTTTGTTCCGGGCTAAAGATGGTAAGTCATTCAAAATTACTCTTGAAGATATCACGCCCGAAACGCGCTTATATAGTATCGAATTAAAGAAAGGTAAAAAGTTATGGACGGTAGATAGTGTTTTCCCGTTGCGCGAGGGGACATTCCTGGCAGAACCTGAGGAGGAGGATGAAGAAAGTGACTCGTAATCTAGCAGTACCGAAGCGCTGTATCTTTTTTTTAGCAGGCATCCTGCTCGTCATAACTACTGTGACTTATGGGCAAGGGACGGCAGGAAGCGAAGAAGTAACCATAAAAAATACGGCTAGACAAATCAAGCCGGGGATTTACGAATGCGTAATTTACATTGAGGGGAGCGAGGGTCTGCTAAATACCATCGATGATGTTCGATATACGCTACCTTCAGGGTATCCCAAACGTAAGCAGACAAGGAAAATCGGGGATAGGCGCTATCCTTTCAGTTCCGCCCCGATCGTTACAGCTGAAGAAGTCGTCGTAAACATTAAAATAGACTACAAGGGACGGAAGAACGCGTATCTAAGCTATAAGCTCAGGTTATTCACCAATCTGCCGCAATAAGTCTATGACGCCTCCTGTGGGAGAAAAGTTTTAAGACTTAATCGAGCTTATGCTTCTAATAGTGATATATAGTCGAAGAGGAATAAAGGCATATTGAGTAATTTAATCGGAAGCGATACCTAACAACTCATTGAACCTTACGTCTCGATAGCATTCTTTTCATGCTGCGTCCTTACGCTGTAAATCGTCGCCGGCACTCGGCGCGGGTTAATTCGAGCGTTAGACGCCTTCTTTTATGCAGTAGTCGAGAGATCTGAACATGGCATCGAAACAAGTTTGGCGGCGCATTCTCTTAGTCGTCGCAATTCTCGCCGCTATTGCTTTGCTGTATCCAGCTGAATCTACCGTCTGTCCTGCGTGGAGAATACAGGTGGTTGATGGATCTGGAAAGCCTCTGAAAAATGCTTGGGTGCGACAGCACTGGCAAGATTATTCTGTTGAATCTAACGGCCACGAAGAAGATTCGTACACTGATGTAAATGGCTATATCAGCTTTCCAGAGCGTAGCATCAGGGCAAGTTTATTATTTAGAATATTGGGCGCTATCTTGAATACCCTGTCGCAGGGCGTGCATGCCAGCTATGGTGCACATGCTTATATCGCAGCTTATGGTAATATTGTTGATGGAAAGAGGCTCGAAGGAAGTGTCAGTTATCAGGAAGGCGAATCTCTGCCGAAACAACTCGTAACGTATGTTAATGATTTACATCTCAGATGAATGTCGCCAAACGCAGCGTCTAACAACTCATTCAACGCGAGCGCGAAATAGTGTTGCCTTCATGCGCGAGGGTATGTTGTTATCAGGGCTCTTCGCGCCGCATTAATTCGGGCGTCAGGCGCTCGTCCATAATTAATTAGCGAACTCGCCGTAATATGGCTTCTCATCCTTAATGGAGGTGGTTCAATGTTTTGTTCAAAATGCGGCCAGGAACAGGCATCTGAATCTATGCGCTTCTGCGCACGGTGCGGATTTAAGCTGAGCACTATCGAAGAGGGGTTAGCTAAAGGCTTAATTATGATGGCAATGTATCTTGTCATCGCAATATGCGCGATAATCGGATGGGGCTCGGTAACGAGTGGCCCAGGCTACATGCAGGTACGGGTTATCATTACGATCATTGCTGCTATTACCTTCTACTTACTCTTTTCTAATGATCTGACGCGCATTTTCAACAAATTGTTTTCTCAGAGTATTGAACAGAAAAAGCAAATCGCACCTGCTAGTCAGGAGACTGCTTTGCCGCCACCGCAAAGTATCCCTGTGCCGATTTTCGGCTCGCATCGAGTAAATACAGCAGAAATGATGCAGCCGCCGAGCGTTACGGAGCAAACGACCACATTGCTCGATAAAAACAAGCATTAAACCGGCCAACGCCGCGCCTAACAACTCATTCAGCCGGACGCGCCGATAGCATTCTTTTTATGGCGCTTCCTTCGGCGTAGGTTGAATGCCATTGACGGCGCGCCGCGTTAATTCGAGCGTTAGGCATTGCCACGTGCGTCCCGGGTAACGAAAGGTAAACAAGCATACGATGACCTCTTCTGATCTAACACCAAGCGGCGCGACCGTCGTCATCACGCATCGCGTGCGCGACGGCAAGGAAGCCGACTACGACAACTGGCTCAACGAAATCGGGCCTCTATGCCGTGCGTCTCCGGGTCATCTGGACTGGCAGATTATCCGTCCCATTGCTGGCCTTACGACGACGTACACCGTGGTCATTCGCTTCGATACATCCGACCATCTCAGGCAGTGGATGGGTTCGCCCGACCGGCAGCGGCTTATCCAGACGGTGCGGCCTCTTCTGGCAGCGGATGATGGTTACACGATTCAGAGCGGACTGGACTTCTGGTTCACAGCTCCCGGCGCGGGCGTCAAAGTGCCGGTGCGGTGGAAGCAATTCCTGATTACCTGGTCTGCGATTTACCCGCTGGTGCTTGGAGTGCCATTGGTGATAGTCCCGATACTGCGCCAGCTCGGTGCATCTGACAACCGCTTCCTCACGATGCTGCTGATCACAGCCACTGTGGTTCTGCTCATGGTTTACGTCATTATGCCACGCTACACGAGATTAGTCCGACAGTGGTTATTCCATGAACCCAAATGACCGCAACCATCTAACAACTCATTGAACCGGAGCGCTCGACGGCATGGCTTTTATCATTCTCTTCTCTGATAATGTTGTGTGATGCTCGCTCGTGCCCGGTTAGTTCGGGCGTTAGGCGATGTAGAATGCTTATGGATATGGATAAAGAGATGCAAGGAGAAACGCTATTACAGTCAGGAATCTCTGTTTCACCCGGTGCGGAGATGCTCAGCAAAGCCATTGCCACCACCCTCCAAAGTCCTGCCCAAGATCGAGCGGAGCTGTTTGCGGTGTTGATGCAGGAGATTGCTGCCACATTGTCAGCTTCAAATTCTGAGAAGTCCTGGACATTTTTCGTCAATCATGGGACTGACGGATCAAGGATATTTCGCGGCAGCACGGGACGTTCGATAGTCATTGATCCGGAAGGCAGGCTATGGCGCGCGCGGACATATGAAGACTTCGAGACGACATACACCATTACAGCCAGATCATGCGAGATTGCTACGATGAAGCCAAACTACAGTTTAATGAAGGAGTGCGTTGTCGGCTGAGGCGTATGATAGGGCAAGAGATATATTACGCTGGGACAAAGCCTAACAACTGATCGAACCGAACTCTCCGCCAGCAATCTTGTCAGCATTCAAGGTTGCCTCTGGCCGCTCGTCGGTTAATTCGAGCGTTATACGGTTTCGGAATATTAAAGTACAAGAGAGGTTAATATGCTTAAAGTCATCTTTCTCATTCTATCAAGCTTCCTCATTATGAATGCCTCAATGGCGCAAACTCCCCAAGCAACTCAAGATTATTTGAAAAAGAGTATGGCTCACTTTCAAGGTGGCGAAATAGACGCAGCCTTGATCGATATAAATAAAGCTATCGAATTAGACCCGATCAATGTTGATGCGTTTTTTCTCCGTGCTGCCATCAGGAGTAAAAAGGGGGATGAGGCTGGCGTCTTAGCCGACTACAATAAGATCATTGAGCTTGCGCCTACGGCTCAAGGAGTTGAGATTATCTACACCAATCGAAGTATGATTCGCCTTCAAAAGGGAGATGTTGATGGTGCGCTTGGTGATCTGGACAAGGCTATTTCCATCAACCCTAAAGTTGCAGAGATTTATAATGGACGAGCTATTGCGCGGTTGCAGAAGGGTAATTTAGAGGGTGCTCTTTCTGACTATGAAAAAGTTATCGAACTCAAGCCTACGTTGCCGTCCGCTTTTATGGGGCGAGGTTATTTTCGTATGCAAAAAGGCGATTTGGATGGAGCCTTAGCTGATTTTAATAAAGCGATTGAGTTGAAACCTAATTACGCTGACAGTTACGTTGATCGTGGTCTGGCTCGCGGTCTGAAGGGCGACATAGATGGAGCCTTAGCCGATATAAAGAAAGGGGCTTCTCTTAATCCGAAATCCGTTTCAGACATTAGTCGAGGAAATTTCACATCGCCTTTCAGTGACTTGAACACATTTATTAAATCTCATCCTGCTAATGCACGGGCGTTTGAGATTCGTGGCATCTTTAGGTTGATGCAGGGTAAAGATACGGAAGCAGAACAGGATTTTCACAAAAGCTTAGAGCTTGATCCAAAGCTTAAGTCAGAAATTTACAAAATAACAACGGAAGTCAAACGACCGGGGAAATCCGGATAAATAATCAGTTGAGGACACCCGATTCATCTGAGGAAGAAAAGCAGCGTAGAATAGCAGCTTGCTTAACAGGGAAAGATGGGGAAGTCTGTTTCGGCGATCTGCCGCCGGGGAAATACGAGTTGAGATGCAGCAAATCTGGATTTAACACGTATCGTGTTGTCGTGGATGTAAATCCGAAGAATGCGCCTGACAGTTTTGATGCTACGCTTGATCTGAGTAACCAGGCTCGGCCCTGTCTAACAACTCATTGAACCCGATGCCTCGGTAGCATTCCTTTCGTCGTTGACTTCCCTAATGCAGTTGAATGCTTCATGCGGGCGGCGGGTTAATTCGGGCGTGAGGTGGCTTCTCTTATGGCTGAAAGGCGGTAACTGTGACACATCTTTTCCTCATTCTTCTGGCATTAACCCCTCAGTCAGATTGGAAGCGCCTGCAATGCACGGGCGAATTCATTGCTGGTCGCTATGTAAATTATGCTGAAGGTTTTTCTGTCGGGATACCATCCGGATTGAAGGGAAAACGTGGACAAGCCGCTGGCCCAGAACGCGGCTTTAGTATTCCTCTATCGGCGGACTGCGCAGGAGTCATCGTTTTCGATGGTGAAACAAACAGCTTCGAATGGGAAAACGCTCATGTCGCCGCCGAAGCAACAGCGAAACATTACGGCAAAGGCATTGTGTTACGCAGATATAGAACCCAGCTCGGGCGGCTACCGGCTGCGGGCGTGATGATTCATTATCCCGACACGTCAGACATTGACGAATTCATTATCGCATTGCGACCGGGTGGCGCGCTCGTCTACACGGCTCAGCTTGGAACAACAAAAGCTCGTTATCGTCAAGACCATCGAAGATTCGTCAGGGTACTTCGGCGCTTCCGACTTGAACAGTGGCGTTGATTCGCGCCGCCTCACAACTCATTGAACCGGAGCGCTCGATAGCATTCCTTTCATGCGATGATGTCGAATGCTTAATGCTCGTGCCCGATTAATTCGGGCGTTAGGTCTTATTTGTATATATGGAACGAATGTCGGAGGTTAAACCAGAATGCAACTCGCTTCTTCTGCAGGTAGGCTAACTACTTTGGCGCTTCTGTTTCTTAGCGTACTCCTTTTACCGGGAGCGATACTCGCGCAAAAGGTTGATAAGTCAAAACTCGATAATGCAGCACAGCGTTCACGCACCGCGGCACAGGTTCTAAATACCGTAGTTAATCTACGCGGCGATACCATTCCTCGTAAGTTAATAGATAGGACGCGGGCCATCGGCGTATTTCCCGATCTGGATAGAATCAGCTTCTTAATGCCGAAGACGAGGCTGGCCTACGGCGTGATTTGCAGCCGTCTGGCTGGTGGCTGGAGTGCGCCGGCTTATTACGGCTTTGGAGCGCCCAAACTCGACTTAACGTGGAAGGGTAAGAAGAAGCCGGACATAATCATACTGTTCATGACTGATAAAGCCATGGAGGAATTTCAGAAAGGGAACTTCGTATTTAAGGATACGATGGTCGGTCTTGACGGCCCGGTAGGAGAGTTGACCCCTGAGAAGGAGAATGACGTACGCGAGGCAAATGTAATCGTCTACGCCCTGGTAGACGGCGAGGTGAGGGGGCTCAAGGTAGACGCCAATTCACTGGGAGGCGGCGCGGCCAACCCTGACAATAACATCAACCAGGCCATCTATGGTCTGAAGGCGCGGGAGATTCTGTCTGGTAAAGCGCCCTTGTGGCCTTCAGTCTTGCCGTCAGTCTCCGAGTACCAGAATGCACTTATAAGTTTGTCGAAGCCGTGAGGCTCTAATAAAACCAGCGTTCCAGCAAGAAGCGACGACCTAACAACTCATTCAACCCGAGCCCGCGATAGCTCTCTTTTCATCTTCTCCCCACGCGCCTATGTCGTGTGATGTTTGCGCGGGGCGGGTTAACTCGGGCGTGAGATGCCAGTATTTATTGGAGCTATGAAAATTGTTCTAATGTATGCGCTCATTCTTGGTCTTTCAGCCTCAGGTCTTATGGCATCTGAGTGTCCGCCTGATTGGAAACCTCGGAAGCTATATGGTATCCAGCTTGGCATGAGCGTCAAACAAGTCCGGTCGCGTTTCCCGCATCTTAAAGTCTCTCGGCCTAATAAGTTCAGAGTGCAGGATTCTTTCTTCTATCTCGTAGGTAAGTCACGCGCACGATATAATCTCCCGCGAAACGTGTTTGCTATTGAAATGCTTTTTCTGCGGGGGCGTCTCGTCCGCTATCAGGTGAAGTATTATGATTCTCAGGGGTGGAAGAACATGGACGAATTTGTATCCAGTATGTCTACACCTCTTGGTCTTACAGGTATTCCTTCTATCGAAGGTCGCATTTTCCCCGGCTATGAGTGTAATAATATCGAAGTTGGTTTTTGGAAAGATAGTTCAATGTCAATTATCTACCTGGATAAAAGGGCCAAACCGATCTTAGATGAAATGATGGAAGAATCTTATCGTAATGCCGGGTTGCTTGATTAAACCAATGCCGCATTTAACAACTCATTGAACCGGAGCGGAATTGGCTTGACTGTTATCATCAACTCAGATGCTGTTCAGTGATACTCCCGCCCGGTAATTCGGGCATTAGGCGCTCTGAACTGATTGGGTGCTTCAAATCAAAGGTTACAGTGATTATCTCGAAGGATTAATCTGATGTGGTATGGCCTACTTGCCGACTTGGTTGTTGCTATTCATATTGCCTACGTCGCTTACATCATCGTGGGGATGGCGCTCATTTTAGTGGGACTGAAGCGCAAATGGAACTGGACTAGTAACCTCTGGTTTCGACTCTCCCATTTGGCGGCAATTCTCATCGTGATTCTGGAGCTGATCTTCAAGACCACATGTCCACTGACGTTGCTGGAGTTAAAATTTCGCTCATTGGCGGGGCAGCCTGTAACAGAAGCGACGTTCGTCGAGCGGTTAATGTACTACATACTATCGGGCTGGCTTCCCGGCTCGTTTACGAACTCAATATACGTTGTGGTTGCGCTGGTGATTGCGGTTACGTTCGTCATTTCCCCGCCCCGCTGGAGGCAGGGGAAACAATCATCATAAGATATGGCAGGAACGGATCGCCTAACAACTCATTCAACCGGACTAGCAATGAGCTTGCCTTTCGTTCGCGAGATTGGATGCTTCTCTCATTGATTGCTCCCCGGTTAATTCGGGCGTTGGGCGGCTAAGTCGCCATGGCAAGCGGCATATGGTTGAAACAGTTTTGGTCGCAGCATCGTAATATTAAGCTGCTGGTGAAGGAGGTATTCGATGTCCGAAATGTCGACATTCAGACTCTACTTATTGAGAGCCGGATACCTGATTATTGCCGTGGGCTTAGCGCTAATGATCTGGCCGGGGATTATTCATCCGCCCGAGAATCTGCCGCACATGAACTCAGTCGTTCGCAGCGTGCTCGGCGCTGTATCGCTGCTGGCGGTGCTGGGCATCCGTTATCCGCTCAAGATGTTACCGCTGCTCTTTTTCGAACTGCTGTGGAAGTCCATTTGGATTCTAGCTTTCGGGGTTCGGCTATGGTCTGCTAACAAGCTGGGACAGGACGCGAAAGCAACGCTGAGTGATTGTCTCTTCGGAATTATATTGGTTCTACTCGTAACGCCCTGGGACTATGTGCTCAAACATTATTTGAAGGTGTCGGGAGATCGGTGGCGTAAGCAGGTAGTGTCTGATGATGTTGCCTAACAACCCATTCAACCGGAGCGGATACTAGCTTGCTTTTCATTCGCAAGATTGAAGGCTCGGTTAGATTCTTCCCGCCCGCTTAATTCGGGCGTTCGGCGGCTAACGAATATATTGGCGGTGTTGATGAATAGGGTGCGGTTACACACAACGTCTTTCACTCGCAAAGCCCTTGCTTTACTCGCCATGTTCCTGGGTGCACATACGTATTGTCATGCTCAGGAGGCAGGCTTCGACGAAGCGGAACTCACAACATTTATCGCGTCCCAAATGAAAGTTTCGCAAGTTCCCGGCCTTGCTGTCGGTGTTATCCGGGGTGATAGGATTGTATATTTGAAAGGTTTTGGAACAACATCCGGCCAGAGGGTTACCCCGCAAACTCCTTTCCTCATCGGCTCCTTGAGCAAATCCTTCACCGCACTCATCGTGATGCAACTCGTCGAGGCGGCGGCCTTGAACTTGGATACGCCCGTCTATCAATACCTCCCGTGGTTTCGGCTGAAAGACCTTGAGGCATCCAGAACCATCACGGTCAGGCATCTGCTGAACCAGACGAGCGGTCTTCCGACATCCGCCGGATTCTTCCCGCCAGACGCCGACTCGCTAGCCAGAACTGAGTTGGCGCATCCGGTAGGGCAGGTTTATGAGTATTGCAATCTCAACTACAGGATTCTGGGTATGCTCATCGAAGCCGTCACCGGGCAGACCTATGCCGCCTATGTGCGCGAGCACTTACTTGATCCTTTGCAGATGCGCTCTACCTATCTAACCTATGACGATGCAATGGGGCACGGCTTAGTGGATGGTCATCAGTACATTTTCGGCCTGCCCGTCTCAGTCGCTACCCCGCGTTACGATAGCGTGAGCGTGGCAGCGGGCTACGTCGCCTCCAGTGCCGAAGACATGTGTCATTACCTCATTGCGCATTTGCAGGGCGGAACGTACGACGGGCGCTCGGTCATCAAGCCGACGAGCCTTGCGCTGATGCATCAGCCGCCGGGCGGCATCAGCTCCCGCTACGGGATGGGGTGGGTGGCCGGAGAGTGGAACGGGCTCAGATCAGTCTGGCATACCGGACTCACTGAAGCCTTTAGCTCCAACATGAATATCTTACCGGAAAAGGGATACGGCATCATTATTCTCGCCAACGTAAATAGTTTTACGCTTCACCATGACCTGATGGATGGAATCGTCAGGCGGCTTCACGGCCAGCGGACACGATCTTATGTCCCTTATGAACTTCTACAGCGGCTTCTCCTGCTGGTCACCCTTTTGTTCGGGCTGGCTCAACTCATCCGCCAGTCATGGGCGTGGAGCAAGCTCGGATGCCCGTTATTAGTAAGGATGAGAACAAGAGCTATAGCCCACCTAGTTCTCGGGGCTACGATGAGCTGTGTACTGCTCATAGCCGTCCCCGTCTGGGCAGACGCCCCCCTTAAGGCGCTTATGGCATATCAACCTGATGTGGGATACGGGGTAATATGCGGGGCGCTTATCTTTACGCTCGCCGGCGCAATTGGAGCCTTTGTCAGGTCGAAGCTATCACTGCCCGCCGTAAAGTAGTTTCTTGCGCCGCCCACACCTAACAACTCATTCAATCCCATCGCTCGACAGCATGCTTTCATCATTAATTTCTCTGATAATATTGAAGGCTACATGCTCGCGGCGGGTTATCTGGAGCGTCAGGTCGCAGCAATCTGGCGGACGGAGAAAAGACTTGAAGCACTTAAGATTGCTTATAGCGATTGCGCTTGTCTGTCACTTATGCGAAAGCGGGGCAACTGCTCAGAGTAATGAGAGATCGCCTGCTCCCATACAGGCCAGGGTCGGGATGATCACCCGCGCTTTCATGGACGATCATAGAAAGAATTGGGAGGGCACAGCCCCTCGCCCATTAAGGACTGCTATCTGGTATCCCGCAGCCGCGACAGCGACCCAGTCAGAAACTATCTTCGGCGGCCCTCCCGATCAGGAGGTGTTCGCACCCGTCAAGGTTGTGCCGGGCGCGGATATATCCAGTCAATCACGTAAGTACCCGCTCATCCTCATGTCTCATGGGACGGGGGGAGCTGCCATACAAATGATGTGGCTCGGTCATTATCTAGCGTCACGCGGTTATATGGTTGCCGCCGTCAATCATCATGGCAACACTGCCGCGGAACGACAGTATGTCCCGCAGGGCTTCCGTCTTTACTGGGAGCGCGCCAGAGATTTATCGACTGTGCTTGATAAGCTGCTCGCCGATCCGGTTTTCGGAGGGCACATAGATCGAGACCGCATCGGCGCGGCAGGCTTTTCGTTAGGAGGCTACACGGTGATTTCAGTTGCAGGCGGAACATTCAATCAGCAAGAGTATGAATCCTTTTGCCGCTCCCCGCAAAGAGACTTTACCTGCGAGCCCCAGCCGGAATTTCCTGATGCTATAAGATTGTTTGAAGAACTCAAAAAGAATGACCCTGTCATACAGGAATCTCTACGTCACGCCGGCGACTCTTTCAGAGATAAGAGGATTAAGCGCGTTTTCGCCATTGCCCCTGCTTTGGGTAGCGGATTCACTAAGGCAGGACTGAGTAAGATAAAGGTTCCGGTCTTTATAGTGATCGGACAGGCAGACAACGTAACTCCCCTGGCAACAAATGCACAGCGGTATGCGAAATTCATCAAGGGGGCGAGTCTGACAATCCTTCCGGGAGACATAGGACACTACACATTTTTGGCTGAATGCAATGCCCACGGGAAAGCCGTACTGAGTATATGCCGTGACGCTGAGGGAGTTGACCGCGCGGAGGTGCATCAGCAGGTCGCTAAACTCGCGTTCGATTTTTTCGAGCAAGGTTGGGCACGATAAGTGAGCAGGTATTAAGCGAGAGGCGACCTAACATCTCATTGAACCGAACTCGCAGATTGCATGCTTTTCATGTAACTTGAGTCTGTCCTAAGTTTCTTTCATTCGCGGCTCGCCGGTTGATTCTTGCGTTAGGCTTCAGTTGAATGGTTTAGGTAGAATCAAGATATGCATAAACTCACAACTCATCTAATAATTGCACTACTTACATTTGTTCTTGGCATTGCTGCTACAACAGTGTGGCATCTCAAGCGGCCACCTGCTAAGCGAGAGGTGCAGCTTATAGCTCCTAATGCCCATTGGGAGCCAATCTACTTCGAGACCATAAACTCTGTCGCCAAGCTCTCAGGGCAAAACGATCTAAGAAAAACAAACCTGGCCGAAGGGGATATTGAGGCGCGTGTGTGGTGGGGCTTTGGCTTGTCGCCGCTGGAAGGAATAACTCTCCGGCGTGTCGCGGGGCAGTGGTCAGCTATTCATGTCAAAGCTGATGATTACTATGAACCAGAAAAGGCAGATCGAAAAGAATTACGCCCACCTAAAGATGGCTGGCAATCGTTTTGGCAGCGGTTGGTTAGTGCGGGCGTTCTCACTTTGCCTGATGCTTCGGAGTTGAATTGTAATGTTGACGGCCTTGATGGCGGCGCATATGTCGTAGAGATTAATCATGGGAATACTTACAGAACATACATGTATGATATGCCCTCTGAAGCAAAATGCAATGAAGCTAAGAAGATGATGGAAATAGGCGATATTATCTTTGAAGAAGTATATTCTCAGCATTGAGAATGGTCGGCGCACGAAGCCTAACAACTCATTGAACCGGAGCGGAATCAGCTTGCCTTTTATCCGCAAGATTGAAAGGCTCGGTTAGATTCCTCCCGCCAAGTCAATTCGGGTATTAGGTGGCTGATGAGCCAGTGATTGAAAATAATGGAGGCGGATTTATGATCCATAGGCCGTTAATTATCCTGTTGGTGCTCTTTACAGGGCTGCTGTCTCCTGCCTTCGCGCAAACCCAATCGACGGAGAATTCTCAGCGACGGCCACTGACTGCTATCCGTGCCGCGCAGTTATTGGACGTGAAGAGCGGCACGCTGCTCCGTAACGCCGTGGTGCTCATAGAAGGCGAGCGCATCTCGGCGGTTGGCGCGGGGTTGCCCATCCCCGCCGGCACGACCGTCATAGATTTGGGGGATGTGACCCTCCTGCCGGGTCTGATTGATTGCCACACGCACCTGATGGCTGACATTAAAGGCGACGATTACGGGGCGATGCTTCTGACCCAACCGCAGTCCTACCGCGCTCTCGTCGGGGCATCGAACGCGCGGCGCACGCTTCTGGCGGGCTTCACCTCGGTGCGCGACGTGGAGAACGAAGGGTCGGGCTACGCGGACGTGTCTTTGAGGGATGCGATTAACCGCGGGCTGGTTGAGGGGCCGCGCATGAAGGTCGCCACGCGCGCCGTCGCCGCCCTCGGGCAGTATAACCCCTTCGGCGTCTCGCCCGACCTGCCGGACTTCCCGCGCGGCGCGCAGATGGTGAGCGGTGTTGAGGAGGCGCGGCGCGCCGTGCGCGAACAGATCGGTAACGGTGCAGACCTGATCAAGGTCTACGCCGACTGGCAGTACCCGACGTTGACGGTCGAGGAGTTGAAGGTCGTCGTCGAGGAGGCACACAAGGCCGGCATCACCGTCGCGGCGCACGCGGCGACGACCGAGGGCGTACGCAACGCCGTCAACGCGGGTGTTGACTCCATCGAGCACGGTGACAATACCGACCGCGCCACGCTGGAGCTGATGAAGCAGAAGGGCGTGTGGCTTGTGCCGACGTTCGCGACGCTGATAAGGCAGGGCGAGACAATTAAAGACACGGAAGTTCTCAAGAGGTTCAATGCCTACGTGGAGAAAAAGCGGAAGATGTTGCAGTTGGCGCGCTCTCTCGGCGTAAAGATCGCGCTCGGCTATGACCCCGCCAGGGCCGAGGTGCACGGCACGAACGCGCGCGAGATCGCGGCGATGAAGACGGCAGGCTTCACGAACCTGGAGCTTCTGCGCGCAGCGACGGTGAACGGCGCAGAGCTTCTGGGCTGGCAGGATAAGGTCGGCTCACTTGAGGCCGGGAAGTTCGCCGACATCATAGCCGTCCGCGGCGACCCGCTCTCCGACATCACGCTGTTAGAGCACGTGCTGTTCGTCATGAAGGACGGCATCGTGGTGAAGGATAAGCATGAGGTCACTCGATGAGGTATAGGTGATTCGATCAAAAAACGTCCCCGCGGGGTTAGGCTGATGCCTTTTATTAAGAATCGCGTCCTAACAGCGGCATGCACCCGACGTCCCGCCACGATGCATCTCATGATTCTTAATATGGTGGGAACGTCAAAGAGCTAAGGGAAAATCGCGATTCGTCTTGTGGTTTATGGCGGTGCGGGTTAGCCGTGCCCGGTCAATTCGGGCATCAAACGTGCGAGTTGAAAATAATTATGCAGTGGTCGAAACTGAAAGCCAGAGTCAAAGACCTCATCTGTCCTGAGCTAAGAGACAGAATAGAGTTCTATGTGACCAGCTACCGTGAATCTCATGATGGCGCAGATAAGGTCTGGATTACTGTTGATGGCGAAAAGATATGCAGTTGTAAACATTATCCACATGAATGGGCCAAGGCAGATGCTTATCGTGCCGGCTTACGTGGGGAAGAAATCAAATCTTTATTGGCGAAGGAAGAAATTCACAGTCCAGGAAATTTCGGTGACGCAATGCGCATCTATCTTGATTCACCGATTCATGAAGCACTGGAATCTTCCGACCCTTTAGTTAAGGCTTTTGCTATAGTTGATCGCCGTGCAGGCAAAAGGATGCTGTCGAAGCTTGAGATTTCGGATTCGGAGCATTCGCTAGTGAAACGGTTTTATGAATTACGCCGCGCGTCGGCGCACGTTTAACAACTCATTGAACCGGAGCGCGGGATAGCTTTGCTTTCATGCGCGAGACTTGGCTGTATTAACGGTTCGTCGCGCCCGGCTAATTCGGGCGTTAGGCGGAACAAATTTCCGGGTCGCATTGTCTAATAAGAATGATGAGAGCTGACGCCATCCTAAAAAGTTTATTATTAGCTGTCCTGTTATTGGGGACGCTTAACTTGGCGGGCCAGATTTACAGGGCCGTCGAGGCCGCTAATGCACAGCAACGCCTTTATGATAAGTATGGCGTAATTGCGTGTAAGCTCGGCCCTTCAAGGGATGAATCCTCACGGTTCTTGCTTGAGCTAGGGTTGCTCCTCGCTCTCATGGGCCGCTTCTTTAAGCGTTGTGCGGGCCAATTTATCTCCTTGTTCGGCTTGCTGTGGTCCGTGAGTATCTACGCTCTATGGTGGCAGTATTACTTTAGATTGATAGAAGTTTCCGAGGCCGGGAATGAAGCTATTCCTCACCTCTTCTATCTGTACAATGCCGTTTGGTTCGATCTGTGCATCGCCGCGTTATTACCCGTCTTACTTACCTTTCAAGCCATCCAAATCGGTCTATCCTTAACGGTTAGAAATAAAATCCGGTAAAATGAATCGCGTGGATGGGCTCAGCCTAACAACTCATTCAACCGGAGCGCTCGATTGAATGGCTTTCATCATTCCTCCTTTCGGTGTGGATTGGATGCTCCTCGCTCGCAGCGTTTTGATTCGGGCGTTGGGCTGCCGAAGCTTCCCAGTCTAAAATCTTCTGCTATGAAAGAACTGCTTTCCGTCAGCTACCTTTTTTCTCCCCTGCTGCTCGGGTTAACTGCTCATGGATTGTGCATAAAATTCAATTGGCTATCTTCCCTTTATCGCCCCATTGATAGAGGGTGTAGCTTTCATGGTAAAAGGATATTTGGCGCGAACAAGACTTATCGCGGCATTGTAGCTGTCGGATTAGGCACGGCTATAGGCTTCAGCTTACAGACTCTGTTCTTTCATCGCTTCACTCCGATTCGCGGCATTGAATTAATCGACTACTCTTTCCCGAAAACCACGATTATCGGTTTTGTCTTCGGAGCGGCAGCTATGCTCAGCGAGCTACCGAACAGCTTTATCAAGCGGCAATTAGACATCGCTCCCGGCAACGCGGCGAGCGGGGTAACGGCGCTAATCTTCTACGCTTTCGACCAAATAGACTTTCTCCTGGGAGCGTGGCTGGTTCTAGCGTTGTTCATCTCTGTCACCTTTGAGCGGGTGCTGTGGTCGCTGGTATTCCTGTTTATTAGCCACCAGGTTATTACGACCGTCGGTTATTCACTAGGTATGCGCACAACACCAAGATGAATAATGATGCGAGACACGGCAGCCTAACAGCCCGAATCAACTCGACCCTCGCCAGCGAGTCTTTCATCAAAGTCGTGGGATTTCTGCTATCTTGCGTGTAGGGCGCTGGCTTCGGGCGGGTTGATTCGTGCTTTAGGCGCGAGGTTGACGAAGCCTCCCAATTTGCGATAGAAGCGGTAGCCTGACAATAAATGTTCTAATAACTTTGGAGGTAAACTAAATGGCAGCAGAGAGTTCAACAGACATCAGACAGAACTTCGATAACCCGGATGAAACCCGTCCGTTTGAGAAGGGGCGTGCTGAAATCGTGGAAGTCAATGGCATCACCTTAATGCGCGCGACTTTCGAGCCGGGATGGACATGGTCTGAGTGCGTTAAGCCGGTTGTCGGAGGTGATAGTTGTCAAGTCTCACACAAATGGTATGTTGTTTCAGGGCGGATGAAGATGCGCATGGATGATGGCACGGAACTGGAATGGAGGGCTGGCGATGTGGGCGTGATTCCGGCAGGTCATGATGCATGGGTTGTCGGAGATGAACCATTTGTGTTTATAGATTTTGAGGGGGGCGACGTTTTTGCAAAACCGCAGGGCTAATGGGTTCAAGGGTGGAAAGGGCGAGGTTTGCGAGCCTCGCCCTTTTCAATTTGATGTCGAGGTTACCGAAGCTGCGCCTAACGACTCATTGAACCGGAGCGGAAATAGCGCGGCTTTCATTCGATAACTTGAAGGGCTTGTTAGTTGTTTCCGCGCCTGGTTAATTCGGGCGTGGGGCGCTTCGTGAAGACAATCAGCCGTTTTCTAAACGGAGAAAATTTAATGTTAAAGCAAATGTTTCTTGTCACATCTATTTTTGTTTGTGGAGGAGTATCGACGCAAGCGCAGACTGCCGCCGTAAAAAAACAAATTCTCAACAGAATTATTCAGCTTGGCGAGGTAACACGAGAAGAAGTTAATGAGCGCGGCGGAGTCAGTAAAATTTTAAATATTCAAAGCATTGACTTAAATCGTGACGGGAAACCGGAGTATATTGTTGTCTGTGATTGCTCGCTTGGCGGGACGCCTTTTGTTTTCCGCAAAACGTCGAAGGGAGTCAAAGATTTATTTGTCGGCGAAGTTCGATCAACCGTTACGCTGTCGAAAGGTTACACAAAAGGCTGGCGAAATCTTGAATATGAAGCGGGAAATTCGCCTGGTTATCAATCTCAGCCCTTACGCTTTAACGGAAGCCAATACAAAAAGTAGCTACAGGCGAGACCCAAATTACTTTTTTGTTTGCAACACTACATTTATTGGTTAAGAACTCGCCCAACAAATCAATGGACGCGAGGCGGAAACAGCGGCTTTCATCAAACGCTGCCTTTTTATATTTTACTTTATCGCTGGCTGGTTTCCGCCCGGGTCATCCCAGCCATTAGGCGCTCATCCTTGAGATCGGCATAGAGGCTCTATATGAAATGTGTTTCATGCGGGAGCACCAATTTAGTTGAGGGGGAAGTCCCGCAGACTCCCAAGGATGATCTCAAGTTCTATCCCGGAGGGCGATCCTTCAAAGATAGAATGTTCGGCCATGGCCGGCAGATCCACGCCTATGGCTGTCTACATTGTAACCATCTGCAATTCACTGTCGATTTCGAGCCGGGTGACCTAGAGCGTTTCGAGGAATTCGAGGGCGTGCAACCCCCGGTGATAGAAAGGCTCGAAGGAGGTTTGGAGGAAAGAGGAGACGAGTGACAGGAATGCCGCGCCTAACAACTCATTCAACCGGAGCGGAAATAGCTCGGATGTCATTCGCAAATTATGATGCTGCTCGGCAATTCTTCCCGCCTGTTTGATTCAGGCGTTAGGCGCTTGACCCTAACACAAAATCCAAGTCTAATTCACTCAGCTGAAAGCCAGTTCAGAGAAATTATCGTTATGCGTAACTCATCTATAGTAGCAATCTTTCTACTTCTATTTTGTGTTTTGGCGTGTGATGGCTTTACGCATCTTAAGGGAAAGGTCTTAGATAAAGACGGGAAACCTGTTGAAGGCGCTTTTGTTGAAATGAAAAATGTTTCGGGAGGGCACAAAGACGAAACAAGGACTGAAGCTGATGGTAGTTTCTCTGTTGGATTTACTCACGCTCCGCTTAACATTGATCTCATCTTGACAGTTTCAAAAGGAGGCTACAAAACATTTGAAATTAGATTCAAATCAAGTGAGGCACGCGAGCGCCCGATGAATATAACTTTAGAGTCCGCACAATGAAGGATTATGGAGGAATGGTGCTGCGGCTTATCATTAATGCCGCGCCTAACGACTGATTGAACCGGAGCGCGAGTTACTTGCTTTTCATTGAGAATTTGCCAGCATCGGCGGCGGTGTCTGCGCGCGGTTTAATTCAAGCGTTATGCGCCGGGTTCCTGTCAGATATATTATGAAGGAGTTTGAGGCACAAGAAAGAGTGAACTGGCACGCAGTTGCCTTCTACTACCTTGCGGCCTGTGCTCTTTCATGGCCTTTCCTTTGGTGGAGGGATGTATATCCTGAAAGCTGGTTCAGCTGGCAGTTTCCGAAGGTTTCGCCAACCTCACCGCTTACATTTATTCTGAAGATGGCTATCATTATGTGGGGACCCGGAATGGCAGCCATTCTTTCCCTCGTAATTTTCAGGAAAACACATCGTCGTACAATCACTTTCTGGGGAACTTCATGGTCTAAGAGTCTGGCTTTCTACTGGGTGCCGATTCTATTTGCGGTTGCTGTCGGCGTCCCGATGCCTGACGGAAGCATTAATCGCTTGGGTACGTTGGCATTAGGTTTGGTGACGCTGCTTACCATCCTTGGCGAAGAGTTGGGTTGGCGCTGGTTCCTACAGGATGCTCTTCGCCCTCTCACACTCGTGAAAAGGTATGTGCTCATTGGTGTACTTTGGGAGTTCTGGCATTTCACAAATCGAACTACTCACGGGTCAATAAAGCAGATAGTTTTATTTCTGGCTATCTTTTATCCGGTAGGCATCATCCTCTCCTGGTTGATTGGAGAAGCAACGGAGCGAGGCAAGTCGCTGCTCGTTGCCGTCACACTCCATGCATGGTTCGATATTGTGTTTACGTTTCCCGGCACGCGGACTTACATCGCACTTGCGCTTTCAATTCTATTTTGGATTATCCTTTTGATGTACTGGAATAAGGATAAAGGCAAGGCGCATAACAACTCACTGAACCCGACCGCTCGATAGCAATCTTTTCATCATTGATTTATCCTTTCCGCATTAGTTGCCTGCGCTCGGCGCGGGTTAATTCGGTTGTTAGGCTGTTCCAATATGCAAAATCTATACTTTGTTAGAGTCAGTGTGTCTAAGCAGGGGAGATTCTTATGAATCATTTGAAGGCCCGTCTTCTGGCAGTAGTAATCATCATCATCTTTGCCGGCATGATCTATTACAACTGGCATCTATTGATCAGCGCTGGTAGCTACTCAATGAAACTCGCTGCCTTCGGGCCTGTCGGAGTAGTGGGTGGAATCTTCCTGCTCTTGTTTCCCGGAATGGCCGGCAAGCCCGAAACGACGAAGGATAAAGTCATAGTGCTGCTGGTGTTCGTTGTCGGGGTAATGGCCGGTTTATATAACTGGTATCTGATGGATCCCGGTTTCTTCGGAAGATAAGACGGGATCACCGCCGCCGCCTAACAACTCGTTGACCCGGAGCGCGAATAGCGTTGCTTTCATGCGCGAGACTTGCTTTAATTCCACCTCTCGTCGCCGGGGGTTATCCGCAGCGCTTTGTTGCCTTCTCAGGCGCTGCTCGATCGCAGAAAGCGAAGCGGCGGCGCTTAAATGGAAGTGCGATTATGTCCCGCTAATGGGTGCTTATCCTTAACGAGCCTGAGGAAATCTTCAACCATATATGGGTCAAGCTCACGCCCGGCCATCTCTATTAGATTGCTGAAGGCTTGACGTTTCGTGAGCGTGGGTTTGTAGGAACGCTTGGCGCGTAGCGATGTGTAAACGTCAACGATGGTGACGATGCGCGCCGCGAGCGGTATCGCAGTCCGCGCGAGTCCTTCCGGGTAACCATTGCCATCCCATCGTTCATGGTGATGAAGCACTACACAACGAATGGCCTCTGTAACCCCTGGAAGCTTTGAGATGACGGTTGCGCCGTAGACGGAATGTAGGGATACCATCGCGCGCTCCTCCTCATCAAGAGTATCCGGCTTTAAAAGAATCGAAGACGCAATAAAGTATTTGCCGATGTCATGCATGTGAGCGCCGAATTCTATCTCCTTGAGCGTAGGACCACGGCTTCTGCCAAGATGTAGAGAGGCAGCAAAGTAGCGGGCCAGTTTTGCCGTAGCATGGGCGTGTGGCTGAACATGCGTAAAGATTTCGGGGTATGCTTGATGGCTAACCTTAGTGATCGCCCGTATTAGACCCGGCAGTACCTGCTGTCCGACAGATTTCCTGTCAACAGACCGAGAGGGGGAATACTTCATGGAAACATCTCCTTACTTAGAGGGGTATAATGCTGGAGATGCGTGTGTAGCTGCCTTAACCTTCCGCACAAAGGTGGCGGCGGCACAAGCGTCAAAAAAGCGCGTGTTAAGATTACGCGTACGCCCTTGACGCAATGCAACATTACAATGTTGATTATATTGCGTTTAGATTGTGTATGCCGGTATGCGTAGGGTGGGGATTCAGCAGCCGTATACGTTGGTCTGAGCGCAAGCTTACTCGTTTGAGATGAAGATTTCTCCTTATATTACGGACAGCATAACAACTCATTCAACCCGACCTTTCGATAGCAATTCTTTCACCATTGATCCTTCGATTTGGGAGAATGCTGCTCGCTCGCAGCTGGTTGATTCGGGCGTTATGCTACATACAATTGAGAACGAACGAAGAGGGAGTAGAAGGATATGAAGTCTTGCTTGTTAAGCATCAGGATTTTTCTCATCCTCAGTGTGATGTTCCTCCCCTCTTGCAGAAGCTCGCCCAACTCAGGGGATGCGCCTCGCCACTCCGATACTAAATGCCGTGCTTACGTTGCTGAGGGTATCGAAGTCAGTTGCCTTACGATCAAACAAGCAACATACGTCGTCCTTCGTGTTGATCTAAACGTAGCTCGCATTAAGTTGCTGTGGAAGAATACTGCGGGAGATCCTTATAGCTCTTTAGGTGAAGCTTACCGTCAGGTCGGTGACGACCTGCTGGCCCTCACTAACGCTGGCATATACTCTGCGAAGCACACCCCCGAAGGGCTTCATATTGAAGGAGGCATGACGCTGAGCCCTCTTAATCTGGCTAATGGCGATGGCAATTTTTATTGGAAGCCTAACGGCATCTTCTACGTCACAGATGATGGTGCCGGAATCATCGACTCAGAGAAGTTCAATTCGCTCAATGAACGAGCAGGCATTCATGAAGCTACACAATCGGGGCCGTTGCTGGTCATTGATGGCGAAGTAAATCACGAGTTGAAGCCCGACTCGCGATCTCTGTACGTGCGAAATGGGATTGGAGTGAAGTCTCCCCATGAGGTCTACATTCTGATTTCAGAAGGTGAAGTGAGTCTGTATGATTTCGCCTCAGTATTTACAGAGCAGCTGCATTGCCGGAATGCCTTGTACTTAGATGGATGCGTCTCACAACTGTATCTTCCCTTATGTGATAGTTATATTCCTGAGCGGCGGCGGTGTGAAAAAGAGTTGGTTGGATTGTTGGGTATAGTGAAGCGGAAATAAGGATTTCATCCGGAGGTACAAGGATGATGTGGAAGATTGACACATGTCAATGCACCCGCAGCCTAACAACTCATTCAACCGGAGCGCGAGTTAGCTTACCTCTCATGCTAGACTTGGCCGTATCGGCGGTTCGTCGCGCCCGGTTAATTCGGGCGTTAGGCTTCTAATAGGTGATTATGAGCACTGAAGAGATTCGTAATTTCGATGCCCTTAATTGGATTGACCGGTATTTCGCAGGCCGGGCACCAATTG
>DASVWI010000016.1:0-11278 GCA_036389675.1 Pyrinomonadaceae bacterium
GCGAGTGGAGAACAATCTGTTTGAGGACATAGATGGAGGGAAGTGGGGAGGCAGCGGGATATTCGTGCAGGTGACGACGACGACGGGAGTGAGGATCGATCACAACACGGTGGTGCACAGCGGGAGCGCATTGTCGGCGTATGAGACGGTGAACAATGCGGGGCCGAGCAGTGGGTTTGTGATGACCAACAACATAGTGCAGCATAATGATTACGGGATAACGGGGCAGGGACAGGGCATCGGGACGCGTGCTATTAACTGGTTCTTCCCGAAGGCCGTCATCAGGCGCAACGTCATCACCGGGGCGGACGCGAGCCGTTATCCGCCGGACAACTTCTATCCTTTCGGATTAGGCGAAATAAAGTTCGTTGATTGGAAAAGAGGAAACTATCGCCTGGCGGCGACGAGCCGTTACAAGGGGCGCGGAACAGACGGCAGGGATGTTGGATGCGACATAGACGCGCTCGAAGCGGCGCTCGCCCCTTCCGCCCTCTCTTCACACGGAAAGCTCAAATAAGCTCTTTATGCTAAACTAGCCTGCCAGCTTAAAAGGGCCTTACAGGCGGCAAAATTTTCGTAGAACCAATAAAAGGAGCGACTGAAAACGTTATGGCTTTGCCACAAGGTGTCACGGATTTTCTCAACCAGAGCGCGGAGAGCGCCGGTGTCGAACAGCCCAAATCGGGCGATGATCTCTTCCGGTCGGGCGTGCTCGATAGTTTCGCACTTATTGATTTCGTCGCCGTGCTCGAAGAAGAGTGTGGCATCAAAGTCTCCGACGCGGACGTAAACCCGGCAAACTTTCAGACGATTGAAACCATTGAGAAGTACGTCGAATCACGCAAAGGTTAAAGAGCCGTGAAAGCTTATATAGTCGGCACGGGCATGAGTGTTCCCGAAGGCGTCGTCACCAACGAAGAGATCGCCGAAAGGCTCGGGCTCGAAGCCTCACAGATATTCAAATCCTCCGGCATACGCCGCCGCCGCTGGGCCGAGAGGGGCACGACCACCAGCTCGCTCGGCTCTGCCGCGCTCGGCCTTGCCCTCGAAAACGCTCGTCTTGAGAAACAGGACGTGGACTATCTTCTCTTCGGCACGATGACGCCTGACCGCTTCATCCCGGGCAGCGCGCCGTCCGTGCAGAAGAGTCTGGGCTTGGGCGAGATTCCCTGCCTCGACATTCGCGGCACGTGCTGCAACGCGCTTTACGGCCTGCAACTGGCCCGCGCGCTCGTGGATTCGGGCACGGCGCGCAACGTCGCCATCTGCCTCGCAGAGATTCAGTCCGCATGGCTAGACCTGTCGCCCGCCTCCGGCACTACCTCCATGCTCTTCGGAGACGGCGCGTCGGCGCTCATCGTCTCCGGCGAGTCGCGCGACGCTTCGCTTGAGATCATAGACATCCTGCTGGCGACCGACGGGTCTTTCGTCGACGACCTCGGCATACGCTGTCCGGGCACGGAGTTCGGGACGACGCGCGCGGGTGAGAGTGATGCTGAGCAGGCGATTGACTATAACCCGCGTATGGTGGGCCAATCGGTGATTCTCAACGCCTCGCGCAAGATCACAGCCGCCTGCCAGACGGTGCTCAAGCGGCACGAGCTTTCGCCCGATACTGTCAGGTGGATGGTTCCGCATCAGGCCAACGCGAACCTTTTGGCGCACGTGGCGCGCGGCCTGCGCTTTCCGACCGAATCGGGAGGCGTGGTCACGGTGCTGGAAGATTACGGTAATACTTCGTCCGCTTCGATGGGGATGGCGCTCGACACGCTGCGTCGTTCGGGACGCATAGAGGCGGGCGACTACCTCCTGCTTCCCGCCTTCGGCGCAGGCTTCACGTGGGGCGCGGGGCTCTGCCGGGCCTGAAGTTTTTTCGCACACGATGTACATTCTGGGTATCTCCGCCTATTACCACGACTCCGCGGCCTGCCTTGTGCGCGACGGAGAGATCGTCGCCGCCGCACAGGAAGAGCGTTTCTCGCGTAAGAAGCACGACCACCGCTTTCCCGCGCATGCGGTCGAGTACTGCCTGCGCGAGGCACGTATCGAGGGCACGGAAGTTGACCTGATAGCCTTCTACGACAAGCCGCTTTTGAAATTCGAGCGCCTGCTGGAAACGTATTTGGATTATGCGCCGAGCGGGATACGTTCTTTCATGATGGCGATGCCGCTCTGGCTGCGCGAGAAGCTCTGGATACGCGAGCAGGTCGCGCGCCACGCCGGATACAAAGGCAAGGTGCTCTTTACCGAGCATCACGAGTCGCATGCCGCGAGCGCATTCTTCCCCTCGCCATTTGAGTCGGCGGCTGTGCTGACGATGGACGGCGTGGGCGAGTGGGCCACGAGCAGCTACGGTTACGGCAAAGGCAACGAGCTGCATCTGCTGGGCGAGCTACATTTCCCGCACTCGCTCGGCCTGCTCTATTCCGCCTTCACCTACTACACTGGCTTCAAGGTCAATTCGGGCGAGTACAAAGTGATGGGCCTTGCGCCTTACGGCGAGCCGCGCTACGTGCAGCGGATTCTGGACGAACTGGTCGACCTGCGCGAGGACGGCTCTCTTCGGCTCAACATGAAATACTTCAACTACTGTCAGGGCCTGACGATGACCAACGCGGCCTTCGACAAACTCTTCGACGGCCCGGCCCGCCGCGCCGAATCGGAGCTGACGCAGAGGCACATGGATTTGGCGCGCTCGGTGCAGGAAGTGACGGAGCTGGCGATGCTGCGTATGGCGCGGCACGTTCACCGCGAGACGGGCGAGCGCAATCTGTGTCTGGCCGGAGGCGTTGCGCTCAATTGCGTGGGCAACGGTCGCATCCTGCGTGAAGGCCCGTTTGAAAAAGTATGGATTCAACCGGCGGCGGGCGATGCCGGAGGCTCGCTCGGCGCTGCGCTCTCGGTCTGGTATCAGTACCTCGGTAACCCTCGCAGCACGGAAGAGGTGTGCCGAGGACGGACGGACGGGATGAACGGCGCGTACCTTGGCCCATCTTTCAAGAGCGATGAGATACAGGAGTTTCTGGATGCGACCGGGGCAACCTATCGCCGCATGGAGCGCGCCGCGCTGGTCGAGCGTGTTGCGCGGCAGCTTGCGGATGAAAAGGTCGTGGGATGGTTTCAGGGCCGCATGGAGTTTGGGCCACGCGCCCTGGGCGCGCGCTCTATCCTCGGAGACCCTCGTTCGCCCCGCATGCAGTCGCAGATGAATCTCAAGATCAAGTTTCGTGAATCCTTCCGTCCGTTTGCGCCCGCGGTCCTGAGAGAACGGGTCGCGGACTTCTTCGAGATGGATGCTGACTCGCCCTACATGCTGCTGGTCGCGCCCGTCGCGGAGCGCGAGCGCCGCGCCATGACCAGTGAGGAGCAGAGCCTCTTCGGCATTGATAAGCTCAACGTGCCGCGCTCGACGATTCCGGCTGTGACGCACGTTGACTACTCGGCGCGCATTCAGACCGTGCGCCGCGAAGAGAACGCGCTCTACTACGACCTGATCGAAGCCTTCGGGCGCTTGACCGGCTGCCCCGTCGTCGTCAACACCTCCTTCAACGTCAGGGGCGAGCCCATCGTCTGCACGCCGCAGGAGGCTTACACCTGCTTCATGCGAACAGAGATGGACGTGCTGGTGATGGAAGACTTCGTGCTTGAGAAAGGGGAGCAGGCCGAGAGCGCGCTCGCTGAAGACCTGAGCTGGCAGGAGGAGTTTCAGCTTGACTAAAGAGAAAGGGCAAACAGCAGAGGTTGTGACCAACGCGCAGGCTCGCAAGACTGCGCTGCTGGTGGCGGCTGTGCTGGCGCTCTTCGCCGCCTTCAGCCTTTACCGTCATCACCAGACGCGTGCCGCCGTCTTCGGCAGCCTAAGCCTCGCGCTCGTTTTGACGGGCCTCTTTGTGCCGCCGCTCGCCCGCGCCTTTCATCGCGCGTGGATGCGCCTTGCCTACGTGCTCGGCTACGTCAACAGCCGCATCCTGCTCTTCCTGATGTTCTACGGCCTGGTGACTCCGTACGGCGTCCTGTCAAGACTGTTCGGGCGCGACGTGTTGAATCGGCGCGGCAAGGGGCGCGAGAGCTACTGGACTGTGCGCAAGAAGACCCGGCAGAGCAAGGCTGAGTTCGAGCGCGGGTTCTGAAGGAGTATCCTCTTTGATGCCAGACGCTGCGGTTGAAAAGGTCAGGCGCGAGCCGCCTTCACGGCTGCGCTCGGCTGCGATCAATCTGCTGCTCCTGCTCTTTAGCCTCATCGTCGCCCTGCTGCTCATGGAAGTGCTGCTGCGCCTCCACAATCCCTTTCAGGCGCGCATCAAGGGCAATCGCATCGTCCTTGAAACCAACAAGACCTACCACATCAAGAACGACATCATCAGGAGCCTCGACCCGGAAGTCACAGTCATAAGGAATGGGCTCGGTTTCCGGGGCAAGAACCCTCCCGCCGACTTTCACGACCAATTGACGATAGTGACCATCGGCGGCAGCACTACTCAATGCTTCTTCCTCAACGAAGACCAGACATGGACGGCCCGCCTCGGCCAGCGGCTGGAAAAATCCTTGCGACCCGTGTGGATTAACAACGCTGGCCTCGACGGACATTCGACCTACGGTCATCTGGTTCTGCTGGAGGACTACATCGTGCCGCTTCGGCCTAAGGTCGCGTTGTTCCTCGTCGGAATCAACGACATCGCCACGGGCACGCTCTCAGAATTCGACGCGGAGAACGTCAGGAGCGGCATCCGCTTTGATTCATTCAAGGGTTTCGTCAAGTCGGCATCGGCTTACAGCGAGGTCGCGGCGCTGGGGCTTAACCTCTACCGCAGCCTGACGGCATACAGGGCCGGCCTCACGCATCATCAGGTGGATTTGCGAAAGCAGGGATATCTGGACATTTCCGAGGAGGCCCAAAAAGAGTATATCGCCACGTATGGCGGCCAGTATTTGAAGGATTACGAGGCGCGATTGAGCCGGATCATTGACATCTGCCGCCGCGCCGGGATAGAGCCCGTCTTCGTCACGCAGCCGATGCTGACGGGATTCGGCACGGACGACGTGACGGGCGTTGACCTGGCGAGAGTGAAGGCCAACGGGCCGTATCAAACCGGTAAGATGTACTGGGACTTGCTGGAGGTCTACAATGATTCTACTAGACATGTGGGGCGCGAGAAAGGTATTCTAGTTATCGATTTGGCGAGGCAGTTGCCAAAGACCTCCCGTTATTTCTACGATTTCATTCACTACACACCCCAGGGTGCTCAGGCCATTGCCGATATTCTTTATCAATCGCTGTGTCCCGTGTTGCAAACCAAGCATGCCCAATATACTGTCGGCGCGTGTGTGCCCTGAAACGGGTGCACCGCTCGACCGCCGAAGCGGAGTCTCCCCGGGCGACTTGTAGGAATCTGATCTCTGGCAGGAGGGTTGTCAATGTCTTTACTGGCTGAGTTGTGGGCCTTTTTGCGGGAACGGAAAAAGTTCTGGCTGCTGCCTATCGTGGTGATCATGCTGCTCTTCGGCGCGCTGCTGGTCTTCGCTGAAAGCTCCGCGCTCGCTCCGTTTATCTACACGCTTTTCTAAGAGAAAAGGAATTGACAGGATGAGACAGGTCAGTACCGCCTGCTTAAGCCGGGCGGGTCTTCGTCGTAGCAGCACCCGCCCGAGACCTTAGGCGGTACTGACCTTTTTTACCTTGTCTTGCTTGAGAGATTATGAGAATTGGCGAGCGATTGGCGAGGATTTACGAGCTGGGCAATGTCAACAGCCCAGATCGAAATCTGCCGATGGAGGGGCTGCGCGGCTTTGCCGTGCTGCTCGTCTTCTTCGTCCACTATCACGCGCTCTTTAAGCCATGGCTCGTGACGGGCTCCTACAGCTTCCTCGTCTCGGAGTTTGTGGGAACCATAGGGCTCTCCGGCGTTGATCTCTTTTTCGTCCTGAGCGGCTACCTGATCTACGGCTGGACGATCAGGAAATACAGCAACTACGCCAAATTTATCCGGCGGCGCATCGAGCGCATCTATCCCACTTTCCTGTGCGTCTTTGCCGTCTATCTGGTGCTCTCCGCGCTCTACCCGGCGGAGAGCCGTATTCCCGCAGAGCCCTTGAGCGCTACCCTCTACCTCATAGAGAACGTGCTGCTCCTGCCCGGGGTGTTCGACATCCACCCCGTCATTACGGTCGCGTGGTCTTTGAGCTACGAGTTCTTCTTTTACCTCTTTATCCCACTGGTGGTCGTCCGCTTAGGCATGCGGCGCTGGTCGGGTAGGAGCAGGGTCATCTTCTTTCTCACACTGGCGCTCGTCTACACCGCCTACTGCTTTGTCGGCACAACCTACGCGCGCATTCATTTCATCATGTTCATCTCGGGCATACTGCTCTTTGAGGCGACCTACACGTATGAGCTTGCGCGCAGGGTGACGGCGCGCCTCGACTACAGTGTGTACCTTATCCTCGCTCTGATCTTTCCCCTCTACTACGCCTTCGCCATCAAACCGGAGGTTTTCCCTTTTCTGCCGCACGCCAGAAGCCTCAATGAGAACTATCGCATGATACTGCTGTTCGGCGGCTTCTGGATTTTCACGCTCGCGGCTTTCAGCCCCCGTACCGTTTCGAGCAGGATTTTCGCGTGGACGCCGCTGCGCTGGCTCGGTAATATCAGCTATTCCTATTACCTGATTCACGGCCTGACGCTGAAGGTCATCGCGGTCGTCCTGATGCGCCTCATACCTCTGTCCGGGCTTTCGACCTTCGCCTTCTGGCTGGGACTTCCGATCTTCTTCTTCATGACGCTCGTCAGCTCCACGCTGCTCTTCATCCTCGTCGAGCGACGCTTCTCGATTCCTACGGCTGCTGCTGCGCCGGCGAGACGAGTCAGGGAGGCGAGCGCGGGCGTGGTCGAAGGAACTGCCGCGATGGCCGCCGCCGCCCCCGCGCTCTCTTCGGATGTAGATTTGCAGCCGCTCGGAGCATGGCCCGTCGTCTCCGAATCGGAGAAGGTCTAGGGCCTGAGTAACCTCAAGTCGCCATGCTTTTCAACAGCTACATCTTCTGGGCTTTCTTCGCGGTCGTCTTCGCGCTCTATCGCCTGCTCTCGCATCGGCGGCAGAACTACATGCTGCTCGCGGCGAGCTACGTCTTTTACGCCTACTGGGACTGGCGCTTTCTCTTCGTCATGCTCTTCTCGACCGTGGTCGATTACTACGCGGCCATCGGCATAGGCCGGAGCGAATCAAGGCGTGCCCGGAAAACCATTCTTCTGACCTCGATCACGCTCCAGCTAGGGCTGCTCGGCGTTTTCAAGTATTACGGCTTTTTCTCGCAGGAGCTGAGCGGGCTCTTCACGGCGCTCGGGCTGCCCGTTTCGCTGCCCGCGCTCAATTTTCTTCTGCCGGTGGGCATCTCCTTCTACACTTTCCAGACCATGAGCTACACGATTGATGTCTATCGTGGAGACTTCAAGTACGAGAAGAGTTTCGTGGACTTCGCGCTCTTCGTCAGCTTCTTCCCGCATCTGGTCGCAGGCCCGCTCGTGAGGGCCAGAAAGCTTCTACCGCAACTGACGAAGCCGCGCGTGCGCCGCGCGGACGATTTCCGCGAAGGGCTCTACTACGTCGCCATTGGCCTCTTCAAGAAAGTTGTGGTCGGCGACAATCTGGCGATCATCGCCAACTCTATCTTTCACACGAGCCCGTCACAACTGACCGGCCTTGAATGCCTCGTCGGCATCTACGCCTTCGCCTTCCAGATTTACGGGGACTTTTCCGGCTACTCCTCAATCGCGCAGGGCGTCGCCCGCTGGCTTAATATCGACCTGACGACCAACTTCAACCTCCCTTATTTCGCCGTCTCGCCGCCCGACTTCTGGGCTCGCTGGCACATCAGCCTGTCCACGTGGTTCCGCGATTACGTCTATGTGCCCCTGGCGCGGCGCGGCGGCGCGCACCCGACACGCTGGCGGCTCTATTCCACGCTCGTCCTCGTCATGCTGCTCAGCGGATTGTGGCACGGCGCGGCATGGACGTTTATCCTCTGGGGTCTCTATCACGGGCTGCTGCTCTGCGGCTATCGCATGATCTCATGGCCGCGTTTCTGGTTCTTCAAAAAGTACAGGGAAGGTGTCTCCACACCTGTCGCTAAGCCCGCGGGGGCGCGCGCGTCATGGACGGGCTACGCGTTCAGAGTCGTGCTGATGTTTCATCTGGTCTGTCTGGGATGGCTGCTGTTTCGCGCCGAATCGATGACGCAGGTGTGGGGGATGCTCGGGAGGATGGCGACCGATTTCCGTATGACTCCGCTGGCCTCTTCGGCGCTGGCGATGATCGTTTTCTTCGCCGGGCCGCTCGTCGTCTATGAATTCTGGCTTGAGCGTAAGCAGGACCTTCTGCGCCTGACCGAGACGCGCTGGTGGGTGCGCGCCGCCGCCTATAGCTACTGTGCACTGATGTTGTGGTTCTTTGCTCCGCCTGTCAGCAATGTCTTTATCTACTTCCAGTTTTAGAAACGAGCTACGGGTCGTCGCCGTCGTCCTGCTGGTCTTACTGGGCGGCGAGGTTGTCGTGCGCCTGTCGGAGAGGTCGCTCTCGCTGGATGTCACGCACATTCGGCAGATACCGGAAATCTCCAGAAAGATGACGGAGAGCCCCGGCACAAAAGTCCTCTTCATCTCGAACTCGATGATCAGGTACGGCGTCGATCCCGGAATTTTTGAGAGGGAGATGGAGGCCCACAGGCTTGGCCCGTTGAGCGTCGGGCGCGTCTTCCCCGATGCCACCGCTCTGCCCGATTGGTACTACGCCTTCAAGCACTATTTCGTGGACGCGAACCGTCTGCCTGACGTGCTGATCGTCTGCTTCGCCGCCAAAGATTTGCATGACGATGTGCCGCCCGTGCCCGCGCGGCTGGCGCACAACTACACCAGCGCCTCGGACATCCCCGAGTTGTTCTCGCAAGACCTGCTGGATTTCGATAACCGTGCCGATTTCATGCTGGCCGATCTGTCTTCCGCTTATGCCAATCGAATGCGCGTGCGTACGCGCGTGCTCGACGATCTGATCCCGAACTATCGAGAGAGCGCGCAGGTGATGAACAGAACGCAGAAGGCCATGAAGAAGAGCGCGGACGCGGGCGACGCTACGGCTTCCTCCGCTCCGGGCTATCAAAGACTGCAACGATTGATCAGCCTTGCACGCAACCATAACGTGCGCGTCATCTTTGTCGCCATGCCTTTGAGGGAAGAGTATGCGCTCGACCCGCAGCTTCAGCGCGTCATAGAGGCCGAGGGCATGAGCTTCTTCGATTTTCGCGAGGTGGATGGAATCAATCAGGTGAGCTTCGTTGACGAGATGCACCTGACGCCGGGCGGCGCGAGCGTCTACAGCGAATTCCTCGCGCGCCAGTTGGCCGAGCGCTTCCCGTGGACTCCTCGAACGGAGTCCGCCTACGTCAGCGGCGGAAAGTGAATCGCGCGCGCGGCGCGCCCAAACCCCTACTGACGCTTTGACGACGCAAGCGTCAAATTCTAAAGACGAAGAGAGACCATCCTTGGGCGGACGTGACGAATACGATCAATATATTCGCGGGGCATGGGCGCGTTTTATCGCCGACCCCTCGCGCGCCCGCACGCTGCTCGACGCTGTTTCGGGCATGGATGTTTCGCGCGTGCTCGACGTAGGCTGCGGGGCGGGGCAGCAGCTTCTCCCCTTTGTGACCGACAGGGGCGCGCTGGGGTTTGGCCTCGACCCGGCGCAGGACGTGGGCCTCGCCGGACGCCAGCTCTACGCCGCACACGCGCCTACGGCTCGCGTCCAGTTCGTGCGCGGCTCAGCCGAGCATCTGCCCTACGCTTCGGGCATCTTCGATCTGGTCATCTGCCGATTGGTTCTCCCCTACACGGATAATGTGCAGACGCTCTCGGAGATTGCGCGCGTGTTAAGAGAGGGCGGGGCGCTGCTTCTCAAGATTCATCACCCTCGCTTCTACCTGCGCCAGCTGACCGAGTCCGTTCGGGGGCGCGATCTGGGACAGGTGATTTACTCCCTGCGCGTTCTGTATGCGGGCACGCTCTACGGTATGACCGGAAGGCAGCCGACGGGTCGTCTGACGGCGGCGCGCGAAGTTTTTCAGACGGAAGGGATGGTGCGCCGCGAGCTTCGGCGACAGGGGCTCTCGATCAGCCGCGAGCTGCCGGACTCGGACGCCGTCACGCCCTCGTTTCTGGTCGTCAAAGAGAGATGATCTGAGATGGATGCTTAGTTTTAGGGGCTCAAATCGGTTTTTAAAAGTGATTGACAAACAGAGTCAAATATCGTTTAATCAAATTGCTGCTGCGGTCGACTACGGTTGACCATGGAGCGACCGCCGATCTTTCGTAACAAGCTGATTGCACACGATAAGGGCAAACCTGCCGCGAGGCAGGGACGCAAAGCCGTGAGTCTCAACAAAGGCGCGCCATGTTTTACCGTGGACGCGTTTGAGGTGAGATTGTCTGGTTGCCGAAGGCGATCTGGAGAAAGCCTAAGCTTCAAACTCGCTCGTGAGTACGTTCCGGCGCTGTAAGCGTGCGGCACGCATTCTCTTAAGTCTCTCGAAAGACTTTCGCAGGCGAGCGTCCTCTGGCAGAGGAATTGAAGCGTGGTTGGAACCACTCACCACCTGCTAGCCCTTAGCAACCACTGGTTCCAGGTATTGCCGCCTCTCCTTTTCACTTCGATTCAACCATACAACTTACGCGCCTGGAACTGTCGCCCGAAGCAGAAACGGTAGCCGCCTGTTTCTCTATCGCCCCGGCGTTGGTCGCGGCGTGTGTGTTCTCATCTACGCTCCACCACACATCACACGTGCTCTTAGGATAGAGCGCAAAGTCATCACCGATTAAAGGCACCCCCGCAGCGATGCGGGTCCGCAAAGCCAGGAGTCTCGAAACCGAGGTTTTGAGATAGTCCGGCTACCGAAGTGAGGTTGATAAATGATTACTACGTGCGGGCCGAAGGCTCTCTTTTCCTTCACCCTTCGATCAAGCTTGCGTTTCGCCATCGTCTTCTCAGCATTCTTACTCACAAGCCTTGGAATCATCGGGACGACTTCCGCCGCAACTGTCGTTGTGCCTGCGGGAGGTAATCTACAGGCCGCACTCAACGCTGCTAATCCGGGGGACACGATCATACTGGAAGCCGGAGCTAGCTATACCGGCCCTTTCACCCTCCCTGCCAAACCCCCCTCCTCAGATTTCATCACCATCCAATCCTCCGCCCTCGATAAACTCCCCTCCGCCTCTCTAAGAGTCTCCCCCTCT
>DASVWI010000017.1:0-43144 GCA_036389675.1 Pyrinomonadaceae bacterium
CGCCTCCGACCCTTCATCCCCAATGCCACGCTCACACGCTCATCCTTCACTATTACATCCAGCGACTCGGCCAGCAGATACGGGTCACGTGTGTCCCATACAAGTCCGGCGTCTGCGACCGTGCCCGGAATGGCTGACGAGGCGTAGGCCATGATCGGCAGCTTCATCGCCATCGCTTCCACCAGCGGTACGCAGAACCCCTCGTGCTCGCTGGCGAACATGAGAGCGCTGCCCACAAGGTAATAGGCTTTCAGCGCCTCGTCCGGCACTTCTCCGGTGAAGACGACCGAATCCTCCAGACACAACAACCCCGCTATCTCGCGCAGGAGTTTGGAGTAGGCTTTAAACTCCTCTTTCTCTATGCCGACGATGAGCAGGCGAGAGTTGCTGTTGTAGTGATAGTAGTAGGTGGCGAACGCTTCGAGTAAAGCGACGTGGCCCTTGTTGGGGCTGACGCGACCGACCATCAGGACATTGACTTTGCCGTCCGTGTACTTGTCCAGAATATCTATGTCCGGCTTGACCGAGTGCAGGCGGTCGATGTGGTGAAAGGGAGGGACGACGAAGCTCTTCCGCTCGTCCGCTCCTTCACTGATCAGCTCCTCCATATTGTATGGCGAGTCCGCGAGGTAAAGGTCGCAGGCCGAGCGCGCGATTAGCTTGAGCTGCTCGCGCCCCTCTTCGCACATGTGTACGTAGTGGGTCGCGATGCCGTCGAAGAAGTGAGGCGGCGTGACGTTGTGATACTTGATGACGGTGCGGCAGCTTAAATCCTTGAGCAGTTCCAGCCCCAAATCCCAGCCGATGGAGTAATGATAGATCAGAATATCATCCGGCTCTTGCAGAAAGTATCCCAGCCGCAAAGCATGATGAATCCTCGGCTCAGAGAGCGTCCATGCGTCCGCATAGAGCCCGACGTCATATCCACGCCGGCTGAGCACATCGTACATTCCGATGACATCATTGCTGACGGCATCGGCTGTCGTGATGGTTCTGGTCAGAATGGCGATACGGGGCATACAGCTGGAATCCGCTGGCGCGGGAGCGAAGAAGAAGATGAAGTGATGCACTGCTCTTCGGCTCGGGCGCGGCGACAATCAATTGTGGAGCTAAAGCTTTTGACCCGTGACGGCATAATCCATCGGGCCGAAAAAGTATTCGTTGAAGCGCTCGGTCAACTCGTCGTCGCCCTCCACCCTGAGCGCGTCCGCCGGGTGCAGCTTCATCACCTCGATGCGAGACAGCCCACGGGATTCGAGCAGAAACTGTGTCATCGAGGGGGGCAGCGGATTGCGGTGCGTCGGATCAAAATAGAAGAAGTAGCTGCCGACCAGCACGTTCTCCGGGTTCGGAGTCTCGAAGATGACCATGCCGCCGGGCTTCAGGACACGGACGATCTCATCCAATAACTTGATGAGCGTTTCAAACGGGAGATGCTCGATGAAGTGAAAGCCGGTCACGGCGCGAAGGCTCGCGGGCGGCAGCGACTGTAAATAAGCGATGGCCTCTGCGTCTACGGCCTCAAGGCCGCGCTCACGGCATTGCTCGACCATCGCGCGATTCAGCTCCACGCCGCGCGCCGCGAATCCCTCTTCCTCCAACACCTCCAACCACTCGCCGCGCCCGCACCCGATGTCCAGTATCTCAGCCGTGATGGCTGCATCCCTCAAAACCGGCACGTAAATCCTGAAGCGCTCCTTGATATCCTCGCGGCTGCCGCGAAACTGGTCTTCAAACGAGGTATAGAGCGCATCCAGCACATGCTGTTCTTCGCGAGCCATGGTCTGCAGGGCGGCGGGCACGAGCGGCTCCGGCAAACGCTTGCGCGCTTCTTCCAGAAGCAGCGTCAAACGCCGCTCGTTGAGGACAAGCTCCGTGCGCGTCTGCTGTAACTTTTGCGCGACCTCGCGGACGCGCGTGTCTATGTACTCGACCACCGTGTCATACTGCGCTCCGGCGTGCGTCAAACGCTCGTCATACTTCTCCTGCGCTTCAAGCAGTTGTCGTGCCCTTTCCTGTTCCGCGCCGAGGTAAGCGTGCAGGTCTGCCCTCAATCTCTTCTGATCTTCGACGAGCTCCTGTTGCTCGCGGAAGAGCGCGCCGATCTGCTGGTGCTGAAGCCCCGTCACCTTCCTGTAGGACTCCGACATCTCGCTTAAGTTTTCCGAAAGCTCGCTTACAATTCTTGAGAACTCTGCGGCCATCGCGGCCTGTTGCGCCGTCACGCGCGACAGGTCTTCCGTCAATTGGCGGTTGACCTCCGAAAGCTCGTTGGCCCACTGACCGCTGCGCGCCGAGACGGCGTCGGCAAGGCGCGCGTTCATGAGGTTAAGATGCCCGGACAATCTTTCGTCCTGCGCGACCGAGTAGGCTTCAAGCTGCCGCTGGCTTCTGAGCAAGACGGGAAGACGAACGAGCCCGACCGTTAATTCCAGCAAGTAGCCGACGAGGGGCACGCGATAGAGCCTTCTCAGGAATGCCGGGAAGCTCAGGCCGTCAACGGTAACGCCCCGCGCCTTACCTTCCGGCGAAAAGCGCAGGCTCGCCAGCACGTCTATCTTGTTGAAGCGCCCGCTGCGTAGATTCGACAGGTACTCGGCCAGACCAGCATCATCCGGCTCGCGCTTGAGGATGGCGCGGTAAGCGTTGCGGACGAACTCAAGGTCGTGAAAGCCGAGCAGGTCGTTGACGTGATAATGATCGTCAGCGCGCGGCTCAAACTCAGGCTGTAGCCTGAGCGTCGTAATCATTACCGGCGGCAAAAGAGAGGGCTGCGCCGTAGCGCCGCGCGTCGGCGTGGAAGACTCAGAGAGAGAGAGCTGGGCGGGCGCGGAGGGCTTCCCGTTCGACTTCAAAAGCTCATGCAGCACCGCCGAAGCATCAACGAGGCTCGTGCCGTTTCCGGCCCGGCGCTCGCTCGCCGCCTCGCGGATTCTAGCCATCAGCAGATCAATATTGATTTCTGAATCGTCGGTTTCAATCATGAGAAGGGTTCTTAAACATTCAAAACCGTAAGCCTATTTGAAATGGAAGTCAAACAGGGATGGACAGGATAATGCAGTCAGTACCGCCTGCGGTAGCGGGCGGGTCGTGTCGTCGCCATCACCCGCCCGCTACCGCAGGCGGTACTGACCTGTATGCCGTTTTCAACTGACCTGATCAGCTTCGCGCTCCCTGTAAGCTGAGCGCAGCCCTAGTCGCCGGGTCGTGGCGTTGGCGTTGAGATTGGCGACGCCTTCCATCGCGACGGCGCTCATCACGCGAAAGTAGAGGACTCCGTCGAGCCAGTCGAAGCTGATGCCCTCACGGCTATGCACGGCGCTGCTCAGCGAGTAGAGGTCGGACGCCAGCCAGCAATTCATGGCGAAGATCACCTCTATGACCTCGCCGCGCCGCACAGGGCCGAGCTTTATCTCAAGCAGCTCCGTGTTGCTGCCGTACAAGTGTATGCCATGACGATTACGTATCAGGAAGCCGCAGACCGGGTCGTCAGCGTCGCGGTGAAAGAGCACGCGCTGGCGAACAAGGAGCGGCTCGCCGCTTTCCACCATCTCGGCGGGGCGACGCGCGCCGTCCAGCAACTCGACGCTCAGGAATTCCGCGCTCCCGTCGCCATGACGGTAAAGGTAGCTGAGCGGCGCAGTGCTTTCACCAGTTGGATCGGCGCTCATCTCATCTGTCTCGGCTGGAAGGCTCGCATCATAAGCCTCCTCGCGCGCCATGATGAGTTTCTGGTAACGATTGAGCACGTCCGAGGGCTTGCCGTCGGCCTCTATGCGCCCGGAGTTCAAAAGGATGGCGCGCGAGCACAGAGCGCGTATCGCGCCCGGATCATGCGAGACGAAAAAGATCGTCACGCCGCTCGCCTGCATCTCTTTAATGCGACGCGTACAGCGATGCTGAAAGACGGCGTCGCCGACGGCCAGCGCCTCGTCAATAATCAGTATTTGCGGCGCGGCGCTGATGGCGACCGAGAAGGCGAGGCGCACATACATGCCGCTCGAATAGGTCTTCACGGGCTGGTGAATGAACGGGCCGATCTCCGCGAAGCGCTCGATATCAGGCAGCAGCCTCTCGGTCTCGCGGCGCGAGAAGCCCATCAGGGAGGCGTTCATGTAGATGTTCTCGATGCCCGTGAACTCTGGATTGAAGCCAGCGCCGAGTTCAAGGAGCGCGGCGATGCGCCCGTCGGCGAAGACGCTCCCGTGCGTGGGCTCAAGCGTGCCCGTGATGATCTGCAGGAGCGTTGACTTGCCGCTTCCGTTCGGGCCGATAATGCCGGTCGTCGTGCCCGCCTCGATCTCAAAGCTGATGTCCGAGAGCGCCCAAAATTCGCGGTGATACTTCCAGCGCCCGCGCGTCAGGCTCTCCTTCAAGCGGTCGCCCGGACGATCATAGATGCGGTATTGCTTGGACACGCCCTCGACGCGCAGCGCAGTGCTCATAAGACGGGATTGTAACAACAAGTGATCGGTAATCAGTAGTCAGTAATCGGTGAGACTCAGGCTTTTTAGCCGACCGCTGATTACGGATTATCGACCACTTGTTGTTACAATCCGGCGCATGATCTCGGCACAGGCAGCGCGGCGCGCGGTGTGGCGACCCCTTTGGGAGCTGCCGCGCAGGTTCGATCTGATCTTGTCGCTCGCGAGGCGCGAGCTGGCGGCGCGTTACCGTGGCTCAGTGCTCGGAGTCGTCTGGGCGATGGTCACGCCGGTCGTGATGATTGCGATCTTTACGTTTATCTTCGCGGGCATCTTCGGCGCGCGCTTCGGGGCGAGCGGCTCGGCTTGGGATTTCGCTCTCTATCTTTTCTGCGGGCTGCTGCCGTGGACGGCCTTTCAGGAGACTGTTCAGCATTCGTCGCAGACGGTCGTGACCCACGCCAATCTGGTCAAGCGCGTAGTCTTTCCGCTTGAGATACTGCCGATTGCGCTGGCGCTCACGGCGCTCGCCAATCAGATGTTCGGCACGCTCGCGCTACTCTTTGCCGCGCTCATTATTCGCGGAGAGCTGCACGCGACGCTACTCTGGCTGCCGGTCGTCGTCCTGCCCCAACTCATCGCCACGCTCGGTCTGGCATGGCTCGTCGCCTCGCTCGGCGTCTTCCTGCGCGACATTGTTCAGGGCATAGGGTTGCTCCTAACAGCATGGCTCTATCTAACGCCGATCATCTATCCGGAATCGGTCGTGCCCGCACGCTTTAGCCCGCTGATTCGCGCCAACCCCTTCACACATCTGATACGCAGCTATCGCCGCATTATCCTCGAAGGCGCAATGCCGGACTGGCGCGGGCTGGCCTACTTCACGGCCTTCGCCCTCGTCTGCTTCATCTTCGGCTACTGGTGGTTCGCCCGCACACGCAAGAATTTCGCCGACGTGATTTAAGAATGAACAGGGATGAACAAGAGCAAGGATGAAGGATGAAGGCGGAAGGATGAAAGGAATGCTTCACTAACTTAATAGCTTTTACTTCATCCTTCATCCTTCATCCTTCATCCTTGCTTTTATCCTGCCCATCCCTGTTAATGTTTGCCGTTATTCCCGCGAGCCACCAGAAGACGAGCGCGACCTCTGCGTCGCCGAAGTTGTAGTTGACCAGAGAGCTGCTGAAGAGTCCGGCGAGCGCGCCCGTTGCGCCGAGCAGCAGGCCGTGCCTGAAAGTGTTTGTGGACGCGCGGGCGCGCTCTTCGGCGCGCGTCGTCTGTCGCCAGAAGGAGGCGATAATCCAGAGCCAGAAAAAGAGTGCGGGCAAGCCTCTGTCGAAGGCAAGTTGCAGCGGCGTCGAGTGCATGTGAATCACATCCGTGCCGGGAAAGCCCCACTCAGTCCAATGCTTCTTCACCGCGTCCATGCCGTGACCGAAAAACGGATGTGCCCTCAAGCGCCTGAGCCCGACGCCCGCCACCTGTAAGCGCAGGCCTGCGCTCGCATCCTGAAAAGAGAGCGTGCCCGTCATGCGTGTACGCCAGACGGCGAGCGCGCCGGTCGCCAGTAACAGGAGGATAGCGGCGTAGATCAACAGCCGCTCGCGCCTTCTCGCCGCGCGCCAGGTGACTACGCCTGCACCGATGCTGAGGGCGACCAGCACCGTACGCATCGCCGTCAGCACGATGCCGAGCCCAAGCACAAGGCTCGCGGCAAACCCCAGCCACACGCGCCAGTCGCGTCCCTTACGGCCACGACGCAAATGTGCGAGCGCGAGACCAAGCGCCAGTTGGGCCAACACCTGCAGCGTCTCGGAAAAGGTCTCGTAGTGTCTTGTCCAACCCGAAGCGCGAAAGCGGTGCGTCGGCCCGTCACCCACCAGCCCTGACGGCGAAGGACGTGCCCTCATCTCGTCCGTGACCGGAAGCCTGGGCCATTCGGCGTGCTCGCCCTGCGTGATGAAGCTGACGGAGAGCGGAGCGTTTGGCGTCGCTCCTTTGATCGCGTCGTCAATCTCCGCGACGGAGGAGACGCTCCTTCGACCTACACGCCAGACGGCATCGCCCTCACGCACGGGCGTCAATCGAAAGGGGCTGTCCGGGGACATCTCTTCTATACGGACGCCGCGCCCCCGCGTTATATCGACGACACTCCAAAGGACACCAGCCACGCCCGACGTAATCATCAGCAGGACTAGAGGATGTGCCCATCGCCGCCTCAGGGCGGCCTGCGTCAGGTAGAAGAGGAAGACGACGCAGACGGATTGCAGCTTCGCGAGGCTTATGCCCGGCTCTTCGGAAAGAAAGGAGGAAAGGAGTGTCCAGACGAGAAAAAGCAGGATGGGGAGGTCTTGAGGGGTGCGGCGAAAGCCTGTGCGCCGTGTCGCAAGGGTGCGCGCAAGCCAGCCCAGGGCGACAAGCGCGAGCGCTATCTCCGCGCCCGCGATGGAATGCGGCGCGAAAACGGCATAGAGGACGAACCCGCAGAGCGCGAGCCTTGTGGCTATTACGACTACGCGCCCGCGCCGACCCTGAAAGCCTGAGGGCGAAGCCGCCCGCTCGTCCACCCCTGTGCCTGTGCCCTTTGAGTCCAAATGAAGCCGCAAGACCTTGTCAGCAGAAAATTGCTTTACTCCTTTAACTTTAAAGCCCGCCGGTCGCTCCTCGCCAGAGCGCAGGCTCTGACCGCAAGCTTCTCACAAAACCTTTGCCCGAACCGCCTGCGAGAGCCGCGGGGACTCGCCTTAAATGGCTGAGCGCCATATCGTTGACACTCGCCAATAACGCATGTTAGCGTTAAGGTTTGATGCCCGGGTCTGGCATCATAGATTTGAAGGGGCTGTTTCTTCCGAGGGCGCTCGATTGCTTCTCCGATCACTTACCCCTTAAAGCCGCCGCCACCCTTTTTTGACGACACAAACGATTCCTGATGGGATTTGATAAAGCAAAGGTTTTACGTGCGGCTGAGAAATACCTTGCTCAGGGCAAGATTCCAGCAGCCATCGCCGAGTATCGCCAGATCGTAGAAAACGATGCGGACGACTTTATGGCGCTTAACGTCCTCGGCGACCTCTATGCCCGCGCGGACAAAAAGCGCGAGGCCATCGCCTGCTTTACGCGCATCGCCGAGCATTATCGCGAACAGGGCTTTGCGCTGAAAGCCATCGCCATGTACAAAAAGGTCGAGCGCCTACAGCCGGGCGCGCCCGAGGTCGCCAGCCAGTTGGCCGCCCTCTACGAAGCGCAGGGGCTGACGGTTGACGCCCGCGCGCAGTACATGACGGTCGCCGATGCCTACTCGCGCGCGGGGCAGATACACAAATCGCTCGAAGTCCTGCGCCGCGTCGCCGACCTTGACCCGGAGAACATAGACATCCGCCGCCGCCTGGCCGAAGGCTATTCGCGCGAGAACTTCCACACGGAGGCCGCCGAAGCCTACACCAGGGTCGGAGACCTGCTGATGGCGCGCGGCCAGCACGAAAACGCTCTCGGCCCTTACTCGATGGTGCTCAATAATTTTCCCTTCGACCATGCCGCCTTGACCGGCTTGCTCTCGGCTCATATCGCGCTCGGCACGCCGCAGGAAGCGGCTGAAGTTCTGGATCGTGCCGTCTCCGAGCAGCCGAACGACACGGAGCTGCTGTCAATGCTGGCGCGCGCTCACGTCGAATCAGGCGACGTGTCGGCGGCTGAACGCTCAATCGCCGCTCTCGTCCAGCGCGACAAGGATAACTACCCGCGCTTCGTTGACGTGGCCCGCCTCTACCTGAAAGAAGGCAACCTGGATGCTGCGGTCAGGGTGATGGGCAGCATCGTACAGCAAATGCTGACCGGACGCGAAGAAGATCAGGTGATCGACATCCTGCGCGAAACCCTTGCGCGCGAGCCCGAGCACATCAACGCCCTGCGCCTGCTGGTTCACGTTCACCGCTGGCAGCGCGACGAAGAGCGCATGCGTATCGTGCTCGAACGTCTGGCGGAAGCGGCGCGCAAGGCCGGGCTGGTGGATGAGGAGCGCAACGCCGTCGCCCAGCTCGCGCGACTCGTGCCCGATAATCAATACTACTACGACCGCCTGCACGAGCTTGGCGATGCGCCCGTTCAGGCCCTTTACGAGAACGAGTCGATCTTCGAGTCCGCGGGCCATGAGGCTCCCGTCTTCGAGAGCTTCGTCTCTTCCAACGGCTCGCCCGCCTCCGTGGGTGATGGCAGCGTGGTCGATGTCCCTCCGACGGGCGAGTTCGGCGAATTTGAATGGAATACTGTCGCGACCGAAGCCCCTGAGCCCGCCGTCGCAGCCAGGCCGCCAGACCCCTCAGCCTCTTTCGCAGACCTGAACGCCGACTGGGCCGACATGGATATCTCGTCTGAGCCCGCAGCCGCCGCGCCTCAACCTTCTGAGCCACTGTCAAACAGTTTTCAGGAGGTTGATTTCGACAGCGTGACGGCGCATGAGAGCGCGCCCACGACCGATTCCGAGCAGCCTGCCAGCGCCTCCTCCGACCCGCGCCGCGAGAGCCTGCTCTTACAGGAATTGGAGAGCGTTGACTTCTACCTCACGCAAGGGTACGCAGACATCGCTCAGGAGACGCTGACCATGCTGGAACGCCAGTTCGGCGCGCATCCGGCGATTGACGAGCGCCGCGCGCAGTTGGAGACGGCAGCAGCAATCACTGCATCGTCTTCCCTGCCCGACGACACTGCTTCGCCCGCCGCCGAGCCCGAAGCGACGGTTGAGTTTTCCGGCTTTGAACTCTATAACATTGATGACAATGGGACGGCGCGGGCCGAACCGACTGTGGAAGCGACGCCGGCTGCTGCGCCAGCGCCAGCGCCCCGCCCGGCTGCCCCCGTGCAAAAGTCGAGCGTGATGCACCCGGAGCTGGCCGATGTCTTCGCGGAATTTCGCGACGCCGTAGAGGAAGACGAGTCTTCATCCACGGGCGACGACTACGAGACGCACTATAATCTCGGGCTCGCCTATAGCGAGATGGAGTTGTTGGACGAAGCGGTCGAAGAATTTCAGGTGGCCGCCAGTCTGGCCGCACCCAGAGACGGCACGCCGCGCTATCTACAGTGCTGCAACCTGCTCGGCCACTGTTTCATGAGGAAAGGGATGCCGCGCGTCGCCGCCATCTGGTTCAGGAAGGGCCTGGAAGCGCCCGGCCACTCGGACGATGAATATCAGGCCCTGCGCTTCGAGCTGGGCACGGCCTATGAAGAGATGGGCGAGATTGATCGCGCCATAGAGACCTTCACGGAGGTTTACGGCATCAACGTCACCTACAGGGGCGTATCGACTAAATTGAGCGAGTTGAAAAAAATGAAAGATCAGGGCTCGGACGTGAGAGGCTAAAATAGGCCTCAAGTGGCCGCAAGGGCCGAACATCCAATCCCCGAAGCAGGACATCTATAAAGGTATGTCATCCAGGCTCAGCGTTATCTTCTACATTATCTTGTGCCTCGAAGTGGGGCTCGTGCTCACGTTCCTGCCGTGGGTACACGTCCTGCCGTTTCTCCCCTCCTTCGGCTTGAGCGACTGGGGCGACAACTACTTTCTGGTCTACGCGGCGCACAAGACCGGACTGATGGGAATGCAGCGCGCCGTCTCTTCCGGGTGGGTGCGGGGCGCTGTGACGGGCCTCGGACTCCTTAATCTGGGCATCGCTTTCTGGGAGATAGCGCATTTTCGCCAGACCGTGCGCGCCATGCAATCCGAGATTAACAAGCCCGCGCTCGCGCCGAAGAAAGATGCCGCTCAAGCCGCAACCACCACAACAAACGCCGATCCTCTACCTCATCACGAGCGGCGAGACGACTCGCGAGACGACTCCTTCAAGTGAAGAGTTCGAGCGCATAGTCTCGCTCACGGCGGCGGCTGTCGCCGCGCGCATCCATCTCATTCAGCTACGCGAAAAGAATCTGACCGCACGCACGCTCTATGAGCTGGCCGCACGGGCCGCGCGTCTCACAGAGGGGAGCGACACGCGCCTGCTCGTCAACGACCGCGCAGACATAGCGCGCGCAGCCGGAGCAGACGGCGTGCATCTGACCACGCGCTCGCTCGAAGCAGGGGTTGTGCGCCGCGCCTTCGGCGACGATTTCCTGATCGGCGTCTCCGCTCACTCTCTGGCGGAAGCGAGCAGCGCCGAGCGCGCGGGGGCGGACTTCGCCACCTTCGGCCCTGTCTTCGACACCCCCTCCAAGCGCGCCTACGGACAGCCCACCGGACTCGACGCGTTGACGGAAGCCGCGCGCACGCTCGCGCCCTTCCCGCTTCTGGCGCTCGGCGGCATCACCGTCGAAAACGCGCACGACGCTCTGCGCGCAGGCGCAGACGGGCTCGCCGCCATACGCCTTTTCAACGACGCTCAGGCTCTTCAGGAAATTGTAGAAAGTCTCCGACCCGATGCAGAGGCTTGATGAGACGTGGCCGGCAAACGCGCCGAGCGATGATAATTTCGCCTCATCACCGGCTCGCCTCAGGCCGTCTGTGGAGGAAGCTTCTTGTAGATCAGGACGTAGAGCTTCTTCGCCATCTCCGGATTGAGGCGCTGGAGAATCTTATACTGTTCCAGCGCCGCCTTCTTGTCCCCGTCTTTCAGGTAAGCATAGCCCAGATTGAAGTAGGCCCCGGCGTAGTCGGCTTTGAGGCGAATCGCCTCGCGGTGCGACGCGATGGCATCCTTCCAGCGGCCAAGGCTGCCGTAGGCGTAACCAATGTTGTTGTGCGCTTCGGGCCAGTCGGCTTTGAAGCGAATCGCCTGCTGAAAGGATTCCGTGGCCTGCGCGTGTTGGCCCAACCGGCTATAGGTGATGCCGAGGTTGAAATGGGCGACGGCGTAGTCCGGTTTCAGACGGATGGCCTGCCTGAGCGGGTCAACGGCCTCGCCGTAGCGCCCGGTGTTGTTGTAGGCCCAGCCGAGATTGCTGTAGGCTTCAGCCGTCTCGGCCTTGAGACGAATCGCCTGTTTCAGAGCATCTATCGATTCGTTCCAGCGACGCAGCTTGCCGAGCGCATAGCCGAGGTTGCTGTAGCTTTCGCCGTCGTCTGACTTCAACCTCACGGCATGCCTGTAGGCCACGACGGCATCCTCATAGCGCGAGGTCTTGCTGTAGGCCCAGCCGAGGTTGCTGTAATCTTCCGCGTTCGGTTTGTTGCTCACCGCCTGCTTATAGGCGTCTGCGGCCTCCGCGTACCGATTCAATTTGCTGTAGGCATCCCCAAGGTTGCTGTGAATCTCCGCGAAGTTCGGGTTCAGGCGCAGCACCTGCTTGTAAGCCTCCACGGCCTCCGTGTAGCTGCCCGCGTTGTAAGACGCGCCGCCGAGATCGAAATAGGCATCGGCGCTGTCGGGCTTGATGCGCGTCACCTGCCTGAAGGATTCCGCCGCCTCTCGGTGTTGGCCCAGATTGCCATAAGCCTCACCCATGTAGTTGAACGCTTCCGGGTTCTGCGGGTCTAAGCGCGCGGCCTGCCTGAGGGATTCGACCGCCTCTGTGTAGCGGGCGGCGCGGAAGTAAGCCATGCCCAGATCATAATGCGCGGCGGCGACGTTGGGCCTGAGCCGCGCGACCTGCCTGTAAGCTTCGATGGCATCCGATTGGCGGTTCAGGCTCAGGTAGGCGTCGGCGAGCCCGCCGTAAGGCTCGTCCCAATCGGGCTTGAGACGCGTGGCTTGCCTGTAGGCCTCGACCGCCTCTTCGTTTCGATTCAGGTTGAAGTAGGCGTCGCCCAAGCTGTTGTAGGCTTCCGCGTAATCCGGCCTGAGACGCACGGCCTGCCTGTAGGCCTCTACGGCCCTGTCGTATTGTCCGGCATCGAAGAGCTGGTCGCCCTGATCGTTGAAGGAGGCTGCGTCAGGCTCAGGCTTGACGGGTTGCGGCGGGCGCGCAGAGGGCTCTCGCGCCGGGGTTTCTCTCGCCCGCGCCGTCTCTCTTCTGGGCGCGTCAGCCGTCTTTCTCTTGGGAGCGCGCGCCTGTTGTCTGGGTGCTCTGCCGGGAGCAGCCTGCGCCTGCGAAGGTTGTGGGCTGGCCGCCACGGTCTGCCGTTCTTTATGAGAATGATGCTGGCGACGCACGGGCTGCTCGCCAAGCGTGCCCGCGCCGCCAACCAGATCGTCCGACTCGCCCGTGATATCCTGTGCGAAAAGAAGGTGATGGTTTCCGCCCGCGAGCGTGAACAGCGTGATGACAAGGTAAATAAAGAAGCTTCGGGGAGGGCTCATGAGCATGGATGTACCTCCGACCCTTTTATCCTGGCGCTTTCTCTGGTTAAATCAGGCGCGCCGTGCCGACCGCGAGAATTTGCGTTAAAAAGCGAACCGACTCTATGCCGGGAGCGTATTGACAGTCAACCGAATCTTGACAGGCGCACTCCACTCGTCAGAAAGTATAATCAAGAGAGGCGCGACCGGGTACGCGCGCACGCCGTCAGCCGCTAGCTTATGGACACACCGAGCCTTCCAGAAGATATGGACTCCGCCGACTCCGATCCCCGGAGCGAGCGGTGGCTCGACCCTGAGCCGGACCAATGTATCTCCGTCCTCGTGGCCGATGATCAAAACCTCGCTCTAACGTCGAGGGACGAAAGCCTGCTCTTCGACCTGATCGGGAAGATAGACCACAAAATCTTGCAGGGCGTAGCCGTCTACATAGAAGTGCAGGGCATCGCCTACAAGGTCTTATACGGCGTCTACTGGCGCAGCATCTATTCGGGGATAGCCTACTGGGGGCTCAAGTGCGAAGCGATTGAAAAAGGCATGTGGGCTCAGGGGGCAGAGGCGACCGACAAGGTTGACATCCCCATCTGCAACACTCCCGAAGGCTGGGTCGTCGAAGGCCAGTCGCTCCGATTCCTCCTCTACAGAGACATGGCGAGCTACGCGCTGGATTCCTGAAAAGCAAAGGATGAAGGATGAAGGATGAAGGATGAAAGGAGTGCTGTTCGTGCTTGAAAGCTTTTACTTCATCCTTCATCCTTCCGCCTTCATCCTTTTATTTTTCCTGTGTGGCCCTGTTGAGGGCCGGAACTGCGTCCTGTCCGAATCGCCCGATGGCCTCGGCGGCGTTGAAGCGCACGCGCGCGTCGCGGTCTCTGATAAGCTTGACCAGCTCAGGGACGACGCGGTCTGCGTCCGCCCTGATGAGCCCGAGCGCATAGGCCGCGTTGTTGCGAACCATCGCTTCCTGATCTTTCAACAGGGCGATGAGGTCAGGGACAGCCGTTCTCGCTTCCGGCCCGATGAAGCCGAGCGCGTAAGCGGCGTCCAGACGAATGAAGGCGTCCGCGTCCTTCAGCAGCTCGACCAGTATGGGGATTGCGACTGTGGCGCGGGATTTATCGGCCACCAACGCGAAGGCTTCATCCAGCCGGGCGAAGGAGTCGCTCCCTCTCTCCCTCGCATTCTTTTTCTTCGGCGCGCTCTCTTCCGTCATCACCTGCTCGCCGTAGAACGCATTGAGCACCTCAGTGCGCGCGCCCCAAACATAATCGTAAGCCGCCTTGACGTTGGCGGCATCATCGAAAGGCGTGATGCGGCGAATCGCCTCGATGCGCGAGCCCTGCGCGCGCAATCTCAGCTCCATCAGCTTGAAGAGATCACGGTGCTGATTGTTGGCGCTGCTGCGCGCGCGCAGATACTTGAGCGCGTCTTCGATCAGAGACTGGTAGATGCCAAGCTCGGCTGCTGCCCCCGCGAATTGCTGCGAGCGGGCGAGGCGCTCCGCATTCTCCAGACGCTCCTCTATCAGCTCAAGGCTGAGGCGCGTGCGCGCTTTCGTCTCTGAAACCGCAGAGAGCCTGTCACGCTCGGCGCGCGGTATGTGCTTCATCGGCGGGGGCGCTCCCATTTGATCGAGTTCCTGACCACGCGCCGTGCCAGCGACATGAAGACCACAGGCCGCCCCGAGCATGCACATCATCACCAAGAGGAATGCTTCGCGCATCGTATGCCTCCGCTCGCGTGCGGCCTCGGTATGGAACTTCAAGGGCTCGTCCAAAAGAGAGGGCGAGTCCGGGTTTAATGCGGGATAAAACGAGACGCCACGGTCGAAGTGCAGGACGGCGGCGGCGAAAGGATAGCGGTTATTTAGAGTAGATGAGTGCCTCGTGTCAAGGTTTATGTCATCGACTGAAAAGCTTACGCAAGCGAATGATGCTGACGGAAAGCACCATCAAGCGTGAGTGAGGAAGAATTTTCTGCCGACGTGCTCCGTAAGCTCCATGTCGGTCTCCGCGTCATAGATCGAGACCTCTTTGAAGCCCGCCGCCCTGAGGGCACGTCTGATCTCTTTCGCCGTATAACATTTTTCCGAGATGAGCGTATCGGCGCGCTGCCACGTCTGTCCGCGCAGGTGAAATACGGTGATGTCGTAGCGCCCTATCTTCTGCTCACGGTCATACACGCCTCGCAGGATGCAGACATCTTTCTCCTCCACGATTGCGTAGTAGTCAGCCCAGTTCTCGATAAACCCCTCTTCCATATTCATATCGAAAAGAAAGAGCCCGCCGCGCGCAAGCGCCTGCCGGACGTTGCGAAACACTCTGGTCAACTCTTCAATCGTCATCAGGTGGTTGAGGCTGTCGAAGGTCGAGACGACGGCCATGTAGACGGGCGGCAAGGTGAAGGAGCGCGCATCGGCGAGGATGAGGCTGGCGGCGGGCGCGTTGCGCCGCGCGTGGCGCAGCATCTCTTTTGAAACGTCCAGCCCCGTGACCTCGAAGCCGCGCAAAGTCAGTTGTGAAAGCGTATATCCTGTGCCGCAGCAGAGGTCCAGCACACGCGCTCCCGCGGGCAGAGAGGGCACGAGCAGCCTGTCAATGACGGTCAGGATCTGCGCCGGAACCTCCTCGGCCCAGTGGCGATTATAGACGCGCGCGAACCCGTCATAGGCTTCATCAGTATCTTCTTTAGACATATGTATCGGCTCTAAGTGCCATGATCTTTCGCGAAGCCTCACACCCTTACCCTGTGGACGCGCGGCGCGGCACGTCTATGGTGAGGAAATCGTGGGCCAACTCCGTCTGTGGAAAGACGGCGCGCGCTTCTCTCAGCAGATCATCCGGCTCAACGGCGTTGCCCACGGCATAACGCGGGCTGAGATGTGTGAGGATCAACTGCTTCGCCCCTGCTTCCGAAGCGACCTGCGCCGCCATCAGCGCCGTCGAATGCAAGCTCCTTCGCGCGAGGTCTTCATCCCGCCCCGCGTAGGTTGCCTCGTGAATCAGGACATCAGCATCGCGCGCCAGCTCGACGGCGCTCCGGCAATAGATGGTGTCGGTGCAATAGACTATGCGCCGCCCCAGGACATCCGGCCCGCAGAAATCGCGCCCCAACACTTCGCGCCCGTCCGGTAGAGTGAGGCGCTCGCCGCGTTTGAGCCTGCCGTAGAGAGGCCCGGGTTGTATGCCGGCCAGCAATGCCCGCTCGACATCGAAAGCCCCGGCGCGGTCTCGCTCGACGATGCGATAGCCGAACGTCCTGACTCTGTGCTTGAGCTGTAGGCAGCTGACAGTGAACTCTTCATCCTCGAAGACTGTTCCCGCCTCGATTGTGTGAACCTCAGCCGGGTATGAGAAGTGTGTCCCGGAAGAGCGGGTGATGTCGCGGACATAGTCGTCGAGCCCGCTTGGGCCATAAACATCTATGCGCTCGGCGTGGCCCGCCATTCCGGCGGAAGCGAGCAGGCCGACGAGGCCGAAGAGATGATCGCCGTGCAGGTGAGTGATGAAGATGCGCGTGATCTGGCTGATCTTCAAATCACTCTTGAGGAGCTGGTGTTGTGTGCCCTCGCCGCAGTCAAAGAGCCAGACCTCACCCCGCTGCGGCAGGCGCAGGGCCACGCACGAGACGTTGCGCGAGCGCGTCGGCACACCGGCGCTGGTTCCCAGAAATGTTATCTGCACGAGTTGAACCCCTCAGCCTTCGGAACCCCTGATTCGATCAAGACCATTTTGGCCGAAGCTATGCTTTGCAAGAATATACAGCCATCTGCGTTCTTCGGCGTAGTAGCGAGTGCGCGCCTGCGCCGTATCCGATTCTGACAGGGTTGTGGAATAAAGCTCGATTGAAGGGAACTTTTTCATCTCGCTGGCATCTTAATGGTTGAAGTATGATAACGCCTGCGCTTGCCATGCGGTCTTATTGATCTCTAAATGTCTCTCTCGGGCAAAGCGCGTATTCAATCTCTAACAAGGAAACCAAGGCCCCCATGATGCATCTGAAATCAACCGTCAGCCTGCTGCTGATCTATATTTTTCTCATTGGCCCAATCTCACAGCCGCGTGCCCGCTCCCTTCCGACCCCGCCCGCTAAAGAGGCGGGCGAGTCCCTCGTCAGGCGAGGCGGCGGTCTGCCGACGGATGATAATGCTGCCGCGGAAACGCGGGGGCTGCGCTTTCGTTTAAGCGAGGGCACGGAGCAACAAGAGCGACCCGAAAGCCTGCCGGCGGCGGCGACGACGCGACTTTCAGAGAGCGAAACGCAGAACGTCTTAAAGCGACTCCAGCCTATCAAGGCTGATTCCGCCGACGAGCAGGACTTCGCGCTCAGAGAGCGCTCTCTGCCCCCGCCGCGCACGGGCAAGACGACGACCACCATTTTCCCGCCGAATGAGACCAGATCGACGGACTCTTCTACGACGAACGCCGGCCCGCTCGAAGTTCTGCGTTTCAGCCCTGAAGGAGACGTGCCTCTCGCCCCGCAGCTGAGCGTCACCTTTTCGCAGCCGATGGTGGCCGTGACTTCTCAGGGCGAGCTGGCGGCTCTGGACGCGCCCGTCCGCCTGACGCCGCAGCCGAAGGGCCGCTGGCGCTGGGTGGGCACAAAGACGCTGCTGTTCGAGCCTGATGTCCGTTTCCCGATGGCGACCTCCTATCAGGTCAGCGTACCGGCGGGCACAAAATCCGCGACGGGCGCGACGCTCTCAAAAGCACGCACATGGAGTTTCAATACTCCGCCGCCGCAGGTCAGGGTGAAATACCCGGAAGCCGGCCCGCAGCGGCGCGACACCTTGATCTTCATCGCCTTCGACCAGCGCATTGATCCTGCCTCCGTCCTGCCGACGATTAAGGTCAGCGCGGACCAGAGGAATTTGAGCGTGCGGCTGGCGACCGCACAGGAGATCGAGCGCGACGAGGTTGTGCGAAAGCTCGCCGCCGCCACAGAGAAAGACCGTTGGATAGCGCTTAAGGTTAACGGTTCTGCGAGCGATGCCACGGCGTCGCAGGCGTTGCTGCCCGCCGCCTCAAACATCAGCGTCACAGTTGGCCCAAACACGCCTTCAGCCGAAGGCCCGCGCACGACGACCAAGCCTGAGACCTTCTCCTTCCGCACCTTCGGGCCGCTGCACGTCACGAATTCGCAGTGCGGATATGAGGGCAGTTGCTCGCCTTTCGACACATGGTCTATCACCTTTACCAATCCGCTCGACGCCGAAGGGTTTCAAAGCTCGCAGATACGCATCGAGCCGGAAGTGCCGGGCTTCAAGGCTGCCGTTTACGGCAATATGCTGACCATAGAGGGAACGAAGCGCGGGCGCACGCTTTACAGGGTGACGCTGGATAAAGGGATTCGCGACCAGTTCGGGCAGACGCTCGGCGTGAACGCGAGCTTGACATTCAAGGTCGGCCCAGCGCCGCAGGCCCTCGCCTCATCAGGAGAAGGCTTTATCACCCTTGACCCTTCGGGGTCGCCGCGCTTCACCGTCTTCAGTATTAATCACGACCGCTTGAAGGTCAGCCTGTACCGCGTCGCCCCTGAAGACTGGAACGCGTTCGCCGAGTATATGCGCTATGAGCAAACCTACAACGACGACGCTTCGCAAGCCAAGCGCGTGCTGCCCGGGCGACAACTCTTCTCGAAGGTCATCGAGATAAAGTCCAAGCCGGACGAGATGGTCGAGACGGACATCGATCTGAAGCCCGCGCTGGACGGTGACGTGGGACAGGCCATCATCGTAATCGAGCCGCTCGTGCAGCCGAAGAATCGCTGGGAGCGCAGGGTCATCAGGTCGTGGGTTCAGGCAACGCAAATCGGCCTTGATGCTTTTGTTGACCGCACGGATTTGGTCGCATGGGCCAACTCTCTCAAAGACGGGCAGCCGCTTGAGGGCGTGCGGATGAGCCTCTTGCCTACGGGGGAAGCGGCCACGAGCGGGACGGACGGGCTCGCGCGCATACAGCTTCCGTCAAAGCAGGCTGAGGGTCGGAATCTACTGGTCGCGCGACGCGGCGCAGATGTGGCGATACTGCCGGAGCATGCAGAGTGGTGGAGCACTGAAGGCGGCTGGTACAGGCGGGAGGCGACCGATAGCCTGCGCTGGTACGTCTTCGATGATCGAAAGATGTATCGCCCGGGCGAAGAGGTTCACATCAAGGGATGGATTCGTCGCATCGGCGGTGGCCGCGCGGGCGACGTTGGCCCACTGAATGGTGCGGCGACCAGCGTGTCCTACAAGCTCAAAGACTCGCGCGGCAACGAAGTCGGCAAAGGAAGCATGACGCTCAACGCGCTGGGCGGCTTCGATACTGTGCTGAAACTGCCGGGCACGATGAATCTGGGCTACGCCTTGATGGAGCTTGAAGCGACGGGCGGCAATGCTGCGGATTCCGAGCGCAGCTTCACGCACAACTTTCAGGTGCAGGAGTTTCGCCGCCCGGAGTTTGAGGTCACGGCTCAGGCGAGCGAAGGCCCGCACATCGTCGGCGGCCACGCGGACGCGAGCGTGACGGCGGCTTATTACGCCGGCGGCGGGCTTCCCAATACGGAAGTCGTCTGGAGCGTCACCTCTACACCGACCAGCTACACGCCGCCGAACCGCGACGACTACACCTTCGGCAAATGGATTCCGTGGTGGATTTCCTATGACGGCGACGGCAACGAAACCCGCACGGAATCGTTCACAGGCCGCACGGACGGCACGGGCAAGCATCACCTGCGAATAGATTTCGACGCGGTCAATCCGCCGCGCCCGTCCAACGTCAGGGCCGAAGCCAGAGTGACGGACGTGAACCGTCAGGCATGGGTGGCCGCCAGCAACATGCTCGTGCATCCGTCCGCCCTCTATGTCGGACTGCGTAGTGACCGCACGTTCGTCCAGTTGGGCGAGCCGCTCGTAGTGCAATCAATCGTCACGGACATTGACGGCAAAGCGATTGCGGGCCAGCCCATCAGGATGCGCGCCGTGCTGCTCGATTGGATTTTCAAGAACGGCGAGTGGACACAGCAGGAGACGAGCCCGCAGGATTGCACCGTTCAATCAGGGCAGGACGCGGCGGTCAAGTGTACGTTTGAAACGAAGGCGGGCGGAACCTATCGCGTGACGGCGCGCGTGATGGATGAGCGCGAGCGCCCGAACGAGAGCGAGCTGACATTATGGGTCGCCGGGGGCAAACAGCCACCGAAAAGGGAGGTCGAGCAGGAGTCGGTCGAGATGATTCCAGACCGCAGGGAGTATAAGCCGGGCGAGACGGCGGAGCTGCTGGTTCAGTCTCCCTTCTTTCCGGCGGAAGGCGTGCTGACGCTGCGCCGCTCCGGCTTGCTCAGGAGCGAGCGCTTCCGCATGGATGGGCCAACCACGACGATCAAAGTGCCGATTGAGGAGCGCTTCATCCCTAACCTGCACGTGCAGGTCGATCTGGTCGGCGCGGCGGCGCGCACGGATGACGCAGGCAAGACGAACGACCTTTTGCCGAAGCGTCCGGCCTATGCCAGTGGGGAATTGAATCTGACGATTCCGCCCTTGCAGCGCCGGCTGATTGTCGAGGCGCGCCCGCGCGACAAGGCGCTTGAGCCCGGCGCGGAGACCGTTGTGAACGTCGAGGTGCGAGACGCGCAGAACAAAGCTGTCGCGGGCAGCGAGGTCGCCGTCGTCGTCGTCGATGAATCCGTGCTGGCCCTCTCGGGTTACAAGCTCGAAGACCCGCTCTCGATCTTCTACGCGCAGCGTAGCGCGGACGTGAGCGATCACCACTCGCGCGCGCAGGTCGTGCTTCCCGATCCCGCGACTCTGGAAATTCGTGAAGGCGGCGGCGGAGCGGGCGGAGCACCCGTTGCCATGGGAACGACGGTAGACGCGCCGCCCCCGCCCTCGCGCAGGAGCGTGCTGAAAGTCGAAGCTCAGGAGTTCTCAATTAACGCCCAGAGGGCTGCGCCGCAGGAGGAGGCGGCGGCCATTCGCATGCGCGAGAATTTCAATGCGCTGGCAGTCTTCGTCGCATCCTTACCGACGGACGCGAGTGGCAGAGCGCAGGTTCGCGTCAAACTCCCCGACAACCTGACGCGCTATCGTGTGATGGTTGTGTCGGTGGCGGACGGGAAACGTTTCGGCACGGGCGAATCGGCGATCACGGCGCGTCAACCTTTGATGGTGCGCCCCTCAGCGCCGCGCTTCCTGAATTTCGGCGACCGCTTCGAGCTGCCGGTCGTCGTGCAGAATCAGACCGACTCGCCCATGACGGTTGACGTGGCCGTGCGCGCAACCAACGCTGAATTGACGGACGGCGCGGGCCGTCGCACGGTTGTGCCCGCCAATGATCGAGCGGAGATTCGATTGCCCGTGGCAGCTTCGCGCGCGGGCACGGCCCGCTTTCAGATGGCGGCGGTCTCGGGCAGATTCGCCGATGCCGCCGAGATAGGATTGCCCGTCTGGACGCCGGCGACGACCGAAGCCTTTGCGACTTACGGCGAGCTGGACGAAGGCGCGATCGTGCAGCCGGTCAAAACTCCCGCAGATATTTTCAAACAGTTCGGCGGGCTGGAGATCACCACTTCTTCAACACAGCTACAGGAGCTGACGGATGCCGTGCTGTATCTGGTCGCCTATCCGTATGAATGCTCCGAGCAGCTATCTTCGCGCGTGCTGGCGGTCGCGGCACTGCGCGACGTGCTGACGGCATTTTCTGCGAAGGGCTTGCCGAAGCCGGAAGAGATGACGGCGGCGGTGGCGCGTGACCTCAAGCGCTTGCAGGGACTCCAAAACCCGGACGGCGGCTTCGGCTTCTGGCGGCGCGGCGAACCGTCATGGCCCTACGTCAGTGTCCACGCGGCCCACTCGCTTCAGCGGGCACAGGAGAAGAAGTTTGAAGTGCCGGGCGAGATGCTGGATAAGTCCAAAGCCTACCTGCGTAACATAGAGAAGCATATCCCTCCGCACTATCCTGTCGACGTGCGACGGGCGCTCATCGCCTACGCGCTCTACGTGCGTAATCGTATGGGCGACAGGGACGCGGCGCGCGCGCGCAGGCTCATCACAGAGGCCGGTCTTGAGAACCTTTCGCTCGAAGCCGTCGGCTGGCTCCTGCCTGTCCTCTCGGGCGACGCGGCCTCGCGCGTTCAGGTCGAGGCGATTCGCCGTCTGCTCAACAACCGCGTCAGCGAGACGGCGGGCGCGGCACACTTCACGACTTCATACACGGACGGCGAGTACCTGCTGCTTCATTCCGAGCGGCGGGCCGACGGAATCATTCTCGAATCTCTGATCGGCGATCAGCCGACGAGCGACCTGATCCCGAAAATCGTGCGCGGCCTGCTCGCGCATCGCAAGGCCGGGCGCTGGGAGAATACGCAGGAGAACGTCTTTATCCTGCTCGCGCTCGACCGCTACTTCGGGACTTATGAAAAGGTGACGCCGGATTTCGTGGCGCGCGCGTGGCTCGGCGAGAGGTTCGCCGGCGAGCAGGAGTTTAAGGGACGCACGACCGACCGCCAGCAGGTCAACGTCCCCATGCGATACCTCGCCGAGACGACCCAGAGCCAGAATCTGGTCTTGAGTAAAACAGGCCCGGGCCGGCTCTACTATCGCGTCGGCATGCAGTACGCGCCCGCCAACCTCAGGCTCGGCGCTGCCGATTACGGCTTTACGGTCGAGCGCGTCTACGAGGCCGTGGATAACGCCTCGGACGTGCGGCGCGACGCCGAAGGCGTGTGGCATATCAAGGCCGGGTCGCGCGTGCGCGTGCGCCTCACCATGGCTGCACCCGCGCGCCGCTATCACGTCGCGCTCGTCGATCCGATTCCCGCCGGGCTGGAAGCGATCAACCCTGCGCTCGCCGTCGCGGAAAGCGTTCCAGAGGACACGCGCGCCACCGAGAGTAAAGAGCGGGCCTGGTGGTGGTGGTCGCGCCCATGGTTCGAGCATCAGAACCTGCGCGACGAGCGTGCGGAGGCGTTCACCTCGCTGCTCTGGGAAGGGGTCTATACTTACTCTTACGTGGCCCGCGCGACCGTACCCGGACAGTTCGTCGTCCCGCCCGCCAAGGCCGAAGAGATGTATCACCCGGAAACCTTCGGGCGCGGCGCAAGCGACCGCGTCAGCGTCGAGTAGAAGAAGGGTCGGTATCGCCCGAGGTTGCGGGCGGGTATTCAGCGTTGAGTATCCGCCCGCGACCTCGGGCGATACTGACCTGTGTAACAACGCCCTCTCTTTCTACTGCGACCGGGTATCAGTCTCCGCCGCTCCGATCAATCTTGAGCCGCTTTCCGGTTATGGTATCTTAAGCATCAGCGCGTGGCGGGTAATCGTATAAAGCGGCGCGCGCGCTCTCTGAGTTCATATCGCTTAGTCATCCAAATGGGGTCTCCTCTTATCAGCGTCGTCATGCCTGTGCACAACGCCGCGCCGTATCTGGAGGCCAGCATCAAGAGCATCCTCGGGCAGACGTTCAGGGAGTTTGAGTTCGTCATACTGGATGACGGCTCAACCGATTGCTCGAACCGTATCCTGCGCGATTGGGCACGAAGGGACGAGCGCATACGCCTCGTCGAGAATCGACGGGCGCTCGGGCCTGTGGGCAGCTCCAATCAGGTCGCACGGGAGGCGCGCGCGCCGCTTCTGGCGCGCATGGATGCCGACGACATCTCGCACCCCTCTCGTCTTGATCGACAGTGGCGAATACTGACGGAGCGCCCGGACGTTGCGCTCATCGGAACGCTCTGGGAGGGGATAGACGGGCGCGGGCTGGGGGTGCGCCCGCGTGATCGCTGGCGGCTGGTGAACCACTCGCTCTTTGCTCCGTTCCCGCACGGCTCGATCATGTTTCGCCGTCAAAGCTTTGACCGTGTCGGCGGTTATCGTGAAGCCTGCGTGTACTGGGAAGACTTCGATCTCTACCTGCGGATGGCGGAGAGGGGTCGCATCGTCGTTCTCCCGGACACGCTCTATAGCTATCGCTTTCATCTCGGCTCGACCACGCAGGCCTCCGCTCATGAGCCCCTTGAGCATGCCATCAATCTTATGTATCACTGCATAGCCGAGCGCCGCGCCGGGCGCGACTACACGGCCCTGCTCGATTCAACGAACCGCGCGCATCACGGTCAATCAAGAGCGCCGCGCACTTTCTTCTCGCTCGGCTCGCCTCGCCTGTGGTCGGGCCATCGCCCCGCGATGCTTGGCCCACTTCTCACTCGCGGCTCGCTCCGCTTAGACCTTGCGACGCTGCAAACCTTCGTCTGGGCGGCGTGGGGCACGCTGAGCCCTGCGAGCCTGCGCTATTTTCTAAGGGGGCTGGTGCGCGTGCGTGATCGGGCGGCGAGCCGATTTATCAAAGACGGGAGACCCTACGAATGGCGATTCGAGTAGGGGTCGTAGGCGCGGGCGCGCGCGGGCGCGACTGGGTGCGCGAGATTCGCGCCGATTCCGCTTACGAGCTGGCCGCCTGCGTTGATACCGACGACGAAACCTTGCGGCAGGCAGCACAGAGCCTTCGCTTGCCGCCGGCCCTGTGTTTCTCTGATCTGGCCCAAGCTCTCGACCGCAGCCCCTGCGACGCGGTCATAGTGGCTACCCCTGCCGACGCTCACACGGAAGCGAGCGAGCTGGCCCTCGGACGCGGAATCGGCGTGATGGTTGAAAAGCCTTTCACGCTCTGCCTGAAGGAGGCGGCGCGGCTCGTCGCGCTCTCCGAGCAGAAGCGCATCCCGCTGCTGGTCGCTCAGAATTATCGCTACATGCGCGCGCACAGGGCCGTGCGGCGATTGATACTTGACGGCACGCTCGGGCGCGTCGCGATGGTCACGTGCCAGTATTATCGCGTCCCGCACGAGATGCCGCCGTCGCTCTACGGGCTTCCGCACAGCGTCTTGTGGGGCATGGGCGTCCATCACATAGACGCGCTTCGCTACGTTCTGGGCCAGGAGGTGACGGGAGTAATGGCCCGCAGCTTCACCGCGCCGTGGAATGAGCTTCCGAAGGGTGCATCTTTGCAAACCCTGCTGACCTTTGACGGGGGAACGCACGCCACCTATACGGCCACATACGAAGCAAGCGGCCACGAATTCTTTGAGCGCGGGCAGGAGTTTTACCAGCGCGTCGTGGGCGAGCGCGCGACCCTGCACGTCTTTCAGCGCTGGCTTATTCTCTGCGAGCGCGGCAAGTGGCCGAGGCTCGTCAATCGCGGGGCGCGCGCCCGGACGGAAGAGTCAACATTGCTGCGCCAGTTCGAGCGTGCGCTCGTCGACGGTGAAGCGGCGGAGTCGAGCGGGCGCGACAACCTGAAGACGGTGGCGGTGCTTGAAGCCGTCGTGCGCTCGTCCGGCGAAGGCCGATGGGTTAACCCGCAGGAGTTGCTCGATGGGCTCGACTGAGCGTAGACGACGCGTGCTGGCCGTCGGCCTCGATGCCGCCGAGCCGTGGCTCGTTCGGCGACTGATCGAAGCCGGAGAGCTGCCCTCGCTCAAGCGCCTGCTCGAAGGCGGAGCAGCGGCGTGGAGTCGTGTCGCGTCACCGGCAACGGTCGGAAGCGGCGCGGTCTGGCCCACCTTCATGACCGGCACGGACGCGCACGAGCATGGTATTCACAGCGAATGGTCATGGCAGCCGGAGCGCATGAGGGTGGCCGCCGTGACGAACGACCATCTCACTCCCTTCTGGAAAGGGCTCGCGCTTGAGGGAATCAAGGTCGGAGTTCTGGACGTTCCCTTCGCGCCCACGGTCGGCCTCTCCCGTGGCTTTGAAATCTCAGAGTGGGGCTCGCACGACCCTCTGGTCGGGCACATGCTCGTCTCGCCTCCCGCGCTCGATGAGTTGATCGCCCGCAGCGTTGGGCCACATCCCTTCTCGTCCGCCGCGAGCGATGCCACCGCGCCGGACGATCAGGATGAGCTGAAGCGCCACGGCGAGGCTTGCCTTCAGGGCACGGAGCTACGCGGCAGGCTCGCGGCTCAACTCCTGTCGGATATTCCCGTCGACCTCGCCCTCATCGTCTTCACGGAGATACACCACGCTTCGCATCGTCTATGGCATACGGTAGAGAGCGCGCCGCGCGCCGTTGAAGGTGATACTGTTAAGATGGACGCCTCTGTCCTGTTGGAGGTTTATCGAGAAGTAGACCGCCAGATCGGTCGCCTCGTCGCGCAGGCCGGGAGTGAGACGACCGTGATCGTCTTCTCGCTTCACGGCATGCGTCCCTGTCAGGGAATCGCCTCGCTCACAGAGCCGCTGCTTATCAATATGGGCTTCGCGCATCTTTCGGGCTGGCGCACGCAATCATGGGCCGAGCGGGCGAAGATGGCGCTGGCGGCGATCAAGCGGCGCACGCCGCGCCCCGTCAAGGATGCTTACTACGGCCTGATGTCGCGCTCCGTGATCACGAGGCTCGCGCAGCCGACGATGCTTCCCGCCTACGACTGGTCGCGGACGCGCGCCTTCGCTCTGCCGACCGATCAGCACGGATGGATTCGACTGAACTTAGAGGGACGTGAAGCGCTCGGGGCAGTTAAGCAAAGCGAGTATGAAGTGACGTGCGAGCATATTGAAAAAAGTTTGCGCGCGCTTGTGACCGAAGACGGGCTGCCGCTCGTTCTTGATGTCCTGTGCCCTGCGATGGAAAACGGCGGCATCCCGCCGCGCAAGCTGCCGGACATCGTCGTACACTGGACGGACGCCGCGCTCACGAAAGGGCTGCGATTGAAAGATCACGCGCTCGAAACGCGCGCCATCGCTCTCAAGCAAACGGGCCAACACGCGCCGGAAGGATTCTGCATCGTCGCGGGCCGTGCGGTCGCGCTCCCTGACGGCGAGACCATCGCTGCCCGTGACCTTCACAGGCTGATCGTCTCTGCCCTCGCGGCGGGCTAAGCTCACAATGTGACTCAGCGCAATCACAGATGGGGCTTCGGTTGCGAATTCATTGAACAGCTTGAAAGACTCTGATACATTTTCGTCGAAGAACATGAGGAAGGAATCGCCTTAGACGAAGCCCGCCGGAAGCCTGAAAGTAAAAGAAGAAGAAAGGCGTTAAGAGATGAGGCTCACATTCAAACTCATGCTGAGAGCCGCGGCGTCGCTCGTCGTGTTGGCGGCGCTCGCGCCTCCTGCTCAGGCGCAGAGGGGCAGTCGTGGGGCGAGCAGCCCTCAGCCTACGCGTGAGACGAGCGCCATGAATGATCTTGAGCGAGAGATGAACGAGAGGACGCTCGAAGAACAGTTGGGCACGCCCGCCGCACGCCGCCAGCAACGATTGTCCTACGAGCAGCTGAGCGAAGACTTCAAGCGCATACAGCTTGTCAATAACGAGCTGGTCGCGGCGGCCTCGCGCGCCGACGCGCTCGATCTCAAGTTCGTCCTGAGGTCTGCGGGCGAGGTCAGGAAGCTCGCCGCGCGTCTCAAAGAGAACCTGATGCTGCCCGAGCCGTCGAAGGGCTCTCGGCGCTTACAGGCCGAAGTAGGGCTGGAGGACGCGCAGCTGAAAGCGTCGCTGCTCGTGCTTGGCAAGCTCGTCGCGGGGTTCGCGCACAATCCTGTCTTCAAAGAGCCCAACGTGGTCGATGCTCAGATGTCGGCCAAAGCGCGGCTTGACCTCGAAGAGATCATCGCCTTAAGCGAGCAGGTCAGAAAGAGCAGCGAGAAGCTGAGCAAGCTTGCGCGCAAGTCTCAGTGACTACTTAATGAGAGCGTATCTGAAAATCCCCGTCTGCCTGTCGCTGGTCTTGCTCGCTCACGCGCTCGCGGTCGCTCAGGAGAGGTCTGAAGCGGAAAGAGAGTTTGCGAGGGCGGTTGCTCAATACACGATGAGCTATCGCAGCCTGATGCAGGCCAGAGGCTTACCCGCAGACCATCCTCAGAAGAGACGCCGGGTGGCTGAAGGGGAAACCCAGCAGGAAATCTCTGAAGCCTTCCTCAAGAGAGGCGCGCCGCCGCTTTCGGAATACGTCAATACCACTTCGCTGCCGGACATTGCACGGGCGCTCAGAGAGGGTTTCCCGGCGGGGACGGCCCTGATCTTTTATGCGTACGGCGACGAGTCTCTTCAGATTTGGCTGATCGATCAAACGGGCTTGCGGGCTTACTCAAGCGAGCGCGTGTCGCAGCCGAATCTGGAATCGGCCATCTATGACCTCAGGCGCTCGCTCGGCATTGACTCTCTACAGGCCAATCGTGCCCCCTCTCTTCGCGACCCCTTACCCGTGCCCTCGGAGCTTGGCTTAAGGATACCGGCGGAGCGCGCCATAGCGGACGTGACGGGGATGTTATTGCCCGCGCCCATCGCCAGAGAATTGAATTCGGTAAGACATCTTATCGTCGCTCCTATCCTTGGCTTGGGCACTGTGCCCTTCGCGGTCTTACGCCCGTTCAGCTCCGAGCAATTCTTAATAGACCGCATGTCGATCTCCGTCGTGCCCAGCCTTTTCGATATCGAAGCCGAGATCAAAGGATGGACGCCTGAGTATCGTAACCCGCTGGTGATCGGTAATCCCTATCTGCCGCCCGACAGGAAATGGAGAGTGCCGCCGCTGCCCGGAGCGGACGCCGAAGCGCTGTCGATCTCAAGAATGATCAACGCCAGAGCTTTGACGGGAAGGCGTGCGACCAAGCGCAGGGTCACGGCGCGGGCTGCCGAGGCGGACTTTCTATACTTCGCGACACACGGCGTAGCGAGCAGCGACGACCCCCTCTCTGGCGGCTTTCTCTTTTTATCCGCCCGGAGCTTGGGGCGCGGCTTCTGGACGGCGCGGGAAGTTCAGGGCATGAAGCTCAACGCACAGATAGCAGTCCTGAGCGCCTGCCAGACGGGTCTGGGCAAAGTTCACGACGCCGGGGTGATAGGGCTTTCGCGAGCATTCCAGATCGCGGGCGTGCCCCGTGTGGTGATGAGCTTGTGGAGCGTGTCGGATGCTGCGACCGCCTCGTTGATGAAGTCGTTCGTTCGATACCTGCGAGCGCATGTGCCTTCGGAGGCGCTGCGGCTGGCGATGCTCGATGTCAGGCGCGAGCGCCCGGCGTTGTCACAGTGGGCATCGTTCGTGCTATTCGGAACGCCGAGGTGAAGCCCATTCGCACGAGCCCCGGTAAGGAGAGAGAGCGCGGTCTGCTCGCCGGTAACAGGCCACTCCTTTTGATCTTCGTCGTCGCGCTGGCGCTGCGCCTGAGCTTCGTCATGTGGCTCAACTACGCGGCGGGCGCGCAGGGCCTCGCCGTGCCGCGCTTCGCCAACGACTCTGTCAAGTACGATGCGCTGGCGCGCTCGCTCGCGAGCGGTCAGGGCTATCAGGTGCGCGGCGATCATGTCACCATCAGCGGCATCGCGCCGCTGTTCCCGCTGCTGCTGGCGGGGCTCTACCTTTTGTCCGGCGGGAAAGCTCCGATTGTCCTGCTGGTCGGTTTTGTCAACGCGCTTCTGGGCGCATTGACGGCGCTCGCTTTATACCGCCTCGTCCGGCTATGTTTCCTGCCGGAGATAAGCCCGCCACAGGGCGAAAGAGACGCGGGCCGCGTCGCGCTAATGGCCTCCGCGATCTTCGCAGTCTATCCCTTCGAGATATTCAATACGGCGTTCGTGCTCAAGGAGAGTCTCTCTATCTTTCTCACGGTCGCGTTTGCGCTTCTTTGGGTCTGTATGCTGCGAGCCGGCGCGGACAGAAGCCTGCGTTGGGCGGCTGTGGCCGGGGTGGTCGGCGGCTTAAGCGCGCTCAGCCGCTTCCCGCACGTCGGCCTGATGCTGATGTTCGTCGTCGTCAACCTGTGGCTGGGGTGGCGGCGCAAGAGGTCTCTCGTCAGGGAGACGGCTCTGGCGCTCTTTCTTTTCGCGCTCGTGCTGACGCCGTGGCTCGTACGCAACTATTATGTGCTTGGTCAGGTGACGCTCACTTTTCACGGGCCGTCCAGATACCTGTATAACGCTAACTCAGACCTCGCAGAGCCTGAGCTTAACGGCTACTACGAGGCGCGTGGGCCTGCGCGGGCCGAACACAACAAGGCCATTGATGCGACTACCGACAGCGATGTCTACGCCAGAGAGGGCCTGTACCTGCGCCACGCGCTCGCGGCCTTCATTACCCATCCGGGCCACGTGCTGCGGTTGATGGGCGGCAAGCTGGTCAACATGTGGCGTCCCGTGTGGGCCGGCTCATCCCTTCGCACGTGGATTGCGCTCGGCGTGCCGTATCTACTGATGATGGCGCTGGCGCTCCCGGGCCTTGTGCTGGCGCGAAAGCACATGCCCCGCTTCGACTACGCCCTGGTGGTGCTCTACGCCCTGATTCTTTTTTACGTCGTGGGCCACACGGTTTTCTACGGCATGATACGCGAGCGCCAGTACATAGAGCCTTTCCTGATCGCCTTCGCTGCCTACTCGCTGTCGCTGCTCCTGAAGAAGCGGCGTGGAAGCGATACTGTGCCTACGGTGAGTCAAAACCGGCGCGAAAAGGGCTATTTTTAGACGAGCGCGCACTTATCCCGCCACGAAACGGTTAACACCCACGCAAAAGTCCTTTATACCCGCGCGAAGTTCCTTTAGATTCACGCGAGTTTCCTTCGGAATTCCCTAGAGTTCCTTTAGAAACTTCTGAGTTTCCTCTAGGTTCTCGCGAGACTCCTTTAGACCCACGTGAATTTCCTTTAGAACCACGTGAATTTCCTTTAGACCCACGCGTCGGCAGCTTATACCCGTAGCCGGGTATGGCGTGCTGATGCGCGGGTCTAAAGGACTTTCGCGCGAGAATATGCACCGCCGTGTCGAGTCCTTCGCGCGCTGTCTATAGTATAGAGTCAGGCTTAGAGCGCCCGGCGCACAGTCCTGCGTACGGCTTCAATGGTCAGCGCGTAGACCAGATGCGAGAAGAAGGAATAGGCGTGCGTCGAGGGCGGATACTCTGTCGGCTTCTCGGAGAGGCCGAGCGCGGGCACGACGATCTCGTCCGCCGTCAGCCAGAAGACAGCGCCGAAGGGGAGGCCCGCGCCCACTGTCAAGACCGGTGCGACTTCGGCCAGCGCGCCATACAACCCGCCGGACGCTATGCCGAAGACGTAATGCACGACTGTGCCCGCAGGCTCTTTCTCGCCCTCCGTCAGGCTGCGGTCAAGGACTCTCTCCGAAACCGCCTCGGCGATCTTCTCCGTCGGGTCGTCCTGCTGCTTGCCGCGGCTTTCGGGCAGGGCGCTCGGCGCCTGTTCCTCTGTCTGCCCTTCGACGTAGGGCTTGATGCCCTGCGCGCCATGCGGTTTTTCGACGCCGACCTCCCGCCTGCTCCACATCCCCTGAAACATATTCATCGTCCATGATGCGACCAGCCCGCCGACCAGACCCGCCGCCAGACCCTTCGCTATATCGGCGTCGCGCCGCCCGGCGCGCGCGTGCCCGTCACCTCGCATGATTCTCTTCCCCCCGCGTTGAAAGTTCGGAAAGTTCGCGGACATATTAAACGTAACGCGAGCGTAAAGACCAACGCTTGCGACGCGCCGCCCGGACTTGAAAATACCGCCGGATAGTTTTAATCTTTTCAGCACCCGGACATCCTTCTCCCTTTACCCCCTGACAGAATCTGAGCAGCGTGCGGCCTTGTAGTTACATCGAAGGTTCTCGCGAGCCTTTGCGACTATTTCGAGCGAGAAGAATAATGGAGGGCAAACAGATGTCCGGAACGAGACGCCTGATCGCATTGCTGCTGGCGTTCGCACTCTTGAGCCTGAACGTCGCAGGCGCATTGGGCCAACAGCGGCGCACCACACAGACGACGCAAGCGCCCGCTCCGCGCCCGCGCGCTACGCCAGCCCCTTCGCTCCTGACAGGTATTTACCGTCTAGACCCCAGGAGCAGCGACGACGCGCGTAAGGCCGCCGAGCGCGCCGCGAGTAATCTCCCGCCCGACGTGCAGCGGCGCATCGTTGACAATCTATCGCCGCGCCTCGAATCGCCCGAACAGCTCGCCATAGAGCGGCGCGGCAACATGATTCAGATCGCTTCGTCGCGCGCGCCGCGTATCAGCTTCGAGGCCGACGGGCGCGACCACCGCGAGCGCATGGATAACGGCCACACGATCAGTACGCGCGCAGTGCTCTACGGCGACCAGTTGATGGTCAGCACGAGCGGCAGCCCGGACGACGAGTTCACAGTCACCTTCGACCCCGTCGACGGAGGCCGCCGCCTGCGCGTCACGCGCCGCATTTACATCGCGCAACTCAACGAGCCGGTCGTCGTGCAGAGCATCTACAACAAGACTTCGAGCGTCGCACGCTGGGGCATCTTCGACGAATCAAGACAGACGGCGCGCAACAACCAGACGCCGCCGCGCAGATTCCCACAGCCTTCGCAACCGAGCACGACGACGACCACGACCACCACCAAGACGCTGCCCGCCCCGCCCGTGATACGCGAGCGCGTGCCGCGCGAGCAGCCGCCGCCCATGGACGAGCGCCGCACCGGCGACGTGTACGTGCTGGTCGTCCCAGCCGGCACACAGCTCGTCGCAGTGCTTAACGACGACCTCAGCACGGAGCTGTCGCGCGAAGGCGATCCCTTCACGATGACCGTGCGTGGGCCGGCGCAGTTTGAAGGCGCAACGCTCGAAGGGAACGTCGCGCGCATCAATCGCAGCGGGCGCATGACGGGCCGCGCCGATATGACGCTCGAATTCCGGCAGATACGTCTGCGCGACGGACGCACCGCCCCCTTCGCCGGCTACATAGAGAGCGTGCGCGTCGCCGGCGGCGAAGACGTGCGCGTGGGCGGCGAGAACGCGGACGCCAGCATTGAAGAGACGAACGACCAGACGACGCGCACGACCCAGCGCGCGGCCATCGGCGCAGCCGTCGGCGCGATCATCGGCGCGATTGCCAGCGGCGGCAAAGGCGCGGCCATCGGAGCGGCCATCGGCGCGGGCGTCGGCGCGGGCTCCGTCTACGCACAGGGCCGCGATGATCTTGAGCTGCTGCGCGGCACTGAGCTGACCATACGCGCGCAAGCGAACCAGTAGAGACAGACAAGAGACCGCTCCAAGAGCGTCGAGCCGCACAAGCCATTGACACAAACCCGGACGAGTCGCCCCTTCATGGGCACACTCGTCCGGCTGGTTTTGATGGCAGACGGCGACTCGCCTTCATTCCTTATACTTGCGCGGGCGCTCTCCGGCATCGTATTTTACAGGTCATCATGTCGAGCGTACCCTGCACCAATTGCGGCGCAACACTTTTGCCGGGAGCGAAGTTTTGTCGAATGTGCGGCCAGCCTTCGCTGGACACGACCAGCGTATCGGAAGCCACCACGCGCGTCTTTGAGGCGACAGCCGAGCGCCCGGCAACACCCACTCAGGCGTGGCAATCGCAGCCGACAGGCCCCGCTTACATGTCGCCCGCCGGAGCGTCGCCCTTAAAGGACGCCACGACCAAAAGCCTTGAGCCCGCCGGTCAGAGACCGAACACGAGCCAGCTCGTTCTCTCCTTCACGGTTCTGTTCCTCGCCGTACTCTTTGTGTTTGCCGTCGGCATGGTGCTCAGGGGACGCATGATGACGACGCCGCCTCAGCCGCCGCCCGTCGTCACCGCGCCCGGAACAGGACTTCAGCCACCACCTCCGCCGCCGGGGCCGCCCTCAATGGAAGAGCCGCCGGCAGCAGGCCCCTCCGTTCCGACCAGCGAATTGATGTATCCGGGCGCGCAGACCATGATGGACATGAAGACGGGGCGGGACAATCTGCTGCAACTGCGAACCGGCGACAAGCTGGATAAGGTCGCCGACTGGTATGAGGCGAAGGTCAAGCCGACGCAGATCATGCGAACCGGCACGGAAGCCATCTTCCGCACAGGCCGCACCCACATCATCATCAACACGCGCGGCGGAGAAGCGACCGACATCCTGATCAAGCAGGGCATCGAGCGGTAGCGGTATCAAGATAGGGATAACTTTTGCGCGGGAAAGTTAATCGCTCGCTGCCGCGGGCAGACCGACGCGGCGCATGAGGTCTGTGAAGCGCGGGTCTCGGCGCAGGCCGTCGAGCGCCGGTTCGACGCCGAGCCAGACCAGCCAGTCCGAGTGATGCTCGTATGCTTTTTCCAGCCATTCAAACGTCCGGTCAATCTCTCCGAGCCCCCTGTAGACTTCGGCGATGAAGTAGGGCGAGACGTAACGCTCTCTGGACATCTCGATCAATTCATCGAGTATCTGTCGCGCCGCGTCCCGTTGTCCCGTCATCGCGAGCGCGTGTCCGAGCCCCGGCATAATCCAGAGGTTGCTGGAAAGCTGCATCGCCCTGCGATACTGCGCGATGGCTTCCTCGTAGCGCCCCTGCCGCTCGTAGACCTGCCCCAGCTTGAAGTAGGCGACGTTGAAGTTCTCGTCTATCTCAAGCGCCTTGTGAATCTGTTTGGCCGCGTCGTCGTAGCGGCGCGCGAAGTAGTATATCCACCCCAGATTCGTGTTAATGATGAGCGAGAGCGGGTCAAGCTCCCTGGCCTCGGTCATCTCGCTGATGGCCTCGTCCAGCTTGCCGAGCGCCGCCAGATGCACGGTCGCATACCAGTAGTGCGCGGTCGCGTAGTTGGGCTTGAGCTCGATGGCCCGCTTGAACTCCGCGCCCGCGCCCTTCCAGTCCCATTCGTAGCCGTTCATGGCGTAAGCGAGCGAGGCGCGTGCCTCCGCGAGCGTCTCGTCGATTCTCAGCGCTTTGATGGCCGCCGTCTTGGCACGGGGGAAAGCGTCCGGGGGCGCAAGCTCGCTGTAGTTGCCGAGCATGTTGTAGGAATCGGCCAGCCCGGCGTAGGCGAGCGCATAGCCTGAGTCGAGGTCGATGGCCTCTTTGAAATATTCGATGCCGAGCTTAAAGCCTTCGGGCGTCCGCTTGTTCCAGTTATAACGGCCCTTCAGATAAAGCCTGTAGGCTTCCGTGTTGTCCGTGTGGCGCTTGGCTAGTTGCTTCTGCTCTTCGCCGGTCAGCTTGAAGCGCAGCTTCTCGGAAATCTCGCGCGCGATCTCTTCCTGAATGGCGAAGATGTCCGTCATCCGGCGATTGTACTGCTCGCCCCAGAGCCGCGAGCCGTCGGTCGTATCAACCAGCTCGGTGCGAATCAGCAGATTGTCGTTGAGATGAAAGACCGTTCCCGTCAGTACGGCGCGCACGTTCAATTCCTGCCCGACCTGAAGCGGGTCTACCTCCCTGCCCTTGTAGCGAAAGACTGTGGCGCGCGCCATGATCTTCAGCTTCGGCAGTTGCGAGAGATTGTTGATGATGCTTTCGGTGATGCCGTCGCTTAAGTATTCCGTATCATGCTCGCCGCTGTCGTTGACGAGCGGCAGGATAGCCAGAGAGTCTATCGCCTTGCGACGCGGGCGACGGCGGCGCTGCGAGAGCGACGTGCGCCCGGTATTCTTAGACGAGGCCGAAAGCTCCTGCGCGGAAGGCAGCATGGCTTTCGTGTCGTACTGCGTCACGGCTTCCGTGGTCTTCACGTCCAGTTGCAGCGAGCGCGCGAGCTTCGCCTTGAATTCCATCTCCTGTCTTAAAGACTTGATGGCGGCGACGAAATCGCTGGCCGATTGATAACGAGACTGCCTGCGCTTGGAGAGCGCCTTCGTGATGATCCTGTCCATGTCCAAGGGTATCTCGTCCACCACTTTACTGAGCGCGCGCGGGCGATGTTCGAGGATGGAGACGAGCATGTCGGTCGTCGTCTGGCCGGTGAAAGGAACCTGACCCGCGATCATCTCGTAGAGCACAACGCCTAAGCTCCAGATGTCGGTGCGCGTATCCACCTCAAGCCCGCGCGCCTGTTCCGGCGACATGTACGCAACAGTGCCCATCAGCATGCCCGGATTCGTCTGGATGAGCAGCGTCGGCGCTTCGTCCAGCGTGAGCTGTTCCTGCCCGTGTTTCTCGACGAGCTTGGCGAGGCCGAAGTCCAGCAGCTTCACGTAGCCGTCAGGGCGCAGCATGATGTTCTCCGGCTTGATGTCGCGATGAATGATGCCCTCGGCGTGCGCTTCAACGAGAGCGGACGCAACCTGCAAGGCTATACCGAGCGCCTCGTCCAGACGGATGCGCGCGCTCTTCATATACTGTCGCAGCGTGTGCCCCTCGACGTACTCCATGGCGATGAAGGTCACACCGTCCGCCTGTCCTATCTCGTAGATGTGCGCGATGTTCGGGTGCGAGAGCGCTGCGGTCGCCCTTGCTTCGCGCATGAAGCGGTTCATGCGCTGCTGGTCTGAAGCGACATCAGGAGGAAAAATCTTGAGAGCGACGGTGCGCTCAAGCTGCGTGTCGCGCGCGAGATAGACTTCGCCCATGCCGCCCTTACCGATGGGGGAGCGGATTTCGTATCGGCCCAGACGTGTGCCTTCAGCAATCGCCATAGATGTTCTACACCGGGTTCATTGTAGCCGCGTTTCATGAAGCGCGCCAAACGACCGGCATTTACGGATTTAGAGGACGGAACCGTGGCCGGGCGTTGTATCACCTTTGAGTAAAGAGGAAGGGCAGAGCGGCTCTATCACACACTCGGCGCAGAGCGGCGTGCGCGCTTTGCAGACGCGGCGTCCGTGCGCGATCAACAGGTGGGAGAAAATTATCCCGTCCTTCGGCGGGACAAGCTCCAGGAGGTCGCGCTCGATCTTTTCCGGCTGTTCGTGCGCGGATAACCCCAGACGACGTGTGAGGCGCGCGACGTGTGTGTCAACGACGACCCCGGACGAGATGCCGTAGGCGTTGCCGAGCACGACGTTGGCCGTCTTGCGCGCCACGCCCGGCAGTTCAAGCAACTCTTCGAGGCTGCGGGGGACGCGCCCTTCGTATCGCTCTATGATCATCCGGCAAGCCCCCTGAATCGCCTTCGCCTTGTTACGAAAAAAACCGGTCGAGCGAATGTCCGTTTCAAGCTCGCTCTGCGCGACATCAGCGTAAGCCTGCGCGCTCGTGTATTTCCGAAACAGGCCGGCGGTGACGAGATTGACGCGCTCGTCCGTGCATTGTGCCGAGAGGATGGTGGCGATGAGAAGCTCAAGCGGGCTCGTGTGGTTCAGGCTGCAACGCGCATCCGGGTACTCACGCCTGAGCAGTCGAATGATCTTCAATGTACGCTCTTTCTCTTGCCTGTTTGCCAAGATGCGCCTCGCCGTCGGTTGATGGGCCATTATAGTGGGGCGATGATTGACTTCCAAAACCATTTAGCATAGAAGCTACTAGCTCGACCCAACACTCAATCGCCGGTGGATGATACTTTGCTGTCTCAATCACTCGAACACCTTCTCGCTCAGCTCGACGAATCGAAGCGTCTCTACGGCGCGAGCGAAAGCGCACGCACCCTGGAGCTTCTGGCCGCTCTGGACGAGCGCCGCTTCACGGACGCCGACTCACTGATACGCTTTCACGAAATCCTTCTCTTCCTCTGTGCATACCCGCAGAGCCGCGCCGTCCTCGCTCGCGCCGGGAAAATCCTCGCCGCTTTCCCGAAACGCATCGAGCTGCTCAAGGGCGACGCCGATGCCGACCTCTCGCCCTTCGAAGAGCCGGAAGTGTCCGGGATAGCCGGGACATCCATGACCTCTACATTCAGCTACTACATCGCGCGCTGGCTCGCGCGGCGTCATACGGCGGAAGTCAGTATTGACTGGGAAGACTACGAAGAGGCGGCGCGGCTCGGCGCGAGCTGGCCGAGGTTTCTTCCGCTCCTTGAAGAGGACGCGCTCGTCGAGGCCAACGTTCCTTACATGGAATGGCTGCGCGCGGCGATGGGCTCGGCGCGCAGAGACCTGCCATGGCTTATCGAGCGCTTCGAGCGGCTGAGCTTAACCGACCGCGAGAAGGCCGAGATTTACGAATCGCTCAAGCTGTGGGTGCGCTGGACGCCCGCAAACTTTAAAGCGACGCGCACGGGGATGAGGCTCCCTGTGCGCGAGGTCTTCTATCAGAAAGGGCCGCTCGTGCGTCGCAGCGACGTGTCGCTCGTGCGCGAGCTTGAAGGGCCGCCGCTGCCCCTCAGGCGGCTCTCGCGCCGGGAGGGCGAGCGCGTGCTTGAGTTGATACGCGACACTTCCACGATACGCTATCGCGAGCTTCACGGGTTCACGTTCGGCGACCCGGCGCGAGTCGTGCACGCGCGCGCGGGCCGTGGCGTGGAGTTCTACTTCAACGGCGTCGCGGCGGAGCATCGTCTGCCGCTCAGAGCTTATCATTCGGCGTTGATCCTTAGAAACGGCGTGCCCATCGGCTACGCCGAAGGCATCTCGCTCTTCGAGCGGGTCGAGATCGGCTTCAATATCTATTACACCTTTCGCGACGGAGAATCAGCATGGCTCTACGCGCAGGTGCTGCGTCTCTATCATCAAACGCTCGGCGTCAACTCCTTCTCCGTCGACCCGTACCAGATCGGCTATGAGAATGAAGAAGGGATAGAGTCGGGCGCGTTCTGGTTCTATCGCAAGCTGGGCTTTCGCCCCGTGCGAAGCGAGCTGACGCAGCTTGCCGCGGAAGAAGAACGAAAGGCTGCGGCTACTGCCGGATACCGCACGCCGCCCAAAACCCTGCGCAAGCTTTCGGTGGGCCACATGCTGTTCGAGCCGGGACATCGGGCGCGCAGCGATTGGGACAACTTTCAGGTACGCAAGCTTGGTCTGGCCGTCGAGCGGCGCATGGCGAGCCGTTTCGGCGGCGAGGCGGCGCGCATCAGGAGAGAATCCGTCGCTACGGTCGCACGCGCGCTTGGCATGAAGACGGCTGAGATGCGAGAGACTGAGCGGCGTTCGTTTGAGAATCTCGCGCTGGTGCTGGCCCTCATCCCGGAGCTCTCGCGCTGGTCTAAGGATGAAAAGCTTGAGGTCGCGCGCATCATACGAGCCAAGGCGGGCGCTGACGAGGCGCGCTACCTTCGACTGATGCAGCGGCACGACAGGCTGCGTCATGAGATCATCAAGCTGGGCTCGACTTAAGCTGATGTGCCCTTATCTGTTTCGAGGCCCGCGCCTCGTCTTGAGCATGGCGTCGCGTCTGGCTTTGAACTCCGTGCCCGGCTTCCACTGCGGCCAAGCGTCTCCTTCAGCCACGCTATAACCTACCTCGAAGAGCAGTTGCGTATCCTCGACCGCGCCGGACAAGTCCCAGTCCGGCTTAATCTCGTCCGTGACCTTATGATAATCGTGAGAGACATACTCTTCGCGCTTCTGCTGGCCGTAGCCCTCTGGCCTGCCTATGTAGTCTGTGCCGGGAAAGAGGAAAGTCAGCGCGGGCACTCCCTGCCGGGCCAGCTCAAAGTGATCGGAGCGATAGAAGTAGCCCTTTTCCGGCTCGGGGTCTGGCTTGACGGTGCGCCCCTGCGTCGCCGCCATCTCGCTCAACAGGTCTTCGAGCGTCGTCTGGCCGTAGCCGACGCTGACGATGGCGCGGGTGCGTCCCCACTGGTTCATGATGTCCATGTTGATATTGGCGAGGGTGCGCTCAAGCGGATAGAGCGGGTGCGTCGCGTAGTACTTTGCGCCGAGCAAGCCCTTCTCTTCTCCCGTCGGCGCGAGAAAGAGAACCGAGCGCCGGGGCAGACGCTTGAGCCGCTTGTAGGCTGCCGCGATTTCGAGCATCCAGGCGACGCCTGACGCATTATCAATCGCGCCGTTGAAAATCTGATCGCCCTTCAACGACTCGTCGCGCCCCAGATGATCCCAGTGGGCCGAGTAGATGATGTATTCGTCTTTGAGCTTCGGGTCTGAGCCGTCAATTCTGGCGACGAGGTTGCGCGACTCTATCTCGCGCAGCTTGTTCCTGACGGTGAAGCTGGCCCGCGCGCTCAAGGGCACGGGTTTGAAATCCCTGCTCATCGCCGCCCGCTTCAACGAGTCGAAATCCTGACCGGCGGCGGTGAAGAGTTCCTTCGCCCTGTCCAGATGGAGCCATGCCTCTACGCCCGCGCGATTCATATTCCGGTCGGGCGTGCGTATGTCGAAGTTTTCGCGCCCGGCGTTTGCCGCCACGACCTGCCATCCGTAAGCCGCGGGCACTGTCTCGTGTATGATCAGGGCGGCGGCAGCGCCTTTCTCGGCGGCAATCTCATACTTGTACGTCCAGCGACCGTAATAGGTCATCGTGCTGCCCTTGAACATCTTCGCGTCCAGCCGCGACGCATCGAGCGGGTCTGGAATGGGCGGGTCGTTGATCAGCATCACGATGGTCTTGCCGCGCACGTCCAGCCCCTTGTAATCGTCCCAGCCATACTCCGGCGCGACGATACCGTAGCCGACGAAAACCATCTCGGAGTTTGAGACTTTGACTTCCGGCACGTAGCGGCGCGACAGGGCGACGTAATCATCCTTATGCTTGAGGCTGATGGTGCGGCCACCGACGTTGAAAAAAGCTTCGGGGTCGGGCGTCAGCCCCGCGAGCGGGACTTTCTGAATGTACGTGCCGTCGGAGTTTCCCGGCGCGAGGCCGAGCCGCTTGAACTCGCCCGCGATGTAGTTGACGGTCAACTCTTCGCCGCGAGTGCCGGGTGCGCGTCCCTCGAACTCATCGGAGGCGAGCACCTTGATATGGCGCATCAGCCCGTCGAGGGTGATGCTCTCGCTGGCCGCTTTCACGTCCGGGGGAATCGTCGCAGCCTTTCCCGCGCGCCTGCTCACCTGCGCCACCCCCGCCACCGCCAGAGCCGTCAAGGCCGAACACAACCCCAGCCACATCATAGTCTTTTTCATCTCCCCCTCCTGCAATGAACCCCTAAAGCCCCTTCCTGTCTCAAGCGCGCACTCTTTCAAAGTCTGCGCTTGAGAAACCCGTGTCCCGTCAGAATGCTATGCGGTATGAAGCAGGATAATTGTACACGCGCTCAAATGAAGGCGAAAGGCGAAGCGGGAAGCGGCTTTCGCCCTGCCCTTCCCCTTGCTTTTGCCGTCGGAACAGGGCAACCTCTCTTGTATGACAAAGACGAACGCGCATTCAACACCGGACTTACGCGCGATGGCGCGACGGGCGATGCTCGAAAACGGCTTTGAGCCGGATACACCGCCGGAAGTCGAGCATGAGCTGCAATCGATGAAGAACAAACCGCTCGGCGATCTCTCGACGGTGCGCGACATGCGCTCCGTGCTGTGGTCGTCAATCGATAATCACGACTCGCGCGATCTGGATCAGATAGAGTTCGCGGAGCGATTGCCGAACGGCGACATTCGCCTCATGATAGGCATCGCAGACGTTGACGCGTATGTGCCCAAAGGCTCTGCCATTGATCGTCATGCGCTCCATAACACGACCTCCATTTATACCGGCGTCCGAATTTTTCCGATGCTGCCCGAACAGTTGTCCAACCACACCACGTCGCTTCTCGAAGACGTTGATCGCCTCGCCGTCGTGATCGAGCTGGTGGTGGATGCGGAGGGCGAAGTTACCTCGAACAAGGTCTATCGCGCGCTTGTAAGTAACCATGCGAAGCTCGTCTATGAGCGCATCGGCGCATGGCTCGAAGGCCACACGCCCGTCCCGCCCGAAGTCTCGAAGGTCTCGGGTCTGGAAGAGCAGCTACGCTTACAGGACGAAGCTACGGAGCGCCTGCGGACGCTGCGAAAACGCAACGGCGCGCTCAACCTTCAAACCATCGAAGCGAAGGCGGTCGCAGTTGACGGTCGCGTCGTAGACCTCGTCGCCTCCGAACACAATCGCGCGCGCGACCTCATCGAGAGCTTTATGGTCGCGGCGAATACGGAGATGGCGGAGTTTCTGGAAGGCGAAGGCTTGCCCTCAATACGCCGCGTCGTACGCACGCCAGAACGCTGGCCGCGCATCGCTGAAATCGCCAGAGGCTTCGGCGAGAACCTGCCCGAAGAGCCGGACTCTCGCGCCCTTGCGGCATTCCTCACGCGCCGCAGAGCCGCAGACCCGGTACACTTTCCCGATCTCTCGCTCTCGATAGTTAAATTGATGGGGCCGGGCGAGTATGTCGTGGAGCGGGCGGGCGCTGAAGGCGAGGGGCACTTCGGATTGGCCGTACACGACTATACACATTCGACCGCGCCCAATCGTCGCTACCCAGACCTCATCACGCAAAGACTGCTCAAGGCGGTCATCGCACATCGCGCTGCTCCGTACACGGAGGCGGAGCTGCGTGACATAGCCGAGCGCTGCACGGAGCGTGAGGACGCCGCCAGAAAAGTGGAGCGGCTGATGCGTAAGGCCAGCGCCGCCGTGCTGCTCGGCGAGCGCATAGGCGAAACCTTCGATGCGATTGTCACGGGCGTCTCCAACAAGGGCACGTTCGTGCGGCTCATCGCGCCGCCTGCCGAAGGGCGCGTCGTGCGCGGTGAGGAGGGAATGGATGTCGGCGATAAGGTGCGCGTCAAACTCTTAGAGACGGAGCCCGAGCGCGGCTTTATCGATTTCGCGCGGGCTCGCTAAGCTGCAAAGCGAAAGCGCCCGTCAGGATAGACGAAGGAGGTGAGCCGATTGGATGAGATACCTATCGCATGCGACATGACGGCCCTCGACGCCTCGCAAAGAGAGCGTCAACATCTTCTGATGAAGAGGTTCAGGGCTGCTCTTCAAGAGACCGAAAGCTTGGGGGACGGCTACGCTTTCCGCTTGCCGGCGGACACCGCGACCATTCTGGACGTGGCGGAATTCATCACAATCGAGCGTCTGTGTTGTCCCTTCCTCAGATTCGAGCTTGAGATAGGCCCGGCGGGCAGCCCCGCATGGCTCAGGCTCACGGGGCGTGCGGGCGTGAAAGAATTTATCGAAACGGAGTTCGGAGCGGGCTGAATTTTACCGAACAAGGCTTCGATTCGCCGTAAAAGCGCCATCACGCCCCGGCAAAGCGTCCTCGCGCGTCTGCAATACATACACTCAGGCTTGAAATCTCACATTTCACGCTGTAAATGTCATCTTTCACGCTGCAAATGTTCCCTCGCACACCTAAAACGCAAGATTTCACGCACGCAAAGTAATCCGGCGCACTCGCAAAGCAATCTAAACAGCTCGCAAAGCGACATTTGAGCCCGTAAATGTGATGTTTCGCGGTGGAGATCGTGACCTGGCGGGCCGTCAATGCAGGATTTCAGGCTGGAAACGCACATTTTCGCTGTCAAAATGTGGGGTTTAGCATTAACAGTCACGGTTCTGCCCGGCTCAACCTTCCTTTCCTGAAGCAGAGCTTGAGCCGCCTGAAGGTCGGATTGCTTACCCGTTCTCCGGTTACACGCTTTCGTTATGAGTCTGGATGATATGGTCAGGGGGCAGATATTATAGTGATTTAATGGCAATTTTACGGGCATTTGTGTTCATTCGGGATGTGGCATTGATCTTGCTGCTATTTGCGGCATGACTACAAACGCCGCTACATTCCCTATCTGGCAAGGCATCGGAAGCGTTAAGGCCGATGAGCCTCCTGTGAAGCCACAGACCGACTACGCCCTGGCGCAGAAGGCGGCAGAAGGCGATATGACGGCTTTCGAGGAACTCTACTCGCGTCATAACCGCAGGGTCTATTCCCTGTGCCTTCGCATGACGCAAAACGTCTCGGAGGCCGAAGACCTCGCGCAG
>DASVWI010000018.1:0-129245 GCA_036389675.1 Pyrinomonadaceae bacterium
GCCGTGCTGTTAACACGGCGCGCCTCTCTTTTAGGCTGCATTGTCGAGCCGGCCCTCACAGTTCCGTGGGTTTAGTCTACGGCGAAGCCCACGTTGACCACCGCCGTGATGTCTTTCTCAAGCGATGAAGTGTCATTCATGCCGGAGTCTGAGACATCGTTTGAATCCGCCGGGGTGATCTGCATCACGCCCATCCTCGCCGTGCGCACGCTGCCGATGCTGCTGCCCGTGCTCGACGCGATCTGTTGGGCACGAACCTTGGCGTCCTTGGCCGCCTCCGCCAGCATCTCTATCTTCAGGTCGCCGAGCTTCGTGTAGAGATACTCGGGCGGATTCGATTCGAGCAGGATGCCCTGATTGATCAACTCTGTGGCCTCGCGCGCCAGTTTCTCAATCTTGTCCACGTCATTCGAGCGCACCATCAACTCCTGCCGCAGAGAGTATCCGGTGATCTCGCCCGTCTCTTCCCCGTCGCTGTTCTTCGCGTGCATCGTCGTCGAAGAGATTGACGAGATGGTGATCTGGTTTTCCGCTACGCCCTTCGAGATAAGGTACTGCTTGACCTTGGGCACGTTGTCCGAGAGCGCCTTGTAGGCATCGGATAATTCCGGGGCTTGGTATGAAACGCCCGCGCGCCAGACGACCAGGTCTGACTTGATGCGCTTACGCGCCGAACCCGTCACCGTAATCACCTGATCGCCGTTCTTGGCGTGCGTATAGGCCCAAGCGCCGACGATTGACGAAAGCACCAACGCTACTGCCAGAGCGAATCCGGCGTTAAAAATATTTCCGTTTCTTTCCATGTTCATATGTGTCTGTGGCACCTCCCAATGCCGTCATCATAGACGCGCGGCCCGCGCTGGCTTTGCGTAGCAAGGCGCACAGTCCCCTACTGTGGCTAGCCACAGTAAAGGTTTAGCAGGGAAAGCTTTGGATTGCGGGCGGGGATTTGTGTCTTAGATTTCGCGCAGGCTTCCGGCGAGCGCGCCGACAGCCGATTCGGCCAGCTCGCTGAGCGCGCTCGCCTTTTGCATCAGGCGAAAGCGAGTGCTGATCATATGGCCGACGCTTAAGCCCAAGGCCGCGTCCAGCGCGCACAACTCTTCGGCCAGCGCCCGCTGCGAAACACGCTCGAAGGCGTGCTGCAACTCGTTGATCGCGGAATTGACGCCCTCGACGAGGAGGATCTCTATGTCGCTGCCGCCGCGCGCGCGCCGCCGCGCATGCTCGCGCAGGCGTATGCGAGCCTCATCCTGAACTTTCCCGGTCGCGACGACGACCAGATGCGGGCTTTCCGTCTCAGCCTGCTTTTCGAGCGCGCGTCGCGCGTGTGCCGCCGTCAGGTCGCCGTCTCTTAAGACGAAGAGAAAGGCTTCGCCGCAGACATCCGCCATCAGGTGCGTCTCGCCGTCGCTTGACGATGGGCCAACGGCGATTCTGGATTCCGGGAGACCCAGGCCGCGCAGCACGGAGTAGAGGCGTGTGGAGAGCCACGAGCCATTCTCCAGCAGCGTCGAGGCGGTGTCGGTCGGGACGATCAGCTCGTCAACCTTCTCGTCGGCGATGCTCGCGCCGCACTCGCTACAGATGGCGTTGCTTGAGGTGATCACGTTGAGGGCATCAGGTGAAGGCAGGCGAAAGAGAGCGCGCCCGACTTTACGGCAGCTGACGACGACTTCGCGGCGCAGTAGTCCGGCGTCCGAGAGCCTGCCCACCAGCGAGTCCGTGCCCGCCTCTGTCTCTACATCTCCCTGTAAATCAGCGCCGAGCCCTGTGCCCTGCGATTCCCTTATGCGCCAGAGAAAACGCCTCGCCCCGGCATCCTCCAGCAACTCGACGGCGCGCAGGCGTTCCGCAGCGGTCTCCTTACGCACATCTGCGGCCTCGCCCGTGCGACCTTCCTTGAAATGCGAGAGCGGCTTACCAGCGTCGTTCGGCTCACGCTCACGCCAAGCCATATCCTCAGCCGTCGTCTTCCCATTATCGCCGGTGCTGCGGGTAGCTTCGAGCGCGTCTCGCACGTTGCGGCAGAAGGACTCAAGCGAAAGTTGCGGGGCCGTGGTCTCCGCTTCGTAGATTATCCCGGCGCGCATCCCCGACACGTCGCTCTCTTCGTCGCCGAAGATCAGGAAAAGCACGAAATCTTCGAAGCAGAATATGTCTCCGCGCACATAGGGGGCATCCATCTCGATTTTCGCCTGCGCGGCGACGGCCCTCTCCATCTCGGGCACACGATCAGGACTCGTGAGGGCCAACTCGAAACAGTGCAGGCGCGCAGAGCGGATGAGGGGTACGAGTCCTTTGTCCTGCAACCTTTCCAGCAGCAGCAGACGCGTCTGGGCATCAACTCTTTGATTAGAGATTTTGCTTTCGATGAAGAGCATACTGGTTCTCCTTCCCGTGGCCTCTAGCCGGGCATGCTATCACGCCATGCGTAAGAATTACCACGTTGACGGGGCGCTGGCCGGTTCAGATTGACCGAATTGTGTCCCGTCATGGGACGTATGTACGCTCACGCTTCACATCCTGCGGGTCAGTTATACCCGAGCCTGAACTCATTTCGTTCGTTCACTTACGGGCACACGTGGACTGTCACGAAACGGTCACATTGCTTGTTGTAACATCTCTGCAAGATTAGTAGAATGCGTTTTGTGGTCAGGTAGTACCCCCCTCATTAAAGTAATCAGAAAGCAATAAGAATTTTCAGAGGAGAGAGTAGCTCCCCGTCTATGATACTGAAAAAAACGTTCCCTTACATGCTCGCAGCATGTTTTGTTCTCAGCCTGTTCACGGTCACAGCCTCAGCGCAAAACCCGAACAATCAACCGACGCAAGCCACCACAACTACACTGGAAGCTAACGGCGTCCCGCGCCTTGAGAGCGATCCGGTCATCATCTCGCTCGCAGAGCCCGTCAGACCGAGGACGACCGGCTCTGCCGCAGCGCCGCACGCGGTCGTGACTTTCGATCAGCTCTTGTCGGCGGCGATAGATACGCGTCTCGGTGCGCCTTACGTATACGGGTCTTCCGGGCCTAACGTCTTCGACTGCTCAGGCTTCGTGTGGAGCGCCTTTCAATCGGTCGGCATACGCTTTGAGCGCGGCAGCGCACGCACGCTCTGGTCGCGCTTTGCGCCCGCGCGCAGGGATGAGGAGCGCAAATTCGGCACGCTCGTTTTCTTCAACGGCCTGTCGCACATAGGCATCGTCGCCGACGAGCACGGCTTCTATCATGCGTCGCGCAGCCACGGCGTCATCTACTCGCCCTTCAACGAGTACTGGGTGAGCCGCATAGACGGTTATCGCCGCGTGCCCCTGCCGACACAATTAATAGCGGAATAACTTTTACAAATCTTAAAGAGTAAACGATGGGCCAGCGACTTTTCTTTAGTGAAAGTCGCTGGCCCATCAGCATAACGAGATAGAGAGCATCGCAGGTCAATACCGCCCTAGACCTTGAGCGGTACTGATCTGTCACATGGTCGCGCGCAATTCAGCGATTATTAGGCAGAGCGCCGGAGACGAAGCCCGCGCGGTGCTCTGAGTCGCGTGCCTCCCAGACGACGGCAATCTTGTCTATCGCCACGTAACACATCATCTGGTCGTCGTCCCTGAGATGCAAGACGCCGCCTTCGACCTTGATCACCTCGCCGCGAAGGCTCGACGCCCCGCCGCAGAAGATATCTATCTTGCGCCCGATCATCCTTGAAAGAAATTCCTGCATCTTCCTACCTCCGAAAAATCTTTGCCGGCCTGAAGAGAAGCCACACCCCGCCACTCGTCATTTACCGTTGCCGTTGCTCCACTTCCAGATTTTTTCGTTTCCGTCCGCATCCCTGACCACCTTTTTGCTGGTCTTGTGGAACGTTATCTGAATCAGCGGCAGCACGTCGTCGTCGTCCTGTTGTCGTCGCTCGAACTGCAAGAGGTCGTAATAAGTACACCTGGTGCGGTCTGGATATTCACGGCACACCTGCGGTCTGCCGTGATAGATGGTACAGCCGCGCGTGTTGGGATCGATGAACTGGCAAGCCTCGCCGAACAGGTGATCTCGCTTACGACGCAGCACGCGCTCGCCAGACCTGTGCATCTTCGTATAGCGCTTCTCCGCCACTTCGACCGAGACTCCGAAATATTTTGCGAGGCGGTTGAGGTCGCGCTTCGTGACCTGCACGCGCTCGTAGACTGAGCAACAAAAGGCCGGACACTTCGAGCAATCGTAGTGCACCTTTGGCTGTTCGTCGGTTATGGTTCTCCCCATTTGCTTCCCCTTCTGCACAATTTTCTACGCCGTGCCCCTTAAGCTCTTGGTAAACCGTTCGCCCCCGCCGTTTGAAGATCGAGCGATTATCGCTAACGGGTCGGCCAACGAGCAATCCTTATTCTTCCTATCGCCGTTTTGATCTCTTATATTCGGAGCGCAACAGTTCCATGAACTCGTCGCGCCGCTCGTAGAGGCGTTTCGGCTCGCGCGGCTCGTGCCTCGCTAGAGCATACGCTGTTATAACGGGCAGTGCCACCGTCGAATCAACGTAACAGACCACGGCGTCAGGCAGGCGATCAGGATCGACCTTGCCCCACGAGACGGCCTCGCCGGGCGTCGCGCCCGACAAGCCGCCGGTGTCTGGCCGGGCATCCGTCACCTGTAGAAAATAGTCGTGACCGCGCTCGTCTATGCCCAGAACCTCCTGAATCTGCGGCTCTGTTTGCAGCATAAAATTTTTGGGACTGCCGCCGCCGAGGATAAAGACGGCTGAGCGCCCGCCGTGCTTTGTGCCCTTGTCACCGCGCCCGTGGATCGCGCCCCGCTTGCCCGCGAGCACTATCGCCGCCGTCTCATTCACGTCGAGCGAAGGGTCGAACGCCAGCCGGTTGCCTTGCAGCGCCTTGGCCGCGACGTTCATGCCAATTGAAGAATCGCCGGGGCTGGAGGTGTAGATGGGCACGGCGTATTCATAGGCGGCTGCTAAGAGCGATTTGTTTTTGATGCCGAGCGAGCGCTCACGCTCGTGTACGTAGCGCCCGCAGAGGTAATGAAACTCCGCCGTCGACATCGCCTTCTGAAACTCTTCGCCCTCGATGATCTTGCGAAAGAAAGCGTCCGTGTCGAGCAGCACAGAGTAGTCGAAGAAGATATCGTAGATGCGGACGACCTCTTCGTCGCGCAGGGTGATGTCCGAGACCCCCGCGCTGCCCTGATGCATGGCGAGCGCGAGACCGAAGTGGGTATCGTGATACAGGTTCGCGCCCGTCGATATAATCCAGTCCACGAAGCCTGCCTGTATGAGCGGGATGAGCGCCGAGATGCCAAGGCCGGCGGGAGTCAAAGCGCCGGTCAGCGAGAGACCGACGGTCACATCCGGCTCAAGCATCTTCTGCGTAAAGAGCTGGCACGCCTCGCGCAGCCGCGCCGCGTTGTAGGCCAGGAATGATTCGTCAACAAGGTCTGCAAGACTCGTCTCGGACGTGATCGGCTGCGGGTCGATCCGCTTCCCCTGTAAGAACTTACTCCTCTTTTTCGCCATCCTTCTCCCTCTTTTTCGATTCAAACAGGGATGGACAGATTGATGGTCAGGATAAAGAAAAAGCTATGAAGCATTCATGCTGTAATGCTTTTATCCTGACCATCTCTGTCCATCCCTGCCAAGTCCCGCCTTATTTAGAAACGATACTGGTAATGAACGCTCACGCTGCGGCCCGGCCCGTCTATGCCCCAGCTCGGGCCGCGATAGCTTTGATCGCCGATGTTCTCGAAGTCCATCAGCAATTCGTGACGCTCGTTGAAACGAAACCCGCCGCGCACGTTAAAGAGCCCGTAGCCGGGAAGGTACGTGAAGAGCGGCGCGGAGGTGGCGCTGCCGAGCACGCGGTTCTGCACCTGCGCGAGCGTCTCATTCGTCGCCAGCAGCACGTCGTCGGGCGTGCCGAACACCGTATCGGGGCCGGGGCCGGTCAGGCCGCGCACGCGTGCGCCGTTGTTGAAGAAATTGGCGATGTTCGTGCGCGAGCGTGTTGCGCCTATGCGCCGGTCGGCGAGGTCTAAGGAAGAGAGACGCGATTGCCTGTCGGCGAGCGTCGAGTAACCCTCTATCCAGTAGCGCCCGCCACGGGGCTGGTAACGCAGACGCAGAAAGACGTTGGCGGGCGGCGTGCCGCCTTCGATGTTGGGCGCAAGGCCCGTCGCTTTGTCCTCCGCGCGGATGTAGGTAAAGTTGCCGCCGAAAGTCCAATCAGGATTCAGGCGCGCGTCAATCGTGTATTCGAGCCCCATGATGCGCGCGTCAGAGAAGTTGGCCCGCACCAGCACGGGCTGACTCAAAGCGAGCGGCACGAAGACCACGCCGTTCGGCAGTTGGTTGACGATGGGCTGGTCGCCGAGGAATCGGCCCACCGCGCCGGTCGGCAGGATGAGCGCCTGTTTAGTGATCGCGCGGTTAATGTCTATGAGGAAGGCCGTCAGGTCTGTATCGAAGCGTCGGCGACGATAGCGAAAGCCCACGTCGAAGTTATTGCTGACCTCGGAGCTTTGGCGCGTGACGGGGAGGCCGGTTGAGACCGCGCTTGAGCCCGCTGTGTTGCCGATGAGGCCGCCGAGACTGGACGCGCTGTTGAAATCAACCTCGAAGCCGTCGCCCGTCAGACCCAGCGTGCCGAGGTCTGTGATGTTCGGCGCGCGAAAGCCACGACTGTAATTAAAGACGAAGCCGAGTCCCTCAAGGGGCGAGACGAGTACGCCGAAGCGCCCCGAAAAATCGTCCACGCGCAGGCTATCGTTCGGGAAGAGAGGCAAGCCTCCGACGAGCGGGCTGTTCGCGGCCCGCGAACGATACGAGGCGACGTTGTAGCGCAGCGCCCCGCTCAGGCGCAGCTTTTCCGGGATGACCTCATAAACATCCTGCACATAGATGCCGCCGAGGATGTAGCGCGCCCCGTTGGGCACGCGCGGTCTTGAGAGCGTGACGGCGTGCGAGACTGGGTTGAAGGTGTAAGCTGGCGAGTTCACTTTGTCGTGATAGAGGTCTCCGCCGATGAGGAAGGTCTGGTTGCGCGTAATCTGCTTATCGAGGAAGAAGCTCAGGCCGAAAGCGTTCGTGCGCTCATACTGGTGCGTGATGTTGCCGAAGGGGTTGCCCTGTCCTCCCTGATTGACGCGCTCCTCGCGCTGCGTGTTGTAGGAGAAGGTGAACGAGCCGTTGTCGAAGAAGCCGAGGTTCTGCTTGACGTAGCGCGCGTAGAAGAAATCCATCATCAGGTTACGCAGGTCTGCGATGAGATTGCCGTCGCCGCCGAGCGTCTGGTCGTAACGCTTGCCGCCGTCCTGCTGGCTGCGCTGGTAATGAAAGATAAACTGCTGGCCCGACCGCGGCGCATAGTTTAAGTGAAGCGTGCCGCCGTACTGCGTAAAGGCCGTGTCGGTCAGGCGATCACCGAGGATGTTAGAGGGAATTCCCAGAAAGCGCGTCAGAGACGAGTGGCCGTCTATACCGCCCGCAGGGCGCAGGTTGTTAACGCGGCGCGCGGCCAGATTCGCCAGCAGGCCGAAGTGTTGCGTCCCGTAAGTGACGAGCGCATTGCTGCCGAAAGAGAGGTCAGCGCTGGTGAAGAAGGTATTAATCTCGCCGTGGGTTTCCGGCGTCGGCCCGCCAAACTCCGGCGAGCGCGAGATGAGCTGAAGCGTGCCGCCGAGCGAGTCTGAGCCGTACTGCGCGCTGTTCGGCCCGCGCAGTATCTCGACGGCGCGCAACGAGCTGGGCTCGTTCAGATTGAAGAAGGTGCTGATGCCGCCGCGCCCCGTCGAAGTGCTGTAGCGTACGCCGTCAACGTAGGTGGCGACGTTCTTGCCCGTCAACCCGCGCACGAAGATAGCGCCGATGGTCGGGCTCGTGCGTTGCAGCGAGACGCCGACTTCCTCATCCGCCACCTGCGCCAGCACAGCCGTCGCGCGCTGGCGGATGGCACTCTCCGAGATGACATTGACCGCCTGAATGACCCTGTCCCGATCCTCGACCTTGCCTGTCTCCGCCGTGATCGTGACCTGCTCCGCAACCGGATTAATCTCCAGCAAGACCTGCACGTTGGCCGTCTCGCCGGTGGCGACCTCAACCGCCATGCGCCGCCTGCTGAAATCCGGTCGGCTCACGAGCAGAACATAATCGCCCGGCGGAACATCCGCGAACCGGAACTGCCCGCTGGCGTCCGTCTGAGTCATGCTGAGCAGGGCCTGCTGCGAGGTGATGATGGCGACCCGTGCGTTGCTCACGACCGCTCCGTTCGCATCCGTCACCACTCCCGTGACGCCGCCTCCTCTGCCCTGCTGGGCCTGCACGCCTGCCGACATACAGATGGCCCACAGTAAGATGCCCGCGCACAAAAGAGTCCTCGCTCCCTTTAGCTTATTCAAACTTTTCATCCCTGTCTTCATATAGAGGCACACCTTTCCGCTTCACGCGTCGCATGAGATTAGAATGAGAGGAGGTTAGTATGGCCCGGATTAAACCGGGCGGTTCTCTTTCTGAGCGGCAGCGTACACGTCCTGACCGAAACGGGCGTTGCCGCCTTTGGCCCGCCGCCGCTGCGCCGTTATCTTTTCCAAAAGAGCCTGTGCCGGGTAAAACTCTGGTTGCCGGGATAAATGGTATGGTAATGATTAAGGTTGAGAAGTCAAATCGTGCCGCGCCATGGCCGGGGCTGGCCGCTCACTCGTCCGGGTACTCGTCAGACCCCTGCACCCAGATGAACGACTGAATATCTATCATGTCGCGCGGCTTCAGGTCGCGAAGATCGCGCCGCACGACCTCGCCGAACTGTAGAAGATTGGCATAGGTCTCCCAAGAGGGCTTTGATCGATATTGAAAGTCGAAGCCATACTCACGCGCCGCCGTGCGCGTGACGTTCGGTTTGAGAAAGATGTGCGTCTCGGGCTGCGCGATGAATCCGAAGACGGTGACGACGGGCCACGTCAGGACTCGCGTCTGTTTGCGCGGCAGCGACCCGACCACCTCACACCAACGCTCGAACTTGCGCGCCGTGTCGCCCGCTCCGTAGACGAAGTCGTAGAGCCCGGACGCAAACGCACGCGCGCCCGCCGGCGTCTTGACAGCATCCCTGAGCGCCATCTTCTCAAAGGAGAAGAGTAGATTGGTACGCGACTCAAGCCGGACGGCGCGGGCCGCAACTTCAGCATAATCTTCATCCTTGAGCAGCGAGCGGTAGGCCGACTGGTTGAGCAGCTCGTCCCACTGCTCGTGCGCCTCCCATTTATAGCCGCGCTCCCAACTGATGTAAGTCTCATCGCGGAAACCGCCGGGAAAGTATCGTAGAAACTTTCGACGACAGCGCATGGCGCTGGCTGAAGCCTGTCTGGATTGTGAGGGCTTCGGGCGGCTATCCTTCATTACGGTCTTGCTTCCAGCCACTTGCTCTAACCTCCTTGTTTCGCTCCGGCCTTTTAGTATCCCGCAGCCCACCCCAATCGTGCTGGATGAGGGCTTGCACTCTCAATGACCCGCAGCAGGCCCATGCGCGCTTGTTCCGTTTGTGCTCGCCTCATCGTCGTCGGCGCGGCGAAGTCTGAGGCGACCGATGCGGCGGTTGTCGGCTTCGAGGACTTCCACGTCGAGGCCGCGAAAGGTGAGCCGTTCGCCCGCGTGCGGCACGTAGCCCGACTCGCTGATGACCAGACCGGCGATGGTCGTGAAGTCGTCGTCCTCTATCTCCATATCAAACAGGCGCTCGATCTTGCCGATCTCGGTGGAGCCGAGCACGTCGTAGTACCCGTCGTCCGATTCGACTATCTCCACGATCTCCTCGCCCTCTGTGTCTTCGTCCTCTATCTCGCCGACGATCTCTTCGAGAATATCTTCGACCGTCACAAGCCCCGCCACGCCACCATACTCATCGATGACCATCGCGAGCTGAACGTGTGCCTTCTGCATCTCTTCCAGAAGGTCTGAGACGGATTTGGTTTCGGGAACGAAATAGACGGGCCGCAATAGCGTTGCGATTCCCTCGCCCTCCCTGTCCTCCGACCAGCACTGTAGAAGGTCGCGCACGTAGATGAGCCCCTCGACGTTATCGATCTGCTCACGATAGACGGGCAGGCGCGAATACTTCGACTCGATAATCACATCGCGCGCCTCGCGCACGGTCGCGTCGACCGAGAGGGCGACGATCTCTGTGCGCGGCGTCATCACTTCGCTGACGCGCGTATCGCCGAACTCGATGATGGACTGGATGAGCTCGCCCTCTTCCTCCTCCAGTATCCCTTCCTTTTCGCCGACATCAATCAGGGCCTGTAGATCATCGCCGTTATCATCCTCATCCTCGTCGGTGCTTTCGGGCACGGGGCGCTCGCGGCGCAGGCGGTCGAACGAGCGATGCCATGGCCCGGCGGCGGCGGCAATCACACGATAGAAGGGGCGCGCGATAGGCAGCAGCATCAGCAGCACTCCCTCCGGATTACGCAGTGTGAAGAAGCGCGGGATGAGCTGCCTGAAGATCAACGCGAGCACGATACCGGCAACGAGGGCGATCAGTATAAAGCGTGTCTGCGGGAACAGCCGCTGCGAGATCGAAGTGATCAGCACGGAGGTGGCGACCAGCAGCATTTGACTCGTCGCCGAGATGGTGAAACGAAAACGCGGCCTGTTTTCCAGTATCTCTTTCAGAAAAGGGGTCGAGCGTGCCGCGGGCTGTTCCTCGGCCTCGGCGATCAAGCGTCGCAACCCGACATCGCTCAACTGGCCGAAGGCCATGTCAATCGTCGCCAGAAACACGAGCGCGAAGAGCAACAGGCATGTAATCCCTATTTCGATTTCCATAAAGAAGTAGTTGGCAGTCGGCCATCAGTCAAAAGCACGCTCGCTTTTAACCGAAATACAGACGACCGATTGCCCGAGCATTATATGCCAAGTCGGCGGCGAAGACGGAGTTCGAGGCGGTTCATCTCCCCATTATCCGTTTCATGATCGTACCCGCACAGGTGCAGCAAGCCGTGCAAAATGAGTTGCGCTACTTCCTCGTCAAACCCCAGGCCGTGCTCGGCGGCCTGACGCTCGGCCTGCTCAACCGAAATCACCACGTCGCCCAGGCTCGGGCCATCCAGCTTTTCAAACTCGTCCTGCGCCGCCGGAAACGACAACACATCGGTCGTCTCACGCTTGCCCCGCCAGCGCCCGTTAAGCTCACGCATCGCGCGGTCTGACACGAAAGCAACGGTCACGCCAGCATCGCTTGCAGGCACGACTCTCAGGGCCTTTTCCGCAAACCTTCGCCAACGGTCGCAATCAACGGCCAGCCTGCGCTGCCGGTTCACCACCTCAATCATAGTGACAGGTGACGAGTGGCAAGTGATGAGTGGCGAGTTAAAAGCTCAAAGCTTCTCTTGCTTATTGACACGCCACACGTCACTTGTCACTGCTTTAAATATTGCTCTTGCTCGTATGGGACTCGTAAGCTTTGATGATCATCTGGACGAGGCGGTGGCGCACAACATCCTTCTCCGTGAAGTAGACGAACTCTATGCCCTCGATGTTGGCGAGCACGCGCTCGGCCTCTATGAGGCCGCTACGTTTCCCCGTCGGAAGATCAATCTGCGTCACGTCGCCTGTGATGACGGCCTTCGAGCCGAAACCTATGCGCGTCAGAAACATCTTCATCTGCTCGCTCGTCGTATTCTGCGCCTCGTCCAGAATAACAAAAGCATCTGACAACGTCCTTCCGCGCATGAAGGCCAGCGGCGCAACTTCGATGACGCGCTTTTCCAGAAGGCGCGCGGCGCGCTCGTAATCAATCAGGTCGAAGAGAGCGTCGTAGAGAGGTCTCAAGTACGGGTCAACTTTGTCCTGCAAATCGCCGGGGAGGAAACCCAGTTTCTCTCCCGCTTCAACCGCCGGGCGGGCCAGCACGATGCGGTTGACCTGCTTCTGCATCAGCGCCTGCACGGCCATGGCAACGGCCAAATAGGTCTTCCCTGTGCCGGCGACTCCTACGCCGAAGACGACATCCTTGTCCTGTATGGCTTCGATGTAGCGGCGCTGGGTGGCGGATTTGGGCGCGACCTGTTTTTTGCCGGTCGGGTTGAAGCGCGCCTTGGTGAAGTAGTCACGCAGGGAGTAGGCGCGGTCTTCGGCGATCTGGGCGAAGGCTTCGCGCAGCTCCTTGTCCGTGAAGGTCTTGCCTTCGGTGAAAAGGTCTGAGAAGTCTTCCAGAATGCGCTCGACCGTGGCGACATCTTTCGGGTCGCCGTCAACCGTTAAGTCCTGTCCGCGCGCGTTGATGCGCACGTCCAGAAGCGATTCGAGATACTTGATATTCTGGTCATGGACGCCGAAGAGCGTTTCCAGACCTCGCGGTGGAAGCTCGATTTTCTTCAAAAGATACAGCTGTCTCCTTGTTGCACGGGTAAGTATAAGGCCACGTTGGCAGGCTTATGAGGATGCGGCAAAGTCTTTCGCATAACGGCAATAAGGACGCTACTACATGGCGCTTGAAGGTGTCAATTACGTAGAGGAATCGAGCAAAACAGGTTAAGGGCCTTGCCCCCCGCCTTGACATGCGCTGTGCCGATCCCTATACTTCGTCGCTTGTGCTGAGGGGCCGAAAGTCACCTGTAGAGACGGCACAAAGCACTCCAATCATTGAAGAATTATTTGACGGACGGAGATTTACATGCCTAACCATAAATCATCAGAGAAACGCGTGCGCCAGAACGAAAAGCGCCGACAGATCAATCGCAGCAATCGGACTCGCCTGCGCACTTCGATTAAGAATCTGCGAGCGGAGCTGGAGGGCGGCAACCCTGCGGAGATGCTCGCGGCGACCATTTCAACTATTGATAAAGCCGTACAGAAGGGCGTGTTGCATCGCAACGCCGCCGCGCGCCACAAATCGCGGCTGACGGCGCGCGTCAATCAGGCGAGCGCAAAATAGAATAATTCGGCCACAAGCATTTGCAAAAAGGTGAGGCTCATCGAAACTTTTTCGATGAGCCTCACCTTTTCTTGTAACTCTAAATCGTCTGATTTTCAGTTCAGCCCGACAGCTCGCAGACCAGAAGCTCAAGCTGTAGGCGCGGGGTGGCCTGCGAGGTTTTGATGGCGAGGTCTGCGTCGGCTATGCGCTTGAGACTGCGGGCCAGCCCGGCGGCGTCAGCGCGGCGCGCGGTCGCCAAAAAATCTTCGCGCTTGCCGTAAGGCATCGCGACGAGGCGGAAGACCTCCTGATTGGGCGCTCCGCGCGACATCAGCTCTTTAGCGAGCGCGAGCCGGTGATAGTTGCTGGCGATGAGCCCTATGAGCATCAGGGGCTCTGCGCCGTCATCCAGGAGCCGTTCCAAAGTTTGCAGCGCGCGCTTGCGATTGCGTGTAATCAGGTGATCCGTCAGCTCGAAGTTTGAGAGTTCGCGCGAGCGGCCCACCAGAGAGTCGACCATCTCCATCGTGATGAACCCGGTCGAGAGCGCCGCCGTGGCGAGCTTGTCCAGCTCGTTCGAGAGCATGCGGACGTTTGGCCCGACGAGCGCGATGATCTGGTGAAGCGTCCTCTCATCCGTCTCGACCTTCAGCTCTTTGAGGCGGCCTCTGGCCCACGTCGCCAGTTCCCTGTCATCCAGCGGCGCGAACTCTACGCTGACGCACGCATCGAGGAGCGTCTTGCTCAGCTTGCGCCGCTTGTCCAATTCGTCGGCGGTGAAGATGACGACGCTCGCTTCCGCCGGGCGCGTCACGTAGCGCACGAGCGCCTCTTCGTCCGCTTCACGCAGCTTTGCGAAGTCAGCGATGCGGACGACCCGTCGCGAGGCCATCATCGGAAGCTGCTCGGCTGTGGCAATCGCCTGTTGCACGTCGACGCTGAGCAGGCTGTAACTCGTTTCGTTGAATTCGCGCAAAGGAGCGTCCGCCAGCACGACCTCGCTGATGGCGCGCGCGGCGCGGTCGCGCAGGTAGCTCTCTTCGCCAAAAAGGAGGTAGAGGGGGGCGATTGGTTTCTGTTTGAGGGCACGGCGCAGCTCTTCGCGCGTGATGAGGCTCATTTCTCTTCGTTCACTCCGAAGCCGTTGACCAGAGTTGAGACGACCGATTCAGCGAAGCTGCGCGCCATGCGCTGCACCGCCGGGTCTTCCTCGTTAAAGAAAGAGCGCGGGTCGTTGGCGAACTCGAACTCTCCGCGAAAGGTGAAGTTCTGGTTATCGTAGAGCACGCGGTTCTCGACCTGATCGCGCACGGTGACGGCGGCGACGATTGTGACCTCAAAGACGCGCGCGCGGCCAGACTGATCGAGCAGTACCCCGCCGAAGCTGAAACTCTTGATGACGCCCTCGACCACGGCGTCCGCGCCTTCACGGTCGCCCTGCACGCGCAGCCCCCGCCCGCGCCGCACGATCTCGTTGATGACGGCCTCGCTAAAACGCGACTCGATCTTGTAGCGCAGCGCCTCGTTCTGGAAGGCGGGCACGGCGACGGTGCGTATGTGCCTCGGCAACTGGTTTTTCGTCACGGGCTTGTAGCACTCCGTAAAGCCCGAAACAAAGGTAAGCATCAGGAGCAGCAGAGCCGCCCGCACAATGTTCTGAGACAGTCCCATCACACTCTCCACCCTTTTCTACAGATCGAAAACCGTCACCCACTCGGCTTTTGTAACTCTATACTTTAATTTGCTCAAGAGAAAGCCCGCGACCGCGCGCATGTGGCCTGCGCCATAGAGAATGCCCACCACCTTTTTCCGCCCACGTTGCTCTTCATAGAGCCGCGCAATTCTCTCGACCAGCACCTGATCGCGGCGCGCGACGATCACCTCGTCAATCCTGTCCCAGTCCTCGTCGCTCGAAAGGATTTCGTCGCGCGAGGGCAGGTCGTCAGTCGCCATGTGTTCGGCGATGATGCTTCTGGTTCCCCACAGATAAAGATAGACGATAAAGAAGGGGACGATCAGAAACAGCATCGCTCTCGTATAGAGCGGCAGCGAAGACCAGTTAACGTCGAAGGTCTCCGTGTCCATGTCTGTATGGACGACGCGGTCGCCGAACTCAGAGAGCTTGAGGGCATGCTGTGTAACCAGATCGAACCCCTTGATCTTCTCTATCACTTCATACATGAGCACCAGCAGCCTTGCCTTCTTAGACCCGATGCCTTCGACAAAGATCAAATCACACTCTTTGAGCCTGTGCCCTATCTCCTCGTAAAACCTCTTCTCTCCAACGTGAATCATCGGGAAAAGAATGAACTCAAGGCCGTCGCCGTCTCGTCCCAGACGATAGATCGCAGACCTCACGTCAAAACCATTCTTCTCGATAAACTGCATAATCGGATGAGAGAAAACGCTCGACTTTAAGCTTCCCGGTCTGCCTGATCTCCGAGCGCCGCACGCTTAATGGCATCCGCCACGATGATGGTTTCGCGCGCGGCGCGCACGTCGTGCACGCGTATGATGTGCGCGCCCTTCAGGATGGCCGCCGTGACGGTCGCCAGCGTCCCGTAGAGGCGCTCCGATACCGGCGCATCCTCAAGCAGTCGCCCGATGAAAGACTTGCGCGAAGTGCCGATGAGGATGGGAAACTCCGGCAGGCGTCGCGCAAGATTGTCGAGCCGTGCGATCAGCTCGACGTTCTGCTCAAGGCTTTTACCGAAGCCTATGCCGGGGTCAATCACTATCGCGTCCCGAGAGACGCCGCGACGCTCTGCCATAGAGATGCTGCTGCGGAGCGAGCGCGCCACCTCTTCAAAAATGTCGGGCACGGGCGGCAGGCGGTGCATCGTTGCAGGAGTGCCGCGCGAGTGCATCAGGACTAGCCCGGCCTCAGCTTTCGCCACCTCATCCGCGATATGAAAATCGAAGCGAAGGGCAGAGATGTCGTTGATGATGTCGGCTCCGGCGCGAAGGGCTGTGCCCGCGACCTCCGCCTTCGTCGTATCGACCGAGACGGCGACCTCTGTCTCGCTCGTCAGGTATTCCACGATGGGAATGACGCGGCGCATCTCCTCTTCCGCCGTGACCGGCTCAGCGCCAGCCCCGGGCCGCGTCGACTCGCCGCCGATGTCTATAATATCAGCGCCCTCCGCGATCAGCTCGCGCGCGCGCGCCTGCGCCTGCTCGGGCGAGTAGAACTGCCCGCCGTCGCTAAAGCTATCGGGCGTGATATTGAGGACGCCCATCAGGAGCGTGCGCTCGCCTATGGGGAAGGTGCGACGCTTGAGCCTCCACTCTCGAATCTGCATAAGGCCAAAGTAAACTAAAGAAGGCCGAAGGTAAAAGTAAAAAGGCAAAAGTAAGAACGAATCTTTACTTTTGCCTTTTAGCTTTCGCCCTCGCGCCTTGCTTTACGCAGTGGCGGGGTTGCTGCCGGTGATCGGCGGCAGGATGGGTTTCAGCGGTTTGACCGCCGGTTCCTTCAGCTGCGGGCGCTCGTCGTCGTTGGAGGTCGGCCCCTGATCGTCGTCGAGCGGGAGTCCGGCCACGATGCGACGTATCTGCACACCGTCCAGCGACTCGCGCTCCAGCAGCGTTTCGGAGAGACGCACCATCGTGTCGCGGTTCTCTTCGATGATCTGGCGCGCACGCGCATATTGCTCGGAGATGATCTTCTTGACTTCCTGATCAATCTTGATCGCGGTGTCTTCCGAGAAGTCACGATGCTGCGCGATCTCGCGGCCAAGGAAAATCTGCTCTTCCTTCTTGCCGAAGGTCAACGGCCCGAGCTCAGACATGCCGTACTCGCAAACCATCGCGCGCGCCAGTTCCGTCGCACGCTCGATGTCATTGGACGCGCCCGTCGTGATGTTGCTCAGGAAAATCTCTTCGGCGATACGCCCGCCCATCAGGATGGCTATCTGCCCGACCAGATAATCCTTGGAGTAGTTGTGACGGTCGCCTTCCGGCAACTGCTGCGTGACGCCTAAGGCCATGCCGCGCGGAATGATCGTCACCTTATGGACCGGGTCTGCGTTCGGCACTTTCAGCCCGACCAGTGTGTGCCCGGCTTCGTGATAGGCCGTGATGCGCTTCTCTTCGTTCGAGATGACCATGCTCTTGCGCTCAGCGCCCATCAAGACCTTGTCCTTCGCCAACTCGAAGTCCGGCATCGAGACCAGTTTCTTGTTGTAGCGCGCGGCGTTCAAGGCGGCCTCGTTGACCAGATTCGCCAGATCAGCGCCGGTAAAGCCCGGCGTGCCGCGCGCGATCACGCTGATGTCAACGTCTTCGCCGAGCGGAATCTTGCGCGTGTGAACTTTCAGGATGCCTTCGCGCCCGCGCACATCGGGGCGGGAAACGACGACGCGGCGATCAAAGCGACCGGGCCGCAGCAGAGCAGGATCGAGCACGTCCGGCCTGTTGGTCGAAGCGATCAGGATAACGCCGTCGTTCGACTCGAAGCCGTCCATCTCGACGAGCAACTGGTTCAGGGTCTGCTCGCGCTCGTCGTGGCCGCCGCCGAGGCCAGCGCCGCGATGGCGACCGACGGCATCGATCTCGTCGATGAAGATAATGCACGGCGCGTTCTTCTTGCCCTGCTCGAAGAGGTCGCGCACGCGTGATGCGCCGACGCCGACGAACATCTCAACGAAGTCCGACCCGCTGATGGAGAAGAACGGCACGTTGGCTTCGCCCGCGATGGCGCGCGCCAAAAGGGTCTTGCCCGTTCCCGGCGGCCCCATCATGAGCACGCCTTTCGGGATACGCCCGCCGAGCTTCTGGAACTTCTGCGGCTCTTTGAGGAATTCGATGATCTCCTGCAACTCCTCTTTGGCCTCTTCGACGCCGGCCACGTCCTTGAAAGTGACGCGCTTCTGCTGGTTATTCAGAAGCTTGGCGCGCGACTTGCCGAAAGAGAGCGCTTTGTTGCCGCCAGACTGCATCTGCCTGAGCATGAAAATCCAGATGCCGATGATGAACAGGATGGGAGCCCAGCTTAAAAGCACCGGCCAGATGAGCGAGCCTCCACCTTCGGCCTCGACCTTCACGTCGCGAGCCTTGCCCGTGTTGGGGTCTTTTTCGACCGCCATGTTCATCAGGTCTCGCTTGACGAACTCGTTATCAAGCTGCGTTCGGTACTCTTTATTAGTATTTTTTTCAACAGCCACGACTTCTGATTGCTTGACCGTCATGCTGCTGATGTCGTTGTTCTGAATCTTCGCCACCAGATCGCTGTAGGAGAGCGGGCTGGTGTTCTTGCCTGCCGGGTTCACGAGGAACTTGTAGAGCAGGAGCGCGCCGATCACGATGAACAACCAGAAGATTATTTGTCTCGCCGTAGAACTCAAAATGTTTCGTGCCTCCGATGCCGATCATAACCCATAACGGCATCTTTTGTCGCTCTCCGAAAATCAGGAAACTCGGTAGCCACAGCCGGACGGAGAGCGAATCAGCTTTTATTCCGGCGTGGCAGCTAAATTAAGATGCCCACGAGACTACTCGCGTTGCGCTCTTTTGCCAAAGCGCGCGGCGAGCGACTTGTGACGCGCAACACTTTAAGGGCCGGACTTTTCGGACTGCTCCGTAAAGGTCGCCAGAAACGGCAATTCCCTGTAACGCTCCTGAAAACCGAGGCCGTAGCCGAAAACGTAGCTTTCGTGCGTCTCGAAGGCGCACCAGTCGGGCCGCAGGTCGAGGCGGCGGCGGTCCGGCTTATCGACCAGCACGCAGAGCCGCACGCTGCGAGCGCCGTGCGAGCCCAGTTGTTTGATCAGATACTCCTGCGTCACGCCCGTTTCCAGCACGCCTTCGACCAGTATGACATCGCGCCCTGAAAGGTCCATGCGGGTGCTGAAGGAGATATCCTGTATTCCGCCGAGGGATTGGTGATCGTAGCGCAGGAAGGCTGTGCGGGCCGGTATCCTTAAAGCGCGCAGGAGGTCGGCCAGAAAGACGAAGCCGTCATCGAGCACGCCCAGCACGGTCAGCTCTCTTCCTTCCGAAGACTGGCTAATCTCTCTGGCGAGCGTCTGCACACGGTCAGCGATCTGCGCCGCGCTGTAAACTTCCTTAATCTCGGCCACGTTTCGCACCTACTGCCTGACAAGTTAAAAGGAAAAACCGCGCGCGACAATGGCGGCGGCTCGACAAGCATTGATTTTAGACGTAGGCGTCCCCTTTTTCAACTCTTTTGACATGAAAATAGAGGCGTCCGAGCTTTCTTGAGACCGCCCCGCCGCCCGGCAACTCCGCCACGCGCCCCCCGCTGTCTCCGTGCAGGAGAGCTTCGACCGCAAGGAGGTGCGCCATCTCAAGCCGCCTGAGGTCGCCGCGCCCGCGCCCGATCCATTGCCTGAGAGCGCGCCTGCGCAGAGCCACCGGCGCGCTTCGCAGCACATCCACCCGAAGCGGCGAGACGCTCTGCGTCTCATCCTCGCTCGCCTTCCTGAGCAGTTCCTCTGCGGCCAGCTCAAGCGCCGACGCATCTTCGCGTAGCAACAGGGCTGTGCGCGCGAGGGCCTCGACGATGCGCCCGTTGAAGGTCTGCATCAGCGGCAGCAGGGTGCGGCGAACACGCACGCGCGCAAATCTCTCGTCCACGTTCATCGCGTCAAAGCGCGCCTCCACCCCGCGCTCGCGGCAATACTCCTGCGTCTGCGCTCGACGCGCCCACCGCAGCAGGGGTCTGGCGAGCAGCACGTCATGCTTCTCGTCAAGTCTTCGCATGGCTTCAATCCCGCTCAACCCTTCCGCTCCGCTCCCGCGCAACAATCTGAGCAGCACTGTCTCCGCCTGATCGTCCATCGTGTGCGCTGCGAGTACGAGCCTCGCCTTTCGCTCTCTGGCCGTCGCGGACAGAAACTCATAACGAGCGCGCCGCGCCGCCTGTTCCAGATTATCCTTGCCCTCTGCGGCGCGCTCGCCGACAGAGGCGCGTCCGAGCGCGAACTCGAACCCCAGCCGCGCCGACACATCCGCCACCCATCGCGCGTCGCTCTCGCCCGCCTCCGCGCGCAGCCCATGATCCAGATGCGCGACCGTCACACCGAGCGCGAGCCTGCCTGCTCCGGACAACTCTTCAAGGGCCAAAACGAGCGCCAGCGAATCTGCCCCGCCAGAGACGGCGACAATGACGGCCTCACGCTTTGTCGGCAATCCCAGACGCTTCCATTCCGCGAAGAGTCGCCGCGCAAAGCCGCTCCTCCTTTGCACTTCACGTTCCACACTTCAATTAAAGCAGTGACGAGTGACGGGTGACAAGCGATAAAAGCAGTGACAAGCGACGAGTGACCAGTGACAAGTCAAAGACGGCATCGCTCATCTCACTCGTTACTGTCTTTGGTTTTGCTTGTCACCCGCCGCTTACCACTCGTCACTGTCTTTGAGGTACGGGCTTTGCAGCGTCAGTGTTCTTCGGTGAACGTGCGGGTTTGAAACAGGCGGTTTTTGCCACAAACGGGGCGCGGGCGGTGTTTATATTTGCAGATATGGGAAAACCGTGCGCGATTTTGAACACCCCCGCTCCGGCATCACGAAAACTACAGGAGGCTATCAATGAAGATTATTCAAAGCTCATCTATGGGCCAGCGTCCGGCCCGGCGCTTACTGGCGAACTATAAGACGTGGCTCGTGGCGACGACGCTCCTGCTCGGGCTCACGCTCGGCTGTGTGCCGGTCTCGTATATGAACAACACGACGGGCGCGCAGGAATCTTTCACCGGGCAATGGATGGTAGAGTTTCGCACGGGGGAAGCCAGAGTTCAGATGACGCTGCGCTACCGTTCAAAGGAAGACGGTCATGGTTTCAACAGCACTAATTCCTTCGACATCGCGCCGGAGCAGTTGCAGGGCCTCACCCGCGAGCAGGCCATGTCAAACGGCTCGCACGTTCAATTCCAGCTCAAACGGGACGCCGGAACACTCAACTGTGAAGGATGGTTTAAGGACGGCAACGGCTCGGGCCATTACACCTTTTCCGCCTCGCCATCCTTCGCCGCCGAGCTGAAGAACAGGGGCTACGGCGTGCCCACCGCCGAACAGCAGTTTCGCATGACCCTTGACGACGTCAGCCTCGCCCTGATCGAAGAGTTGAGGGCACAGGGCTACGAGCGAGCGCCCCTCGAACAGTTGATTAAGATGGGCATGCACGGAGTCAGCCTCGACTACGTCAAAGGTCTCAAGGCGCTCGGCTATAAATTGCGCTCCGTCGGCGACCTGATAGAGATGAGAGACCACGGCGTTACCCTCGGATTCATACGCGAGCTGGCCGCGCTCGGCTACGCGCAGCTCCCGGCTGAAACCCTCATTCGCACCCGAGACCACGGCGTCAACACGGACTTCATCAACGATCTTAAAGCGCTAGGCTACGAACGCCTCACCCTAGACCAGCTGGTCAGGATGCGCGACCACGGCGTCAACACGAGCTACGTCAAAGGTCTGTCGGCTTTGGGCTACACAGGGCTTGGCGTCGATGATCTGGTACGGATGCGCGATCACGGCGTGAGCGTGGAGTTCGTCAGAGAGATCAGGCAGTTGGGCTACGAGCAGGCGACACCAGATCAACTGGTTCTCATGCGTGACCACGGTGTGACGGCCTCCTTCATCCAACGAATGAAAGCGCGCGGCCTCAATAATCTTTCGATTGAAGAACTCGTCAGGCTACGCGACCACGGCGGCGAGTAAATGAAAGGATGAAGGATGAAGGATGAATCATTGAACGATTGCTGCGTTGAATAGCGTAGACAAATAGCTTTTACTTCATCCTTCCTCCTTCATCCTTCATCCTTTTCTTCGGCCACGATCATCGTTCCCGTGCCTTCGTCGGTGAAGACTTCGGCGAGCAGTGCGTTGCGTGCCGAGCCGTTTATGATGTGTGCGCTTTTGACGCCGCGGCGGAGGAGCGCGGCGATTGATTGCAGCTTGGGAATCATCCCGCCCGTCGCCGCTCCGTCACGCACCAGGGCTTCGGCTTCCGTGCCGGTGAGCCTCGATAGTTTCGTTTCCGGCTCGCCCGCGCGCAGGAATATGCCGTCCACGTCCGAGAGCAGGATCAGCTTTTCGGCTTCGAGCTGGACGGCTATCTCGGCGGCGATGGTGTCCGCGTTGATGTTGAAGACCATTCCCTCCTCGTCCGCCCCGAGCGAAGAGACCACAGGCAGGTAGCCCTTATCGAGCAGCACGCACAGCAGGCGCGAATCTATGCGTATGACATCACCGACGTGCCCGTAGTCCACGTTCTCGCGCTCGCCCGTCTCGCTGTTGAGAATCTCTTTGGGCGGGCGGCGCTCTGCCTGCACCAGCTGCCCATCAACGCCCGAGAGACCGACGGCCTCGACACCGCGCTGGCGTAGCGCGGCCAGAATATCCGTATTGATCTTGCCGGCGAAGATCATCTTCGCCATCTCAAGCGTCGCGTCGTCCGTCACACGTCTGCCGTTGATGATCGTCTGCTCTATGCCTAACTGCCTTGCCAAATCGGTCAACTGCTTTCCGCCGCCGTGAACCACGCACAGGCGTATGCCGACCTGATGAATCAGCGCCAGCTCTTCGGCCAGCGAGGCCATGTTCGAGCGGTCTTCCGTCGCCTTGCCCGAGAGCTTGACCACAAACGTCTTGCCCTGAAAGCGCTGAATGTAAGGCAGGGCCTCGCGCAGGAGGTCAAGCCTTAACTGATGGCTGACGCTGTCAATGCGCGGCTGGCTCATCAGCTCTTACCTCCGAGCAGGCGCGCCATGATCGCCTTCTGAATGTGGAGGCGATTTTCGGCTTCGTCTATCACGACAGACCTTTTGGAATCTATCACGCCGTCCGTGACGATCACGTTGCGGCGCACGGGCAGGCAGTGCATGAAGATGGCATCACTCGTGCGCGCCATTTTCTCCTCGTCCACAATCCAGCGCTTCCGATACCGGGCGCGCTCCAACAAATCCTTTTCGGGCTGACCGTAAAATCTCCGGCTGCCCCAACTCTTCGCATAGACGACTTCCGCGCCGTCGAACGCTTCGTCCATCTCATTCGTTAAGCTCAAGCTCCCGCCAGACTCCGTCGCGTGGCGCTCGATCTCACTCATCAACTCGTCGTCCAGCTCGTAGCCCTTCGGGTGAGCGACTACCAACTCATGGCCCATCTGCGCGGCGCAGAGCGCAAAGCTATTGGGCACGGCCATCGGCAGAGGCTTCGGATGCCACGCCCACGTCAGCACGACGCGCTTGCGGCCAGCGCCCAACTTCTCGCGCACGGTCATCATGTCCGCCAACGATTGGCAGGGGTGATGCATGGCCGATTCCAGATTGATGACCGGCACATCACTGTAACGCGCGAAGGCATGCAAGACGGGGTCGCGCCGCTCCTCTTCCCAATCCTTGAGCGCCGCGAAGGTACGCACACCTATGGCGACGCAATACCTGCCGAGCACGCGCACGAACTCCGCCACGTGCTCCGTCTTATCACCGTCCATCACCTGACCTTCGCGATGTTCCAGCGTCCAGCTCGTCCCGCCCGGCTCAAGCACGACGGCATTGCCGCCAAGCTCATACGCACCGACCTGCATTGAAGCCCGCGTCCGCAGCGAAGGATTAAAGAAGACGAGCGCCACAGACCGCCCGGAGAGCGGGCGCGACCCGTCATCGCCACGCTTAAAAACGCGGGCCGACTCGATCAAGGCCTCAAGCTCGGCGCGCGTCCACTCCGCTGTTGTCAGAAAATCTCTTGGCATCGTAAGTACAGGGACAAGTGACAAGCTGGAACAAGTATTTAACTTGTCACTCGTCGCTTGTCACTGCTTTCAGGGTTTCAACGAACAGCTCCGCCTCTTCGCGTTTCAGGCAGAGGGGGGGCAGGAGACGTAGCACGTTCGGGTTGCTGGACGTGCCTGTGATGATGCGCCGCTCAAGGAGGGCTTGATGAACGGGCGCGGCCTTTTCTTTGAATTCGATTCCGAGCAGGAGGCCGAGGCCGCGCACGCCGACGACTGCGGGTATCTCCGCCAGTTGCTCGCGCAGATAGCTCTCAATCGCAACGACGTTATCCAGCATCCCGTCCGTCTCAATGGCTTCTAGCGTCGCCGTGACGGCAGCCATCGCCAGCATCCCGCCGCCGAAGGTTGTGCCCAGATCATTCTCCCTGATCGCGGAAGCGACGCGGTCATTGACGAGACACGCGCCGACGGGGACGCCGCTGCCGAGCGCCTTCGCCAGCGTGACGATGTCGGGCACAACGCCCGCACCGGCGCGGCTGCCCGCAAAGTACCACTCGCCCGTGCGCCCTATGCCCGTCTGCACTTCATCGTAGATCAATATAATTCCGCGCTCCGTTGCAAGCTCTCGCAGGCGGCGATAAAACTCTCGGTCTGCCATCGCCACGCCCGCCATCGATTGAACGGGCTCAAGCATGATGGCTGCCACCGTTTCGTCCGCAACCCCGCGCACGGATTCTATATCGCCGAACTCCGCGCGCAGATGGCCGGGCACGTTCGGCCTACCGATCTCGCGATACTTGCCAAGGAACGTGGCGCTGATCGAGTCCGCCGTGCGCCCGTGAAAGCCGCCGGAGAAAGTGATGATGTTTTCTCGGCCCGTCGCCATGCGCGCCATACGCATGGCGTTCTCGTTGGCCTCCGTTCCGGAGTTACAGAAGAAGGCTTTCTTGAGCGACTCGGGGGCGAGCGATACGAGCTTTTGGGCCGCACGTGCGCGCGCCTCCGAATAGACCAGATTTGAATAGAAGAGAAGGCGCTCGGCCTGTGCGCTGATCGCCGCCACTACGTGCGGGTGACAATGGCCCGTCGCGGCGACCGCGTGCCCGCCGTACAAATCCAGAAAACGCTCGCCCTCGCTCGTGTAAATCCACGCCCCAACCCCACGCTCCGCCGCCAGCGACATCTTCTTATACGTCGCCAACTGGTATCGCTCCTCAAGGCCCGCGATCTCTTCAAATGATGTAATCGTGTCTGCCTTCATCTTAAACACAGTGACAAGCGACGAGTGGCGAGTTAAAAGCTCAAAGCTTTCTCTTGCCCGTCACTCGTCAATGCCTTTACGGGTTGCTGCCCGTCAGTAAGAGTCCGGTCTTCTCGTCGAGGCCGGCCATCAGGTTCATGTTCTGGACGGCCTGACCAGCCGCGCCTTTGACCAGATTATCGAGCGCCGTGAAGACGACGAGGCTGTGCCCGCGGACGGCCATGCCTATGTCGCAGAAGTTGGTCGTCTTGACCCAGTTGATATCGGGCGAGCCTTCGACCAGACGCACGAAGAAGGAGTCGCGATAGAACTCACTGAAGAGTTCGCGGGCTTCCGCGTTTGTCAGCTCCCCTTTCGTTTCCGCATAGATGGAGGCGAAGATGCCGCGCGCGACCGGCAGGCTGTGCGTCATAAAGAGAAGCTCGCTGGCCCAATCACCGACGGCGCGCAACTCCTGCTCTATCTCCGGCACGTGCTGGTGCGTGAAAGGCTTGTAAGCGTAGAAGGAGTTCATACGCTGCGGGTGATGCGTGTTGGAGGCTGCCTTAGCGCCGGAGCCGGACGAGCCCGTCTTGGCGTCAACCACTACACGCCCCTGCAAAATGTTATGCGCGACCAGAGGCGCTAGGCCCAGCAGCGTCGCCGTGGCAAAGCATCCGGGATTGCTGATGCATCGCGCCTCTTTGATTCGCTCACGATTGGTTTCCGTCAACCCGTAAATGAAATCACCCTGCGCGCCCATGGCCGTATGCTCGCGCCCGTAATGTTCAGCGAACGCGCCCGCATCGCGCAGACGGAAATCGCCCGACAGATCAATGACCCTGATCGCGCGCGGCAGACGCGGCACAACGCTCATCGCCTGTCCGTGCGGCAGCGCGAGAAAGATGAAGTCTAAATCCTTCAGGCTCTCCAACTCTTCGGGCACGCGTGTGAAGCGCAAATCGGTCAGCCCGTAAAGATTTTTGTGAACGTCTGCGACCGCCCGCTCGGCATGCTCGTTCGCCGTCACGAGCGCAATCTCGACCGATGGATGCATGAGCAGTATGCGCAACAGCTCCGCGCCGCCATAGCCCGACCCGCCGAAGATGCCGACTCTTATCTTCTTCATCATCAATATCGCTTCGCGGCGCTTCAGGCGCGCGCCGGGAGTTTCGCCTGAACCAGATTGAAGAGCCGCGCACCGTCGCGCCGCGCATTGCCCGCCGGGACATCGAACTCCTGCTCGATGTAGTCCTGACCCATCTGCGAATCCGTCACAGAGCCCGCGATCACATCCACCTCAATCCCGCGCCGCCTGAACAACTCTATGCCGCCCCACGCGCCGACATAATCGGAAGCGCAGAAGACAATCGCGGCGGTCGCCTCTCGCAGCTCCGCATCGTCGAACACGGAATCCACGGCGTAGCCCCCGAGGATGCCGTCGCCAAGCTCTATGACGATCAAATCCGGCGCGCTCTCGTTGAGACGCGCGATGATGGCCTTGGCGACGGGCGATAGGTCGCCAGCGCCGACCGTCGAAGGCAAGCCACAATCGAGGAAGCTCGCGGTCGCCACCGCGCCGTGATCAGCCATGTTTAGCGTGTCGCGCAGGCAGGCGACGCCCGAAAGCTTGGCTCCGGCCACACGCAGCCCGTCGCGCGTCGCCTGCTTGATCAACTCCGTCGCAGCATACGTCTTCCCGCTGTTCATGCATGTTCCGGCAACGAGCACGAGCGGCGCAGTCTCGCCCAAACTCTCTCTGACGGGCAGCGCCGCGTCCGAGATGTTAAGCACGCGCCCATCCTCGTCGCAGGCCATGCCGATGACTTCGACGCTGATGGCATCACTCAGGCTCGAATGGTGGCCCGTGCAACGACCGATCACGCCGCCCATGTTCAGGAGGTGCAGCCTGTCACCGGCCTTGATGCTCTCCGGCACGTCTCCCACGAAGCCTTTCAAAGCGCGGCGTCTGCCGAGCACGCCGATGATGGTATCGCCCGGATTGATCTTCGCCAGCCTGCCCGTCGGCAGCTCCAACTGGTTATAGGTCGCGCTGTCGGTCAGGGCACGCACCGCCACCACGTCCCCGGCGCGTGGCGCGCTTCTTGTGTTGGACGCGCGTGTGACCGCGACTGTTTTCGTTAGCCCCAGAGGGGACGCGGCAGAGCCTATCTTGTCCGCCTCCAACACTGTCACGGCGCTCGCAAAGATTGAATCCGCAACTTCCTTCACATGCATCTCTTGAAGACTCCTATCGAATGATTCAACGCTACCGACCAACTCAACCATCTACCGGCCATCAATCGCCCGGCCTATTTCAGTGGGCCAACCCTTTGAGTCTAAGGCGCAGCGCATTGAGCTTGATGAAGCCTTCGGCGTCGCGCTGGTTGTAGACCTCTTCGGCCTCGAAGGTCGCCAGACGCTCGTTGTAGAGCGAGCGAGGGGCGCGGCGTCCCGTGACCGTCGCGCTGCCGCGATAAAGCTTGAGGCGTACTTCACCCGTCACGCCCGTCTGTGTCTCGTCTATGATCTTACGCATCAGATCGAACTCAGGCGCGAACCAGAAACCGTAGTAGATGCTCTCGGCAAATTTGACGCCGAGCGAGTCGCGCAAACGCATCACTTCACGATCAAGCGTAATGGATTCGAGCGCCCGATGCGCCGCTTGCAGAATCGTCACACCCGGCGTTTCGTAGACGCCGCGCGACTTCATTCCGACGAAACGATTCTCGACCAGATCGACGCGCCCGATGCCGTGAGAGCCTCCCGCCTCGTTCAACGCTTCGAGCAGAGCGACCGGCCCCAGAGCCGCGCCGTTGACCGACACGGGCTCGCCCCGCTCGAATCCTATCTCTATATACTCGGGCTCGCCCTTCGCTTCCTCCGGCGCTTTCGTCAACTGGAAAATATCAGCGGGCGGCTCTCGCCATGGGTCTTCCAGAATTCCTCCCTCGTAGGAGATGTGCATCAGGTTGCGATCCGTCGAATAGGGCTTGGAAGCGGTCGCCGTGACGGGGATGTTGTGCTCGGCGGCGTAAGCGATCAGGTCTGTGCGCCCCTTGAATTCCCATTCGCGCCACGGAGCGACGACCTTGATGTCCGGCTCAAGGGCGTAGTACGTGAGCTCGAATCTGACCTGATCATTGCCCTTGCCCGTTGCGCCGTGCGCGACGGCGTCCGCGCCCTCACGCCGCGCAATCTCTATCTGTCGCTTGGCGATGACGGGCCGCGCCAGACTTGTGCCGAGCAGGTAGACGCCCTCGTAAACGGCATTGGCTTTGATCGCAGTCCAGACATAATCGCGCACGAACTCTTCGCGCAGGTCTTCCACATAGAGCCTGGACGCGCCCGTCTCGCGCGCCTTCGCCTCAAGCCCCTGCAACTCTTCGCCCTGCCCCACGTCGGCGCAGTAGCAGACGACTTCGCAACGGTAACGCTCCTTCAGCCAGCGCAGCATCACCGAAGTATCAAGGCCGCCCGAATAAGCGAGCACGATTTTCTTTATCTTCTTCTCAGCCACTTCCGTGTCCTTCAACCGAATATCTCCCAGACCTTCCTGATCACCACCCGCTGGCTCTTGCGCTCGCGGGCGGCGATGAAAACCGTGTCCTCCCCGGCCAGTGTGCCGACGATATCGGAGAGACCGGCCCGATCAATCTCGACCGCCACGGCTGACGCCAGCCCCGGCTCGCAGCGCGCCACGACCAGAGAGTCGCCCGCCGCCTCCAGACTCAAGAGCCCGCGCCGCCCCGCGCTGTGCGTCGCCTGCGGCAAGGCGTAAGCCCCTTGATGCTTGACTATCCCCAGCTCCAACAGATCACGAGAGACGCTCGATTGCGTCGCCTCCATCCCGCCGCGCTCAAGCAGTTCTCTCAATTCCTCCTGCGTGCCGATGCGTCTGGCCCTTATCAAACTCAGTATCTTTTTCTGTCTGGTCTCTTTATTCATCGCATGTTTATGCAATTATTTTGCATAACTTGTGCATAGATGCATAAAATAGCATTCAGGATGCATGAAGTCAAACAAATCTGCTCCTGCGGCGCGGCCCGGCGAGGGTACAATGAGGTCAGCAGAAGTGGACGGAGGTGTTCATCAGGTGAGCGAAACAAAAAATCTGTGGGGCGGGCGGTTCAAGGGGGAGGCAGACCCGCGCTTCGTCGAGTTCAACCGCTCGTTCAGCTTTGATCGCAGGATTTTCGAGGCGGACGTGCGCGCCAGCCTCGCGCACTGCGAAGCGCTGCGGGGGGCGGGCGTGCTCAATGCTTCCGAGGCCGAGCGTATCAGGAACGGGCTACAGACGATTCTCAAGCGCGCCGCGACCGACGCGCGTTATTTCGATGAGCTGCCGTCTGAGGATATTCACTCTTTCATTGAAGCGCGGCTCGTTCAGCTCGTAGGCGACACGGGCCGCAAGCTTCACGCGGGCAGAAGCCGCAACGATCAGGTGGCAACGGCGCTGCGGCTGTGGCTGCGCGACGAGATTGATCGTATCGGTGAGCGCGTGCGCGGGGCACAGGCGGCGCTGCTGGAACTGGCGGAAGCGCACAGCGAAGCAGTCCTGCCCGGCTACACGCACCTGCAACGCGCGCAGCCCGTGCTGTGGGCTCACTGGTGTCTGGCCTATTTCGAGATGCTCAGGCGCGACCATGAGCGCCTCTGTGAAGTGCGCCGCCGCGTCAATGTGCTGCCGCTCGGCTCAGCTGCGCTGGCCGGAACATCTTACAGGATAGATCGCGTGGCGCTCGCTCGTGAGCTTGGCTTCGAGGGCATCTCGCGCAACAGCCTCGACGCCGTGAGCGACCGTGATTTCTGTATAGAGTTTGCGAGCGCCGCCTCGCTCATCATGCTTCACCTGTCGCGTCTGGCCGAAGATATCATCCTCTATGCAACCACCGAATTCGGTTTTCTTGAACTGAGCGATGCGGTCGCGACAGGCTCCAGCATCATGCCGCAGAAGAAGAACCCTGACTCTATGGAGCTGGTGCGCGGCAAGGCGGGCCGCGTCTTCGGCAATACCGTGGGCCTGTTGGCGACACTGAAGGGATTGCCGCTCGCCTATAACAAGGACATGCAGGAGGACAAGGAGGCCGTCTTCGACACGGTAGACACGGTCGCGGCATCGCTGGAAGTGACAAGGACCGTGCTTGGCAACGTGCGCGTGCGCGAAGGGGCGACCGCAGAGGCGGCGGCGCGGGGCTATATGAATGCGACCGAGCTGGCCGATTACCTTGCGCGCAAAGGGATGCCGTTTCGCGAAGCGCACGATGCTGTGGGGCGCATCGTCCTCATCGCCATAGAGCGCGGCGTTGAGCTTGAACATCTCCCGCTGGAAGAGATGCGCGCCGTCTCTTCGCTCGTCGAAAAGGACGTTTACGAGGCTCTCTCGCTTGAGCAAACTCTCGCGACCAAATCACAACCCGGCGGCACAGCACCCGAACGCGTCGCCGCAGCGCTCATTGAAGCGCGCGAGTCCTTAAAGCAGTAGATAGTCCGGGCAAAGGTATCACTCGCCTAGGTAGGCTTCCTTGATGCGTGGGTCGGCGGCGAGGTCTTTCGATGGCCCTTCCATGACGATCTGCCCGGTTTCGAGCACGTAGGCGCGGTCGGAGTGTTTGAGCGCGGCGTGCGCGTTCTGTTCGACGAGAAGGATGGTCGTGCCTTCGCTCCTGATCTCCTCTATGGCCTCGAAGATGGTGTGGACGACGAGGGGGGCGAGCCCGAGCGAGGGCTCGTCAAGAAGGAGCAGTCTGGGGCGCGACATCAGTGCGCGGCCCATGGCGAGCATCTGCTGCTCGCCGCCTGAAAGCGTCCCGGCCTTTTGCGATTCGCGCTCCTTCAGGCGCGGGAACATGGTGAAGGCGCGTTCCATGTCCTGTTTGATCTCGGCCTTGTTCTTTTTCAGGTAAGCGCCCATCTGCAAGTTCTCGCGCACGGAGAGGTTGGCGAAGACGCCGCGTCCTTCGGGCGACATGGAGATGCCGCGCGCGACCAGCTTGTGCGTGGGCTCGCCGCTGATGTCCTCGCCTTCAAAGACGATGCGTCCCTCGCGCGGCTCAAGCAGGCCCGTAATCGTGCGTAGCGTAGTCGTCTTGCCCGCGCCGTTTGCGCCGATCAGGGTGACAACTTCGCCCTTCTCGACATGCATGGAGATGCCCGTCAGCGCCTCTATAGCGCCGTAGTTGACCGAGATGTTTTCGATTGTCAGCATAAAAGCAGGGGGTCGGGGGCCGGGGGTCGGGGGGTCAGTTGAAGCAGGTTTTCACCGGCCCCTGCCCCCTAGCCCCCGGCCACTGTTCTTCAATCTCCTAAGTACGCTTCGATCACCTTCGGATCGTTTTTGATCTGTTCGGGCAGGCCGAGCGCGATGGACTTGCCGTAGTCAACAACCTGTATGCGCTCGCAGACGCCCATGACGACTTTCATATTGTGCTCGACGAGGAGGATGGTCAGGCCGAAGCGGTCGCGTATCTGCTTGATCAGGGCCATCAGGTCGTCCTGCTCGGAAGGATTCATGCCCGCCGCCGGCTCGTCTAACAGCAGAAGCTTCGGGCGCGTGGCGAGCGCGCGAACGATCTCAAGCCTTCGCTGGTTGCCGTAAGCGAGGCTCGTGCCGCCTTCGTTCTGCAAGCGCTCAAGGTCGAAGATTCTGAGCAGCTCAAGACAAAAATCGCGCTGCTCTCGCTCGTCGCGACTGAAGCGCGGCGTGCGAAAGACTGCGTCCGCCAAGGTCTGGCGGGCGTGTATGTGGCAGGCCGTCAGGACATTTTCCAGCACGCTCATGCCCGGGAAGAGACGTATATTTTGAAACGTGCGAGAGATGCCGCGACGCGCTATCTGATAGGGGCGCAGGCCGTCTATGCGCTTGCCCTGAAAATAGATTTCGCCGTCCGTCGGCTCGTAAACTCCCGTCAGCAGGTTGAAGATCGTCGTCTTGCCCGCGCCGTTTGGCCCAATCAGGCCGTAGATTTCCCCTTCCTGCACGGCCATGTCGAGCGTGTTGACGGCGATGAGACCGCCGAAGCGGATAGTGCATTTGTCGGTCTTGAGCGTGCAGCCGCTCGTGTCCACAGTCTGCTTCGAGCGGGCGGTGTGTGCCGCCTCGGTGATAATGGATTCGGCGCTGGCTGGATTTGTTCCGGGCGCTTCGTTCATCTGTTCTCCACCTCTTTAGCAGGGTCAGCCGTCGGGTCAGTGCGTTCCGCTATGGGCACGCCCGCCGCTCCCTTCGCGGCTTCGCCTTCCGGCGCTTTCTGCGCGCGCTTCAGCCAGTTGAAGCCGAACTCGCGCCCGCCCAGCATGCCTTGCGGTCTGGTGATCATAATGATGATCAGGAGCAGCGCGTAGATCACCAGCCGGTAATCATAGACGCCGCCCGGAAGCTGCCTGAGCAGCTCGGGCAGGAAGGTAATCACTATCGCTCCCAAGACAGAACCTGTGATGGAGCCCATCCCGCCGAGCACGATCATAATAATGATCTCAAAAGAGCGGACGAAGGTGAAGTCGTTCGGATGCGGCAAGCGCCAGTGGCCGTAGAGCGCCCCGGCGATTCCGGCAAACGCCGAGCTGATGACGAAGGCCGTCACTTTATAGCGCGTCGTATTGACGCCCATCGCCTGCGCCGCCAGCTCGTCTTCGCGGATGGAGATCAGAGCGCGCCCGGTGTCCGAGTTGACTATGTTGTAGATGACGACGATGGTGATGACGGCGAAGATGCCTATCCACAGAAAGTCTGTGTAGGCGGGAATCGTCACGCGACCGGGCCACGGGTCAACAGCACCGCGAAAGCCCGTGGCCGCGCCGACCTTGTTGATGTTGACGATGAGAATGCGAATGATCTCGGCAAAGCCGAGCGTGGCGATTGCCAGATAGTCGCCGCGCAGGCGAAGGGTCGGGATGCCGACGATCAATCCGGCAAGCGCCGCCGCGAGCGCGCCGACCAGAATGACGAAGACGAAGACAATCGCGGCGGCTGCGCCCGCGCCGACCACGCCCGCAAGCTGCCCTTCGATGCTTTGCGTGTGATAGACCGTCAGGTAGGCGGACGTGTACGCGCCGACCGCCATAAAGCCGACGTGCCCTATGGAGAACTGGCCCGTGAATCCGTTGATCAGGTTCAGAGAGACGGCGAGGATGATATTGATGCCCGCCATCTTCCAGAGGTCTACCTGATAGAGCGGCACGCCGACGCCGAACAGCCCCGCCTTGCTCATCATCGCGTTGACGGCAACGAGCGCAAGGACGATCAGGAGCGCAACGAGAACTCTTTTGACGAAGCTTGGCATAAGTTTAAGTGACGAGGGACGAGTTGATGAGTGACAAGTTGTAAGCTTAAAAGCTTCAGTCCATGCTCGTCACTCGTCACACTTTACTTGTCACCGCTTTTCAGACCTTTTCCTGTACGGTCGAGCCTAAGAGGCCCGCCGGACGAAGTAAGAGAACAAGGATTAGGATGGCGAAGGCGACGGCGTCGCGGTAGGTCGAAGCGATGCCGATGCCCTGCCCGTAGCCGACCACCATCGTCTCGGCGACCCCGATAAGGAGTCCCCCCAGCACAGCTCCCGGAATATTGCCTATGCCTCCGAGCACCGCCGCGACGAAAGCCTTGAGGCCGGTCGTAATGCCCATCAGCGGGTCTATGTTCGGGGTGTATTGCGCCGTCAGCACGCCGCCCGCGGCGGCCAGAGCGGAACCGAGCGCGAAGGTGAAGGTGATGATGGCATTCGTGTTGATGCCCATCAGCTTCGCCGAGTTGAGGTTGAAGGAGACGGCGCGCATCGCCGTCCCGACCTTCGTTCTGTAGATAATCCACTGCAGGAGCAGCATCAGGACGACCGAGACCACGAAGATCAGGATTTGCGATTTCGAGATCGCCGCGTTGCCGAAGAGCTTGTAGGTCTGGTCTTGCAGAAGCTGCGGAAAAGCGCGGCCCTGCCCGCCGAAACGCGCGACGAACAGGTTCTCTATCAGAAGCGAGACGCCGATGGCCGTGATGAGCGTCGTCATGCGCGAGTATTTTCTGACCGGGCGGTAGGCGAAACGCTCTATCGCCATCCCGACCAGAGCCGCGACGATCATCGACCCCGTCAGCACAATGATGAGCCCGCCCCATGACGGCCCGGTCATCCCAATGCTGAGCGCGATGAAGTAGCCTGTGAACGCGCCGACCATGTAGATGTCGCCGTGCGCGAAGTTGATCAGGCGAAGAATGCCGTAGACCATCGTATAGCCGAGCGCGATCAGCGCATAGATGGCTCCGACGTTGAGACCGTTGATAAGCTGCTGAATGAATGTATCCATCGCAGTGGCTTTCGGCTCCTATGCTAACGGTTCGTGTTAGACCTGTTCGTGCTGTTCGTATTCGTCCCGCCGGCGTTGGAGTTGCCTGCCGCCGTGTTCGTGCTGGTGTTCCCGGCAGCCGGGCCGTTCGTGTTGGACGGGGAGGCGCTCGTGCCCGGCGAAGCCGATGCGCCGGGCGAAGCCGAGGCGGCTGGCGACGGGCTCGTGCCCGGCGTAGCGTCCGGCTGAATCGTCTCTTTGTAAACGAACTTGAGACTTTGCAGCTCAAGCACGACGGCTGGCTTAACGGCGTTGCGCTCGGCGTTGAGGCTGATGGTTCCCGTGATGCCTTTGAAGCCGGAAGTTCCGGCAATCGCGTTGCGCAGCGCCGTGCATTCCGTGCCTCCCGCACGCTTGATTGAATCGGCCAGCACCATCATCGCATCGTAGGCCAGAGCGGCCAGAGCGTCCGGCGCGACATTGTTGTACTTCGCTTTGTAACGCTTGACGAAATCCTGAATCACCGGCGACGGGTCGTCAACCGAATAGTGATTGGAGATGAAGCTGCCGTTTAAGGCCTCGCCGCCCAAATCCCAGAGCTGCGGTGAATCCCAGCCGTCGCCGCCCAGAAGCGGGGCCTTGATGCCGAGCTGCTTGGTCTGCTTGGCGATGACGCCGACCTCCTGATAATAGCCGGGCACGTAGATCACGTCCGGGCTGGCCGAACGTATGTTGGTCAGCTGTCCGCTGAAATCTCTATCCCTCTGCGCGTAGGCTTGCTCGGCGACGATCTGCCCGCCCAGAGATGTGAAGCTCTGCTTGAAATACTGTATCAAGCCCTTGCTGTAGTCCGAGTTGGAATCAAAGAGGATGGCGGCACGCTTGGCCTTCAAGGTGTTGGCCGCGAACTTCGCCATCACCTCGCCCTGAAACGGGTCGATGAAGCAGACGCGGAAGATGTAGTCGCCGACCTGCGTGACCTTCGGGTTGGTCGAGGAGGGCGAGATCATGGGGACTTTGGCTTCCTGCGCGTTGGGCGCGGCAGCAATTGAATTGGAGGAAGCGACTTCGCCTATCAGCGCGCGCACCTGATCCTGATTAATGAGCTTGGCCGTGACCGTGGCGGCCTTGCCCGGCTCGCCCTGATCGTCTTCGTGAATCAGTTGAACCTGACGACCGTTGATGCCGCCCGCCGCATTGATCTCGTCGGCGGCCATCTGCGCGCCGTTTCTGGTTGACTGCCCGAAGCTGGAGGTCTGCCCCGAAAGGTCACCGTAAACTCCCACCTTGATGACACCTCCGGGGTCGGCACAGGTCGTGCCTCTGGTGACACACCCGAAAGAGCCTAGCACCGCCGCAATCAGTACGAGCGCTAATAAGATACGTCTCATAGTTTCCTCACAAGCGTAGAAGTTTTCGAGAAGGAATGTTAGCCAACGAAGGCGCATTATACAGCTTCAAGGCTCAGTGTCGAGCCTTTATTGCTTAATTTACATCTCCCTTTCCCACTTCATTCTTCTACATTGGCCCTCCCGTGTGGCATACTGCGGCCAACCCTCTATCATCAGATCAAGGCGAGCAGGCTGCGTGCGACGAGCTTTGTGCAGCACGGAACAAGCAGGAGGAAGAAGCGGTCATGGCGAGCAAAAATCTTAAGGGCGAAATCCCTCGCCGCCCGCTCGGGCGCACGGGCGAGGAAGTCTCCGCGCTGGGCCTCGGCGGCTATCACCTGGGCACGGTCAAAAGCCCGCGCGAGGCCGTTCGTATCGTTCACGAAGCGATTGACGGCGGCATCACTCTCATGGATAACGCCTGGGAGTATAGCGAGGGCCGCAGCGAAGAGCTGTTGGGCCGCGCGCTCGAAGGCGGACGAAGACACAAAGTTTTCCTGATGACTAAAGTGTGCACGCACGGTCGCGACCGCAAGACGGCGCTCCGCCAGCTCAAAGAATCCCTGCGGCGCTTAAAGACGGACTATCTCGACCTCTGGCAGATACACGAAGTCATTCACGAGAACGACCCTGAAATGCATTTCGCGAGGGGCGGCGTCATAGAGGCCATGGACGAGGCGCGAAGCCGTGGCCTCGTGCGCTTCGTCGGCTTCACGGGACACAAAGACCCCGCGATTCACCTCTCGATGCTGGCCCGCGATTATCCATTCGACACCTGCCAGCTTCCGCTCAACTGCTTCGACGCGACCTTCCGCAGCTTCGAGCAGCAGGTCTTGCCTGAGCTTAACCGGCGCGGCATCGCCCCGCTCGGCATGAAGAGCATGTGCGGCGAAGGCGACCCCGTAAAGCGTCGCGTCGTCACCCCGGCGGAAGCCCTGCGCTATGCCATGAGCCTGCCTGTGGCCTCGACCATCAGCGGCATTGATTCGCTCAAAGTGCTGCGACAGAACCTGCGTATAGGCCAAAGCTTCGAGCCGATGACGGCCCGCGAGATGCAAGCCCTGCGTACGCGCTGCGCGAAAGAGGCCGCAGACGGCCATCTTGAGCTTTACAAGACCTCGAAAAAATTTGACGGCCCGCCGGGCCGCAAGACTCATAAGTTCCCTTCGATGGAAGAGCTGGCGGCCTGAGTTCGAGCGAGATGAAAGAAGCAGCGGAAGATAAGATGGGCGGGTTAGCGCCGACCCATGGCGACATGGGCGAGGAGGAGTTTCGTCGCTACGGCGGCGAGATCATCGATTGGATCGGTCGCTATCTGGCCCGCATAGAAGAGCGCCCCGTGCTGGCGCAGGTCGAGCCCGGCTGGCTGCGCTCAAAGCTTCCCCCCTCTCCGCCCGAAAAGGGTGAAACGATGGAGGCTATACTGGCGGACGTTGACGGCCTCGTCGTGCCGGCCCTGACGCACTGGAATCATCCCTCCTTCTTCGCTTACTTCGCCACTTCCGCCTCCGTCCCCGGCATCTTCGGCGAACTGTTCAGCGCCGCCTTCGACGTGAAAGCGATGCTCTGGCGCACCTCGCCAGCCGCCGCCGAACTCGAAGAGGTCGCGCTCTCATGGCTCAGGCAGATGATGGGCCTCGCCCCTGACTTCGACGGGATTATTTACGACACCGCTTCGGTCGCAAGCATGCACGCGATTGCCGCCGCGCGCGAAGAGCTTAATCTGAACATCCGCGAAGAAGGCATGAGCGGGCGCGGAGACCTTCCGCTCCTGAGAGTCTACGCCTCCGAGCAATCGCATTCGTCCATTGACAAGGCTGTCATCGCTCTGGGCTTGGGCCAACGCTCGCTCAGAAAGATTCCCTGCGACGGCGAGTTTCGCATGGACGCGCCGTCACTCGCCCGCGCCATCGAGGAAGACAAGCGGAGCGGCCATCTTCCCTTCTGTGTGGTCGCCACTGTCGGCACAACCTCGACGACGAGCATCGACCCCGTTCCTGCCATCGCCGACATCTGCGAGCGTCATCATCTTTGGCTACACGTTGACGCGGCCTACGCCGGTTCGGCGGCGGTCGTGCCGGAGATGCGCGGAGTGCTGGCGGGCACAGAGCGCGCCGCGTCGCTCGTCACCAACCCTCACAAATGGCTCTTTACGCCGTTCGATCTCTCCGTTCTCTATTCGCGGCGAATGGACACCCTGCGCCGCGCCTTTTCCTTAACACCGGAATACTTGAGAACGACCGATGCCGAGACGGTTCGCAACGGCATGGACTACGGCATTCAACTGGGCAGGCGCTTTCGCGCGCTCAAGCTCTGGATGATCATTCGCTACTTCGGCCACGAAGGGTTGGCCTCTCGCATACGCGAGCATTGCCGCCTCGCGCGCCTCTTCGCATCGTGGGTAGAGGCCGCGCCCGGTTGGGAACTGCTCGCACCCGTTCCCTTCAGCACGGTCTGCTTCCGTGCGTGCCCCGACGGCGCGGGCGAAACGGCGGACGCGCGGGCCTCGCGTCTGGATGCGCTTAATGAAGCGATCATGCAGAATGTGAACTCTACGGGCGAAGCCTTTATCTCGCACACGCGCCTCAGGGATGTGCTCTCGCTCAGGCTCGCCATCGGCAATATACGCACGACTGAAACACACGTCCGCCGCGCATGGGAGCTTTTAGAGACGCAGGCCCGTGAGCTTGGCAAGAAAGGTACATAAAGGTGCTGACCCATATCGTCGTCTGGAAATACCGCGCAGACATAGAGCAACCGATACGCGACGAGCATGTCGCACGTCTTCGCCGTCTCCCTTCCCTGATCCAAGGCACAGAGAGTTTCGCGGTCGGCTTCGACACGCTCCACCTGCCGCGCTCCTATCACACTGGGCTCGTCGCCGTCTTCCGCGACCGCGCCGCGCTCGATGCCTATACCGTTCACCCGGAACACGTGCTGGTCGCAGACTTCGGGCGCTCGATCAGCGAGCATGTCGCCTCTGTCGATTTCATAGACGAAGCTTAAAGTCCTCAGACCTGCGCGAGGCCGCCCCCTATGTGCCCGTCCTGAACATGAAGCGATGAAGCGTTGGAAGAAAATAGTCCTGCTGCTGTTGGGATTGATGCTGATCTCGCAGCTGCCCTTCATCTACCGTCGCTACCGCATGGGCCAGCTCGCCGACGCGATACGAAGGCTCGGCTCTGAGCGCGCAGCGCCTCAGGGCGAGCAGGCTTTCACGGACTACGTCGGCGTCCTTCACGTTCATTCATCGCTCGGAGGACACAGCACCGGCAGCCTCGAAGAGATCATCCGCGCGGCACGACTGAACGAGCTTAATTTCGTCATCATGACGGAGCATCCCGCAAAGGAGCTGAATAGCGCCGAGATGACTTTGCGGGGCATGCACGGCGGCACGCTCTTCGTCGCAGGCAGCGAGGTCAGCACCACTAGCGGAGACCGTATGCTGATCGTGCCCGATACCGGAGAGCAGACCGCGGGCGTACCCATCACGCAGCCGCTGATAGATGCGGAGACCTCCAGAGGCAGCCTCATCTTCGTCGCCTACCCGCAGGAATTTCACACCTGGGACGCAAAGGGCTACACGGGCATAGAGGTCTACAATCTCTACACCAACACGCGCAAGATCAACTATTTCATGCTCTTCTTCGACGGCCTCTGGTCGTATCGCGCTTATCCGGAGTTGATGTTCACGACCTTTTACGAGCGGCCCGCGGAAGCCCTCGCCAAATGGGACGAGCAACTGGCGAAGGGGAGCGGCAGGCCCGTCGCCGTGGCCGGAAACGACGCCCACTCGAACGTCGGCCTGAGCCTCGGCGACGCCACAGGCAAAAAGCTCTTCGAGATCAAGCTAGACCCCTACGAGAGAAGCTTCCGCACGGTACGCAATCACGTGCTGATCGAACGAGAGAAACCCTTCAATGACGAGTCTCTTCTGGCGGCGCTGCGCGACGGACACAGCTACATCTCCTTCGACCTGCTCTGTGACCCGAAAGGTTTTACTTACACCGCCGCGAACAGGGCCGTGCAAAGGATGGTCGGCGACGAGATAGGGCTCGAAGACGGAGTCCGCCTGCGCGTGGGCACGCCTGTCAAAAGCCGTATCGTCCTGATCAAAGACGGGCAGCGCATCGCGGAAGAGAAGGAGACGCTGGGCAGGGAGTTCTCAGTTGATCAGAGGGGAGCTTACCGCGTCGAAGTTTACCTTGATCAACTCGGCGCATCCTTTCATGACAGGCCGTGGATTATCACGAATCCTATCTATGTCAGGTGAAGGCGGACGAGCCCCGGACACGACATCGCCCCACCCAGGCAAGTAATACCCTGTGGGGCGACGGAGCGCGCACCGGAAAGCTCCGGCGCATTTTTTTGGAAGCGGTGCTTAAGCCACCGACTCGCTGTAGAGAGCCTCAGTATTGGACTCTTCTCTCTCCGCATCCCTAGTGTTGTTGGAACGCCTTGAGTACAGCTTCCTATACGTTGACCGATTGGGGCGCATTCTACTCACCTTGGCCTTCTCTGTCAAGTGGCATCTTGACCGAATCTGAAGCGTACAGTCAGGGCCTCAGCCCCGCCGCCGTTTTTACAGCGAGGCTTGGCCGGGGAGGACTACTCTTCGACGGTGACGCCGCGCCAGAAAGCTACGCGATTGGCGATCTGTTGCGCCGCCGCCTTGGGCTTCGGATAGTACCAGGCAGCGTCCCTGTTGACGCGGTCATCAACGACCACGTCGTAATAGCTGGCCTCGCCTTTCCATGGACAGTGGGTGTGTGAGCTGCTCTGGCGGAAGTGCTCAAGCCTGAGGCTCGCGGGCGGGAAGTAGTGATTGCCCTCGACGACGATGGTGTCGTCGCTATCGGCCAAAACCGTGCCGTTCCATATCGCTTTCATAATACGTTTCTCCCTTTGCTCACTCCCTATCTTACACGTTGCGGGCTCTGGTGTCCTAAAGAAGAGCGCTTACCAAAAGAATAAGGGCAGGTCACTAATAGCGGCCTGCCCTTATTCTTTTGATAGTCGGCCTTATCTGGTTTCGGCCATGGCCGCGACGTAGCAGCCGATGGCTGTCGCCGTCAGCGGGTCTTTAGCCATGCGTATGTCGGCGATCTGAATCGGCAGGTCGGCAGACTTGAGCAGCGACTCGAACTTCTGCTGGAAGCCGCCGGGCTTGGCCGTGCCGCCCGAAAGCACTATCGGGATAGGGCGATCAAGGGTGGGCAGGTGGCGCGAGCCTTCCAGCTCTTCGCGCAGGCGATTGATGAGAGTTTGCAGCACGTCGTCGTAGTAGATATGGAGGGCGCTGGAAATCTCATCGCGCGGCTGGCGCGACAAATCCAGAGTCTCTTCCTTCATCAGGCGCACGCGCGTCGAGGTCTCGTTCAAGACATCCGAGACGCTCTGGTCGATGTAGTCGCCGCCCTTAGGGATGCTGAAGGTGATCATCGGCATGGACATGAACGCGACGCAGACGTTGCACATTCCGCCGCCGAAACTGATGCCTATGCCCGTGAAGTTTTCGTCCTGCAACTCGGAGAGGACGACCGCTAAGCCTTCGTTGACGCCCTTGGCCGTGTAGCCGAACTGCTGCAAGAGGTTTTTGAGGATGGCTTCGTGATAGACGAGGTTCGATTTCGCGCCGTCGCCCTGTCCGGGCACGCTGAAGCACAGCACTTCGCCCTTGCGCGAGCGCGGGATAATCTTCTGCACGATGTCGCGCAGGATGTGCTGGCTCATCTTCTCCTGTGCGTTCAGGACGCCATGGCTCATCGGGCGACGCGGCACGGTGTTCATGAAGCTGGCGAAGAAGTCTGAGTCGTTGCCGTAGACATAGAGGTCTTTGCCGTTGCGGTCGTAGACCATATGCTTCTGCTGTAACACGTCCTCGGCCATCTTCGAGTAAGGGACAGTGACGAAAGCGTTGAGTTGTGATTGAGTGTCTTTGGGGCTCGGCCCGTCGGCGAGCACAATCCGGCTTGTTCCGATGTCGAGCCCGACCGCGCCCGACTTGACAGTGGCGGTCTCAGGAGGCTTTGCCCCGCCCGAAACCTGGCTTTTATCTTCCATCGTTTTCTCCGTCTCCCTGTTTTTCCGGGACAAGGTTTTGAGAACGCTTCGTCCCTCTATCTATGAGTCGATCTGGATGTGAACAGAGGCTTGCCGCTTCTCTTTCGAGGGAGCGCATCACCTCTTTCAAGGATAGCCGCACGTCAGGGAATTACAGTAGCCGAAGCTCGCGCAGGCGAGCCCGTCTAATTTCCGCTTGAGCCTTTGTCGGCGCGTCTATGGGCCAGTGAAGCCTTCGTCTCGTCTGTGGCCGGCGCAGTGGCGGCGGTCGTCGCGGGCGTTTCCCGGCGCAGTCTCGCCGTCAAGTCCATCTGCTCGCGATAGACGCCGCGCATCTCGCGGCGCAGGTCTTCGGGTTTCACCCCGGCCTCGTCGGCGCGGCGCTGAAACTCCGCTTCGGCCACGCGCACGCCGGGCCACATCACTCCGTCGAGGCGCGAGAGCAGTTCGCCATCATAGGTGAAGCCGAATTCGCTGACGCTCGCGGGTGCGATCTGGTACTTGTCCGACAGGCCCATCGCCTCAAATGGAAAGTTGCGTATCCAGTCGTGGTGATAACCGATCAGCATATTGCTCGGGTTGACCGAGACCAGGCCGTGCGTGACGCAGTTAGTATCATCTATCTGGTAACGGCTGCGCAAGATGGCTGTCAGCAGACGCCCGGCGATCAACTGTGCTTCGGTCAACTGCTCGTCCGCTCCGGCCTGCGTGCTGGTCTCGAAACAGACGCCGAGGAAGCTGTCGTTGAGCCCGACGAAGACGTTCTGGCGGTCGGCCCAGATGGAGTTGCCCGCGTGGTCGGCGGACTGTTCGTCGCGCACTATGCGGTAGACCTGCCCGTAGCGATCAATCACATAGTTGTAAGACTTGTGGCGGCGCGCGTACTCCAACAGCTCGCGCGTGTGCGACTCGATGGAATCGTTGTTGGCCGCCGTAAAAGGAATCAGGTCGTTTTCCGACGTGTGATAGACGATACCGGCGGGCTCTCTGTGCGGCGGCGTGTCCGAGACCTGTTTGCCGCGCGGCAACAGATAGTAGCCGCGCGCGTGATTGTCCGTCTCGTAGTCGGTCAGGATGCGCCCGCCGTTGCTGTAGCGCTCGTAGTTATCCTTGCGCTCGACGAGCCAGACCTTTTCGGGCTTGTAGTCTGGAAGATACTTTGTGCCTTCGGCGGCCTGCGCCGTGCGGACGACGGGGGCGGAGGGAGCGCCGGGCCAACCCGCGGGAGTCCGGTAGTGCTGGGCCAGATAGGTGTTGGCATGACGCACAGACCACGTCGCCATCGAATAGAAACCGAAGAGCGCGAAGAGAAGAACGGCCAGCCCGCCGACATAGAAGGCGTGGCGCGTGCGATAGAAGGAGAAACAGAGACGCGCTGCGACCGGAGCCTTGTGCCCGCGTATGAGACGGCGGCCCTCTTCACTGGCCGTCGGCAGCAGATTGTTCAGCTCTTTTAAAATCTCACGGTGAAGGTCTATTTCGAGCAGCCAGTCGTCAGCTCCGAACCGTTTGAGAAAGGCAAGCAGGCGTGGCCGCTCCTGCAAGCGCTCGCGACGGGCGGCCTGCTTGGCGAGCGTGCGATTGAGAAAGCGCAGGCGCGCTTCCGGGCGGTCGAAGAAGCGCGCGTAGCGCTCGACGATGCGCGTGTAGAACAGGTTTTGATCCGCGATGATTCTATGCTGGCTCATAGCTCGAAACTGCTTTAACTGCGCCCGGCGAGTCCTCTACCGTCTCCCCCGGAAAAACATAACGCTGGCCTGTCCCCTTACTGGTTCTGTGCGCTGGTGACAACAAAGTCGTCCGTTGCGCCCTTGCCTTTAAGCTCCGTGGCGTAGCGCGCGGCCTCGGTCTGGCTGGCGAAGCGTCCGGCCTGCACGCGATACCAGGTTCCGCGACGCGGAATGTCGGCGCGGACGACGCGCGCCTCAATCCCGCTCGAACGAAGACGCGAGGCACGCTCGTCGGCCTGCGCGGCGTTGTTATAAGAGCCGACCTGCACTGTGAAATTGCCCGCGCTCTGGTCAACGACCGGCGCAGCAGTTGTAGCGGCGGGCGCTGTGGCGACGGCAGCGGGCGCGGCAACCGCGGCGGGCGGCTGCGACTCGCGTTTGGGCGTCTCTGCCACAGGTTTCTCTGCCGGCTTCGGCGCTTCTTCTTTCAGGGCAACGGCGGTGGGCTGAGCGGGCTCTGTACCGGTGGCAGCGATGCTCTCAGCCGCTGGCGACGGCGACTGCGATGCGTTCTGCGAGTTGTCAGGCAGGGCGGCTGCGGCTGGCGCGGCGGCGGCGCTTTGCGGCTCGGGCTGAGCCTGTGTCGCGGCTGAATCCGTCGTCCTGTCCCTGACGCCCACACGGTTGCCAAGGTAGTAGAGCGCGAAGAAGACCAGCACGCCGAGCAGCAGCAGCATGGGCGCAATCCTGAGCCATGCGCGGCCTCCCTCATAGTCGAAGGAGGATGTTTGCGATGTGCTGTAGACCTGTGGCCCGGCCAGTCGGCTCTCGTCGGCATCGAGCGTGGAAGCCTCGGCGGGATGAATATGCCCGCCGTCTCTGCCGGACATAGAGCTCTCGCCGTCATCCGTGAACTCTATCTGCGAGTCCGGAATCTCATCGTCCGTCCAGTAGTCCTGAGCGGGGATGACATCTTCGAGTACCAGCATCTGGTCTGTGACGGGCTGGGCCGAGCGAAGGGGGGTTGGGATTTCGAGCACGTCATCAAAGCTCGCTTCGGCGCTTGGGGCGTAGGCGTTCTGATTTTCCATAATACGTTGGGGGGCAATCGCCGTGGCGGCATTGGCGGTTGCAGTCGTGAGATTCGGGGGTTGAAAACCGTTCCACAGTAGTTGATTCATGGGCTCGCCGCAGCGGGCACAGGTGTTGACGGACGCGACCTCGCCTTCGGCAGCGGGCAAGGCACTATCAACCTCGGCTGTGTACTGGCAATTGGGGCAGATCAGTTTCATAAACCAGTTCTCACTCCGTTTAGCTGCTCGTGGCCCGGTCGCCGCTCGGGGCGAGACAGTTCTACGCTCAATCCGATCTCGTGAACGTGGCTGTATGAAAAAGGAGGTCGCGCGAGTTCTTAACTCTTAAGCGTTGCAGGCTTGTTCGGTTAGTTGACATCGACGCTCTCATCAACATCAATAGAAAATCCCCTGAGCGTCTTGAAAAACTGACAAGCTGTGTCGTTAAACCCTAGACAGCGCTGGGCAAACCCGGACACCGTGCTATGTTAACGCGACAACCGCTTTTCAGGCAAGGATTAATTAGGGCGGTTTCGGGAGAAGTCCCCGAGGGGAGAAAAGAATTGACAGGGATGGACAGAGATTCTCAGGATAAAAGCTAAAGGCATCACTGCCTTGAACTTATCTTTGCTTTTCCCATCCTGACAATCCCTGTCCATCCTGTTAGTTTCTCTTCTCTTCAGGGTCTAACCGGCTGTGGTCTCGCCGCCGAGCAGTGTCAGGACTTCGCCTGTGACGTAGCTGGAATCGGCCTCGGAGGCGAAGAAGACGAAGGCCGGGGCGATCTCTTCGGGCTGCGCGGGGCGCTTCATGGGGGTATCTGCGCCGAACTCTGCAACCTCTTCCGCCGGTTTATCCGCCGGGTTAAGCGGCGTCCACACCGGGCCGGGCGAGACGCAATTGACGCGTATGCCGCGCTCGACGAGGCTCTGGGCCAGCGATTTTGTGAAGGCGTGAATCGCGCCCTTCGTCGCCGAGTAGTCGAGCAGCTCCTTGCTTCCCTCCAAACCTGTGATTGAGCCCGTGTTGATGATGGCGCTCCCCTTTTTCAGATGCGGCAGCGCCGCCTTCGCCATGAAGAAGTAGCCATAGATGTTGGTCTTAAAGGTGCGATCCCACTGTTCTTCGGACACGTCCTCAAGCTTTTTCTGGTGCTGCTGAAACGCGGCGTTATTGACCAGCACGTCGAGTCGGCCAAACTCTTTGACCGTTCGCTCGACGGCGTCCTGACAGAACTCCGAGCCCCTCACGTCGCCGGGGATGAGGTGTGCCCTGCGGCCCTCCTGTTCGACGGCGCGGCGCGTCTCTTCGGCGTCCTGTTGTTCCTCCTGTAGGTAAACAATCGACACGTCTGCGCCTTCGCGCGCAAACAGAACGGCGACGGCGCGACCGATACCGGAATCGCCGCCAGTGATGAGCGCGACCTTTTCCTGCAACTTGCCAGAGCCGCGATAAAGCGGCGCTTGATACTGTGGCTGCGGGTCGAGCTTTGATTCGAGCCCCGGCTTCTCCTGATGCTGCGCCGGCTGCGGCGCTAAGGGCTGCTTCTGTGTCCGCTCGGCTGCGCTTCGCTTGCCGCCGCTGGCCGCACCCTTTTTCGCAGCTCCTCGCGACGCCTGCCCTTTAGTGCCTGCCGTTTTCCTGCTTGCCGCCTTCTTGCCGCCCTGGCTCTTTTTGCCCGCGGCGCGGCGATTGGTTTTCGTTGTCATCTATGTTTCCGCCTCCCCGTTTTTGACCTTGTCTCTGACCACTTCTTTCGTCTCAATGGAGACGCGCTCGCTCTTGATATCAAGGCGCAGCCGGTTGTAGATGCTCATGTACTGGTTGGCGACCCAGACGAGCGCGAACTCGCTGATCACGTAACCGCGCCAGTCCCCCGTGTACAGTAGCTTGTAATGCGTCATCGACAGGAACAGCAACGTCACGTAATGGCTGAAACAGTATTCACAGGTGAACAGGTAAAAGAACTTACGCTCGACCAGACGGCGACAGCTCTTGCTCTTCCTGACGCAGTACTCGCGCGGCTCGCGAAAGACCTCTTCGTGGGTCACAGTCCATGCGATGCAGGCGATGGGAACTGCGAGGACGAAGAGCCAGATGATTTGCGTGGCGAGATTCATAAGCTCACGCGGCGGCGCGCTTTCACCGACAGGCTTTTAATTTTCTCCATGGCTTCGTCCAGACTCTGCCGGGCGTCCAGCACGGGCCTGAACAGTTCGCCCTTTCTGGCGAGCCTTCCGGGCATATTCTTGATATTGAAATCCTGAATAGTGATTTTTCCGCCTTTGACCTCGCGCCATTCGAGCGGAGCAGAGACGGTCGCACCCGCTTTGGGTCGAACCGAGTAAGGAGCGACGACGGACTTGGCCCGCGCGTTCTGCATGTGATCGACGTAAATCTGCCCGCGCTTGCGTTTCTTCAGGGCACGCTCCACGGTGGCGATGGCCGAGTACTCGTCTGCCACGAGCGTCGCCACGCGCTCGGCCAGATCCGCGACCTGCTCATAGTCATAGCCCGGCTTGATGGGCACGTAGACGTGTATGCCTCTTGAGCCGGAAGTCTTGGCATAGCCATGGAGGCCGATGAAATCAAGCACGTCACGGACGCCCATAGCCAGCTCGCAGATAGTCTTAAAGGCTATGCCCTCGCCCGGGTCAAGATCGAAGACGAACCAGTCGGGCTGATCTAAGCTGCTGATGCGCGAGTGCCACGGGTGACGCTCTATCGCGCCCAGATTAGCCATGTAGAGCAGCGTCGCCGCGTTGTCGCCGACGATATAATCAACCTCGTGGCCCTCCTCTACCGAGAGCCTCTCGGTACGCACGTAGGCGGGCGCTTCGTTGACATCGTGCTGGTGAAAGAACGGGCCTTTGATGCCGTTGGGGTAGCGCTTCATGATGAGCGGGCGATCTTTCAAAAAGGGCAGGATGTATTTCGACACCTCATGGTAATAGCGCAACAAGTCGCCCTTCGTGTAACCCTCCTCAGGCCAGAAGACCTTATCGAGGCGCGTGAGCGAAACGATATCCTTGCCGATCCTGACCTGAGCATCCCCGCTCAACTCCTTTGCCTTGAAGAATCGCGAGGCCGCAACAGCCTTCCCCTCATCCTTCGGCCCGGCGCTGATTTTCCTGACAGCCTTTTCAGTTCCGCGCCCGTCCCTTTTCGCCCCCCTCACGGATTGCGCGCCGGCTTCATCCGGCATGAGCAGCTTGAGAGTCCAGCCGGGCTCGGCGAACTGGTCGCGGCTTTTGATGAGCAGCCACTGACGCCCGCCTTTACCCATCCGTATGAGATTGAACTCGCCTTGCAGTTTGTGCCCGTGCAGGCGGAAATTGAGCCTTCCCTTTTCAAGCTGCGCGAGCGGGTCTTCGCCCGCCGAGACTTCATAGCGCCCCTCGTCCCAGATCATGTGCTCGCCAGCGCCGTAATTGCCTTCGGGGATGTGGCCCTGAAATTTCAGATACTCGACGGGGTGATCTTCGGTCGGCACGGCGAAGCGTTTGTCCGCCGGGTCGAGCGACGGGCCTTTGGGCACAGACCATGATTTGAGCACGCCGCCCATCTCAAGACGAAAATCGAAATGTAGTTTCGAGGCGTGATGCTCCTGCACGACGAAGCGATGACGTTTGACTTTCGAGAGCTTGCCCTTCGGCTCAGGCGTGCGCGTGAAGTCCCGCTTCTTATGATAATCCTCAAGCCCCATCTCTAATGCCTCCGTCTCGTCAAACCGAAAAGCCTCAAACGCCCTGATCTTCCGCGCTGTGATGCTTAATTCTCATACAAGCATACACCTGAATGTCCGCTTACGACTCACTTTAGCGAGAGCAGTTTTGCCACGGCCCGTGTCTAATCAAAACGCATGCCCGTGCCGAAAACATCGCCGCTCCTATGCACAGCTATCTTTGTCCTGTGTCGAATTCATGTTATCTAATCACCGGGAGCTTGCCGCCCGCTCCAAAATATAGATGGCCCGTCCGAAGAAACTACCCCGCCAATTTTACACGCGTAGCGATACGCTCCTCGTCGCGCGCGAGCTTTTGGGCCAGCGCCTTGTCGTTCCGACACCCGACGGCGCGCGCGTCTCGGGACGCATCGTCGAGACCGAAGCCTACATGGGGCCGGAAGACCGCGCCGCACACTCCTTCGGCAATCGCCGCACGCCACGCACGGAAGCCATGTACGGCGCGGGCGGCTTCGCCTACGTTTATTTCATCTACGGCATGTACTTTCAGTTCAACGTCGTCACAAGCCAGCCCTCGATTCCCCACGCCGTACTCGTGCGCGCTCTTGAGCCGCTCGAAGGCCTTGAGATTATGCGCGCGAGGCGTCCGGTCAAAAATGATCGTGACCTGACCAACGGCCCCGGCAAGCTATGCATAGCCATGGGCATCGACCGCAGCCTTAACCGCGCAGACCTTCGCGGCGACGTGATCTGGATAGAAGCAGGCGAGCGCAGCGTCGCGGGCGGTGAGATCGCCTCCGGCCCGCGCGTCGGCATCGACTACGCTGGTGAGTTCGTCGACAAGCCCTGGCGATTCTGGATTCGGGACAATCCTTACGTCAGTAAGACAAAGGGTGCGAAAGCGTCAAGGCAGTACCGCCGAAGGCCTCGGGCGGGTGTCTAATGTTGAGTGACAGCCCGAGGCCTTGGACGGTACTGACCTGTGGTCGCACTCAAGCTACGATGGCGGCTCATCCGACGCCCTGATGCTGATGACGACGGATTTCGAGGCGGGAGTGTTGCTCTTTTCCGCGACGCTTCCGATGGGGACGAGCACGTTGGCTTCGGGGAAGTAGGTTGCGGCGCAGCGTCGCGGTATAGGGTAGGGGACGACGATGAAGCGACGGGCCAGTCGCTCCTCGCCCTCGAAGTGGCTGACGAGATCAACCACCTGCTGCTCTTTTAATCCGGCTTCGCTGATGTCCGCAGGGTTGAGCAGCACGACGCGCCGCTCGCCAAGGATGCCGCGATAGCGATCATCCAGACCGTAGATGGTCGTGTTGAACTGGTCGTGGCTGCGGATGGTCATCATCATGAACTGTCCCGGCTCAAGAAGGTGTCGCGGCAACTCGTGGACGGTGAAGTTGGCCCGATTCGTTTTGGTTTTGAACGTGCCCTCGCGCGCAAGGTTGGGGAGGTAGAAGCCGCCGGGCTGGCGTACGCGGCGATTGTAATCATCAAAGCCGGGGATGACGCGTGCGATGTGTTCGCGTATCAGGTCGTAGTTTTCGATGAGCCTCTCCCACTCGACGGAGCTTCTGTCTCCGAGCGTGGCGCGAGCCATGCGAGCGACAATCGCGGGCTCGCTCAGCAGATGCTCCGAGGCGGGCGGCAAGCTCCCCTGCGAGCTATGAACGATGCCCATGGAGTTCTCCATCGTGACGAACTGAGGCCCGCCCTTCTGCACGTCCACTTCCGTGCGCCCGAGACACGGAAGGATCAAAGCCTGCTCGCCCGTGATGAGGTGCGCGCGGTTGAGCTTGGTCGAGACCTGCACGGTCAGACGGCAGCGCCTGAGCGCTTCAGCCGTGTACTCGGTGTCAGGAGTCGCCGATAGAAAATTCCCTCCGAGCGCGAAGAAGACGCGCGCGCGCCCCTCGGCCATCGCCTTGATCGCCTCCACCGTGTCGTAGCCGTGCTCGCGCGGCGGAGTGAAACGAAACTCGCGTGCAAGCTGATCGAGAAAAGCCTCAGTCGGGCGTTCCCAGATGCCCATCGTGCGGTCGCCCTGCACATTGCTGTGGCCGCGTACGGGGCAGACGCCCGCGCCCGGTCTTCCGATCTGCCCGCGCAGGAGCAGCAGGTTGACGATCTCCTGTATGTTGGCGACGGCGTTGCGGTGCTGCGTGAGCCCCATCGCCCAGCAACAGATGGTGCGCTCCGAATTGATGAACATGAGTGCGGCTTCGCGCAAAGCTTCGCGACTCACACCGCTCTGCTCCACTATCTCGTCCCAGCTTACCGCTTCGAGAGAGAGCGCGAACTCCTCAAAGCCAGCCGTCTTGTCCCGTATGAAATCCTGATCCAGCACCTCGCCCGGACGACGCCGCTCTTCCGCCAGCATCTCTTTCATCATGCCTTTGAGGAGCGCGACATCGCCGTTGATGCGTACCTGAAGAAAGAGGTCCGCGAGCGCTGTTCCGCTGCCGAGCACGCTTAAGACTTCCTGCGGGTGCTTGAAGCGATTGAGTCCTGTCTCAGGCAGCGGGTTGATGTGGATGATCTTGCAGCCCTTCCTCTTTGCCGCCTGCAGAGAGGTGAGCATGCGCGGATGATTCGTGCCCGGATTCTGACCGATGACGATGATGAGCTGGGCCAACTCGAAATCTTCCAGCGTCACAGTCCCCTTGCCTATGCCTATGGTTTCGGTCAGCGCCGTGCCGCTCGATTCGTGGCACATGTTGGAGCAGTCCGGCAGATTATTTGTCCCGAACTGGCGGACGAACAACTGGTAGAGAAAGGCCGCCTCGTTGCTCGTGCGCCCTGAAGTATAGAAGAGCGCCTCGTCGGGCGAGGCGAGCGCGTTCAGCTCGCCCGCGATGAGCCCAAAGGCTTTATCCCAACTGACGGGCTCATAGCGGTCGCTCCCCGCCTTGAGCAGCATGGGGTGCGTGAGCCGTCCCTGTTGGCCCAGCCAGTAGTCGGACTTCTGCGAAAGCTCCGCGACGCTCCAACGCGCGAAGAACTCCGGCGTCAGGCGCTTGAGGGTCGCTTCATCCGCGACATGCTTGGCCCCGTTCTCGCAGAATTCCGTTGCCGCCCGCTCGGCGGGGTCGGGCCACGCGCAGCCGGGACAATCGAAGCCGTCCTTCTGGTTCAACTGCGCCAGAGTCTTCAAGCTACGCACAGCGCCCATCTCTCGCCAGGCATGTTTGGCCGTAGAGATTATGGCCGGGATGCCGCCGGCAACTTCGCCGACACCTTCAAGCTCGATTCCCGTGAAATCCTCCGGCGGCTGTGCGCGTCTGTCTTGAGCGCCCGTGTGGCCCGCCGTTGCTGGCCGAGTCGCACGCATCTCACTATCGGTCGTCCTGCCGTCGGCGTGCCGGCTGCTATCGCCGCCATCCCTTGCTTCCGTTCCCGCGTCTGGCCCTCCCGTATAGTGGCTGTGCTGGTTGACGCCCCTGCTCTGTGCGACGTGCAGGTCTTCCTCACGCAACTGCTCTCTACGGACACTCTTGTTACTCATACATTTTATTCCTGCTCAGCGGATGGCCCGCTGATGAAGCGATAGCCGACGCCGCGGACGGTCAGCAGATGTTTAGGCTTAGAAGGCTCGTCCTCTATGTGGCGTCGCAGCCGGACGATGAAATTGTCTATCGCGCGCGTGTCGGTATCATCGCGCAGCCCCCATACGTCTTCGAGCATGGACTTGCGCGAGACGACGCGGCCAGCGTGTTTAATCAGATAGCGCAACAACTCCGTCTCCATCAAGGTCAGGCGAACCACGCGCCCGCCGACGTGAATTTCCAGAGCGCCGAAGTCGATGGTCTTGCCGTCGAAGGTGAAAACATCATCAGCCCCGTGCTGCGCCGGTTCGTCCGCTTCGGTGGCCGCCTCCGCTCCCGGCCCTTGCGGGCTGGCCGGTTGGCCCAACTCTCCGTGGGCCAGCGTGCGGTCGCGCGACCACTGTGAGCGACGCAGCAGCCCTCTGAGGCGTGCGACCAGTATCGCCAGCTCGAACGGTTTCGGCAGGTAGTCGTCCGCGCCCGATTCAAAGCCGCGCAGCACGTCTTCGGGGCGAGAGCGCGCCGTCAGCATGAGTATGGGAACGAACTGCCCGCCGCGCCTGAGCTCTGCCGCGACCGTGAAGCCGTCAATGCCCGGCAGCATGCAATCGAGCACGACGAGATCAAAACGCTCGCGCTCGTGCGTGAGCAGGGCGAGCGCCGCCTCGCCATCGCCGACGGTCTCGACGCAGTAGCCTTCCGCCTCAAGGTTGAAGCGCAGCCCGGCGGCCAGATGTTTCTCGTCCTCGACGACCAATACTACTGCGGCGGCAGCGCTCATTGCCCTCTTGCCCTCGGAAGCTGAATCGTAAAGGTGCTGCCCTGCCCCGGCCCGGCGCTTTCGGCAAACACGCGGCCACCATGTCTTTTAATCACGGAGCGGACGATGAAAAGCCCGAGGCCCGTCCCCTTGACGCGGCTCATGACGAGGCTCGGCGCGCGGTAAAAGCGATTGAAGATGCGCTTGAGCTGTGCGCGGGGGATGCCCACGCCTTCGTCCGTCACGCGCACGACGACATGCTTCTCATCGTCGGCTTCGACCTCGACCGAGACCCTGATCTCTTCGGTCGAATACTTGATCGCGTTATCGATCAGATTAGAGACGGCGGCGCGCAGCTCCTCCTCGTCGCCGTGGACGACGGCGCGCCCGCTGCCCGTTGGTGATTCGTTGAATTGGAGCGAGCCGTCGGAGAGGTGATAGCGTGTGCGGGCCAACTCCACGCTCTCGCGCACCATCTCGCCGAAGTTTATCGTTGAAGCATTGAGCTGCCTGCGCCGCTGGCCCGTTTGCCCCGCCCGCAAGACCTGCTCGACCGTATTGAGCAGACGGTCGCTGTCTGCCAGCATCACATCGTAAAACTCTCGCCGCTTTTCCGCATCCACCTCTCGCGTCTTGAGGGTCTCAAGGTAGAGGCGAATGGATGCAATGGGAGTCTTCAGCTCGTGCGTGACGGCGTTGATAAAGGCGTCGTGCTGCTCGTTGCGTCGTATCTCCCTGACGAGAAAAGTCGTGTTCAGCACCACCCCGCTGATGATGACCACGAAAAAGATGATACCCAGGATGAGCAGCGCGACTTCGCGCCAGTTGAGCAGAATCCAGCCGACATTGAGCGCCACGGCCAGCGCCACCAGGCACGAGCCGAGCGTGATGAAGACCACAGACTTGCGACGACTGCTGACCCGCATGATGAGTATCTTAAAGGATGAGGACGGAAGGATGAAGGATGAAAAAGCAAAAATGGGGGTTGGAGAAGAAAGGCGGAAATGGAAAAGCGCGCTGACTCTGCTTTGAGCCAGCACGCTTTTTCGCGTTCACAGTGAAGCTTTTATCCCTGCCGCTCTACGCAGCTTTGAGCAGGTCGGTCTTGTTGGACTCCTGAGCGTTCATGTTAATCAGCTTGATTGATTTGGCGAGCCCAAGTAGTTGTAGCGCGCGGATGCCCCACCAGTTGAAGTCTATCTCGTACCAAGTCAGCCCGTGGCGCGCGGCGGTCGGGTGGGCGTGATGGTTATTGTGCCAGCCTTCGCCGAAAGTAATGAGCGCGACCCAGAGGTTGTTGGTCGAATCGTCCGAGGTCTTGAACCGTCGCGAGCCCCACATGTGTGTGGCGGAGTTGACGAGCCACGTCGCGTGCCAGCCCACAGTGATGCGAAGGAAGATGCCCCAGGTCAACATTGACCAGCCGCCCGCGATCAGAAGCAGACCGCCGAGCGCGATGATCGGCACGAAGTACCAGCGGTTGAGCCAGGCGTAAAAGGGCTCTTTCATCAGGTCGGGCGCGTAGCGCATCATCACTTCCGGCTCGTGCTGCTGAGCAGTGCCTTTGAGCATCCAGCCGATGTGCGACCACCAGCCGCCGTCGCGCGGGCTGTGCGGGTCACCCTCTGCGTCCGTATGCGCGTGATGAATGCGATGCGTGACGACCCACGAGATAGGGCCACTTTCGAGCGACAGTATCCCGCAAAGCGTCAGAAAGTATTCGACCGCCTTGGGCGTCTTATAGCCGCGGTGTGTCAGAAGCCTGTGATAGCCCATACCGATCCCCATCCCCGAAGCTATCCAGAGCAGGAACGTGACGACCAGCGCCTTCCACGAGAACATGAACAGCGCGGCCACCGCGCCGACGTGAAAGAGAGTCATGAAGGCCGCCGTCACCCAGTTGATGCCGTCTTTCTTCTGGTTAAGTAAAATCGAATCGCGCATAAGAAACACTCCCACCCTAGAAAATTTTAGTCCATAACCTTAGATGTATGGGGGCACTCACATCATAGCAAGTAAGCCCAGCCGCGAATGTAATAGTTTTGTAAGCGGAGAGGATGAGGCTACAAAAGAGTAGAGGCGCGGGGGAGAAGCGTGTTCTCAAGCGCGCCTCAATGTTGAGGTTCTATTCTTAGAGCTTCACTTTTCTGTCACCGAGGCCGGTTTGCGGGCAGTTCTTAAAAATATCAGGCCAGTACCGCAAGCGATACTGACCTCATATGGTAATGAGTGGATTCCGGTGGCCGGGCGGAAAGCATCAAACGGTCTTGCGCCCGTCGATCATGTCCGGGTGAATACGATAAATCCTGACGCTGTTGGCACGCCCCCAGACATCTATGCGCGTCGCGTTGATGGCGGGCTGGAGCGACGGATTGCTGAGGGTAATCAACTGCATCGCGCGCTCCTGCTCTTCGGGGCTGGTGACGCGCTCGGCCCTGCCCGTCACCATCACGCTCTGCCAGTGCAGGGGGTCTGCGATCTCTTCGACCTGAAGACAGACCTGCGGGTTGGCGTCCATGAAATCGGTCTTAGTTCCCTGTGTGGTAAAGATATAGATGCACTGCGGATCGTATGAATAATTGATCGGCACGACGTAGGGACGACCTTCGCGGGCACAGCCGAGGTGGCCGAAGCCTATGCGCTCCAAAAGCGCCCGCATCTCTTGCATTGACATGTCTTCAATTTGCAGCATGCTCATTCTCCCTTAATTGCTTCGAGTATAAATTAATCCGCGCTTCGCACGAAATTCCGCCTTTTAGGCCGGGCGCGCGGTGGCTGCTCGTCTGAGGCTATCCAGAGTGCGCTGCAAGACGGCGGCTGATGCGCGCAGGCCCTCGCGCTCCTGCTCATCGAGTGGCAGCTCGATGACGCGCTCGACGCCGCCCGTGCCGACCACGCAGGGCAGGCTCAGGTACACGCCCTCTATGCCGTACTGCCCGTGCGTCATCGTCGAGACGGGCAGCACAGTATGCTCGTCGCGCAGGACGGCCTCGCAGATACGCACGACGCAGGACGCTATGGCGTAAGAGGTATGGCCCTTGCGCTCTATGATTTCAGGCGCGGCGCGGCGCACGCGCCCGAGCAGGTCGTCGAAATCCGGGCAGGAGGGGGCGACCGATGCACAGTAATCCTTCAGAGGAACGCCGGCGACGTGGGCCGCGCTCCAGGCGGCGATCTCCGAATCGCCGTGCTCGCCGATAATATAGGCGTGTATAGAGCGCGCCTCCATCCCCAGTGCTGTGCCCAGCATGGCGCGCAGCCGCGCAGTGTCCAACACCGTGCCGGAACCGATGACGCGTCCTACCGGCAGGCCCGAAACCTCCTGCGCGACCTGCGCGAGGATGTCCACGGGGTTGGTCGTCATCAGCACGATGCCGTCGAAGCCCGCGTCCATCAATCGTCTGAGGCAATCGTTGACTACGAGCACATTGCGCCCGAGCAGGTCCAGACGCGATTCGCCCCTGTGGCTGCCGACTCCGGCGGCGATGACGGCGATGTGTGCACGCGCCGCGTCGCTGTAGTCGCCAGCCCAGACGCGCACCGGGCGCGAGAGTGGGACGGCGTGCTGCAAATCCATCGCTTCGCCCTCGGCGTGGCGCGGGTCTGAATCGAGCAGCACGATCTCGCGCGCGAACCCGCTCAGGAGCAGCGCATAGGCGACGCTCGCGCCGACATGACCACAGCCGATGACGGCTATGCGATGGGAGACGTTGGAAGTGTTTTCATGGCTCGTCATGCTGAGCAGTTTAATCACGAGCGGCGGCTGAAAGCCAGCCCCGGCAAACTCTCCGCAGTCGTCGCCCGACGGCGAGCTTAGACGGCAGGGCCGCTCGCGGTCGCGTTTGCGCATCAATGTGACGGGCGCGTATCATTCCTGCACCTGTACTCCAATTTCCAGAAGGGATTTTTGCTTCAATGTCTGATCTGGTACATCGCCCGCGACGGCTGCGCCGAACCGATGCGCTGCGCTCAATGGTGCGCGAGGCGCGGCTGAGCCGTGAGAACTTCATCCTTCCGCTGTTCGCCTGTCCGGGTGAAGGCGTGCGCCGCGAAATCTCTTCCATGCCCGGCGTCTATAATCTTTCGGTTGACGAAGTGGCACGCGAAGCGACCGAGGCTTACGAGCAGGGCGTTTCCGGAGTCATCCTCTTTGGCCTGCCGGAAAAGAAGGACGAGATGGCGACGGGCGCGTATGCCGAGACGGGCATTGTCCAGCAGGCCGTGCGCGCCATTCGTCGCGCCGTGCCCTCCATGGTCATCATCGCTGACACTTGCCTGTGCGAGTACACCTCGCACGGGCATTGCGGCGTCGTGCGTCGCGGCGAAGTCCTCAACGACGAATCGATAGAGTTGCTGGCGCGCACAGCCGTCAGTCAGGCGGAGGCAGGGGCGGATATCGTCGCGCCCTCCGCGATGATGGACGGGCAGGTCTCGGCCATCCGCGAGGCGCTGGACGGCGCTGGCTTCGAGCAGACAGCCATCATGGCCTATGCGGTCAAGTATGCTTCGGGCTTCTACGGCCCGTTCCGCGAGGCGGCGGACAGCGCGCCCGCTTTCGGCGACCGCCGCGCTTACCAGATGGACGCGGGCAACGCGCGCGAAGCCCTGCGCGAGGCCGAGCTGGATTACACGGAAGGCGCTGACATACTGATGGTCAAGCCCGCGACCAGCTATCTGGACATCCTCAGATTATTGCGCGACCGCTTCGACCTGCCGCTGGCCGCCTATCAGGTCTCCGGCGAGTACGCGATGATCAAGGCGGCAGCCGAGCGCGGCTGGATAGACGAAGAGCGCGTCATGCTCGAAACCCTCACGAGCATACGCCGCGCAGGCGCTGACATCATCCTCACCTACTACGCACGCGAAGCCATTCGCGCCATTAACAATAAAACGCGCTAGACGGACGCCCGGCGTCCCCAGACCGGGCCGAGGCGCATCGAGGGCGTCGCAAACAACGGTAGACCGTTGGCAGCTCCGTTCTCAAAACATCCAGCGCACTAACGTTAAGACAGCAAAGAAGGTGCTATGCAGAAGAGCCAATCGCTTCGGATAATCTTAACCACGCTCGTCGTCGCGACTGCCTGTGGCGCGCTCGGGTTGGGCGGCAATCACCAGTTGCGGGCAAAAACTTCTGCGCCGCTCAATGGATTTATGCTGAGTAACACGCAGGCGCAAAATCTTTCCGCTCAGTCCGGCATACGCGCGCGCGGGCGAGGAAGCAAGCTGATTCTAACCTTTCAGGGCAAGAACCATTCGCTCGACGTGAGGGACAGCATCGGTGCGGCGAAGCTACAGGAGGCGAGCGTTCTGTTTGTGACGCGCAGGCCCGACTTCACCTATCTGGTCGTCTCGGCATGTGGCCCGTCAAAGGAGAAGTCTGACGACAGGCAATGCGGCGCAGGCGAGGAATGTAATCTGCTCTGGATAAAACTCGGCAGCAGGTGGGAGATGAGCGATATCAAGTCCGTGCTCTATGAGTCGTGCTGGCTGCCGGTCAATTCCATGGACGGCTACAAGATCAGCGGGAACACTCTGACATTGGAGTACGATGACCTGCGCAAGGGAGTCAACGCCCGCCTTACCTATGATGCGGAGCGGGCAGAGAGCGGCTTACTCGTAGAGGAGTCTCCGATCAAGTAAGCGGGATGCAGGTGGCAGACGATTGCCGTGCGGCTGTTGCAATTCCGGCGCGGGCGACTGCTGCATATGACTTTGAGTGATGTATGATCGTTCAAAAGATAATCGTACTGGTAACATCGAAGGGTGACAGGGGGAAGTTATGACAGGAAGATTGACCGGAAAGGTGGCGATAGTCACGGGAGCGAGCGCCGGGATAGGGCAAGCGTGCGCGCGCACACTGGCCGCCGAAGGCGCACAGCTCGTGCTGACGGCCCGTCGTCAGGAGCGTCTGGAGGCACTGGCATCCGAGATCGAGGCTCTTGGCACGAAAGCTTTCATCGTCGCGGGTGATGCGCGCAAGGAAGAGACAGCGCGCCGTACAGTCCAGACGGCTTTGGAGTCCACAGGGCGCTTGGACATCCTCATCAACAACGCCGGGATGGGGATTTACAAAGACCTCGTAGAGACCAGCGCGGAGGAATACGATCAGTTGATGAACACCAACGTGCGCTCGACGTTTCTGTTCACGCGGCACGCCGTCCCTGTGATGCTCGGGCAGGGCGAGGGGACGATCCTGATGCTGTCGTCCATGGCCGGCATCTACGGCTTTGCGGGCGAGGCCGTTTACTGCGCGACGAAGTTCGCACAGGTCGGCTTCGCGCAGGCGCTCGATAAGGAGTTGCGTACGCGCGGCATCAAGGTGGGCGTGATCTGCCCCGGCGGAGTCAAAACGGAGTTTGCCCTCGGCCACGGACGCACTGAAGAGGGCGTCGCCGAGTCAGGCATGCTTGAGCCGGAAGACGTGGCGGCAGCCGTGCTTTTGGCCTGCACACAATCGTCCGGGTCAAGGATTATCGAAATACAGATGCGTACGATGGCCGAGCCTCTGGCATAAAATCCGACCCGGACTGAACTTTACGATGGAGGCACGAATTGAGTCTGGACATCCTCACTCGCAACAACGTGAAGGTCTTCGGCAAGGGGACGCAGCCCATGCTGTTCGCGCATGGTTTCGGTTGCGATCAGAACATGTGGCGCTTTGTGACACCGGCCTTCGAGGACGATTACAAGATAGTCCTTTTCGATTACGTCGGCTCCGGCAAGTCCGATCTTCGGGCTTACAGCGCAGAGCGGTACGGCGCGCTCGAAGGCTACGCGCAGGACGTGCTGGACATCTGCGCCGAGCTTGAGCTGAAGGATGTCATCTTCGTCGGCCATTCCGTGAGCGGCGTGGTCGGGATGCTGGCCTCCATCCGCGAGCCGGAGCGTTTCGCACAGCTTATTCTGGTCTCCCCGTCGCCCTGCTATATCAACGACCCGCCCGATTACGTCGGCGGCTTCGAGCGCGCGGACATCGCCGGTCTGCTCCATCTGATGGAGAAGAACTACATCGGGTGGGCCAACTTTCTTGCGCCCGTCGTGATGAAGAACGCGGAGCGGCCAGAGTTGACCCGCGAGCTGAAAGAGAGCTTTTGCTCGACAGACCCGAAGATCGCGCGCCGCTTTGCCGAGGCCACTTTCTTCTCCGATAACCGCGGCGATTTGCCCAACGTCAAAATCCCTTCGCTCATCATGCAATGCTCGGAGGACGCCATCGCGCCGCAGGAGGTGGGCGACTATCTCGAACGTCATCTGCCCGGAAGCACCATGCGTGTCATGAGGGCGACGGGCCATTGCCCGCAGATGAGTCACCCGGAGGAGACCGTGCAGCTCATCAGGGAGTATTTGGCCGCCATCGACCGGCCTGCCGGCCCGACGGCTCTTTAAGTTGAATGGACGATCTGCTCAACACAGCGCCGTGCGGCTTCGTGTCCTTCACAGACGATGGCAAGGTCGTCGAGATTAACGCCACTTTGCTGGAATTGCTCGGCTATGAGCGCAGCGAGTTGGAGGGGAAACACGTCGAGGCTTTCCTGCCCGCCGCCAGCCGCATCTTCTATCAGACACACTTCTTTCCGCTCCTCAGGCTGCACGGCAAGGTCGAGGAGATATATCTCTCGCTGCGCTCAAAGGCGGGGGAGGACACGCCCGTGCTCGTTAACGCCGTGCGACGCGAGCGCGGCGGCACTATCGTCAACGATTGTGTCCTGATTCCCATGCGCCAGCGCAACCAGTATGAAGACGAGATTCTTCATGCCAAGCGCGCGGCGGAGGAAGCCACGCTCGCCAAGGACGAATTCCTGGCCGTCGTTTCCCATGAGCTTCGCACACCGCTGACGGCGATTCTCGGCTGGGCGCGAATGCTCAAGGCAGGGGAGCTGGATGAGACCAGTTCCTTACGCGCGATGGATATCATCGAGCGCAACGCGGAATCACAGACGCAACTCATCGAAGACCTGCTCGATTTTTCGCGCATTATCTCGGGCAAGCTCAGGCTGGACGTGCGCCGCGTAGAGCTTGTGTCCATCATCGAAGCGGCCATCGATGTCATGCGTCCCGCCGCCGATGCCAGAGGAATCCGTCTACAGGTCGTCCTTGACCCCAGAGCCGGGCCGGTCTCCGGCGACCCTGAGCGCCTACAGCAAGTCCTTTGGAATCTCCTGTCCAACGCCATCAAGTTTACGCCCAAGGGAGGGCGCGTGCAGGTTCGTCTGGCGCGCATCAATTCGAGCGTCGAAATCACCGTGAGCGATACAGGGCAGGGCATCAGCGCGGAGTTTCTGCCCTACGTCTTTGAGCGCTTTCGTCAGGCCGATCACACGACGACGAGGCGGTTCGGCGGGTTGGGCCTCGGGATGGCGATCACCAAGCACATACTGGAACTGCACGGCGGGACTATTCGCGCCGAGAGTCCGGGCGAAGGACAGGGCGCGACCTTCATCCTGCGGTTGCCCGTGATGATCGCTCACCGTGCGGAACGGTCAGAGGCAGAGGCCGTGGCGCAAAGGGCTGTCGCGGTTGAAGACAGGGAGCGGCCAGCCGAGCTGGTGAAGCTGGACGGCGTGCGTGTGCTGGTGGTCGATGATGAGAGCGATGCGCGCGACCTGCTGGTCACGATACTGACGCAGAGGGGCGCAGAGGTAGCGGCTGTGTCAACCGCCGCCGCCGCGCTCGAACAGTTGCGGCTTGCGAAGCCGCACTTGATCGTCAGTGATGTCGAGATGCCGAACGAGGACGGCTACTCTCTGATTCGCAAGGTGCGAGCCTTCGAAGGGGGTCTGGGGGAAAGAATTCCTGCCATCGCGTTGACGGCGCACGCCCGTTCTTCGGATCGTTTGCGTGCCCTCTCGGCAGGCTATCAGATGCATATCCCCAAGCCGGTCGAGCCAGCCGAGCTGGTCATCGCCATCTCAAACCTCATCAACCGAAGGCAAAGCCCCTGACCGCAGCCGTACCTTCGAAGGAGACTCCGGGCCAACCATTGCTGTCCTCACCTGATCTCGACTTCAATCGGCCTCACTTCATGCTCGCTGTAGCCCGCCGGATAGTTTGAGATGTTGATGCCGTACGGGTGGTCAGCGTCCACCTGCACGCTGAAGCGTATGCTGAGCGGCAGCCCGCGCGCCGCCTGTAGACGCAGGGAGTAGGAGTCAACGACCCATTCCTGCGTGATGGCGTGCTTGGGGTCTTCGACCGGGACGAGGCGCGAGCCGCAGTCCGTGCCGTTGATGAGAAGCGTAACGCGCGTTCGTATCTCGGAGGGGCGCGCATCGACGGGCAGCACGGGCTGGATGTGCGCGCGGACGACGATCTTCCCGACGCGTTTGTACTTTTCTCTTTCCGGTATGACGTACTCGACGAGCCCCATGCCCGCGCCCCAGATGTAGCCCTCGCCTCCGCCGAGCTTCTCAAAGCGCGCGCTCACGGCCATCTCCGGTTTGAAGCGATAGAAGATCGCGCCGTCACCGCGCCAATCCACTTCGGGACGCAGGGCCGGGTCGTTTGCCGGGCGCGTGAAGGCGACCTGTCGCGGGATAAGATGCTGGTTGGCATCGAGCAGCCAGCGCGGCGGGCTCTCCCGTTCGAGCGAGGCCATCAAATCCGCGCCGCGTCGAATCTCGCGCCGCACCTCTTCGTCGCGCGGCGTCGTGTAGCTGATGCCGTAGCCGCGCTTCGGGTCCGGGGTCAGTATCCAGTACATCGCGCCGCCTGCGCCGGAGCGCGCCGCGCCTTCGAAGAAAGCGCGAAACCACTCCACTTCTGTAAAGCCCTTGTAGCCGTCCGGCCCGACGTTGAACTCGCCGAACATGAGCGGCTTTTTGATCGAGAAAGCCGCCGCCGCGCGATTGTCTATAAATGCGCGCAGGGCGTCGGGCGAATCAACGTAGCTATCCTGATCGTCGCGCGGATAGTTGTGTACATCGCAGTAATCTATGGTCGGCAGGCTGTGTTCTTCGAGCCACTCGCGGCGCTCCCAAGAGGTGCGATAGCCCCAGATGCCGGGCGTCACCAGATGGTCGGGGTCGAGCGATTTGATATAGGCGCTCATCTCCGAGACCCACGCGCGGCGCTCGGCCCAGCGGCCAGTCAGGGCCTGAGCCTCGTTCATCAACTCATAGCCCATGATGGTCGGGTCTTCGCGATAGAGCGTGCCCGTCACGGTGTTGCGGCGCGTGACTATGCGCTCTATGTGCTCTCGCACGAGACGCCGCGCCGTGTCGTTCGTATAGAAAAGCATGGCGCGCTCGACGTTGATGCCGTATGGCTTCTTATCGTCGGCGGCGTCCTCTATCCCGGCCCAGCGCAGGTACTGAGTGACGCCTCCGGTATCGCGCCACCAGTTCGTGAGGGTCAGTTGCACGCGCAGATTATTGCGCGCCGCCTCGGCGATCACGCGATCCAGGTGGACGAACTGGTCTTCGTTCCATTCGCCCGGCGCGCGCCGGAAGGGATGGGTGCGCGGCCAGTCGTTGAAATCCCCTATCGGCTTGATATCGTTCTGGTCGCCCTCGCCGAAAGCCCACACGCGCACGACCCTCAAGCCCTGATTCGATGCTTCCCTGAGGGTTTCAGGCATCCGCGCGCGGTCTTCATCCCTGTACATCACGGCGACGTTTGCGCCGACGAAGCGAAAGGGCTTGCCGTCGAGAGTAAAGCTCGCGCCGCGCGCGCCGATGAATCCGCGCCGCACGTGCTTGTCGCCCCCGCGCTCTTTCTGCGCGGCAAAGAAAATCGCCGCCCCCACAACAAGCGCGAGCGCGGCGTAAAGAATCGTCTTCTTACCCATTACCAGACAAACAGTTCAAAGAGTTGAGGCGACAGGCGCGCGTGCAGAGTCTTAACGCGGGTCTGTCAGCCGGACGAAACCGAGAATGGCGCAGATGGACGCCAGCACGACAAAAAGATTGAAGAACGCGCCGACGCTTAAGGCCAGATCGGGGTCGTTCTGAATCGCCGCGACGGCCAGCGCCAGAAACTGCAAGTGATAAATAATCATGCACACGGCCCCGAGCGCGAACCAGCGTGTCGATGGGCCGAAGGCGCGTGCGCGCGCGAACCCCAGGACGGCGGCGATGATCCAGCCGACGACTCCGGCCACCAGCAGCAGGACGACTACTATCTCGAAATAAGAGGGCCTTGTATAGGTCTGCGCGAGCGTCGCGAGCGTTGCAGTAAGTATCAAAAAATATCTCTCCCGGAGAAGCTTCCCACTGAAAGCGGTGCGCGATTGAAAACAGAGCAAAGCGCCGTTTGCGCTACGGGCGCTGGCGGAGCGCAAACGGCGTCGGGTTTTCTCGACTCACGAACGAGCGGAGTATGCGGAGCGCGTGAGCGCCGTCGAGCCAGGGGACACGGCGGTGCGTACGCCGCTCTGTCCGCTCACTCGCCGCGGTATGTCAAACGCGCAACCCCCGCCCTGACGACATACCGCTCTTACTGAGTGATATGTATCTCTTCTTCCTTGTTGACGCGCCGCACGAAAAAGATCAACGCGCAGACGAACGCAACGACGGTCGCTGCGATTGCCAGCCACAGGTGCGTGTGCCCGCCTTGCGCGTCGGGAAAGTTGGCGAACTTGTAGAACTGGTAGACCGCAAAGACCGTGGCTGCAAGTCCTATGACCCACGTTAGAATGTCTATCAGGCTCTTCATGATGAACCTCCGGCGTTCTCGTTAAGTTTAAATTTTAAGGCTAAAGGAAAAGCCGCTAACGACACTGCTCAAAGTTCACAAGAGAACCGCCTGTCCGAAACAAGCATTACTCCCACAAGACGGTTTGTCTTTTATACCCGTGCATGTTAACGCCACCGTGCGTGTGAAAGCAACCCTTTAATAAGCGCCGCGAGCGGAAAAGGGCGCGGCAGCGACGGCGAAAGCTGTCCCGGCGGGCGTTCCATTTTCTTCTTTAAAGAATAATGCGTTTGTCGCCCGCGCGGCGCGTGACGCGCTCTCGATCGAAATATTCGAGCAGCGGAATAGCGTACTTGCGCGAGACTCCGGTCATCTCCTTGAAGGCGGCCATATCAATCAAGCGCTCAGGCCCGTGCCCGGAAGCATACTCTTTAAGCCGCCCCTTGAGCTCTTCGAGCGCATCTCGATGAAAGAAGAGCTCGCTCTGGACTTTCACGAGCAGCCCGCCTTCGATGAGCAATTGCAGCAGCTTGCGGACGTGGTCGCGCGCGCTTGTAACCGCGCCTATCTTCGCGAGCGCCTCGTCGAAGGTCGGCGGCTCAAGGGCGCTGGTTCTGTAAAGCTGTTCAAGGCGGTCGCGCAGGGCCGTGTCCGCCGCCGAGAGAGAAAGGCTATGGCTCGCGGCGCAGACCACATCCTTCTCTGAGCGCAACGTGCCCTCTTTTTCCAGATGCGTGAGGACGGCGCGAAAAACTTCCGGGGCTGCACGAGTGAAGTGCCGCTCGCGCAGCGTCTCGCGCATCAGCCCGCGCGCTAAAGGCTCGCGCCTGTGAAACGCTTCGACCTCACCGAGCGCCTTGCGGGCCAACTCGTCAAAGCTCGTGCGCGCGATCAGCACGCCTTCAGCGTCAATCGCCGCTCCGCTTCGTATGGCTTCTGCGGCGGCGCTTTCCAGCGCCTCATCGCGCCAGCCCGTGCGCGCCGCGAGGTCTGCGCGTCGCAAGCCAAGCTCGCCCGCTGTCTCTATGAAGTAGGCCAGGCGCGCGGCATACTGCGCTCCGGCAAGGGTCGAGAGGCGGTCTCGCGAAAGCAGCGCCTCACGCCCTCTGTGTTTCGTCGCCTGTGAATCTAGGATGCTGCCGCCCGCCACCGTACGCGACGGCGAGTAGGAGCGAATGATGAAACGCTCACTTGGAAGCGCCACGACGGGCGCTTCCAGACGCAACTGAGCGAAGCCGCTCTCGCCCGGCGCTATCTCGCCCGTGGGTTCGAGCACGCGTATGCGCCCAAGGACTTCCGCCGCGCCCAGGTGAACGCGCACGCGCGAGCGCGAGCGAATGGGACGCGCCGCGCTTTTCAGCACGTCGAGTCGCACATCCATAATCTGGGTCGGGCGCAGCCTTTCGACGGGCGCAAGCAACATCCCACGCTCTATTGCGCTCGCTTCAACGCCGCCCAGATTGACAGCCGTTCTCTGTCCAGCGTGCGCCCGCGCGACGCGCTGGCCGTGAACCTGCACGCCGCGCACGCGCACGCGTGTGGCCGCGGGCAGCAGTTCCATCTCGTCGCCCTCGCTGATCTCTCCGGCGACGAGCGTGCCGGTCACGACAGCGCCGAAGCCGCGCATGGTAAAGGCCCTGTCGATGGGCAGGCGCGCGACAGTGCGGTCGGAGCGCGCCGGCACGCTACCGGCCACGTCGCGGAGCGCGCCGCGCAAATCCTCTATCCCAGAGCCCGTGCGCGAGCTGACGGCGATGACGGGCGCGCCTTCAAGGAACGAGCCCGCGACCAGCTCTTCCGCCTCGGCACGCACCAGTGCCAGCAGGTCTTCATCGACCATATCGGTTTTCGTGATGACGACGAGACCTGATTTGGTTTCGAGCAGGCGGCAGATGTCGAAGTGCTCACGCGTCTGGGGCATGACGCCTTCGTCGGCGGCGATGACCAGCGCGACCAGATCAATGCCGTGCGCGCCCGCCAGCATGTTCTTGACGAAGCGCTCGTGGCCCGGCACATCGACGAACCCCAGCGAGAGGCCGTCAAGCTCAAGCTCAGCGAAACCAAGATCAATCGTAATGCCGCGCCGCTTCTCTTCCGGCAGACGATCAGCATCCACGCCCGTCAAGGCTCTTACGAGCGAAGTCTTCCCGTGATCTATATGTCCGGCTGTGCCGACGATGATCGAATGCATAAGAGGGATCAGGGGTCAGGGCCGGGGGTCGGTAGAGGCAAGTTTTACTGACCCCTGACCCCCGGCCCCCTATTTAGCTATCTCAAAATCAATCCATTGTGTCGCCGTGCGGTATTTGTCTTGAGCGAGCATGTCTGTGACGACGACCTGTAGGACGTATTCACCGGGCGTCATGTCTGTGCCGAGTCGTAAGGCTCCGCCCGCGACGAGTCGTTTGAGGTCTGTTTGCCCGCTCGCATCGAACGGCTTCGGGTTGCCCTCGAAAATCGGCTGGCCGTCGCGGAACAGTCTCACCTGCGTCTGCAACTGCGGGCGCGGCGTGGCCTTGTCCACCTGCGCGTTGAAAATCAGGTAGTCGTATTGCAGCACCATCCCGCGCTTGAACAGGCGCATGGACGGCGTGGCCTGCGACTCGGCCTGCTCTGCCCCCGCCTCGCCCTCAGCGGGCGCTGTAGTCGCGGGCGTGCCTGCCGCGCCCGCCTGAACGCCTCCGCCCTGATTACTACTGCTCCGGGCCGCCGCCGCCGCATCCGATTCGACGCCGGTGACGATGATGCCGGAGAGCGTGAGACGACGCTTGTTGATGTCTGGAACTTCTATGAACTGACTGGCCGAGCCGACGCGCTCGGAGGTCGAGTCGCGCAGGGCCGCGCGCAGTTGATAAGCCCCGGCCTTTTTGACCGGCAGGGTGATGGTGTAAACGAAACCGTTTTTGAGGATACGCTCATAGGTCTTGCCGCGCACGCGCACAGTGTAGGTGTTGGTGATCTGGTCAACAATCGTTCCACTCTCGCCGTAGGTCAGGACGAGCACATCCAGCACAGCCTGCTGCCAGCCCTCTGCATCCTTTGTGAAGGTCACATCGCGCCCGTCTATGTGCAGCAGCGAGCGCACGAAAGAGCCCGTCTGCGCGTCGTTGCCGAAGAAGGAGGTGAGGCGCAGGTCAATGCCGTTGGAGTTGAAGGGCGAAGTGAGCGCCGCCGTCAGTTGTGCGACGCGCGTGCGCGGAACGGCGCGCGCTTCCTCATTCACGACTCCGTAGAAGCCGTTGCGCGTACGAACTCTCAGGCCCGCTCTCTTCACCTTGACCGAGATATTGTGAAAGCGGCGGCTACCGGTCTTGGCATCAAAGGTCGCCTCGTCCGGGCGATAGCCGATCAGGTAATAACCCTTCTGGTCGTCCAACACCTGACGCATGCCCTTGCTCAGATCGTTGGTATTACGTATGTAGAACCCGCCCGTTTGCCTTGAGAGATACGCCGGCCCCTCCTGCGACTGTATGAAGCTGTCGCGGCGGTCGGCCACCGCCGACCGCACCTCTTCCTCGTTGAGGTCTGCGGTATTGTCCTCCGCCGTCAGGCCCAGTGTGGGCAAGCCGCGCGGGTCCATCGAGTAGATGACGACCGACGCGCGATTAGCCAGATCGATCAGACGCCGCAGAGCTTCAAGGACGCGGTCGTTGTCGCCCGCTCCACGAGTGCCGCCGTCCGGTCTGTTCAACGTGGGGGCCGTCACGGTGTTGAATATCTTGAAGCCATCGGTGAGCAGGAGGACGGATTTGCGACCGGGCAGCTCTTTGAGGCCGCGTATGATGTAGTTGAGCGCGCCGAGCGTGCCGACGGTGAAAATCTCTTCGCGGAACTGATCTCCCTCTCGATTAGGGTTCATGCCGCCCGGATTGCTCTGCTTTTGAGCATCGGTCGTAGCCGAATCATTCCTGCTCGGCTCACTGCCGATGGGCGCAAATGAGCCGACTCCCGCACGCCCCATCGGATTCCAGCGCATACGCTCAATGGCAGCATTGAGTTGACGTTTATCCGAAGTGAACTGCTGCAATGCGCCCATGCCGCTCCCGGTGCGGATAATGGCGACGAGGTCGGTCGGCTGCATCTGCTCGTCGACGAACCTTTTCAGCGCACGCCGGACATAATAGATGCTCTCGAAAGAGAGGCCGAGGTCGTCCACGACGAGCGCGATGGTGCGGCGCACCTGTTCTGGACGCAGCCGCACGGGAGGGACAGGCGGCCCTGTCTTATCCCTCGCGGTCGCGCTCGGGTTAGCCGTCGTTGTAGTCGCCGTCACGTTCGAGACGTAGGAGAAGTTGGTGATCTTCTGCGGGCGCTTGTCTTCGAAAATCTCAAAATCTTCCGGGCCGAGGTCTGTCACCTGCATGCCCTTCTGATCAGTCACCACGGCATCAACCTGCACCAGATTAGAGGTGATACGCACGACCTCGTCTTCTTCGCGGGTCGTCCCCTGCGTGGGCTGCTGCGAATTAGCTTGAGAGGATACGGGCGTTCCGGTCGGGCTCTGCCCGATGATAGACCCAAAGAGAGAGAGCACAAGCACAATGGTGAGCGAGGATCGTTTGTACATTATATCAACTCCTGTCAGGGTCGGCCCTTGGCCGACGGGTTTCGCCGGATCAAGCCTGCGCGCGAAAGTCTTTCAAGTCGAAGCCGCTGGATTTTCATCAACGATTATGAGAAGCTGCCCTTCATCGAAAACTTTCCGAGGAGAGAATAAATAATGCCAGAGCAAGCGAAAAAAGGCGATACGGCGCAGGTTCATTATACAGGACGGCTCACGGACGGTCAGGTCTTCGATTCCTCCGAAGGCGGCGACCCCCTGGAGTTCGAGATCGGCGCGGGCCGCGTCATCGCGGGCTTTGACGAAGGCGTCGAGGGGATGAGCGAGGGCGACAAGAAGCGAATCGAGATCGAAGCCGACGACGCCTACGGTCATCGCATAGAGGCTCTCGTGCAACAGATCGCGCGCGAAGGTCTCAACCTTGAGAACGAGCCCGAAGTCGGCATGCAGCTCGCCCTGCAACTGCCCGACGGCAACGAGATACCCGTCACCATCACGGAAGTGACGGGCGATTCGATCACTCTGGACGCCAATCATCCGCTTGCCGGTCAAAAGCTCATCTTCGATGTCGAGCTCGTGAACTTAAAGCATGGGGAAACGCCTGAGGCCGCGCCGGAATCAAGCGAGCCGTAAGCGGGAGCTGAGGCGCAGGCGCTCTGTTACGCTCGTGCCCGCTCTCTACGCTCTTCGGCTCAGTCGTCATCATCATCATCCGGCCCTACGCCGAAGTAACGCATCCATCCATTCATCTCTCCGGCGGCCACATCAGGGTCGGCATCCCTCTCATGCTCGTCCGGGCCGCCCGCCAGAGCATCATCCATGCGCCGCCGAAACTCGCCCGCGCGCAGCACACGTGCCCCGCAACGCCGCACATAATCCGCCAGCGCTCTGTCCGACGTAACGACCATCAGCTTGCGCCTCTCGCGCGCGTCTTCGACCATCGCTTTAATACGCTCGTCCGCGTTCGAGCCTCGCTCGGAATAGAAGACGCGCACGCCCCTGTAGCTCGACCCATCGGCGAAGTGTTTTTCGGGCACGCCGTCAAAGACCACCCCGACCCGCACACCCTTCACACGGGCAAAGCGCGCCACCTCATCGAGAAGCCGCCGACGCGCCCCGGCCTTGTCCCTGTGCCAACCCACACGCTGCGCCATCACATTATTGCCGTCCACCAGATACATATATTTTGGATTTTAGATTCTGGATTGGCGAGCGACGAAAGCCGAGCGGCTGAATTCCAAAGTTCAGGATTGCTGACGCGTTAATCTAAAATCCGAAATGCTCATGCCCGTAGTCGCAGTATTCCACAATCGGGCAGCGCTCGCAGAGCGGGTCGCGTGGGCGGCACAGTGCGCGCCCGTGGCGAATCAGGTTGACGTGGAAAGAATAGAATTTCCCGCGGGGTACGAGGCGGTTCATGATCTCGTGCGCGCGACGGTCGGTGGACTTCTGCGGTATCAGGCCGACGCGGCGAAGGATGCGAAAGATGTGCGTGTCGAGCGGGAAGACCTCTTTGCGGCAGGCGAAAAGCAGAGTGCAGGCGACGGTCTTTGGGCCAATGCCGCGAAACTGTGAAAGATAGTGCGTGGCATCTTCCGCCGAAAGCTCCTGCAGGAAGGAGAGGTCGAGCGTGCCGTGCTCTTCCTTTATCTGGCGAAGGATGCTCTTGATGACCGCCGCCTTCTGGTTAGCCAGTCCGCCGGAGCGTATGCAGTCGGCGATGGTGCGCTCGCGTGCGCGCAGAGCTTGCTCCCAGCTTGGGAAACGCTTTTTCAAGGCCGCGAAGGTGCGGTGGCTGTTCACGTCGCTCGTCGCCTGCGAAAGGATGATCTGGATGAGCATGTCAAGGGGGTCTGAGGCGCGCAGGTTCTCGGGCACGCCGTAGGCCCGCTCCAGATTCTGGATGATGTAGTGCAGCGGCTTTTCCACGCCCGCCGCTTCCCACTGCGTGTGTGCCGCCTTACGCGGCGAGAACGCGCTCATAAAATTCTATGTACTGCGGAATGACAAGGTCTGTGCTGTAGCGCGAGACGGCTGAAGCGCGCGCACGTGCCCCCATCTCGCTGCGTAGATCATTATCGGAGAGCAGGCGCGCGGCATCAAAGCTCATCTTTTCGACATCGCCCATCTCGCTCAGGCAGCCTGTCTCGCCGTCCGTGATGACTTCGGGTATGCCGCCGACGCGCGAGGCGATGACCGGAACTTCGCACGCCATCGCTTCCAGCGCCGCGAGCCCGAATGATTCCTGCTCCGAAGGCAACAGCAGCACGTCCGACGCCGAGAGATAATCAACGATCTTCGGCTGCTTGCCGACGAAAGAGCAGTGTTCGTAGACGCCAAGGCAGCGCGCGCGATGCTCGGCGCTCAGGCGCTCGCTTCCATCGCCGACCATCACCAGCCGCGTGCGGACGTTTCTTTCCAGCACGCGCGCCAGTATCTCCACGCAATCGACAGGACGCTTGACCGGTCGAAAATTCGAGACGTGAACCAGAAGCGGCACGCCGTCCGGTGAAAGCTCCGCGCGAAGGTCGGGCATAGCGTGTCTCTGATAATCTTTGGCGCAGATAAAGTTGGGAATGACGGCGATGTTATCGAATTGAAAAGTCTCGGCTGTAGCCTGCTTCAGATAATGAGAGATGGCGGTTACCCCGTCCGACTGCACTATGCCGTAGCGCGTAATCGGCAGGTAAGAGCGATCAGCGCCGACGAGCGTAATGTCCGTGCCGTGCAGGGTCGTGATGACGGGCAGGCGGCGACGCGGTTGTAGAGACTCCCTCGCCAGTATGGCGCTGATCGAATGCGGGATGGCGTAGTGTACGTGCAGCAGGTCTAAGTTTTCCGTCTCGGCCACGGTCGCCATCTTGGTCGCCAGCGCGAGCGTGTAGGGCTGATGCTCGAAGAGAGGATAGGACATCATCTCGACCTCGTGGAAACGGACGCGCTCGTTCAATTCAGTCAGTCGCGTCGGCAGGGCCGAGGCGATGAAATGAACGGTGTGGCCGCGCGCCGCCAGTTCTTTCCCCAGCTCTGAACCGACGATGCCGCTGCCGCCATAGGTCGGATAGACGGTGATGCCGATATTCATAAAAGCAGTAAACAGAATACAGGACTCGGAACACAGAATAAAAGGGCGCGCGCTTTATTCTATGTTCTGAGCCCTGTATTTGGAATCCTGCTTTAAATAGCAAGAAAGCAGGCGACCCTCGCAATCGCCTGCTTCTTGCCTCAACTTGTCTCACCTGTAAAGGGGGGTCAAGCGAGGGACAGAGTATAGACCCACTTTCTGTTTTTGGCAATAGTTCTTTTTATTAAATAAGATCCATTTTTCCAGCGCCCGGACAGATGGGCCGTGGAAAGCCCAATCGCTGCCGCCATAACCGTTTATTCTTGAGTTTCAGGCGTCTGCGGCAGCCTGCGTTGACGCGGGAAACAGGGTATAATAGCTGGCAGTTAACAATTTTACATTTGCCGGTTACGCTCCCGCTGTTGCGCGCCGACCGGCGAACGACTGGAGATCGTAGAATGCCCAAGATAAGTGATATTGAAGAGACCCCTAATCCGAACGCCGTAAAATTTATTCTCAGAGAGCCGATCAGTAATGGAACGGCCCACTCTTTTCCTTCCGCGGAAACAGCCGCAGGCGACCCGCTGGCAAAAGCCCTGTTTGACGTGGGCCACGTCGTTTCGGTCTTTTACATGGACAGGATGATAACGGTCGAGAAGGACGAGGAGGGCGACTGGGATGACCTGCTGCCGACGCTCGCCGTGCCGATTCGCGCTGCCGAATCGACCGCCTCGACTGGCATGGCGGCAGCAGCGGCGGTCGGCGGCCCGCTCGCGGCTGTCATGAGCGACGACCCGCGACTGCTCAGAATCAACGAGATACTGGACGAGAAGGTGCGCCCGGCGCTGGCCGGCGACGGCGGCTGGCTGGAAGTTATGAGCCTTAAGGATCACACGCTGACGATCAAGTATCAGGGGGCTTGCGGCAGTTGCCCCAGCTCGCTTTCAGGCACGTTGATGGCTATAGAGGGAATGCTCAAGCAAGAGGTTGACCCTGAGATGGAAGTCGTAGCCCTTTAACCCTGCAATCCGATCTAACCTGAAGGCGGCGCGCTTCGTTCAAGCGAAGCGCGCCGCCTTCTTCCATGCCCGGTACTGGCGAAACGGTTGGGCCAACTCCGGGCCTGTGGCTTCCCTTCTCCTGTTAGCGCTTTAAATTCTGGAACCGCGTGGGGTCGCGAGCGTGTCAGGGTTTGGCTAGTCCATCATCAATGAAGCGCTTTCGACGAAAGCGCCGCAGAAGGCGGAGGGGCGAATGGCATCTCAAGCTCGGTTTGGCGCGGCTGCGCTCTGTTTGATCGCATGCGTCATCATGGCCCGTGCCCAATCTTCAAACGGCGCGAGCCCGAAGGCTCAACCTCAACTGTCAGCCCCGGACCGCATACGCCTCGCAGAGGCTTTCAGGATCGGCGAAAAGCTTGGAGACAAAATCTGGAAGGGATGGAGCCGCGCCCCGTTCGCTGTCCTGCTGGTCACGCCCGAATACGAATTCCTCATCCGCCACCCAAAGCCGTCGGAAGATTTCACACGCGCGGGCTACGACGGGCTTCTGAAAAGCGACCTCTATTTTCGCAAGCGCGTCTTTCAGCCCAATCTGCTGGCGACCTTTCCCGCCGTGAACGGGATTTCAACTATCGTGGTGGGCCAGGCAGCCAACACCGATGCCAGGACTTCCACGCCGTGGGTCGTCACGCTGCTCCATGAGCATTTCCACCAGTTGCAGGATTCCGAGCCCGGCTTCTATTCGGAGGTCAACGCTCTGAATCTCTCTCGCGGCGATCAAACGGGGATGTGGATGCTCAATTACGCTTTCCCTTACGAGAAGGAAGAGATCGTCAGGCAGTTCTACGTTCTGGGCCGTGCGCTTGCGGAAGCGCTTCAGCCCGCACCGGCAGAGCAGTTTGCGACGAGGCTGCGCGCCTACCTCGAAGCCAGAAGCCGTTTCAAAGCGATGCTCGCCGCCGACGACTATAACTACTTCTCCTTCCAGTTATGGAAGGAAGGGGTCGCCCGCTATACCGAATATCGAATCGCAAGGCTGGCGGCGGCAGGGTATAAGCCCGGCAGGGAATTCAGAGCGCTCAAGGACTTCAACACGTTCTCACAGACAGCCGATTCTATTCTGACCAGAATAAATTCGGAACTGTCCGTGCCCTCGCTCGAACGCCAGCGCCGCGTAGCTTTTTATGCGGTCGGCGCAGCCGAAGCCCTCCTGCTCGACCGGGCCAACCCCGGCTGGCAGCGGGATTACTTCAGGGAAAAGTTTTTCCTTGAGAGATTCTTCCGTCCCTGATTACAGGAACGAAAATTTAACAGGGATAGACAGGATGAGCAGGATAAAGAAGATGCCATAGAGCACTCACGCCGTCATGCTTTTAGTCTCTATCCTGCTTTCTGTTTTTATCCTGACCCTCTCTGTCCCTCCCTGTTCATTCTTTCGACTAATTCCTGAAAGCGGGCGGCGTCTTCGCGCATGCGTACGTTGTTGAAGAGGACGTAAGAGGTCTGCGCGTGCGGCAGCATTTCGTACAACTCCTCAAGCTCGTCGTCTTCGTAGACGTAGCGAAAGCCCTGGCGGCCATGCAGGCGAAAGTAGCAAGCCTCCGGCGTCACAGTCCTTGAGGTGAAGGGGTCAACGACGTGCGTGAGTCCAAGCTCGCGGCAGAGCGTGCTGATGGTTTCGCGCGGCCAATCTCCGCGCGGCTCCCACAGAAGCTGTAATTTGGACGGGCGCTTGATCGCCTCGAAGAAGCGGCGCATGCGCCTGATGTTCGGCTCGGTCGGCTTGAAGCTCGCCGGACATTGAAACAGGACGCGCTCGGCTTCCAGCGCCTCTATGCAATCGAGCGTCGTCCGCCAAGCCTCCCTGACGATCTTGCTCGCACGAAAGCCCCCGCATCCTTCGCGCTCCGTCTCGGTCAGTTCTCTCTTCAGCCGCCTGTAAACGGGGCTGCGCGCCTCGTGCGTGATGAGCATCCACGCTTTGAGCGTAAACTCGAAATCAGCGGGCGCTTGCTCGCGCCAGCGCCTGAGCGTCTCGACTTTCGGCGGTTGATAAAAGGTCTGCTGGACTTCGACGACCGGAAAGTGCGCCGTGTATTCGGATTGCGACATGCGGAATCCGCAACAGCCTGTTTTGATAAGCGGGATATCGAGGCTCATTCGAGTAGTGGTCTGGAAGTGAATCTCTTCAATGGATGGTCTCCGGCGGTTGCGCCTCGCCGAGCCACTTGTCTTCAAAGATGCTTTGCACGCCCATCAACAGCTCGTAGACCTCAGTTTCCATAAACTCCCTGCGCCAGCTCTGGCCCTTGCTCGCCAGCGAGCTGATGGTCAGAGGCACATCCGAGCCGAGGGTAAAAAGAGCGGCGGCGAGGCTTCGATCCAATTCAGCCTGACCACCGAGCGCGTCGAATACTATCTTTAAGGCGGCGATAAGCCGGCGCATTCTCTCGGCTCCGGGGTCGAGGCCGCTGCGAATGCCGGACAGCAAACCCTGCTCGCCTGCGCGTGCTTCGGTAATAATCAGAACGACGGCGTCTTCCAGACTCATAATTACCTCACACGCATTCTTCTTTTCGCTTTGATCAGGAATAGATGTTCATCGGTCGCGTGAGCAGCGCGACGGGGTCGTCAACATTGAGCGCCTCGCGCACGTAGAAGGCTTCGCCGGCCTTCGCCCCGATCAGGGAGCCGTAATAGCGCATGCGGTATTCGATCTGATCGAGGAAGCCCTGCTCGCTGATGCGCGTCGTGGGCTCGTCCGCGCCGGGCCTGTAAAACTGCGAGGCGTGCGCGCGTATGGCCCGCATCTTCTCTTCCATAAAATCGGAAACGTCCACGATAAACGAGGGCGGAACGAGGCGCGAGTAGACTGCGTAAGCGACCGTCGGAACGCGCACGGCCATTTGGCCCGACGCTTCATCATAGCGGCGCATGCTCGCCAGTCGCGCCGCTTCGCGCACGATGCGCGAGGTGGCCGCATGATCCGGGTGCGGGTCGTCCCAATGAGAGGTAAAGATCACCTTTGGCTCGTGCGTGCGTATGACGCGCACGAGAGCTGTGCGCGCCTCTTCGTTCAGCCAGACGTGGCCGTCCGGCTGCTCCAGGTTGAGCCGCACGTCAAGGCCCATAATGCGCGCCGCCTCGCGCGCTTCCTCGGCGCGCCCTTCGACCGTTCCGCGCGTCCCCATCTCGCCGCGCGTCATGTCAAGCACACCCGTGCGATAACCCTGCGATTTGAGCTTCAGCAGCGTGCCCGAGGCCGTCAGCTCAGCGTCGTCCGGGTGCGAGAAGACGGCCAGCGCATCCAGTTTCGTTTGGGTTGTGTTCATACTTCTCCGCGAATCCGACAGCTTTCAGGCATTGAGATTTAGCCTAAAGCGTGGGCGGCGGTCAAGCCGTAGAGATTGACGCACGAGTGCGCGCGGTTGTAGCCTTTGCGGGCAGAGGGGAAAAGCATGCATCTCGTCGTCCTGGGGTCTGGCACATCCGTTCCGCACCCGCAGCGCGCGGCTTCTGCTCACTGGCTGGAGACGGCGGCGGGCTCCGTACTGCTCGACGCCAGCGCGGCCTCCGTTCATCGCATGGCGCAGGAAAACCTCAACTGGGTCGGGCTGGATGCGATCTGGATCAGCCACTTCCATCTTGACCACGTCGGCGGGCTGGCCCCGTTCCTCTTCGGCACGAAACATTCTCCGCAGACGCAAGGAAGACGCAAGCCTTTGTTGATCTACGGCGGCTATGGATTGCAGAGGCTGCTCGGGGCATTCGATGAGGCGGGCGATTACAATCTCTTGAAACAACCCTTTCCGGTCGAAATCCGCGAGGTCGCGCCGCGCTCGGAGTTCGAGTTGCTGCCGGGACTACGCGCGTACACGCTCTCAACGCCGCACACGCGCGAGAGTCTGGCCCTGCGCCTGACGGATGCCGATAACGTCTCGCTCGTTTATACCTCGGACACGGGCTACACCGATGCGCTCAGCGCCTTCGCAAAGGGCGTGGAGCTTTTCATGATGGAATGTTCCTTCTGGCGCGACAAGCCCATCGAGGCGCATCTGGAGCTGAAGGATGCCATGCGGTTGGCCGAGCGCGCAGCGCCACGAAAGGTTCTGCTCGCGCACCTGTACCCGGAGTGGGACGGCATAGACATCGCCGCCGAAGCCGGGAAACACTGGCCCGGTGAGACCATCGCCGCCACAGACGGCCTGCGATTGACCATCGAGCGATGAGCGATCTCATCAGGCCGGAAGCCCAAAGCGGAAGTTAACAGGGATGGACAGGATGAATAGGATAAAGAAAAGTAAAGAGCCCGTTCATGCGGCCATGCATTTGGTTTTCATCCTGCTTTCTGTTTTTATCCTGTCTCTCCCTGTTAACTTATCTTCCCGCGCTTCGGGCCGCGAGTCCGACCTGCTGCTTGAAACGGGCAGCTCGTCGAAGCTGCGCGAGCCAGCGCCCGCTCCCCCCTCAACCATAAAGATTGTCTCTTACAATATACGCTGGCGCGGCGGCGAGGACTTGCGCGAGCTGATAGAGTTGCTGCGTAGTGATACTGAGATAGGCCGGGCCACCATCATCGGCCTGCAGGAGGTTGACCGAAACCGCAAACGCACCGGCAATACGAACACCGCACGGCTGATAGCCGAAGAACTTGGGCTTCGTTATGCATGGGCCGCGCCCCCGCCACCGCCCGGCAAAGAGCAGCAGGAGGAAGAGACTGGCGTTACCATCCTCAGCCCCTATCCTCTGACGGATGTGACCCGTATCGTTCTGCCGAACGCAGGGCCGGGCGGGCGTCGTCGCGTCGCGCTGGGCGCGACCGTCAACATCGGCCCGCACGCCCTGCGCGTCTACACCGTGCATGCCGAGACGCGCACCAGCAAGGAGAAGCGCACCGAGCAACTCCAATCCGTTCTGGACGACCTCGCAAGACAACCCGTCAGGGAGCGCGCCGTCGTCCTCGGAGACTTCAATACCATCACGGACGACGACCGCCGCGCCACCACTCAGTTATTCACGGGCGCGCGTTTTCAAACGCCGTTCCCCAACTCCGAGCCGACCTGGAAGACCTTCATCATCAAGCTCAAGCTCGACTGGGTCTGGCTGCGTGGCCTGCGCCCGCTCGATTACGGCATCGACCGCAAGATAGGTCTCTCAGACCACTGGCCGCTCTGGGTCAACGTCCGCATGGAGGAAGCGCGCGACGCGGAGAAGACCGGGACGCCCACACAATAAGATGGATGCCGACCATCATCTATTCAACACTTAAAGCTTGCTAACGATCAAAGGCCAAAGCATTCTCAAGGGGAATCGGGAAGAAAGGCTGCTTGAGATGAACCACACGATCAAGCTTATGGCACGGACGGCGACCACGCTCATCCTCGCGTCGGCGTTTGCCCTCACGGCCCGAGCCCAACAGCGCGGCGCTGTCACCCCCAGCACCCTCGAACGTGAGCGTCAGGCGCGCGACGCGGAGATTCGCGAACAACTGGATCAGGAGCGCGAGTTGATGATGACGATGACGGAGCAACTACGCAACAGCGCGCCGTCGTCGCGCCGCGCGCCGCGCATGGACTTCGAGCAGATCAACGAGGACTTCGTGCGCCTACAGAAGGTCAACAACAGCCTCGCGCAGGCGGTCGTGACCAGCGACAGCATCGATCTCAAGCTCGTCGCCCAGTTTGCCGCCGAGATAAAGAAGCGCGCCGACAGGCTCAAGCTCAACCTCTCACTGCCAGAACCGGAACCGGGTGCGGCGCGCAACAAGATAGTCGTCGGGCCTGAGGCCAAGCACCTGCGGCCCGCGCTCGCCGCGCTCGACATAATAGTTCTCAGGGTGGCGCGCAACCCGCTCTTCAAGAACCCCAAGCTCGTCGACGCTCGGCAGGCTCCGCAGGTGCGTCTCGATCTTGAGACGATCATCGAGCTCTGCGCCGAGCTCAGGAAGCGCAGCGAGCAATTGAGCAAGGCCCGGCAGAAAACACCATAAGTCTGCTTTAAGGACGAGAAAGGGCACACGCGCTCCTATCGAGCCGGACGACTGTTCGAGCCGGAATTGATTTATGAAAACGTCAATCGGAATATATCTCCTCCCGCTGTTATTCATGGCCTGCTCTGTATCGGCCACGGCACAGGTGTCTCAGGAACAGAGACGGGAGAGACAGTCGTCACGCCGGGAGAGAACGTCTCGCAGCACACAAAATCTAACGAGCATCTACGAGCCACTGACTAATCTGGAAGAGCTGGATACAAAGACCGGAGCCGTGATCGTCAAGAACTACACGGTGATCGGAGCGGTCTCAGGATTCGGAGGGGCGGTCACAGTTACCGGCTACGAGTTTGTGGATACACAGTCGGGCCGCAAGGAATACGGCATCGGCGTTGAGCTGGAAGAAAGCGAACGCTCCGAGAGGGCAGCCGCCGAAAGACTCTACGTGGACTACGACGAGCTGGACTCACTGATTAAGAGCATAGACTACGTGATTAAGATCGAGAAAAGCGCGACGATGGAGAACTTCGAGACGCAGTACAAGACCCGCGCAGAGTTTACCGTGACAACCTTCAACAGGACGACGGGCGCTCTGCGGGCATCCCTTTCCAGCGGTTTTATGGGAAGAATCAGGATCGGTATGACCTTAGGAAACCTCGCCGATTTCCGCAAGCTGCTCACGGACGCCAAGACGGCCTTAGACAAAATCAAGTAGGGACATAAGACGAGGCGGTGAGTTTCGCCCCACGAACTCATTTTAGCTGAAGAATTGCTCGGTTTTCTTAATAATTAAGCAATTTATTGAAGTATCCGCGGTCGTGCGCGCCTTCTATTCCCGCTCATTCGCGCTGATCCCCGCCTCATTCCGCTCCAGAGTGAACAAAATCTGAACATGAGATTTGGAAGCTCATTATGAATAGACGATCGTATGTCGAACCAGCTCATCCTAGAGGGATAGATGCCGGTTATTCTTTCACGATGGCAATAATCATCGCGCGCTTCTCTTCGGAGAGAGTTGGAATCGAGAGCAATGTAGATCTATCTTCTTCAGGTAGGCTCAAAAGCTGCTCTGCCGTCGCACGCATGCTCTGAATCTCCTGCTCTCTGAAATACGAGTAATAACCTTCAGCGTGACGCATGATCAGAGCATCTGCGAATTCCTGTTCTGTTTTGTTGGCCTTTGCGGCTTCGTATTGAAGCCCCGCACGATGTTCATCAGTAAGTTGTGTTAAATCTACAATCATCATGTGCTCCTTCAGGATACTGCGAATGAGATGTTATCTAATGAGAAGAATGTGTTGTTGCCATCGTGGATGAACACCTCTCCATTGTCTTTGATATAGCCAGACCCGAACACGTAGTTATAGGTAACAGTGGCGAAGTAATGGTAATAGGCTGGTCGATAGCCGACAGGTAGAGTGAATGCCGTGGCTCCGATAGTGCCGCCGGCGATCAGCCCTCTGAGATACACTCTGCCGCCGCGCTTATAGTATCCGGCTGGGGCATTGACGCCTCCGAAGTTGGCCCAACTATTTAAGAGTGTCGGGGCTGTCCAGGTCGGTACTCCGCCCGAGAGCGAGATCACGTCAGTGCCGTCATGCGTGAGCATGGCAATCTCGCCCGGCGGCAAAGCCACACCCACAGGCGTCCCCGAAGCCGTCGTCTTAACGGTCACGGTGTATCCGCCAGTGGTGGCGTTCCAGAAGATGATCGGGCGAGAGAAGCCAAGCGTCAGGTCAATCTTGAGCGTGAGCGCGGCGGTGCGTACGCCCGTGAGCTTGATGAAGCCGTACAGTTGGATGCTCTCATCCATCGGAATTGTCGCCACACTTCCGGCGACATCGTAGGCCACATAGCCATCCCTCTTATCGAAGTTTTCTTCCGCCTCGTTGATGGGAAGCTCCGGCTGCCTGAGATTAGATTCAAGCTTGATGATTTTACGGTTGGGGGTGGTTGCCATTTTATAGAATTCCTTCCGTTTTCTGTCCCGCCCCGACCAGCGTGGACATCTGATACACCCTCACGTTGACGCTTTCCTGTACGCTTCCGAAGTCTTTGACCTGCTGCGCGTGGCTGTACAGCGTTTTCGGATAGGGAATAGTGGTCATGAACATGTCTTTCACCGCCGCGTAGTCGTTGACCGCTGCGGCGAACGCGTGAAACGGGTAGCGATCAGGGATTGTAATTGAATACAAAGGGGAACTACCCAGGCCCGTCCAATTATAATAAACACGCAACTCCGTGCCCGAGAAAGTAAAGCGCACGCGGGGATCGGGGGGAACCAACAAACTGATACCCGTCGAAACGCCTGCCTCATAAACTGTCAAGTAATAGTCATCCGGCCCCAGGCCCGTAGACAGGCTCACGGCAAGGGGCACTTCAGGAACAATCGCACTGAAGAGTGTGCGCCAGGGCTCATCAGCAGGAATCACGCCGAAGTTGGCGGCAGAAAACGACACGGCATTTGACGGTATCGAAAGCGTCGCTTCGATGAAGTTTCCGGCCTGTGAAATACTCTGTAGGGAGCGGGCTTTGAAGGGGGGCTTGGTGTCATCGATGGGCGAGCCCAGAGATAGTGAATTGCCGGTAATCTCAATGAATTTATAGTTCCGGGATTCTAAGGCGGCTGCCAGAGGTGTGCCCACATACACCGGCATGGTTCGTAACACCGTTGACCAATCCGCCGAAAGGATTTCAACCCTGTACTCTTCTTTTTCTTCGCCGGTGGGTGAGTTGGAATTAGGGCGTAGCCCGCCCCCGGCGCGTGTGCGGGGCTCAAATTCAATCAATAGGCCGCCACGGCTATCCCGCCTGCCTCTTAGATTGGCCGGACTTAACGGCTGTAGGCTCTTACCGGTGAAATAAAATTCGTACTCCGCGGCGTCTCTCTCGGCCTGCGCAACCGTCACCGCTTTGAACTTGGTCGTGGCCTGGATCGCCGTCGGCTCCTCGCGCCGGAACTTGACGGCATCGGTGAGCAGGACGAAAGGCTCCCCGTCGGTGTGCCCCGCCATCGCATACTCAGTCCCAAAGCGTCCTCGGAGAAATGTCCTGACTCGATAACGCGCGACATAAGGCGCTGTGGGTGTCTCCGGGATAGCTTCCGAGAATTGAATGACCTCCATGTTTTGACCGGTGCCCATGACGGCCACGTTGACGGCCTGCTCCATCAGCTCTGACTCTTCGCGGGATTCGAGTGTGCCGTAGAGCAGGTTGATGAAGACTTCACTTGTGCGGTCGACCGCGGTGAGATCCGAAACGGAAGGAAGCACTCCCTCCACGTGGCCCATAATCGCCGCTCGATCAAAGCTCGTGACGCGATGGTATTCGTCCGCGAAGACTTCCTTGCGCAGATGCGCGCCTCTCCAGTTCCCCGCCCCGGCAGGGCACACGGCGACGTAATAGCCGAGCGCGTCGTCTTCGAGCCGGAGCGGCGGAAGATCGCCCATCCAGAGCATGGTGTTGGCGGGGAACTCCGTCGGCCTCTGTTCTGAGCCTCCTCCGGAGTAGCCACCCATGACCTGCGTGTAGACGCTCGTCTTCTCGGGCAATCCCTTGTATTTGCCAAGCCCGAGGAGCGCCTGCTGCTGGTTGGTGATCCGCAACTGGTGCGTGGTGCCGGTGAGCACCAGCTCAACGATGTCAGTTGGTATCAGGTGCGCGTACTTGGGCCCGGCCTCCCATTCGCGCGGCGTGCGCGCCAGGTGCTTGCCATACAGATAGCGCAGGCCTACCTGCTGAGCAGTGTCTGCGTCCGAGACGATAGGGAAAGAGAGCGACACGGGCTCCAGGGAGTTTCCGACGCCGCGCTGCGCCGGTTGCACTCCAGTGTGATATTCCTTCCCCGGATCGAGGTAGGCGACGTCGACCTGTCGCGGCAGCTCCTGCTCGTTGGCATAGACGGTGCGCACGGGGCCGAGCGGTCGCTCAGAGCCGAACTCGTGAGCCGAGAGCTCTGCTTCCGGGATCGAGAGGACGGGCACGCCGCCGCGGCGCACCGCACGCACCAGCCCGTCCACGTCCACGACATCGAAATCGAACCAGAGCTGAAGATCGTTGATGATGTCCGCGGTCTGTTTACGTGTATCGACGACGTAGCCTTCGACCCAGGTGTCTGCAAGCTGTGAGACGTCGAGGCGAGAGGCCGGCAGCCCGGCCAGGCTGTATTCGTTCGCCACGATCTCCGAGAGGTCGTGCATGCCCTGCTCGACGAGGAAAGTGAAATTCCCCAGCCGTCCATTCTTCACCTGGTATTCTTCGAAGACGACCGTCGCCGTGCCACGATAGGCCGGAGTGTTGGCTGCGCCGTGCAGCGCGACGAGCGCGGGATCCTGGAGTTGGTCTTCGGTACCGCGATAGAAGCGGAAGGGAGCCTGGCCACCGGATAACAGGCGCGTCTCGGCCATGCCCGTCTGATCGATCAGGGGCATGTGATTGTAGAAGTGCGACGGGTTGTGCGGGTTATTCGGGTAATCGAGATAATCATTGATGCCGCCGGTGACATCGCCCGGGCCGTCCCCCGCGTACGGGTCTGTGAGGGCCACAAGTCTCAGCGCATCGATGTCTGGGCCCTCTTCGCCGGCATCATTGTAGAAGCGGAGCGTGTTCGCCCCGTTATTGAGCTCAAGGTCGAGCTGCAGCACGCCGAGCACCTGATCACTCCCGGTGCTCGGAAAGGTGATCACCTCGGCGGCGCCGCCATTGATGCTCATCTTCGCGATGCGCACACCACTGCTCATATAGCTCAGGCGTATCCTGTACCAGCCGGGGCCAGCCGCAACGACGTTGTTGAAGCGAAGAGAGCCGCCGTTGCTGATCCCCGTCACCTTGGCGCCGCCCGAGCAGTTGGCCTGCGAAACCACAGAGGCCCCGCCGGTGCGCGTGTTCGTGCCTGACTCAGCCTGGTAGAGTGTGCCGCCGAGAAATTCTATCGCCTGATAATTGAAGATGACGTCGGCGTCTTCCCACGCCCTCACGATGTGCGAGACCGGGCCCTCGCAGAGCGAGAGCGCGAAGGTCTTCGTGTATGAGAAATTGTTCTGCGCAGGTGTGGGCTCAGAGTGTCCGCCACCGCCTTTTCCTCCGGAGGAGCCGGGCGTGTGTGTGACATGCTCCTGCGTAACCGTATGATCGATGAGGTTTCCGGCCAGACGCACGAGCCCGTAGATGCGCGGTTTGAATCCATTCTCCTCAGAAGTCTGAATGCGAATATCATCAAAGCGTCCGACATCCACCGGCTTCTGCTTCGGCTTGCTGGTGAAGGCATTTTCGAGAAGCACACTGCCGACCGTAATTGCCGCTAAGATTGCGAGCTGTGCCATTTGCTAATCGACGACCTCCCGAAATTCGAAGGCGTTGGTAATGTATCTTTGCCAGCGCCTCAAAGGTTCTTCGATGACATGCCCATCTCCCTGGCTCGGCTCGTACGCATGGATGATCAGAGGCTCATACAATCCACTGACAATGATCCCGCAGTGGCGCGGCCACTTTTCACGAGGGAACTGAATCAACGCGACGTCGGCCCGGCGTATGTCCGCGATCGCCTTCTCGTCCATCTCGGCGGCGAGGCCCCGGTAGAGTTCTCCCTCTTTCGGCATCCGGGGATATTTGCGCACCGGCGGCACTCTGCCTGTGAGCCGCTGAGCGACGACCTCGATCAGCCCACGACAGTCGATGCCGACATCAGGGTTATTCCCCTGGTGACGCCACGGTACGCCGAGCAGCCTGCGCGCCTCGTCTTCGACCATCTGTCTTGTGATCACCGTTTCCATCTTCTACGTCGCTCGATTGATCCGATTTGCCGCTTCTATACCGGGAATCTCCGGGTAGCCGCAGAAGTTGATGATGTTGTCGCGCTCCACACAGCTCGCTTTCGTGCCGTCACAGCCCTCGACGGCCACGAACGTGTCGCCCACCTGGATGAGCTCCGCCATCTCCAGTTGCAGCACGATCTCTTTCGTCGCCGGATCCCAGGACTTGATCTCCATCTGTCGTCCCGCGTTGGCTCCACCCGTCCACTTCACCTTTCCGTTCTGATAGGTAAATGTGACGGCCAGCGCTGACGCTCTGAAAGTGTCCTGTGAGCCGCCCGTGGTGACAGTGCCTGCGCGCGTCAGCGCCGTGATGTCTTTCTTACAGCGTGGGCCGCCATAGTCGGACGCGGCATCGCACTTCGCCATGTAGAGGCGCCCGACCTGCTGGTTCGCTTTCGAAGACCAGGGGCGCGCAGAAGCCGTGAAGAGCGGCCCCTCGTTGTTGAGCTCTCCCAGGGGGCCGGAGAAGAAGATCATCTCGCCCATCTTCAGAGCCTTGTAATTGACGATGAAGACCTCGAACTCGGCGGAGTTGAAATCTCCGGCGGCGATTTTCTCTTCCGTGATGTCGACATCGTCGAAGACCGCTTCGAGCTCAAGCCCCGCGCTTCCCTGCCCCGCCTCCGTATCCACGACCGTTGGCTTGACTCCGCCCGATCTCTTGAAGACGACGCCCGGATGGCCGGCAAGCTCCAGATCACTCGTGTGAGAAGTAGCGCCATAAACTTTCCCGGGGATGAGTTGCCCGGCCTGATCCACGAGCGAGAGCTTCCAGCACACGGCGGGCGTAAGGCCCCTGCCGCCAAAGTGAGCGATCAGATCAGTGGGCCCATAGGGCGATAGGTAATAACGAACACTCTTCGGCATCTCAGGCGTCCCTGTCCTCAATCAAAAGAATGTCAGGTATGGGTCCGCCGCCGCGATCGACGACGTACTCGCCAGTATCTGGATCCTTGACCATCAGCAGCATGAACTCGTCTACGGGAAGCTTGTCTTCGGTAAAGCGCACGGCAACGAAGAAACGGCCCGTCCATTCGAGGACGGCATTGAGTGCCGGGGCAGTCACAAAGGTTATTTTTCCCGTGAGGTAATTGATCGTGTAGTGGAGACCCTCTGTCTTCTCCAACCCGTCGACGAAGATGCTGACAGTTCCCTGCTCCGGCTTGGTGATCACTCTTTGGTCGGTGTTGTAGGCATCGACGTAGTTCTTACGGAGCTGGAATATCTTGGTCGTGCCGTCGCCCGTTCCAAAGACGCCCTCCTGCGGCTCGTCCTGCCCGACTTCGTAATCGACCAGGTCACGAATGAGAAAAGACCTGGCGCGGCCTTTGCGCCGTCTATGAAATGAGTACAATTCCCTCAAATCCTTCAAAGAGCGGATGCCGTGCGCGGCGTTGACCTCCACCCGTCCTTCATCCCAGTTGGCGATGCGTACCTCGGACCCGTTGCCTTCCTCGATAATGGTCGTGTTGAACGACACTGTGGAAGTCCCGCTTTGCACCGATAGTGGATACCTGATGGCGTCGAATGTCATAAGCCTTATGTCGTTTGTGGTGAAAAGCGCGCGAACCCGCGGCGAGTGGCGCGCGCCAGCTCTCTTTCATGCACGCCACGCGCTTCCTTGAAGCTCTTCGCGTCGGGAGTGACAAAAGTATTCTTCTGTGTAAATTGAATGACCTGGCCCGCTCCATTCACAGCCTGAGGTTCGGGCAGAGTTGCACCGACCAGGCCGCCCGAAGCGAACCTGGATTGAGGCAGCCGCCCAAACGAGTTGATATAGCGGAGGACGCCGACCCCCACACTGCGCACGGAACGAGCCTTGACGACGAACTCTCGTTTCGAGAGCCACGCGGGAATCGAATCCGAGGTCTCCGTTCCGGGACCGTCAACTAATCCGCCTGAAGCTCTTCTGGTTTTGAGAGTGGGCGGTTGTCTTGCCTCTTCGCCGCCGCTTTTCGCTCCGCTTCCTTTAGAGCCCAGAGACTGACCAAAAGCTTGAAGACCTGCCGTCAACAATTTCCCAATTAAAGAGACTTCCGGCGGCGCTGTGTTGTATATGGCAGCGATAATGTTTCTCGTACCTTCAACAACCCGGTCTAATCCTGTGCTTGTTTGATTTGCGCCATCGTCTATTGAATGCACCGTCTTGCCAGCGCCGAAGTCAATATGATTTGCGATGAACGAGCCCACAACTTCAAACGCTTTGCTGCTATCCTCTGAGCCGATGCCTTTTTCGTTTCCGAGTGGGACACCAGTAGTATCCAGTGGGCCTGACTGCTTACTGCCGCCGCCGAAGATGCCTTTGAAAATAGTGCCCAGAATGCCGCCCAGGACTCCGCCGAGCCCTCCGCCCTGCTGTTGCTGTTGCCCGGGGAGTTGGACGCCGAAGACCTTGGCCAGGAGTTTGAGCAGCTCGCTCTCGATGAGCATGAGCGCCATCTGCTTGAGCATGTCGGCGAAGCCGCGCACGATCTCTTTGAAGAATCCTTTGAAGCCCTCGTCGAGGCCACGCTGGACTGCCGATTGAAATATCTGCGTGAGCTGGCTCGCGACCTGCTTCAGGTTGTCGATGATGCGCCGGCGGCGCTCTTCTTCGGCCCGCGCCTGGATGCGCGTCAATTCGTCTTCGTGGCGCTGCTGTGCGATCTGGCGCTTGACCTGGATCGCGTCATACAGGCGATTGAGCTCTTCGAGACCCTCGGCACGCTTGATGCCCTCATCGAATTCACGCGCGATGGCTTCGAGCGCATTCTTGTGCCGAAGGATCTCATCCGCAACGTCGTGCTCGATCTGCGCGCGCATGATGCGGTCGCGGCTCTCGCCGAGGCGCTCCATGTCATCGATGCGCGCCTGCCCGACTTCGAGTGCATCCCTCGTGTTCTGGTCCTCGAGTTCCCGCAGGTGCTCGACGAAAGCGCGCCGCTCTTCCAGTTCGCGCCGACGCGCGGTAGCGATGCGTCGCTCTACCTCTTCAACCTTTGCGCCCCGCTCTACTTCTAACAGCCCCAGCTCGCCGTTGATCTTTTTCTGTTCCTCGAGGTTTTGTCCTGCGCGCTCAAGCTCCTGTCGCAGGAGCAGCTTCTTCCGATCTAAAGCCGCCAGCTCAATATCGCCGATCAGAGATTCGGCAGTTTTCGTGCTCAACACTCTCTGGTCCGCCAAGTCTTGTATGCGCTCAATCCGCTGGCGTCCAACCGTGTCGTATATCTCAAGGAGCCTTCGCTCGCGCTCCCGCGTAGCCTCTAATTCTTTGTTCTTAGCGTCCTGTTCAATGCGTCTTATTGCGCGATCTTTTTCGTCCTGCAACTCAACCAGCTGCTGGTCTAATTCCGCCTGCTTGCCCGCATCGACCAGACGCTTTTGGGCATTGATGGCGTCTCGTTTGGCTTCAAAACGCTTCTGCTCTGCCGCCTTTTCTTTCACTACAAAATCTCGTAGCGAAATCAACCTTTTGTTATATTCATTCTCCGCTTTCTCCGTCTCATTCCTGTAGATCCGCTCGGCCTCGCGCGCGAGTAGCTCCAGTTGACGAATGCGCTCCTGGTTGGCCTTATCGGATTTTGAGCCTTTGCCGCCTGCAGGCGCTGTCGGAACGCCCGAGGCCGTGATGGCCGGAGTGAGCCCGCCCAGACTCTTTTGTTTGCCTTCACCGGTGCTCTTGATCCCCTCCGCCTTGGCAGACGCGAAGCCGAGAGCGCCGGCGATCCCCTGAGCGACGAGGAGCGCTCCGCGTAAACTTGCGAGAAACGATCCGCCGACAATCGTCGACATCGCCTGAAAGCTGAAAGCGATGGATTTGGTCAGAACCTCCAGCTGCAGCAGAGTAAAGTTGATCAGGATCACGCCGACGCGAATCAACTCCATCGCCGCTTTCGAGGCCAGGAACCCGGCTGTCACGCGCACCAGGGTGGCCGCGATCTGCACCAGGTGCGAGCCCGTCTCTGCCATCAGGTCCAGAATCTGGTTGATCTGTGTACGGTTCTCATCGATGAAGCGCGAGATCGATTTCACGCCATTGATGACGAACTGAATAAAATCACCCGCGACCCCGATGGCGCGCACAAAGAGACCGTCGATTAAGTCGGAGAGAGCGGTGAAGGAGCGGTCGAGCCTGGCGTTCTTAAAGTCGAACAGCTGCGGCAGGAGGTTCTTAAATCTCTCTTTGAGCGCGTTGAAGGCGCGCTCCGTGGCTTGACCGGCGAAGACGTTGAAGGCTTCCTGGAGATTTGAAGTGAGCCCGCTGAAGGAGAGCGCCGCCTGGTCGCCCGCTTTTTTGAACTGCTCCAGTCTTTTACCAAGTTCCTCGGCGAGCGTGCCCTGCTGCTTCCACTGCTTGACCATCTTCTCGCTGATGCCCAGCGCTTTGGCGATCCGCGCGTTGTTATCAATGTTGCCTTCGAGGATAGCGCGCACTTCCTGGTTGAGCTGGTTGAAGGGCACGCCCATCGCACCGGCGGCCTGCGTGATCTGGATGACGATCTCGCGAACCTGATCGAGCGAGAGCCCGGCGGAGAGGCCGGGGCCGATGGCGGATTGAAACGCCGGAGCGATCTCTTCGAAGGTCGCCGTCGTTTCGATGGCATCGACCTTCAGTTTCTCCAACTGATCACCGGCAAGCTGGAGCGCTGCGGTGAGCTTGTCCGCGCCCTCGATCTTGATGCCGCTGGCTCCACGTAGCTCCGCCAGGCTCGCGATCAAACTCGCGATGCCCAGCTTCGTCTGCTCCAGATTTGAGTTGTAATCGACGCCGAATCTGAGGAGCGGCAGAAGCGCCACAGTCAGCGCCGCCACGCCGACAGTGGCCAGAAGTCCTAATCCGGCGACGAGAGCGAAGACGGCGGCCCCCAGTGCGACAACGCCCGCGGTGAGCCCTGTAACGGCCAGCCCCGTGGTGCCGAGCGCCGCGCCTGCTCCGCCGAGACCGGGGATCAGCCCTGTGATCTTGCCGCCCACATCGCCCAGCACGTCGCCGAGCGCACTGAAACCGCCTTTGACGGCTGCGCCGACCTGCGTGGCCAGTTCTGTCCCCTTCTCCACGACAGCAGAGATCGCGCCACGCACTCCTCCTACTTTCTGAACCAGCCCCGACGCGGCAGAGCTGATCTTGTCGAAGGTGAGTCCTATATCCTTGGCGAGCTTGATAGCCTCCAGACCTTTGACAACGACGCCCAAGAACGTGCCTAATTTTTGGAGCTTGCTCGGCTCGACCTTCTCGACCGCGGCGGAGAGATTACGAATCTCCCCTGCGAGCTGTCGGACTTCGCTCGTGTGCTGTTTGGAAAAGGATTTATCGAGTGAGATGCCCTGCGCATTGGTGGTGCGCAGGGTCTGGATGGCGCGGGATAACGCGCGCACGTCGTCGAGGCCCTTGACGAGTGCGGCGATTTTGACTTTTATTTCCTGATCGAGCTCTGACATCGGGCCCCTTACGTGAGAAGTGTCCTGGCGAACTCTTCAACCGCCTTCGCCTCGCCCCACATGCCGAGCCTCGTAATTTCGAGCTGTAGCAGGAGGCGCTGGCGTTCTCTGTCCGCAGCCGCCTCTGAAAAAGCCTTTAGCTGGGCGAGGCTGTACTCACGGACGGCGTCGAGGGAGTGGCCGTTGGCGATGAGTTGTTCGACAGTAGCTGCCCAACCTGCGGGAACAGCTCCTCGATGGTCGTCCAGAGGGGACTGAATGCCTCCGTCATCGCCCCCTGGTTCTCCACGAAAAAATCCAGATTCACCTTGAAGACCGCGCCGAACAGGTTGGCAGCATCAACGAGGTTGAGCTTGTTGATCGTCTCGCTGGGCAGGGCCGTGGCGATCTGAAGCATCCGCAGCGCCGGAGCGCCGCCGCGGAGCATGATCTTGATCGGATCAACATTCTGAAGAATCTTGCCAGTCAGATCTTTCACTTCCACGACGCCGCGCTCACGCAGCTCGTCAATACAGTCGAGCACGTCGGCGAACTGCCGCAGCACAAGAGGAGAGAGGGAGATCGTCTTGTCGTCGATGACGATCTCCTCGCGATACGTACCGATTGCTCGCGCGAGCTTCGCGCCTGGTTTTTCTTTCTGCACTGCTTCGTCAACCTTTCAAAGAGAGAGTTAGTCAGACACCGCTTCTTAGAGCGGATCGTCCACGTAGACCCAGCGTCCGAATCCGCCGAAGGCCGTGTTGTCCACCCGCGTCGAGTCGCGCAGCACATCGCCTTCGATCTCGAACGAACTGACTTCGGTCGTGATCAGAGCGAGGGATTTCGCCGGGTCGAAGGTGACGCGATAGAACTCTCCATCGCCCTTTGCGAATGGACTGCGCGTGGTGTTGAGCCCCTGGAGCCACACGAAATACTCAGGGTTGGTTCCCGTCAGCATCGTCACGGCCTTGGTCAGGGCGTAGCTGTACTGCGCTTTGAATGGCTGCGTGTAGGAGCCGAGCGAGAGAATCTTGATGAGCCCGCGATCCGCGTCCACGATCTCGTAGTCGGTATCGAGCACAAGTGTCGCAGCCGAACCGGCGGAGTCTTTCAGCACGAACGAGGAGACGTTCTTTTTCTGCAAGCGAACGTAGTCACCAACGACGAGCCCGGTCGGAAAGGTGTCGTAGTTGCTGCCCGAGTAGCTGCCCGACGCCTGGTTAGCGTTCTCACCGGAGAGCAGGAGTCGAAGATTCGCTTGCTGGATGTCGCGCAGCGAGATCGACATTTTGCCTTTCTTCGCCTTCCGCCGGGTCAACATAGTGAGATCATTGCCGGAGGAGCTTTCCTGCACCTCTTCCTTCTCCACTTCCATGTTGACGTCCAGTTTCGGCGTCTCCCCCACGTAGTAGAAGGCCCCCGGATTGCCGTTCGAGTCCCGCAGCGCCATCATGATTTTGCCGCGACCGCTAAAAAGATTGTCCTGAAACATTGTCTAAACCTCTCTGCTAAATTTGTTAGTTGGCCCACCCCATGGTGTCGTACTCGACGACGAATTCCATTCGCGCCCCGCCGAGCCAGTTGCCTTGCGCGTCCGTCATGATCTGCTCACGGCGCGGCAATGTGCGCGCCGCCAGCCCTCCCCAGGTCGGATCTACTCCGATTGCCTTGACCACGTCTGCCAGGGCTTTGCGCGCCTCCGTGGCCTGCTCTGCCGACTCCTGGATGACGAGATCGAGAATGACGTTCAGGTGATGCCGGTGCATCAGGCTGTCCTTATCGGGCAGCGTGACCTCGTCGACCGGATCACGAAGACTCTGTGCAGGCAGTCCGTCCGCCGGGATTTCCGTCGTCCTCCACTCGTGGACCTGATTGCCTATGTTCGTCGCGTAGCCACCGGCGGTCGTGATCGCCGAAAAGCGCGTCTTCATCGCATCGATGATTTGCTGTCGTCTGCTCATGGCTTCAGCTTCACTGTGGAGATGCCAGTGCCGTCCTGGTGCGGCGTACCGATCACGCGGTAAGTGGTCGCCCCGATCGTGACCTTGTAGCCGTCCTTCATATCCGAAACGTCAACGCTCCGAGCGATGATGAAGGGTGCGTCTGCCTCGACCGTTTCAGCGAACATTTGAGCGTCCTGATTCGGGTCGTTGAAGATCACGTTCGCATTGCGGATCACTGTGCCGTTCGACTGCTTCAAAGCAGCGACGACGGCGAACTCTTCTGTATCAAAGAACTGGGTCAGGTCTTCCGCGAATGCCATTTGAAAGCGCCCTTCCCCTGAAAGTGATCCGGGCCGGAGACCCTCCGCAGAAAACCTCAGCGGCTCTCCCCTTCCGCTGTCGAGGTTTCCACTTTTTCCGGCCCGGAAGCCTGATTAAGCGTAAAGCTCCGCCGCGAGTCCGCGCTCAGTTGCCGAGTTCGGCAGTTCCTTAGCGTTAGAGAGCCACGCTTCCGCCACCACAAAGCTTCCGGCAGTGCCGTCGCCGCCGGTGGCCACCAGTTTGAGGTAGCGCTTTCTGCCGTTTCCGAGCCTGATGTGGAACGAATAAGTCTTGTTGTCGTCGGATGCGCCCGGCAGTATGCCGTCGGTCGAGTAGTCGAGGCCGTCGATGTCGGTATAACCGGAGCCCGAAGTATCCGACTCCTGAATCTTGAGCGCCGTCAGGCCGATGTCGGTCGCGCCGACTCTCACGTGCACGTCGCACTCTTCGAAGCCGAGCGTGTCGATCTCCGTCGTAGTGATGGAGGCGTTGTCAACTATGGCAGCCGGCTCGATCACCTGGACGCGCTTGATTGCCTGTGTTCCGTTCATGATTTCTATCCTCGTCTGAATCGTCAAAAACTTTTGTGGAAAAGGGGCGGGCCCGGCCCCTCTCGATCACTTGCCTGCCCGCCGTCCCCTCCGCTGAAAATTAGCTCGCCGCAGTGATCAGCCCGACCACGGGGCCCGCCTCACGATCGTCAGCGCTCGCCGCCGCGTTGCCGACCGAGTGGACGTTGATGTCTACGCGCTCCGTGCCCTTGATCTCGATCTCGTCAGAGCGGAAACGCGAGTGCTCCGAGAGCGCGATCGTCGTGTCGCGGCGTGAGCCCAGGCTCGCGGCCTTGGCCAGATCGCCCAGCAGGGCGCAGACCTGGCTGTTGGCTGCCGACTTCGGCATCGCCTGCGAAAACTCGACGTCGTAGCCCATGAACCTTTTGGTGCGCGAGCTCTCGATCTCAGCCGCCGTGACACCGCCCGAGGCGAGCATCACTTTGACCATCACGTTGTAGTAGAAGGAGCGGTGCACGAACCACTTCGCCATCGGAGTGTCGGCGTACTCGGGAAGCAACCCGACGACCGCTTCGAAGTCTTCAAGAAGGAGTTCCGAGTAGGCGTTGCCTGCGCCGACGTGCAGCCCGGCGATATTACCGATGGTGCCAGAGAGTCCTTTGAGCTTCGAGCGCACGCCGACGATCCCGCCATAGGCGGAAGTGCCGTCGCCGTTGAAGCCGCACTGGTCTTCTTTCTGTGCGAAGGCATAGCCGATCTCTCCGGCCAGGTCGTCGCCCATGTTGATCGCGGCGTCCTCAGTGATCTCGCTCGACATGCGCGCCAGTACCATCAGCTTCTTCGCACGCAGTCCGACGCGATCCCAGCCCTTCTCCGACTCCGTACCCTCATCGCCTTCGTCGACGAAGTAAGCGGTCAGGCCGCCGGTGCGGCGCGGGTCGGAGCGAACATCGCCAGCCATCGGGACGATCTTCGCGTTGCGGCGGAAAACACCGTAAGTCTCCCTGAGATCGATGAGGTCGTTGCCGAACTCTTCGGGAACCAGGAAGCCGCCCTTCTCGTTGACGCTTTCGACCTGCCCGCGTACGAGCGTGATGCCGTGTGCGCGGCAGTACTCGGCGGATCGGGACATGCCCAGAGGGCCTCCCAGAAACCACTGGGCGAAGCGGTAGGCCCGCTCCTCAGCGCCCTCGCCTTTGAAATTGCGAAGCGTGCCGTAGCGCGTGATCACGCGTGCTGGCTGACTGCCGCCGTTGCGCGTAGCAACCACAGCCGGATCCTCTTTGGGCGTCGTCGTCTGAGCTTGTTTGCGCTTGGCGGCGATGGCCGTTCTGAGCGCCGTTAAGTCCTTGCCTTCGGCTGCCAGGTCGCGAGCCAGATCTTCTTCACCGAAGATCGTGCCGTAGTCGATCAGTTCCTGCGCGCGCTCGATCGCCGTCGGCTCGCTTATGTTCGAATTCTCTTTGGGCTCCATTGCTGTCCTCACTTCGATAGGTGTGTTATTGGTGGCGCGCTCGACGGCGCTTGAAATTTGCTGCGGTTGTTCTTCTTCGCTCGTCTCATCCAGCGCGCGGCCAACGCCAACGGAGATGTCTGCGGCAATCGGCTCAAGCGAGCCTTCGAAGGGCTCCCACTTCGTCGCTCGATAGATGTCCTCGCCGTCTTTCGACTCTTCGAGCACCATTTCGTGAACGATGAAGCCGAGCGATGTCGTCGTGCGGATGCCGTCCACGACGTCCTGAAAAATCTCGGAGCCGAATGTGCTGCGGGAAAAACGAGACGTGCCGCGCAGTTTCCCGTCAGCCACCTTTGGCTGCTCGATGACCCCGGCCTGCATCCTGCGATCGTGGCAGACGAGCAGGGGCGCGCCGGCTTTGAACCGGTCGAGCACCACTGCCTTACTGGACATGTCGAGGATGAGTTTGCCGAACCAGTGCTCGATCGGAAGGTCCGAAGCGAAGGACATCTCGGCGGTGCGCTTCTCCTCGTCAATCGTCATCTCTGCGCGATTGAGTGAGAGCGTTGTGCGCTGGCGCGTGCCGATAATGCTCTGCGGATCTTTGTTCGCTTTGTCTGTCATATTCGCTTCCGGCTTTGAAAGAGCGATCTCTTTCGTGCCGGAGATGAATATGGCAGAGCGCGAAAAGGTTTTTCCGAATAAGAGGATTTCAGGAGTTCTGCTCGTCTTCAGGATCGAGCGCTGAGGGTGCTGCCGGGGTCTTCTCATGCCGCAGCTTGACGCCGTATTTGTCGGCCAGATCCTGCTCTTCTTTCATCAGGATGAGCTTCTCCTCGAAATCTTCACCCTGCTCGGCGAGAATGTCGGTGTGAGTGGCCAGAGCGTTGTCGAGCGCCCCGACATTGGCTTCCATATCCTTCTTCGGATCCACCCACGCCCATCCCCTCGGCCTCCAGACCGGCTCCGAGACTCTCTGCAGGTCGCGGGGCCGCAGGTTAAGGACTCCCGTGAGCATGGACGATTTAAGCCAGGCGATATAGACGCGGCGGCAGAAGTGTTCGATGACGAATGCCTGCAAAGAACGCCAGATGTCTCGCTCTTCAAGAAGTCCTGCTCTGATCGAGGAAAAGTTGACACCCTCCAGATCATTCGCCAGCGAGCAGTAGCTCACGTCGAGCCCTGTGGACACGCCGCGCAGCATGGCCTTGACGAAGCCCGTCACGTTCGCGTTCGGATGTTGCGGATCGAACGCCTCGAACGTATAACCGGGCGCCAGCTCCTGAAATGTACCGGGCGAGACGCCATCAATCATTGGGTGATCGCCGTCCGTGGCTTCTCCGGGAACTCCCGTCAACGGGTCTGCTGCCGGTGGAATGAAGAAGCCCATCTTGCTCGCGCCGATTCTGGCGGCGATCAGTTCGGCCTCTTCGTAAGCTCCGAGGATGTGGAGCCTCATCATGGCCGTATGTGCCCACGGCACGCCGCGCGTCTGCGTATCGTCTCCGCTGTTCTCGTCATCCATCAGAAAACAATGAATCATCTCTTCGGCGGGGACGCGCGTGCGCCTGCGCATCGAAGGCCTAGACCTGAGCGCATACTCATCGACGGGCGGAGTTAGCCAGTACGCCACCGGCTTATCGTCGTCGTTGATTTCGACGGACATAATGACGCGGTTGCCGCCGGGCAGCGTTTCGTTGTAATGCTCGTCGAGCCAGTTGACGTCAATAAATTTGAGTGAAAAACCAAAAGGATTGTCGGCACTGATCATGCGCACCAGCGCCTCGCCGTCGCGCGCTAGTGTCGAGACGAATTTGCGCAGGGCATCTCTCCACGAGAGCTTGCCGTTGACGGACGCGTTTTCGGCGTGCGACCACGTGGCCCAGGCTTCCTCGATCTGCCGGTTAAGAAGGCTATCCATCTCACCCCGCGTATTTTTGGCTCTCACCTGCAGCTTGATGCCAGAGGGCCCGACGACGTTGGTGCGTACCATCGAGAGGAATTTCTTGATGTGATCGTTGTTCCGCGCCAGATCGCGCACGCGTGCTCGCATGATGCGAAGGCTGCGATAGATCTCCCAGCGCGAAGATCGCGGAATAGTTGTCCAGTCATTGGTCAGGCGGTCGACCCGCGCGGCTTGGTAAGTGCGTTGCATAGACTGAGCCTTGCGGCGCGCGAGCGCGGCCTGCTGTGTGAGAGCGGCCTGCTCCGCTTCGCGTTCGTGCCGGCGTCTCTCTGCAACCACTTGCGACATCGGGGGCAAGTTGAGCCCAAGCTTGATCATGACGTGAATTCACCGTTTCTCAGAAATCCGTGGTAGTCGCCGGAAGCAATCGAACCAGCGCCGGCGGCGCAGGTCTGCCCTTGCTTATCGACTGTAATATTCGGCAGTGAACCATGTCTCACCCAGCACTTGTGCCCGCCGCGCAGGTAATCTTCCCGGTCAGTGCAGTTCGAACACGGGCCATCAATCATCCAATCATTTCCGTTGGGCAGCTTGACGACAAGACAATGGCCGTCTGGCCCACGAAAAGGATCATGCTCAAGGCCGAGCATCCAGTCTGCATACCACATCGCGCCGGGCGGCACCTGGGCCATCGAAATGTATTCTTCACCGGTCTCCAGATTCCTCCAGACGCCGTCTTCATCTACTTCGACCATGAAACATTTGACATTCACGATCTATCGAACCTCACTAAAATATTCTTCATATAGGGAGCGCCCGCTTTGAGCTTCGCCGCCCGCAGCTCTCCTGCGTAGAGTTGTGCGTAGGTCGCTCTTAAAGTGAGTAGTTCGGAGATGGGAATGCGCTTGAGCTGGCGCGCGCCTGTGCCGGACTGGATCATGTACTCCTGTTGGTCGAGCGTCGCCTTGCCGAGCATCATCGCGTCGATGGCATCAAGGATCTTCTTGACGGTCGAGCGCGCGTCCACGGTCGTCGCCACTGCTACGCCCACGAAGCCCTGCTTCACCAGTACCGCGCCCTGATCCACCAAGTGCTTTTCACTGTCCTTCGCCACCCACGCCTGCCAATAGTAAGCGCCCGCGCTCATCTCGGCGGTGACACTCGCCGCGACCGTCACTTCATGAGTATCTCCAGAGGCTGTGGCCGCGACGTCGAAGCCCTTACCGGCTCCGCGCACATAGTAGGAAAGCGTCCACTCGGATGCCGGGAAATCCGTCAGCACCTTGGTCCATTCGAGCGTCTCGCCGATGATTATCTCTTGTGGTTCGTAATCAGGAATATTCTCGTGCGACATCGATCATCTCCGGGGCACACATATCTGAGCGCCGGGAGTAACTATCGCACTTCGAAACACGGTTTTTCTGAATTGAGAGAATATGAGGGATGCGAGATGGCTAATATTGGATCAATACTTCTTCCAGTTGGTCGCGAAATTGCCCGGGCGGCGCTGCACAAATTGCCTGCGCGGAGCCTCCGCCGGCGAAGCAATGGGCTGAGGCGTTTCCTCGGTCTTCGGCTCGGCCTGGGCCTGCTCCTGCGCCTGGATCTGCGCCTGAAGGCGTGCGGCGAGGACTTCAATATTCGGATTCAGGATGGCGCGGGCCGCCATCGCGTAGACTCGCACGTCCAGGGCCTCGTTACGCAACCCCGCTTTGACCTTCTGCCAGACTCTGACATTGCCATGCATCACAGGGCGCTCCGAGCGGAGCTGCTTGAAGTAATTCTCACCATAATAGACGCGCTCGTCGTCTCCGGTGCGCTCCGTCGGGAAATGGCAATATCCGGGGCCGGGCTCGGGCACCATCAGATGATTGGCGAGGGCATCCTTGGCCGTCTCCGTGCCGATCGTGTAGAGCCGAACGGGAGGATACCCCTGGATCGTCGGTTTCAAGGGCGCCAGAGGCTTGCCAGGCGTGTTGGCGCCCTTAATGGCGAAGAAGCGGCGCCCGGCATGCTTGCGGCAGAACTTGTAGACCATCTGCGTGTGATGGCCGCCCGTATCGACCGCCACCGCGTCGATTCCTTTCTGCCCGCCCCACTCGCACTCGAATTTCTGAAGAAGATATGTCTCCAGTTGCTGCCAGACCTGGGCCTGCGCAGGATCGCCTTCAATGATGCGATAATCTAATGACCAGGACTCCTCATCCAGACCCCAGCCGACGATTTCCACTTCGAGGCGGTTGCCCTGTACGTCTACGCCAGCGGTTAGAACGATAACCCCGAATGGAATATGGAGCTCATAAGCTTCGCGGCGATCCACAAGATCTTCGACGCTCGCCTGCTCCGTCCGATCTTCCCAGCCTTCAGCGAGCGACGTATTGACGAAGACTTTCAAATCGTCCTGATTCTTTTTCGCTTCCCGAAAGTTCTGCGCCATCTCTCCCCAGGTGACAAAGGGGCTGAAGAGCTCGTTGATATAAAACCCCGCACGCCCCTGGCATGGCTTCTCTGCGCGCCAGGCGCCCCGCGCGAGCATCTCCTGCTTGTGCTCGTGCTCGATGACGCAGCCTTTGATGCAAACATAGTAAGCGTCAAGAATTGAGCCTTCGTCATCCCAGCGGATGTTGAAGTCTCCCTCCGCATTCTTCCAAGTGAGAGTCTGATACTCTCCGCAGTGCGGGCAGGGCACGAAATATTTGCGCTTGTCGGAGTTCTCATACTCCAGCTCGATCGGCGAATAACGCGGAGTGTCGGGAGGGCTGCCTTTCGGTGGCTCCAGCCGGTCGCGTGGAGTCGAGACCTTGATGATCACTTTGCGTGACCGGAAAGTAACGGTGCGTTTTTCGGCCAGGCGCGCCGGGTCTCCCTCTTTGGTCGGCTGGAATGCGTCGCGCTCGTCCATCAACACCACACGGCGCGGTCTCGACGATAGTGTGGCAGGAGATGTGGCCCAGGCGATGGCGAGATGGCCGCCCGGGAAAGATTTACCCTCGATAGTGTTATTGGAATCCCGCATCTTGCCGTTTCCGACGAGCGCACGCAGTACGGGCGTGTCGCGGATCGTGGGTGTCAGGGACTCTTTTGACCATGCCTCGGCCTTGCCCTCGTTCTCGGCCACGAAGAGGATCGGGCAGGGCTCGATGTGAATGAAATAGCCAAGGACGTTGTTGATGAATTCGGAGCCGCCCACCTGTGACGATTTGACGAAGATGATCTCGGTGATGCCGGGCTTGCCAACTGCGTTCATCAACTCCACCAGGTAGGGCACGACCTCGTTGCGCCAGCGGCCCGACTGGTCGGCCCGTTCGCGCGGAAGGTGCCTGTAATTCTCGGCCCATGCGCTCACCGACAGCGTGGCCAGCGGGATGGCCGTCTGCTTCGCTCGCCGGGAGATCGCGCCGACTCTGTCAGAGTTCTCGCCATTCATTGAGTATGCGTCCCAGATCGTGCTTCAGGATTTCCGAGATTTGCGCGGCGGACTCCGCTTTGTAGAGATTCGAGGCGGCATCACGCGGGAACTGCGCGAGCAATCTGTTGTTGAGCCACTGATATTCTTTAACGAACTGGCTCTCGACCTCATGGACAGAAACGTATTCACCGCGCTCGACCGCAAGCTCGTGTTCCTTCAATTTCGCCTCAGCCTGCGTCTTACGAAGCTTGGCCTCGTCCATTTCCTTATCAGCGCCGACAAGGAGAGCAGGAAGGGCGTGCTTGAGCGCGTAGAGCTTCTCTTTACGGGTCTCTTTGGTGATGGGTACCTCCGCCAGACGCTTGGTGACGGTGGCGCGGTCGAGCCCCGAAAGTCGAGCCAACGCAGAGAGGGAAAATGTCAGATCTTCTGGTTTAGCTTTTGTTTCCATCTCTATTTTGCCGTTTCCAGCGCTTTCCTGAGATTTTCGAAGAAGATTTTGCCGAGCCGCTGCTCGACCGTCTTCATAGTGGGCTCGATGACTGTGGACTCACGCCTGATGCTCACTCTTTTCTCTAATCCGTAGAGCGGGACGAGCAATTTCCCGACTCTCTGGAAGAGCACAGGCCCACGACGGGTCTTAATGACAAAGGCATTGACCAGATTCCGAGGCTTCAGGCTGCTGGGAATGATCTGGCGTGGGTTGGGACGCGCATTTCGGGTCGGGACGGCGATATTTTGAGAGTGATGAGGTATCTTGTCCTCACCGGTCTCGTGCGGACGGAGCCAGTAGGCATCCGTTTTGACTGCAGATTGAAGATTCTCCTTTGTCGCAGGCTCGATATGGACGCCATAACGGTTCGAGGGCAGATACCAGTTATTCCGGGTGATGAAATGCTCTTGAATGGCCTCTATCGAGGCGGATTGAGCCTCTTTCGCCACGTCCGTGAGGGTCTTAGCAGTAGCGAACCGGATTTGTTTGTCGAGCGACAATAGTTTTTCGACATCACTAGAGACTTCGGTCGTGATTTCCATAATTTACAACTGATCATCGCAACTCATTACAGCTATAAATGGTCGTCGCCTGCGCGCCGTTCCACAAGTTGGGCTTCCCATACAATTTCAAGCTCACTTCTGAGGGGTTTTCAGCATAAGCACAAATATGTTTTGTGATATTGAAGAGAATTCTTCGCTCGGGGTACACGGGGACATTCAGCTCAGTGAGCGACCAGTTATTAGGACTGATCACAGGCTTTCCCGTCGACGGGCTTATCTGGACATGGGACTGAATCGCAGGAGGTAGATGCTCTCTCACTGATTCGCTGAAGTAGATCGCTCCTCCCGCGACATTCCCGGAGTAAAGAGTTGACGATAGATATGAATCCCACAGACCGAAGAAGCTGAAGATTGGCATAATGGCGAAGAGAATGACCGCCAATGCATGAAAGCCCAGGCGTTTTGGCAGCAAAATTTCTCGCATTGAAATGTTATTAGCCTGCCAGAATAAGATGAGCACAAAGCTTGCCATCGCGATATTCCACGGCCAGATGACGCTATTACGCTTGACTGGAATGAACAATAGAAGAATGAACAGATGCTGCAGCAGGGCCAGCCAGACTGATAGCTTTCTGAACCTGCGCGTGAGAAGACCGATGCCGATAGAGGCTTCAACGATCGCAGCTGAAATAATCAAAAACCTTGGAGTTATATCAACAACTCCGAAGACGAATTTTAAATACGGGTTGACGAGGGATGGAAAGAGCTTATTAATGAAAGTAAAATTGAGCTTCTGCACTCCGCTCCACACGTAGATGCTGGCCACGATCACACGACATGCATTGAGCAGTGCCCTCTGCCCCACTTCATCAGAGCTATTCCACGAGTAAAAGCACATCGCGGCGAGCATAAAAACATACTGATAAACCCACGGTTGCCAGCGTGCTTGATCAGTCAGGCCCAGAAGCACAATCAGGAAAAGGAACGCGGCGATATAAATTCGGGGACGTGCTGCCAACGCGATAAGAATTAAGAGAGCGATCAGTGAAATGAATAGAATGTAATCGAACGGGAAAGGCGCAACCGGCAGCCAGTCCGCCACCGGGCTCAAAGGGAAACTCCGCGATGATACCCACAGCTTAATAGACAGTAAAAATCCACTGATCAAAGCCAGTGGTAAGAGAATCTTGAGGAATAAGACTCTTCTGCTGCCATAGCTATCAGCTTCAATCATACGATGCGCCTCAAAATTCCTGCTTCTTAACTAAAACGCCACCCAGGTTGTGCCGTTGTAATAATTCATCTGGTGCGTCGTCGTATTGTAAATCTGCAACCCCTCTGGCGGGGAGGAAATGGCATCTCGCTGCGTAGTCGTCATTCTGGGAGGTAGGAAACCCTGCGTAGTGGAATCGATCTGCACTTTGGCCGCCGCGTCGTTGGTAGTCACACCGACACCCAGCTTGCCTTCGATATAATTTCTTGCAGTGGCACCAGCGGAAAAGAAGTTGTAGGCGTTCGATGAATAGCTTGACCAATCAGTCAGATAGACGCCGTACAGATTCGTGATGCTACCGCCGCCTGATTGAGTGATTGCTCGGGTGTAGTATCCATAAGCGGTAGTGATAACCGAGCCTGACCCGGTGTTTGTGATCACGGATTGGTAGCCGTACCAGAGAGGAATCGCCCCCCCTCCAGTATTGGAAATGCTTGCTTGAACTCCACGACCATCTGAGAGAGTTCCGGTACTGGAATTAAGCACCTGGCTCTGAAGACCTATTCCGGTCGTGACTGTGGCCGTGCTGCTGTTTTTGAGGATGATATTAACCCCTCTGGCTGTGGTGATAGGCCCCGCGGCTTTATTCTCAACATTAAAAAGCCCACCCATAACACTGGAAATGGTCGCTCCGCTATTGTGCTCAAGGTAGCCGTAGACAGGAATTAGCTGATTAGTAAAGGACGAAGTATCCCCGGATGCTGTGTAGACGGAGCCAAGCAGGGCAGCATACTGGCTATTACTTGACGATGACGGTCGAGCATCAACTCTTGAATGAATTCCCAAGCTGAAGGCCTTCGTTGGATCAGTGAATGATTCTCGAAAAGTGCCGATGGTCTGGGCGCTAAGCGCGTTTGCACCCACCCTATCATCTATCACTCCAGCCCCTCCGAATGCGCTATGCCCGGTAACAATCGGCATGCCCTTCAACGTGATTTGCTTGCCCGAGGGCGTAATGAGATCAATGGCCCCACCCGCATTGACTCTCACGCGCCCGCCGTCGCGGCCTATGCGGTCTGCCTCCTGCGCCGTCGGTTTGACCTGCGCGACCCCCACCACACTGCAGAAACACAACAACAAAACCATAAAGGCTATTCTTCCGTTCATTTCTCTCCACCCCTCTTCTGACTCAGATCCACTCCTCGCGTGGAACACTTAAAAAAGCCTCAACAATCAGCGGGTCGAACTGGGTCTCGCTCCCCTCGCGAATCTCATGAGCGGCCACGGCATAGGGCTCGCCCTTCCGGTAACACCGATCACAGGTAATCGCATCGAAGGCATCCGCCACCTGCACAATTCTTGCTTCAATAGTGATCTGCAGCTCTCGCAAACCACTCGGATAGCCTGAGCCATCCCACATCTCGTGATGCTGATCAGGAATGAGGCACGCCCCTTCCGGGAAGCCCAGAGCGCGCAGCATATTTGCGCCCCGCCAGACGTGCACGCGCATCTTTTCCCACTCTTCCTCCGTCAACCTTCCGGGCTTGCACAGCACGTTATCCGTCACAGCGATCTTCCCGATGTCATGGAGCAGGGCTCCATACTTGAGATCACGCATGAGCACCGGTGAGAGCTTCAGTTCGCGGCCCAGGCGCAGAGAGTACCGCGCCACGCGCTCGGCGTGTGCTGCGGTCTCCTCGCTCTTTGCATGGAGGGCGATGATCAATGCCGCCGCCTGTGCATGAAGGAGGCGAGCGGGTTGAGCCTCGTCGAGGTGAAAACTGGATTTCATCGAATTGGCGGCCCTGAAAAGCCCTGATAAAACAGAATGCAAAAGAGATAGTCGATGATGTCATTCATGAGCGTCGCTTTGTGCGCGGCTTCTGGCCACGGCGTTCATACCGCCACTTGAGATAGTCGAAGCCCGTCCGCAATAAAGCCGCGAAGATGCCGACGATGATCGTGCCCAGGAACGCGGCCTGCCCCTGCGTCATATCGCCGAGCCAGGCCGAGACCGCCTGCGACGCGCTCACGATCAGGCCCGAAAATAAACTGAAACACATGATCGTGACGGTGCCAGCGAGGCCTCCACCCTGCATTGTCGTTACCCTTTCCTGCATCGTTGGCTCTTTCAGTTTTGCGGAGGCGGCAAAGCGGCCTGCACTACTCGGAGCGAGCTGTTGGCTATCCGAATGCGCGAAAGCCATTTGTTGAATTTCTGTCGCCCGCGCTCCGTCTTGAACTTGATAATGTCCTGGTCTTCGAGACGAGAAAGGATGCGAACGCTTTCGTCAATCGCGACCTGCAACAGCTCACGCTTGGCCCGCGGTGTCAGCGACTCGTAATTGACCAGCGAAAGGTTGAACACATGCGCCGACGATTCCAGCTCTGAGAAGATGGAATTAACCATGTCAGCCGTCTCCGGAGTCATGTCTCCGCTTCTGACCATGTCGCCCGTCGAGCGCTGCGCCTCCTGAGCAACAACCTCTATGGACCCACTGGCTATTTGAAGTTGTGACTTAGTACAGGCGACGGAAATCCCTGCGAGCATCACGACGGCTGCCAGCAGCATGCTGGTGACAATCTTACTTTTCATGTTTTCTCCTGAAGGTTTGGGTTTGGGTGAATCGCTATCTTTGGCCCGGTGAAGGCCCCAGGCGACGAGTAAGAAGACAATGCCGTCACGCACCTCCGGCGGCAGTTCGACGCCATAGCGGGCGGCGATCCGCGTCACAATGAAAGCCAGGATGACGGCCAGAGCGGTTTTGCTTGTGCGTGGGTCTCTCACGGTTGCGCTTGTCTCCTGAGATTGATCGGCAGGCCGGGCCTGCTCGATTTCAGAGACTAACGCAGCTCAGAGAGGTATTTTGGAAGAAGGAATTGAACGCGCTGTCAGACTTCAGTCTTCGTCCGCTTCGAATGAACGACCTGGCCCGTAACACATGGTGAAGTCGGAGCCCGCGGGGGTATGGTAGGGCTTATAGAGCATTCGTGGCTTTCCACCACGTCCACCTTCGGACTGGTTGAACTCTTTTTCCTGTTTGATGAGGGGGATCCGAAGTAGTTCATCCAGAATTGGCTCGACGACGGCGCGAGACAGGCCCGTCTGGTCGCAGATGTCTTCGATCACCCAGCAGCCCTGCTCGTCGATGGCAAGAAAGACCAGGTCGCGATCCTTCGAGCGGTTCGACTCGCTAATGCGTTTGGCGCGGTCAATCGCCTCCTGGAGAATCTCCGAGAACTCCGCCTCGGTGAATTTGTCTTGGAGAAACATCAGTTGTTGTGTGAGATCGAGAGCGCGCTTGCGTTTCGCCTTCGAGATACGCTCTCTCTTCCATCCTGAGATGCTGGCGGGCTCACCACTCTCGGAAGGCCGCGGGGGAAGCTTTCTTTTCGGTAATGCCATGTTAGTGCAGAAGGGGTTGATTGTTTGAACGAGTGCGCACTCGTTTACTGATCAAAGACAATACCACGGCCAAAAGAGGTAATTCCGCGTAAGGAAATTCAGGAGCGCCCCTTCGCCCGCGAGGACGTTATGAATGAGGGTGAGTGGCTACCGGGTTTGGCAGTGCCGGGCCAGCTTCAGCCAGTACAGATGAAAACATAAATTGAATCTATTAAAAGTACCGCACACTTCCTGCATCTGTTGATGATGACAATAAATTCCTAAAAACTGGAGACCCCGTGCGCTTGACTGCGTCACCCTCAACTTGAAAGCTTCGGGGAAGGACCCAAAGGTCTCAAGGTGTTTGTACACTTAATTTCTTGACATTACATTATTTTGAGAATATTGTGCCCCCGCTTTAGTAGTTATTTCCTTACCATTGAAGGTAATCGAGAGCCTTACTTTCACTAGCTCCCTCTGTGCCCAATACATTCTTTAGTTAATCGGTAGGGCTGTATTAACATGCATAAACACTGGCCTCACCATATCCAAAGATTTCTCACCGCGAGTCCAAATAAGAATACCGACACGATTGGGCTAGATGAGTTAGAAGCAATATTCAAAGATAATCAACCCCCACTCATATCTTAACCTCACAACTTATTGAGAGTTTATTAGCCCTAGTGAGTTTAGTACACGTATAACCTATAAAAGAAATGGCACCTAATTCTGTAACATTGATGCTTTACTGAGGAATCTTTCAGAAGATGTGTGATTAGACGGCGAAACGGGCGTAATCCATATCGGCTATTAGTACATCTAATAGTAGTTAGGTCGCTGTTGGTATCGAGAATTGTATGGCTGAAGTAGTTTGGATATTACCATTTCCTTCATCTGGCTTATCGAGTGTTAACTTTCAGAAACTCGCAGGCCGAAGTTGTTCTTTGTCCTGCCAGCATGACGATTATGGCATTGTTCCGATAATCTTCGATGGTGTCGAGGCATTTAAATGTACATATCATCTTGCATGTACGGTTGAGATGATTGAAACCTATGACAAGTTGACGGATTTAGGCGTGACACCTTGGCTTAGTTCTACCCAACAACGGTTGTCCGAGAGTGACGGTGAATGGCGGTCTCTACATCATCTCATGATTTATCTCGATGATGGCCCATGTTATGAATTTATCTGTCGAGGCTTTAGGGTTGAAAATGAAGGCGCGACCTAACAACTCATTCAACCGGAGCGCGAATAGCATTGCTTTCATCCGCGAGACTCCGTTGTTATCGCGATTCGCCGCGCCCGGTTAATTCGAGCGTTAGGCGCTGGAAGTCAAGGGTAGCGTTCAAACATAGGAGGCTTTTATAAAAAATGAAAGAGAAGAACAGAACTAGAGATATATATACACGTAATAATGAGATAGGTGCTAAAGTTGAAGGGCTTACTACAGAACATGATAAAATCTGTACAACAACTTCACATGGCTTAGATGCGGAACAGAGAGGACGAGTGTGGGAGCACGGATTGCATGAAGACAAACTTTTTCATGATCGGTTGAATTTCTTTTCATTTCTAGAATCGGCACTTCTCGGTATATTTGGTGTCTTGTACAGTAAGCAGCCGCCCGCACCAAAGAGTTTCTTAATTTCACTAGCCGCGTTAGGTATCACATCAACATTGCTCTGGCTATTTATCCAGCTTCGCCATTGGTCTTACCTAAATCATTTAGTAGGAAAAAACAAAGAGATTTTACCTGAATTTGAGAAAACTGTAGATGACTTTTCAAAAAATAAGAGGTGGCGCAGATTTTCAGTTACCCGCCTAATGGCACTGTTTATCCCTATCCTCTTCATAATTGTTTGGCTAGTAACTCTTATCTCTATGAGTAAAAGCGCCGAACAACTCATTCAACCTGACCGCCCTTAGCTTGCCTCTCATCAACGCTTGTTGGTGCATCGCAGGCTGTCGCTCGCGGCGGGCGGCGGGTTAATTCGGGCGTTGGGCGGCTATCGGATATTCTCATAAGGGATATAAAGAGGGCGCGATGCTCAAAGCACGCAAGAGACTCTACAAGGTCGAATTCGGAAGTGAGGTGGGGGCGTACCTCGTCACCGACGGGTCGAAGTTCTTATTCTACAACCGTGACGGAGTTTTCGTAGCCACTCCCCCGCTGATGTGGCGCTTGGGTGAAATGCTCGGCATGGTGGAGACGGCGGATGATTTTGAGATGCTGACGGGCCAACGCCCTGAACGCTTCCTCGAAGACTGCCGCGTCTGTGGGCAGCCTGCTTTGCTTCTCATGAATTATGACGATGGGGTTTGCGTCGACTGTTGCCCGAAGGAGAGCGGCAGGGAAATGGAGCATGTCAACTGACTATTAGAGGAAGACACAAGTGAAGTCGCCGTTGGGGATTTCGCAGATTCATACTGAAAGTGGCTCATTACTGCCGCGCGCCGCCCAACAACTCATTGAACCGGAGCGCGAATAGCATGTCCTTCATTATCATCCCTGTGCACCTCATTCGATTGATCCTATAGCTTTGATAACATCGTCCACACTCTCAGCAACGATCACGATCCCGCCATTACGTCTGATTTCAACATGCTTTTCGAGTTGTTCCAGGCTCGGCTCTTCACCTGGCTTTTTGACTTCGATGGCAATGAAACGTCCCCGATAACAGGCTAAGCGATCGGGCGTTCCCGCTGGCGCAAGATGGATCCAGCTACCGCTTGGCCCGCGCACCTTGCCCGAGTTGACGCGTACGTTGTAGATGCGGCGCGCGTCCAGATACTCCCGGATCGCGCTGCTGATCCCTGCCTCCACCCGTTGGTTATTTCGTCGTGATGCCATGAGTTGAGAGGTCTATCAGGCGCTTATCGAGGTCCGCACCGAATCAAGCTGCTCGAGGTGCTTTTTTACTTTCTCGACGAAAGCAAGCGTCCGCGGGGCGAAGGGTTGGATAGTGCTGCCGCGCTGCTCGCTGGCGGCTTTGGCCTCTTCGATATATTTGACCAGATCACGGACATCACACTCGATTTCTAGGAGCTCTGAGAGTTCCTTTTCGATCAGTCGTTTTTTATGAGGCATATGAGCCCTCCTACCTCAGATTAGGAAACGTAAGTTGACATGGGAGAGAGCATTGCTGAACTGCATATTATGGCCTGCGGCGCAGCGCCTCGCGCCGACGAGCACGAAGAGCGCGGTGCTTGTGCCACCAATTCTTAAATGACTGAAGAAGGGCTGTAATCATGCTTGTGGGTTGATCACCTGTGGCACTGTTGTTGGCAGCTCCTCCAACGGTTGGGGGTCAACAAGCCATTGCACACCCTTGGGGGTCAACCTTATCCAGACCCGGCCCGCCTCCACGGTGTTATCAATCTCTACGAACTGAAAACAGGAAGCTAAGCCGAGCATGTAGATTTCGGTAATTGAAAATCCGTCAAATGGCATCACCTTGCCGACCCGCCACTGCAAACGAGTGAGCGTGCGCGTGAAGATATCTATAAAATTATCTCTGCCGATCAACTCATCAGGCATAAGAAAATCCTCCCCCTCAAAATTTTGCTCTAAGCTGCGCCTTCCATCCGCCGCTCCGACGGCGGCCCCTTTTGCGCCTCTTCGATTTGCCGGAGGGTGTGCGAAAAGGCACGCTCATCTTTTCCGCTGCTCGACGACGGATGCGCTCACCACTGCGGATATAACCCTGCGTAGTTCTGACGTCCACGTGGCCGAGGTATTCACGGACGAGTTCGATGTCGCCGGTCTTCTCGTGCAGGTGGGTGGCAGCGCTGCGTCGAAGATCATGCGCAGAGAAGTGAGAGACTCCGGCTTCGTGGCCGCGACGCACGAGGGCCTTGTTGATGGTCGTCCTGCCGAGTGGCCGTAAGAGGACGGCACCCTGATTCGTGACGGGGCATAGAAGTGGCCCCTGCTCTTGCCCTCGCCGGCGGAGCCACTGGTTGAGACAGCGGCGCGCTCCTCCGTCGAGGAAGTGAACGGTGCGGTCGCGGTCGCCCTTACCGTGAACGCGCAGCTCGTGTCGGCGTGCGTCCCAGCTCGTGAGTTCAAGCCTTACGGCTTCCGAGAGACGCAGGCCTCCGGCATAGAGCAGGGTCAGAAGCGCCGCGTCGCGCGCTCCGGCGGCGGTCTCACAGGCAAGGTCGCAGACCTGGAAGAGAGACGAGATCTCAGAGGCCGAGAGTGTGCGGCCTGCACGCGCGCGGTGATCGCCGCGCACACCCGAGACGTCCCGGATCTTCTCCAGTTCCTGGACCGACAGCTGCTCGAGGCGCCAGGCCCTCAAGGCCACGCCTTTCAATGCCGAGAGAGTAGAGTTGATGGTGGCCGGAGCATAGCCCTCAAGCCTGAGGCGACCTCTCACGTGCTCGACGTCCGTGGAGCGCAGAGCTCTCCAGTCGAAGTCGGCCAGACCCGCCTGCCGGTTATCCGTGAGCAGGCGCACAGCCTTCACCAGTTTGACACGCTGCCCGCGCGCGCCGCCCCTGGTGAGCGAGCCTAGATAGAGCTTGACGGGAGCAAGGGGATCCTCCCTGTGAAGCCGCCCGGGCCCGGAATAAGCCAGGTGCAGCGCGGCCATGGGCGAGCCGGATTCGAGCTTCAGAGTCGTGAATTTACCACTCATATTTTAGCTCCGAATTTTTGCAGCACGCGGACCCCGATTTCCGCCCCATCTAGCGAGTGACAGGTGACATGTGAAAACAAGTTTTCGGCCAATAAAATCTGCCTTTCGCGCCGGGAGGGGGCCGCCTGCCCCCGCTTTTTCCATCTGGGTGATGAGAATATGTTTTTTCAACACCCAAAACGGGCCGCCGGAGCCCCCTAAATCGCCGCTTCGGAGGCGGTCACGAACTTCGCGATCAGCCGCTCCCTCACTTCCTCGTCCAGCGGCATCTCGTCAATGATCGCCTGCGCTCCCCGCGAGTCGTGGGACAGCATCGAGCGGATACGATTGAGCGCTTCGCCGTAGAACAGATTCTTGCTCTCGGGCTCGGCCCGTGCTTTGGCGATCTGCTCCGGGGTGCGACTCAAAAACTGCTCGATCAACTCGTCGGCTGTCCCGTCGCGGTAACGCGCATAGGCGACGGCATCCGGATCGGAGAGGCGCGAGCCCGGTTGCGCGGCACGATGGCTCGCCCAATGCTGGCAATCCCTGAGCGTGAAGCGAGAACACACACCCACTCCTGGCAACCGGGGCTGCGGCTCCGTCAGAGGAGACTCTTCGGGTGGACGTGTGGGTGGGGGTTCAGTGGCGGTTCCTACTGGCGGTTCATCCTTATATGCGCGACCACCGGAGTTCACTACCCGTGGTGAACTCATCAGTTCACTACGTGGTGAACTTATTACTTCACTACCGTGGTGAACTGAGTTCACCACGGGTAGTGAACTCAGTTCACTACCCCCCTCGTGGCTATGCTCGCAATCGATCTCGTGAAAGTGATAGACATTGGTGTCGAAATCACCTTCGTCGCTCAGGCGTTTGCTGACGCATAAGACCCCCTTCTGCCTGACACGCCCCAGCAGTGTGCGCACGTGACGGGTCGTCATCAGCGTGTCTTTCGCCAGGGTGGCCGCCGAAGGCCACGCGCCCCTTTTCTCTTCGTTATGGTAATCGGCCAGGATCAACAGCAGCAGCTTCTCGCTGCGCGTGAAGGGCGCGCCGTCGGGCGCCGTCTTCAAGGGCTTCACGTATGCGGTCGCTTTCCAGCTCATAGAGCGGTTTCAGCTTCCTTTCCCGGGAGAAGAGCAAAGAGCGAGCAGCGCCCCGGCGCAGGCGGTGCTGCTCGCTCGAAAGTTTTGACCGATAGTTGCGATCTTCATTGATTCACGGCGCGCGCTCGCTCCCGCCAGAGGCGAAAGACATCCAGCATGGCCCACAGCAAAATGATGATGGGGTGGCGCAGGGGCGCGCCCGCTCGATCATCTTCGATCCGCATATAGCTCCACGACTGCCGCTGCAGTTCCTGCAAACTATGATTCACGATGAAGCACCTCCTTACTTCTCTTTCGCATCCTGCTCCGATCCAGCAATTTGAAAGCCCGTGTGCGAGGCGTCTGCGCCGCCTGTGCGCTGTCCTGTAGCCACTTATCCACATGGCCGCGAAACCAGCCGAGGGGCTTTCGGCGCGCGAGCGGAATCTCTTTCACTCCGCCCTTACGATCCTTGATCGTGCGCTCGGCAAGGCCGGTGCGCTCGTGGATGTATTCCCACCCGACGATGTCGTTGGGACGGTCAGCTTCAAGTGGAACCAGAACGAAAATCAGGTGAACGCTCATGACTCACCCCGCGGAAGATAGGGAGCGGGCAGGGACAGGCTGACCCTCATCGAACCTGTCTCGCTGCCCGCCTGGGAGGCCCGCAGTCGCCCCAAGAGAGCGGGCCTCAACCATCGCCAGAAGTCGGCGCTTGATCGCGATGTCCTCGACCAATTCTTTCCTGATCGCCTGTGGATCGCGGTCGAGGATGGCCTCACGAATGGAGTCGGCGCCTTCGTCAACGGCGCGCGCCACGGTCGCCGTCCAGTCGTCGTGCTGGAGCAAATCGCGCTCACGTAGGGCCTGCACGCGGGCGCGAAAATCTTCATAGAGGAACTCGGCTCCGGCACGGTTCGCCAGCCAGAGGGCCTGGAACCAGCGCCAGAAGGCACTGTAGTAATCAACGCGTTGCCCGCGGATAGGTGCCTCGCCCTGGCGGTAGACCAGGCGCACGGAGCAGCGGCGCATGCCGAGCCGGAGAAGAGCGAGGCGAATCTGTTTGGCGAAGCCGCCGATGGCGGTGAGATTGGCTTCGTAGGGTTGCACTTCATGAGTCTCTGACTCCTGCCCTAAAGGGTTCAAAAACTGTGGGCCGGTGAACTGTCTGCGCGCATCCCCTCACGCTACAGTCCAGGGCTGTGCAAGATCATGCCCGTCACGCCGCGGCTGATTCGGTCGCTTCTTTGGGCGGATATACGTCAGCCATCGTCAGGCCCAGTGCCTTGAGCACAGCTTCGAGCTTGGACGGCATGACGATCTTGCCGTTGACGATTCGGGAGATTGTCGGGCGGGAGACATGGGCCATTTCGGCAAGCTGTTCGCCGTTGATGCCCTGCGTGACCATTGCGAGTTTGATGGGAAGTGGGTTATGCACTGGTAATTCTCCTAGCTTTCAGTTTTTAGCGTTCCTGATGATTTATCAGATTGGGAACACCTCGATTGGTAGTCAGCCAGCATCTCGGCAAGCGTGTTGGCAATGTTCTGGGCGCTCTTTAAGTCGAGGCTTAGGCGTAGCTTTTCGCCGCCACGTATTGTGAGTGTCAGGCCGAGGCGCCCATAGATGTCCACCGGCAACGTTCCGCTCCACCACGCTCTGATAAAGGAAGCGGGCGTTAAACCCAACGCATACCTGACTGGCTGTTCTTTGGCGGCTTGAACAGATGTCTTTGCTCCATGTTGCTCCGGCATCTTGCCCCCCTTTCCCACTGGCATCTGGTTGCTACCAATAGGTAGCAACTCTTATACGCTCGTCTTTTACGCTATGTCAAGCATTATTTACAACGAGTCAATCCGCATTGGTAGCACTGAAAATGATAGAAATTTCGCTGTGGATAGGAAGCAGACAGAAGGGCTAGCGGACTATGTCCGGCGTGTGAGAAATGAAAAAGGATTCTCACTCTTGGATGTTCAACGCCATAGCCGCAACCAAATTGCCGGAAGCTATGTCTCTCGGATTGAGAATGGTATTGCTGATCCTGAAGGTGTCACCCCAAAGAAACTGCAAGCCCTTGCTAAAGGCTTACAGGTTTCAGAGGACGAAATATTTGCGGTGGCGCGTGGGTTATCACCAAATGGAGAGGAACCTGGCGAGTTGGAGCATGAAGTAGCAGTTATGTTTTACGGTTGGAAAGATGCCTCCGAGGAAGATAGAGCTGTGACTCTGGAGGCTCTGAAGATGATCGCCGAAAGCTTCCAGCGGCGGCGCAATAAAAAGAAGAAGTAGACTCCTCGCGTTTTATGAATTTACTCCTCCCAGCGATCAAGCGGGCTGTACCTAGCTTTAATAAGCGTCCACACACGGTTGAGGACTTTTGGAGAATCTGCCGTCGTCAAAGGCCGTACATACGAGTCCATGAAATCCCGCTGGGCCAACCCGGCCTATACAGTGTTGAATTCGATGGGACGCCGCATATCTATATCAACAACAGGTTGAGGGGCTTGGAATGGTTAGAGGCAGGTTTTCATGAGATGGGACATCACTTCCTGCACAAGCCCGCATTGCATACGGCGGCCTACTACTTCCGAATGGAGCCGCCGACTAAAGAAGAACATGAAGCGCAGGCCTTCGCAGAGATCATGATGATCCCGCAGCCTCTCATGTTTGAGATTTTGGAGTCTCCCGATTACATCGAGCACTGGGGATTTGCAGAAAGATTATTCACTGGTCGTTGTGATCTCTTCGCTCGATATACCGTCTAGTTTCTGCGCCAGTCTCTCGAACTGGCTCCTATCCCTTGCTCTGAAAGGAATATTCGATGAGATCAAAGATGCTCGGCGGTTTTCTACTTCTCATACTGTTAGCTTCGACAGCTTTTGCGCAAATGTCCGGGCCTGACAAAAAAGATGTTTTAGGCTGGCAAGAAACCCGATGGGGGATGACTCAGGACGAACTATTCAAGCTCTTTAGTGATTCAATTGTGAAACGGTCGCAAAGGAATTTTTACCTCAAGCCCGGAGGGAGTAGTGAGCGATACGGATATGTTGATTATGTGATACCGGAGATGAAGGTCGCCGGAGATGTATTTGAAGTCAGTTTCGTGATGGACATAAAAACTTACCAGTTGATTGAAGTCGATCTTAGTTTAAAGGATTATAAAAAGGCCGCTTCGACTCAAAGTATCGTTTTCGATAAATTGGAAGAATTGCTTACCCAAAAGTACGGACCCCCAACCTACAAAAATGAATCCATTACAAGCGTGGTAAATCGTGTTCGGCATTGGGCTTTCCATACAACGACTATCAAGCTTGATTTCCACTATATGAAGGGGATCGACATGACCATATTCCATCTTACTTATGAGCCTTCCAAGAACGAAGATTTGGAGAAATTGTAGCTGGGTAAACATTCCTCTCTTGCCGAAAGGGTTAAGCGATGAAGCCTTTCCTCAAAGTTGCAGCCCTCACTCTAATTGTCTTGAACGGCGCATCACTCGCCTTTGGCCAAGATAGTGACGCAAAGATCCTCGCCGAATCGGAGTTCGGTGACATTTCAGAACTCAAGGATTTGCATAGGGTGTTCATTGTCGCTGATACCCTTCAGTCACGGGGCATCATCGTCAAAGAGTTTTCCAAGTACAAAGGGATTGAACTCGCCAGCCGAGCGGAAGATGCGGAATTCATCATAGGATTTGAAATTAAATCACAATCGACAGGGGCCAGCATTATCGGGCCGAGTGTGACCAACGACGTAACCTATTATGGATATATGTACGCGGTTGTTGCGGTGCGCACTGGAGACAAGCCGCGTTTGCGCATTCTTTGGAATACACAAAAAAGCCAAGCGGTGAGCGGCGGATTTACATTATCGAGACATCCGGCGACGAATGCCTCGCGCGAGTTTATCAAAGCATTGAAGAAAGTACGCGGGGAGAAATGATTGCCTCGCCGGGATATAAAAATCGTCAAATTTACGATTTTCAACTCTATGGGTTCTTGACCCATTCGACACCGCTGTTCGTTATGAAGACCTGCACGCCGCACATTTCGGGTTATGAGTTAGGCAAACTTGAACCGCCGCTGATTGTCTTGTTGAAGTATGCCAGGCGGCTGGGGTCCCAGTAGAATTACTGATTGATGACAGGCGGGACTTGCCAGAGAACTTACCGGCGGGCTCTACTGTGTGGGTGATGAAACGCGATCAGTTGCGGCCACAGCGCCGGTGAGATGGTAAATTCATCTATGCCAGATCGTAAACAGTCCTTTCGCTCTGCCCCACCCTTAATCCCGCCCAACACTAAACAGGTACGTCGTATCAATATCGCTTTGCTCCGGTGGGGACCCGTCCGTGACTTCCCTTGGCGAAATAAGCCTCTCTCGCCTTTTCAGATACTCATAGCCGAGAGTCTTCTAGCGCGCACCCGCGCCGAAGCGGTCGCCAAGGTGATCGAAAAGATGTGGCAGCGATTCCCGACTCCAAGCGACTTGGCATCCGCTCCAGTCGAGAAGGTCGCCGAGATCATCGCACCACTAGGCTTGAGAAAACGAGCGGAGATGCTTCGCTCTTGCGCGGTTTCTGTGAAGAGCAACGGTGATGTACCTAACGACAGATCAGCGTTACTAGGAATGGCGGGAGTAGGTGGATATGTCGCAGATGCGGTGCGAGTCTTCGCCTTCAATGAACGTGTCATTCCAATCGACGCTGTGATCGGTCGCGTATTAAGAAGGGTACTGGGTTATCAAAGCTTCGGCCCCGCCTATGCTGATCGTGCTCTTTGGCAGGTCGCTCAGCTATTCGCCACCACCCATGATGCTCGCCAAGTCACCGCCGCCTTGTTAGATTTGGGAGCTTTGATCTGTTTACCGGAACACCCCCGATGTCCTTCCTGTCCGCTGAGGCATTGTTGTGTATATGGCGTAGAGCAATTAAAAGCTGCGTCTAACTAACACCATTTTTAGTAAATAACTTTGCTCATTTTGTATTGTTGTAGACGCGAATCGATAATTAATGTTACCCTGCAAGATTTTGTTATTTACATCCCACCATCTAATTGTTATCTTATGCGCTGTATGAATACTTGACACTCTGTGCCGGTTCGTGCGCTACGGCGATCCGCGTGAATACTCATCCGACGCCTTTTCTATCTCGCGGCGTCTCAATCAGTGCGCTAACGATCACGACACAATGCCTTCCAAAAAAAAAAGTAAGAAAAAAAGAGTGCTCACGGCACTCGAATTTTTCGCGGGGTCGGGCGGATTATCCCTCGGCGTTCATAACGCTGGTTTCACTCACTTAGCCCTCATCGAGCGTGATAGAAATGCAGCGGAAACACTCCGGCAAAATAGTCAGTCGATTTTGGGCATGTCTCCAGACCTCGTCAAAGAAGAGGACGCCGCAGAAGTCGACCTCACCCCATACATTGGCATAACGGATTTGTTGACCGCTGGACCACCTTGTCAACCTTTCTCCACGGCTGGTAAAAGCAAAGGTTATGATGACCCTAGGAATATGTTTCCGGTCCTCTTGGATGCTATCTCCTTGATAATGCCAAAGGCGATACTAATCGAGAACGTGAAGGGTCTTCTGCGAAAGAAGTTCAAAGACGCTCTTGAATACATCAAGTTGCGGATTAAACTTCCAAAAGTTACGGTGCTTGAAGGGGAGACGTGGCGTCAACACTATGCTCGCCTTCAGGAAGTCAAAGAGACTGATTTCCCAGATCATGAGCAGTACATTGTCAGTTGTCAATTAATCGATACCGCAGATTACGGTGCCGCGCAGCGCAGAGAGCGCGTTTTCATCATTGCCTTCCGTCGAGACCTTGGAATTGAGCCGATGAAGCTCGAACCGACTCACAGTAAGGTAGCTCTTTTATCGGACCAATGGATCACTGGTGATTATTGGAAACGTCATGGCGTAAATGGCGTTCCCCCTGACGATCATATTGGCAAGAAAGACCGCGCCCTTCTTGAGGAGATACGTAAAAATCCAACTCTCATAGAGACGGGTGGTAATCGCTTGCCATGGGTCACCGTACGAGAAGCATTAAGTGGTTTACCCGATCCCGTTCATAGAGGTGAAGAACCAACGCTCGCTAACCACGTCCAACATCCTGGGGCTAGAACATACGCGCAGCACTCAGGAAGTTATTTGGATTACCCAGCCAAAGCACTCAAAGCGGGATCAAACGGTACACCTGGCGGCGAAAACATGTTGCGCATTTCATCCGATGGAGCCGTGAGATATTTCACGACAAGAGAATCCGGACGTCTTCAGGGATTTCCTGATGAGTGGGAGTTCCAAGGCGTTTGGGGAGCTTGCATAAGACAGTTAGGTAACGCGGTACCCGTCACGGTAGTAGAGAAATTTGCGATTGAGATACGCAAACTTTTAGAGAGTGTCTTAAAGAAGTCCGCCCACAACAAAATACATCACAGAGCGGAGCGTGTTAAGACTGATCGTTCATCCCTGCACCTTATAGATCATGGAACCGCTCAAATTGGAGTTGTCTCTAAGCGTGATCGAACTGCTCGGCAATAGCGTCAATTTATGTCACGGTGATGATGTTCGTTTAATCGAATACTATTGCCAATCTCGGGCATTGTTTGACGCCTCACATAATTGATCGTTATGCCTAAGCCAGTCGAACATTTTATCAAGAGCCTTACCCAATTCAGTGAACGTATCGAAGAAGCTTTGGGGTCCACAAGGTCCCTATATCCTAGTGATCCCACCGCAGTTAATTGGTATCGTGGGACAGGTATGAGTGAGCAGTGGAAACTAGCGCCAAGTCTTTATCGACATCCAACGATTAAAGATGTTGATGAACTTCTCAAGCTTGAGCGAAAGTTACTAGCTTCATTCAGAAGAAAAGCTATCTTGTATCAGCCCACCAATTTAAGTCTTACACACACAAACACAGGCGCCAGCGCAGATTACGAATTTCTGTTCTTCATGCAGCATTATAATGTCCCCACACGCTTACTCGATTGGACTGAAAACCCCTTTATAGCCTTGTATTTCGCGCTGACTTCGGCTCCTTATAACCGCGCTACACATGGGTATGATGAAGGAGCCTCTGTTTGGATTCTTGACCCGATAGCTTGGAACCGCAAGGCGCTGGAGAGAGTGACTTATGGTAATGAAGGGGCACTCATATTCAACGGTCAGTATAGTGGCGCATATGCACCTAGAACTAATGATACGCCGCAGGAATTAACTGGGATGTATGATAATCCAGTTGCTATGGAAGGGATCGCGAACAATACCCGAATGTTCGCTCAAAAAGGGGTCTTCACGATTTTTGGAAGAGATATGACTCCGATGGAAGACCATTACGAAGCTAAATCTTATCCGAAAGAAAGTTTAACTAAACTTACTGTGGCTAAGGATGACATTGATTCTATGCTTGAGTTGATTTCATCAATAGGTTACACAGATTCAGTGGCTTATCCCGATTTACATGGCCTCGCGATGGAGATTAAACGTTTTCATAAATTTTAGGCAGAGCTATGTTCCAAGTGAAGCCCCATCAGCCCATGCCTCTTTTTTGGTGGCATGAACAACATGAAAAGATTGACACTGATCCCAGCTATCAGCGTCGCCCTAACTTGTGGAATACAAATAAACAGGCTTTTCTCATTGATAGCATATTGAACGATTATGATATGCCCAAGATATACCTCGCCGACTTCACGTCAGTTATCACCACCCTTAATGAAAAGAAGAAGCCATACGCCATTATTGACGGCAAGCAACGTTTACAGGCCATTTTTAAATTCTTTGGTGGAACTCTTCGCCTCAATCGTGACTTCATATATCAGTCTGATCCTTCCCTTAAATTAGCGGGATTAAATTACCAGGATTTAAAGATACGTTACCCAGAAGTCGCAGAGAAATTCAGTAGTCACCTGCCGTCAGTGATGAGCGTGGTAACAGACGAGGAGGGCAAAATTGAAGAGTTGTTTTTGAGACTCAATACCGGGGTACACGTCAGCGGGGCCGAACGTCGCAACGCGATGAAAGGTATTGTTCCAATCATCATCAGGCGGCTTGTGAAGAAAAAATTTTTCACTTCGAATATTAAATTTAACGTCGACAGGATGGCAGATCACAACGCTGCCGCGAAGGTACTATTAATAGAGTATACCGGCGAATTTGCTGACACTTTTGCCACTAATCTCGATGCGTTCGTTCGAAAGGGTATTAAGGGTGAGGAAGCCTCATTTAAGAAGGCCGAGCGGAGGGTGGTTAAAGGCTTGAATGATATGTCCACAGTTTTTATTAAAGAGGATCCTCTTTTAGCTTCCGCAGGGCCAATTCCAGTCTACTACTGGTTCGTGAAGCATCACCTGAGGAGTAAGGCCTATATACGAGAGTTCTTAAGTGAATTCGTGAAGGCTGTCCAAAAAAACCAGCATATTGTCAAGGATAATCCAGACGAGGGCGATCCAGAACTAAGCCATTACTACACGATGATGAGAACAACTAATGAGAAAAGGAGTTTAGAAGCTCGTTATAAAATACTTGAAAGCAGATTCACTAAATTTCTACGAAGAAAGAAAAGAAAAAAATAAGCCTCAACACGGTATCGAACTTTTCGGCTAACCTGATCTAATCTAATTTTGTGCAGCCTGTAATAAATGTGCGGGATGTTAATTTTGGCTATTAAAGCAAAGTTTGCGTCCGCAATTATTTCTTAACCCCGCTGTTTAACAAGAGCTTGATTGATATTTATCCGACCGCACCTCCCGATGCGGCTTCAACTGAGGCCAAGTCATGAAAATCTGGAAAGAGAAAGACCCCGTCACCAAGCGCTACAAGTATCACGCCAACTTCGTCTGCGCGGGCAAGCGTTATCGACCGGAAGCCGATTCGAAGGATGAGCTGGACGACATCATTGACGCGATCAAAAAGCGCGCGCGCCAGGAAAGGTATGGCCTGGAGATCGAGCACGAGCCCATCACGATCAGACAACTGGCGGATGAGCGCTCGAAGGACTTCGATAAGACGAAGAGGTCGCATCGCAAACGTCTTCGCGTGATCGAGCGCTTCGTCGCTTTCATGGATGATCCGGACTTCCCTGTCACTAACCTTCACCAACTGCACCTTCGCGGCTTCGCCCGTAGCCTTCGACACGAGAATTCGAAGCTCAAGAGCAGCTCCTTAAATGCCGCCCTCAGTATTGTCGGCGCTCTTCTGCGATCAGGTGAAAGATTCTTCCCGGAGCTTGAAACATGGAAACCGCCGCGCATGCCGTATGAGGCCCTGGAGGAGAAGGAAAGGGCACGCCCGATCACGGAAGAGGAACAAGCGATGCTTCTCTTCGAGCTTCGCGCGCCACTCGGGAAGGTGGGAAAGAAGAGGCCGCGCCGCGAGAAGGCTTACGAGCTCAGAGCACGCCATACGGTCGCCGATCTCTTCGACTTCGCACTTCTGACGGGCATGCGCCATACAGAGGCGCGCACGCTCAAAAGCTCAAAGATAGACTGGGCCGTCAGGCAACACGGCGGGATGACGATCTACGGCGAGGTGAGGCTGACGAAAACTAAGACAAAGCGTCACCGCACAGTCCCTTTGAACCAGGATGCGCGAGCGATACTCGACCGGCGGCGCTCCGAGGGCCGGAGCGACTGGATTTTCCCGAACACCTCGGAATCCGGACCCATCAGTATGTCGAGCGTCTACCGGGTGCTCTCTCGCGCCGCCGAGCGCGCCGGTGTGCTCTACGGCCAGAGAGTGGAAGACGGCTTTGTCTTCCACGATGCGCGCCACACCGCGATCACCAACATGCTGCAAAGAGGGGCCGACCTCAAGACTGTCGGATCAATCGTCGGGCATACGGATGAGTGGATGACGATGCACTATTCGCACCCGACTTCGGCCTCACGAGCGGCGGCGATTTCCACTCTCAAGAGAGCCGCAAACGAAGAGACCCTGAACAAAAAGTGATCACACTTCCTGGGATAGAGCAATAAATTCTTTATCGACCGCACATAGAGCGAGGCGGTGAGTTTCGCCCCACGGACTCACCGCCTCTTCGTCGTGGGGCGCGCTCGAAGGGGGAGACCTCTCGGAGCGCGCAGACTTCCACGACGCATTGGATTCTCGCTGCCGGCAGCTTAATTAATCATTCCGGTACGGCCTCATCATTAACGCAGTTGGACGACGACGTTGTTGGCGTGCAGGGAGTTTCCGGTCGCGCGCTGCAATTCGGCGATGGCTTTATTGAGGTCTGTCTGCGCGCGCAGCTCGTTGCCGCGTGCGGTCGTCAGTGCGGTCTGTCGCTCAAGCACGAGGTAGAGCGTGGATTGACCGGCATCGAATCTTCTCTGCTCGCTGCTGTACTGCTGCTCGCTGGCGCTGCGCGCGGCGGCGGCGGCGCGCAAGCGAGACGAAGCCGTGCGGACTATCTGCAAGGCATTTCGCACGTCGACCTGAATCAACTGCTCCAGCTGTTCGCGCTGCGTATCTATGCGATGCGATTCGACGAGCGAGCGGCCAAGTTGAGCTTCCGCCGTGCGATTGCGTAAGGGGATGTTGAGCTGCACGCCGACGCGAAAGTTGTTATAGCGATTGGCGGCGAGACTCCCGAAAGATTGGGCCAATCCCCCGATCAATTCTTCGGGGAGCGGCTGCGCCGCCGGCGGCGTGAGCGGCGCGAGACCGTTGAGAACAGACAGCTCGTTGATGCGCGCGCGCAGGTCGGCGTTCGAGTTCGCCAGAGGATTGCCGCCCGAAGCTGTCTGGCTGAGCGAACCGGCGAGGCCGACGACGCCGTAGCTGCCGATCAGATCTATCTGCGGCTTGGTCTGCTCGCGATAATACCTCTGGTCAATCTGGTTGATCTCGCGCACCACGTCCGACTGCTTCAGCTCGGGGCGATTGGACATCGCCGCTTCCATGGCGTCGGGCAGGGTGATCGCGGGCGGCTCAAGGTCGACCGGGTCTGTCGGAATCAGGGAGACGTTCCAGAACGGAGACTGGCGATTCTCCGCGATCAGGTTTTTGAGATTATTCTCGGCGCGCGAGACATCTTCGAGCGCGCTGTAGACGCTCTGCTCATAGCCGGAGACCTGAGCGTCAGCCGCCACGACATCAATCGGCGCAAGCACGCCTTCGGCCACCAGCCGCCTGTTGTGCTCAAGCTGCGCGCGCGCATCACGCACGGCGTCGCGCTGAACCTGCAAATTACGCAGGGCGAAAACCAAGTCCCAGTAGGCGCGCTGCACGAGCGTGATGGTCTCAATAGTGCGCTGGCGAAACTGCGCGTCCGTCAAAGAGAGATTGCGCTTGGCGATTTCGATCTGCCGCCGATTGTTGTCAAAGCGCAGGCCGCGCCAGAGCGGCTGCGTGTAATTAAAGGTCAGGGCGGTCGGGAACTGCGGGTTGAGCGCCGCAAACTGGTTGTTGGTCGTCAGGCGAATGGCCGACAAATCGACTCGATAGCCGCCGCCGAATTTCGGCGAGAGTCCTTCCAGACGCGCCGTGCCCGTGTAGTCGCTCTGCACTACGGCTCCGTTTGCGCCCGACAGGAAACTGGACGAAGGCGTCTCGGAGCGCTCGTAATAAGAGAGCGAGGTGAGGCGCGGGTCGTAGATGCCGCGCGCTCCCTGCAAATCAAACTCTGCGGCGCGCACGACCGTTCGCGCCACCTCTATGTCTTTGTTGTTGGCGAGCGCCATCTCCAGGGCTTCGCGCAGGGCGAGCGGGCGCTGCTCGGACATGTCCACACCAACCCGACCCAGCTCCGGAACAGGCGCTCGCGAATCGGCGCGATAATCCGGCGCGACGACCGGGACGGAAGGGAGCGCGTCGGGCGCTTGCGTCGGCACGCTTTCGCGTCCGGGCGGGCGCGCAGGCTGCGGCGACTGAATGGTCTGCGTCTGCGCGGGCTGCAAGGGAGCGCCCGTCGTGTTGGTCGTAGTCGCAGCGCCTGACGGCAGGCTGTCGAGCGTCGGAATAGAAGAGGGGGAAGCTCCCTGCACGGGCGTCGAAGGCGCGGCGGGAGACTGCGGCGATGGCGAGCCCGCCTGCTGGCCCGCCTGCGTCGTGGGCTGCGCGCTCTGCTCGACCTGTGCGCCAGTGGTCAGAGGTCGCGCGTTCGCGCCGGGCGCGCTTCCCTGTCCCTGCGGCGCATTGCCGGATGGAGCTATGGTGACACCGCTCGCGGGCTGAGGGGTGGTGCTCTGTATGACGGGCGTGTTGGCCGAAGGCGCGGGAGCGACCGTGCCCGTCGAGGTCGTGCCGGTCGTTTGCGCGCGCGCGTGCGACGCACCATATGCCAGACACAGGAGCGCAGCCAGTAACGTCGAGCGGAGAATCTTTTTTCCAGCGGTCTTCATAACTTTATCAATAGATCAACAGGCACGATCAATCACCCTGTCGGTTCTTACTGCTTCGTAACCAAGCCAAGGAGCGAAGCGGTCGCGGTCGCCGTCTTGCGCCGCGCCCACGCGAAGCTCCCGCCGAGGGCATTGCCGATGCGCGCAAGGATGCGTAGGCGCGCCAGATCGTCGAAGAGCGAGTAGAAGACGGGCACGGCCAGAAGCGTCAGCAGCAGGCAGAGCGATTGACCGCCGACCACCAGCACGCCGATGGAGCGATTGGTTCCCGCGCCGGGGCCGCTGGACAGGACGAGCGGCATCATGCCGGCGACGAGCGCGATGGTCGTCATCAGGATGGGACGCAGGCGGTCGCGGTTCGCCTGAATGATGGCGTCCATGCGATCCATGCCGCGTGCCCTCAACTCGTTCGTGTGATCGATCTGCAGGATGGCGTTCTTCTTGACCACGCCGAAGAGCAGCAGAAGTCCGAGCCCGGAAAAGATATTGACGGTCTGGTTGGTCACGAGCAGCGAAAGAATGCCGAACGGGATGGCGAGCGGCAATGTGAGCAAGATCGTGACCGGGTGGATGAAGGACTCGAACTGCGCGGCCAGCACCATGTACATAAAGACGAATGAGAGCGTGAAGGCGAGCATGAAGTAGTAGCCCGCGCGCCCTAGCTCTTTGGAGCGGCCCGCCAGCCCCGTCTTATAGGCAGGGTCAACGTTCAGCTCTTTGACGAACTGGTTCATGCGGTCAATGACGGCGGCCTGCGAGCCGCCGGGCCTGACGTTGGCGAGCAGCGTCACCTGACGCTGGCGATTGAGACGATCAATGGCCGACGGGCCGGCTCCCTCGTCCACGCTGACCAGATTGTCAAGGCTCACCCAGCCGATCTTGGTCGAAGGAACGATCATACGCTTGAGGCCCTCGACGCTCGCGCGAAACTCGCCCGTCGCACGCACGCGCACGTCGATCTGATCCGTGCCTTCGTTGAAGGTCGAGACCTTTTGACCGGCGACCAAGGTGTTTAGAGCCTGCGCTATATCGCCGACGCGCACGCCCAAATCCGCGGCATGCTCGCGGTGAATCTGCACGCGCAGCTCGGGCTTGCCGTTAATCAGAGTCGAGTCCGCATCGACGACATCAGGAATGGTCTTCATCTTCTGAAGCAGGTCTTCAGAGTACTTGGTCAGCCTTTGAAGGTCAGGCCCGCCGATGACGTATTGAATGTCGGCGTTGCGGAAGCCGCCGCCCGAGATGGCCGCGACCTGCTGCACGCTGGTTCGCAGCTTGTCCGGATACATCTGTAGGTATTTCGCCAGAACGTCTTTGCGAGCGAGGCTCATCACGTCATTCTGCGTCACGCTGCGCTCCTTGATCGGAGACATACGGACGTAGATGGAGGCGCTGTTGACAAGCTCCTGCTGGCCGCCGCCGACGGTGACGAGCGTGTCGGTCACGCCCGGCAATTGGCGCACGTCCGCCGCGATCTTTTCCACGAGCGTCGAAGTCGCCGGAAGCGTCGAGCCTTCGGGCACGCGCACGTTGATCTCAAACTGCGACTGGTCGTCCACGGGCAGAAAGTTTTTGCCGACGTACTTGAAGAGCGGCACGATGCTGATGATGACGAGCACGCAGGTGAGTATGACGACCCAGCGATGATGCATAGACCATGACAGCATCCACGTATAGGTGCGATCAATCGGGCGATAGAAGCGCGACTCCTTTGAGCTGCGCTCCTCTTTAGGCACGCCCCGCGCGGACTGTTCTTTGCCAGCTTCGCTCGCATCCTCCTGTGCCGGAATGCTTGAGGCTTCGCTTGCTTCTCCGTCGAAGAGGTTTTGTTCCGGCCCTTCAGAGCCCGCGGCGACGCGAGATTCGTCTGCCAGCGCCGCGGAGGCGTCGCCCTGCGAAGGCTCGCTGCCCGTCCCGGCAGGCAGCGGGTCTGCCTCGCGCTTGATGAGACGCGCCGCCAGCATAGGCGTCAGGGTAAAGGAGACGAGCAGCGAGACCGCTATGGCGAACGATGAAGTAAAGCCGAAGGAAGACATGAAGCGACCGACGATGCCGCCCATAAAGCCGACGGGCAGAAAGACCGCGAGCAGGCTCAACGTCGTCGCCATCACGGCCAGACCTATCTCGCGCGTGCCCTGAATCGCCGCCTGAAACGGCGGCATCCCCTTCTCTTCGATAAAGCGATAGATGTTCTCAAGCACGACGATGGCGTCGTCGATGACGATGCCGACCATCAAGGTCAGCGCCAGCATGGTGATGTTGTTGAGCGTATAGCCCATGGCCGCCATCAGCCCGAAGGTGGCGATGATGGAGGTCGGAATCGCTATCGCCGCGATGAACGTGGCGCGGAAGTTCCACAGAAAGATGAAGACGACGATGGCCGCCAGTATGCCGCCCTCTATGAGGTGCGTCTCGATGGCTTCGAGCGACGCCTTGATAAAGATGGATTGATCGCCGACGACCTCGGCCCTGAAGCCTGCGGGCAGCGTCGGAATAATCTCTGCCAGACGCTCCTTGACGGCGTCGGCGACGGCCACGGTGTTCTGCCCGGACTGCTTTGAGACGATGAGCGTGACGGCGGGCTGACCGTTCAGACGAGCCTGCGTGCGCTGCTCTTCAGCGCCGTCCTCGACATAGCCTATGTCGCTGACCTTGACGGCGTACGAACCGCGATTGGCGACGACCAGATCATTAAAGCTGGCGGGGTCTGGGATGCGCCCCAGCGTGCGGACGGTCAACTCGCGCGTGCCCTCGTCAACACGCCCGCCCGGCACTTCCAGATTCTGCGAGCGCACGGCTGCCGCCACTTCCGCGACCGTCACGTTGTATGCGCGCATCTTGTCCGGGTCTACCCAGACCTGTATCTCGCGCTCGCGCCCGCCGACGATCTGCACCTGCCCGACGCCGTTGATGCTCTCTATGCGCTCCTTGATCTGCTTGTCGGCCACGTCCGTCACTTCGCGCAGGGAGCGCGGCGCGGAGACGGCGATACGCAGCACGGGCGCAGCATCCGTATCGAGCTTCTGAATGATCGGCTCTTCGGACGTTTCCGGCAGGTCCGGGATGATCAGGTTGACCTTGTCGCGCACTTCCTGCGCGGCCACGTCAGCGTTCTTCTCAAGAAGGAACGTGATGAAGACCTGCGAGACGCCCTCGACCGAAGTGGAGCGCAGCTCGTCAATACCGCTGATGGTATTAACAGCGCCCTCCACCTTGTCCGTGATCTCGGTTTCGATCTCCTGCGGCGACGCGCCCGGATTGACGACCGTGACGGTTACTGTCGGCAGGTCGATCTTCGGGAACAGGTCAACGCCCAGCGACTTGAAGGAGAAAAGCCCGACGACCGTCAGCGACAGTATCAACATCGTCGCAAAGACCGGACGGCGGACGCAAATTTCAGCAAGCTTTTGCATGATGGAAACCTAGTTATCAGTAATCAGTTTGAGCTGACCATAGATTGCTGACAACTTCTTTATTGTCTTACGGCCATGCCGTCGCTCAGTTGCTCGATGTTGCTCGTTGCCACCTGCTCATCGGGAGCGACGCCGCTGCGTATCTCTACGAGGTCGCCTTCGGCCTGCCCGAGCTGTACCTGTCGCTGCTCGGCGCGGCCATTCTTGATGACGAAGAGGTGGCTCGAAGAGCCTTCGGTGTGGACGGCGCGCGCCGGCACGAGCACGGCCTCGGCGGAGGCCGGTTGCTGGATGCGAACGGTGGCGAACTGTCCGGGCTTCAAAGCGCCATCGCCGTTGTCGATCTCGGCCTCGACGGTGAGCGTGCGCGAGGTCGCCGTGACGTTGGGCGAGATGCGCGCGACCCGCCCGCTAAAGGCGCGATCAGGATATGCGCTGACGTTGACGGAAACACCCTGGCCCACCTGCACGGAAGAGATGGCCTGCTCCGGGATGTCTATACGCATGCGTAGAGGGTTGGTGCTCACGATGGTCGCGACCTTCGTGGAGGTCGTGACGTATTCGCCGAGGTCTGCCGGGCGGTCTGCGACATAACCGCTGATCGGAGCGGAGACGACCGCGTCACTGATGGCCTTGCGCTGCGTTTCAATCTGGGTGCGGGCGGAGGTGACGGCGGCCCGCGCCGTCTGCACCGCCGCGTAGTTCTGGCGCGCGACCGTCAGCGCCGCCTCGTACTGCTGCTGCAACTGGTCGCGCTGCGCCTTCTGCTGATCGTAGGAGGAGCGCGAAACGTCGCCCGATTCGATCAGGCGCTCGAAGCGGCGAAGTTGTTTCTCCGCCAGCTCAAGCGCGACGCGCGCCGAGCCCACCTCGGCGACACGCTCGGGGTCAAAATTCTGTCCGGGGCGAAGTCCTATCCGCGCTTCGGCCTGACGCACAGAGGCCTGCGCCTGCTCGACCTGCGCCTGCGCCTGCTCAAGGCGTATGCGCGCGTCGCGGTCGTCAAGGCGAACGAGCATCGCGCCGCGCTGCACATAGCTGCCCAGATCGACGCCGACCGTGATGACTTTGCCTGCGACCGCCGGGGCCACATCCGTCTGCTCGTTACCGGCGAGGCTGCCCGTAGCCTCGAAGAAGCGCGGCAACGAGCGCGTGATGGCGGGCACAGTCGTCACCACAACCTCCGTCGTCGTCGTGGTCGTCGTGGTGGTGGTCGTCGCAGCCTTGTTCGACTGTGCCTTCGAGCCACTACAGGCCAGAGCCCCAAGGCTCAGGAGAGCGATCATTAATGCGAGAGATAAGAGCTTAAATTTACGGGGACTCATTTCGTCTGCTTCTTCTTTGCGGCGTCCCTTTGGACGCCAGACTGGCGGCGGGTGGCCGTCGCATGGGCTCTCGGCCCGGCGGTCGTCGCACAAATGCCATGCAATAAAATTTCCGTGAACTCGCGCGCGGCCACCTCGTTCGAGATGTCGAGCAGGCGGCGCTGCCTGTCCCACAGGCTGTTGCTGACCGAGTGATGAATGATCATGCCGACGAAAGCCCTCACGATGACGCCCGGGTCAACCGCAAGGATAGCGCCCTCGCGCTGCCGCTCGGCGAGGTACGATCTGAGGAAGTCGTACATCTGGAGCACGTTTCTCTCCCAGAACATCTGCGCCAGCTCGTGCCCTTCGAGCGCCGAGTGCATGAGCAGGCCAAGGAATTCCGTGTCGTGCTCGTGATGCCGCAAGAGCGCAAGGCCGAGCTGCTCGAAGACGGCGCGGTCGTCCTTGCGCGCGATGGCGTCCGTGACCGTTTCGGCATGGCATAAGTCCAGGCTTCCGCTCGCGCAGGCCTTGTGATCTAAGATGGCCTTGTAAAGCTCCTCCTTAGTGGCGAAGTGGCGAAAGACCATCGCTTCGGAGACGCCCGCCGCCTGCGCTATCTCCTTGGTCGTCGTGCCGCGAAACCCTTTTTTGGCGAAGAGGCTGATGGCGACCTGAAGGATTTGTAAACGCCTCTCCTCGCCGGCCATACGCGAGGCGACAATCGGCGGAAGCGGCAGGTTAGAGGTGACTGGTTGTTTGCTCAATCGGCTGTCCTTACTGATACGGCTCTTGAAAGTAAGTGCTTACTTACCATCTTCCGTATTACGATGTCAAGGCGGGTGAGGTTTCAGATAAAACGGTGTGCTTGCGGCCTGTACTGTTCCCGACCTTTGCGCTATCTTATCACGTACCTTTTCGCAACAAGAGAGCGACGTGGCGTGCGCGCGATGGATGCGCGTCGTCCGCATCATTATTCGTTAACTGCGATGCAGGGCGTGAGCGCTGCCCGTCGGCACGTTGTTTGCTCAATGCGACTGGTGCGACAAATTTGATCGAGAGCTTCTCGCACGCTCATTCGGCACAGATAATTTAACTTTTAAGGAGAATAAGAGATGTCACAGAACAATCCCAAAGGCGGATCGACAGGAACGACTGGATCGGGCGGCGCTGGCACGGGCGCAACGAGTGCCGGAACCACAGGCGCTGGCAGCAGCACGAGCGGGCAAACAGGCTACGGCGGCACTTCGTCGGCGAGCGGAAGCGGTGGCGGCGACAGCACGACGGGCGGCTCGTCCTCAGCAGGCGGCGGGGCGGGATCGTCCACGGGAACGGGCCAGAGCCTGACGCCCAGCAGCGGCGGCGCGGGCGGCAGCGGCGGCACAGGTTCGGGCACGGCGACGGGCCTTGCGGCGACGGCGCAGGAATACGGCAAGAAGGTTGCCGATGCTGCTTCGACAGCCAAGGACTACGTGTCTGACAAGATGACCCCGGTGGTTGACAAGTTCAAGGACTTGCAGAACACGGACTACAAAGAGGTCGCCAATCAGGCCAAAGACTAC
>DASVWI010000019.1:0-474014 GCA_036389675.1 Pyrinomonadaceae bacterium
TACCTGTTAACTGGTTGAGGCACTGGCGCTCCTGCTTTTATCAAGCACAGCCAGCCGAAAAATCCGGCCCGGCTCAAGTCTTAACCCAGAAGACGCTCTATGACCGAGTAGCTGGCTTCCAATGCTTCGGCCAATTTTTCCGGCTGGTTGCCGCCGCCTTCGGCCATGTCTGGTTTTCCGCCGCCGCGACCACCCACCATCGGCGCTAACTCTTTAATCACCTGTCCCGCCGGAACGCGTTTGAGCAGGTCGGGCGAAGTCCGCACGATGAGCGAGACTTTGCCGTCCGAGCTTCTGCCAAGGACGACGACGCCGGAATTTATTCTCGCCAGCAGCGTGTCCGAAAGCTGGCGCATCCCCTGGGCGTCGAGCCCGCTCGCCTCTCTCGCCAGCACACGCACGCCCGGCGCGACTTCACGCGCCTCGCTGCCGTTTGAAGAGGCAGCGCCGAGAGCGCCCGTCGCCAGCTTCAAACGAAGCTCGTCTCCCTCGCGTCTGGCCTTCTTCAGTTCTTCCTGAAGACGCTCGACCGTGGCGGGCAGCTCCGTGCGCGACGTGCGTAACTCGGTGGCGATGCTGTCAACGAGCGCCTCCGTCTCCTGAAAGCGCGTGAAGGCGTCCGCGCCCGTGACGGCGCGTATACGGCGCGTGCCCGAAGCGATGGACTCGTCGCTCGTGATCTTGAAGAGGCCGATGTCGCCCGTCGCGCGCACGTGCGTGCCGCCGCATAGCTCCTTGGAGAATCCCGGCACGGTCAGCACTCTCACCTTCTCCGCGTACTTTTCCCCGAAGAGCGCCATCGCACCCGACCGCATGGCCTCTTCCAGAGAGAGAATGTCCGTCTGCACTCGCTCGTTGCGAAGTATCTGGTAATTGACAAGGCGCTCAAGCTCTGCAAGCTCTTCGCGCGTCAGTGGCTGAAAGTGCGAGAAGTCGAAGCGCAGGTAGTTAGGCGCGACGACCGAGCCCGCCTGCTTGACGTGTGTGCCCAGAACTTCGCGCAGTGCGGCGTGAAGCAGGTGCGTCGCCGTGTGATTGCGGCGCGTGGCATCGCGTTTCTCGGCGTCAACCTGCGCCGTCACTTCGTCGTTCGTACGCAGCACGCCGCGCTCGACCGTGACGCGATGAATGATAAGGCCGCCCGCAGGAGAGACGGTATCGTTGACGAGGACATGCACGTTGCCGCTGGCGAGTGTTCCTGTATCGCCGACCTGTCCGCCCGATTCCGCATAGAAAGGCGTGCGGTCGAGGATGACTTCGCCCTCATCGCCTTCCGACAATTCCTGCACTTCATCTTCGCCTTTGACGAGCGCGAGGACGCGCGCGCCGTCCAGACGCGTGCCCTCATAGCCTGTGAACTCGCTCTGTCCGGCCCGCTCGGCGATGCCTTCATAAACGGCCTTGGCCTTAGCGCGCGCCGGCCCATGCTCGCGCACGCTCGCGCGCTGAATCTCGCGCAGCGCCTCTTCGAACGAAACATTAAAGGCCGCCTCATCGATCTGGAAGCCGCGCTCTTCGAGGCTGACGCGAATCAAATCTCTGGGCGTGCCGAACGTATCGTAGAGCCTCGCTATCTCTTTGAAGTCGGGCATTGTGCCCTCGGTCGTCATGGAGAATAGCGCGTCGAGTTTCTGCAATCCGACGGTCAGGGTCGAGCTGAACCTCTCCTCTTCGAGCTTGACCATGCGCTCTATGAATTCGCGCGAGGCTTCCAGTTCCGGGTAGGCTTCGCGCATCAGGCCGACAACGAATTCCGTCACCTTGTAGAAGAAAGACTCTTCAAACTGTAGCGCGTGGCGTCCGTGATAGATGGCGCGGCGCATGATCTTGCGAAGCACGTAGCTGCGTCCCTCGTTGCCGGGCAGGATGCCGTCGGCGATGGCAAACGCAGTCGTGCGCGCGTGATCACTGATGACGCGCATGGCGAAGCCTTCCGGCGTCTCGGCCTCGTAGTTGCGGTCGGCCAGGCTTGCCGTAAACTCTATGATCGGGCGAATCAGGTCTGTGTCATAGTTGGACTTCACATTTTGCAGCACAGCCGCAATGCGCTCCAAGCCTGCGCCCGTATCAACAGAGGGCTTGGGCAAAGGAGTCTGAACGATCTCCCCTTCGCTCGTCCTCGTTCGTTCGTACTGCATGAAAACGAGATTCCAGATTTCCATCGTCGTATCGCCGGGGCCGTTGACGAATTCGGCCCGGTTCTGCGACGGGTCTGACGGGTCTTCGCCCATGTAGTAATGAATCTCGCTGCAAGGGCCGCATGGGCCTGTGTCGCCCATCTGCCAGAAATTATCCTTGTGGCCGAAACGCAGGATGCGCTCAGGCGGCGCGCCGACCTTTTCCCAGAGCGCCTCGGCCTCAGAATCGGCGGGGACTTCCGCGTCGCCCTCAAAGACAGTGAACCAGAGGCGCGCGGGGTCTAGCCCGTACTCGTTGACCAGCAGATCCCAGGCGAAGCGTATGGCGTCTTCCTTGAAATAATCGCCGAAGGAGAAGTTGCCGAGCATCTCGAAAAAGGTGTGATGGCGCGCCGTCTTGCCGACCTCGTCAAGGTCGTTGTGCTTGCCGCCGGCGCGCACGCATTTCTGCGACGTAGTGGCGCGCACGTAATCGCGCTGCTCCGCGCCCGTAAAGAGATCCTTAAACTGGTTCATCCCGGCGTTGGTGAAAAGCAGCGTGGGGTCGTTGGCCGGGAGCAGCGGGCTTGAGCGCACGATCTTGTGGCCGTGGCGCTCGAAATATTCTAAGAATTTTTGGCGAATCTCGTTTCCAGTCATAATCAGTCAAATCCCGTCATATTCAGATAAACAATAAGTGTAGCACGGCGCGCGCGAAGGGGCGAAACAGCCTTCGGGTAAGGGGCTTTGGGGGATGGAATTTGAGTCTGGATTGATAGAGGCCGGACGGAGAAACGGCTTTACTCGTTCTCCGCTTCGTCGATGCTCGCCTGCGAGAGGGCACGAACATTACGCACCACCAAGTCGTAGGAAAACCCCCGGCGCAGCAGGTGGTCAAAGAGGCTCTTGGTTTCGGCGCGCGTCTCCGGGCGACCGCGCAGGCGCGTGCGGCGCTCAATCGCCTGCTCAATAAGCTGCTCTTCGGGCGTCTCTTCAAAGACCTTCCTGATGGCTTCGTCAGCCGTCTCGCGATCAACCTTCTTGAGCGACAGCGCGCGCTGCAAGCGCCCGCGGCCAACGGGCTTTTGCCGCACCTGAAAGGACGCGTAGCCGAGAGCGTACTGCTCGTCGTTGAGGTAGCCGTACTCGGTGAGCTTCTTCAGGACTGCGTCCACCACCTCTTCGTTAGTCCAGGATTTTTCCAGCAGGCGCTCGCGCAGCTCCGCCACAGAGCGCGGTTTGGCCGCGAGCAGCTTGACGGCCCGCTGAAACGTTCGCTCGCGTGCCTTCTCCGGGTCAACCGTGCGCGGCGCGCTCTCGGTCGCCTCTTCATTAATCTGCCGCTCTCGCGGCTTCCACTTACGTCTTGCCATTTTAGATTTTGAATTTTAGATTTTGGATCGGCAATTAGCAAACCGCAGATGCGGTCGTCATGGAGAAGCTTATGGCAGAGGTGTTTGTTGCCCAATCGAAGATTCACGGCATGGGCGTTTTCGCCGCGCGCCCCTTCGCGGAGGGCGAGACGATACTCGCCATTGACGATTCGCGCGTCGTTGACCAAGAGCATCCGCTACGGCCTGAATCGGGCGAATACGACTACCACTGTGATTATCTGGCGGATGGAAAAGTCGTGCACATGCAGTTTCCCGAGCGTCACATCAATTCAAGCTGTGACCCGAGCGCGTTCGTCAAAACTGTGGGCAGGGTGCGTCAGGTGGCCGCGCGCAGACCGATCAAAGCCGGCGAGGAGATTACGTGCGATTACATTATTGATTGCCACGGCGGCATCGTCTGGCAGTGCGATTGCGGGAGCTGGCGCTGCCGGGGCACGATTGTTTCCAGTTTCTTTGAGCTGCCATTTGAACTACAGTTGGAATACCTGCCGCTTCTGAACCCATGGTTCGTAGAAGAGCATAAGGAAAAGATAGAGGCGCTTCAGAGCCGTGCGAGTTAGGGAAAAGTATTGCCAATCCGAAATCTAAAATGGGGCTGATGGACGGTATTCTCATCATTGATAAACCGGCGGGGCTCACGTCGCACGACGTGGTGGCGCGCGTGCGGCGCATTCTGCGCGAGCGCAGGGTCGGGCATACGGGCACGCTCGATCCGTTTGCGACCGGTGTGCTGGTCATACTCGTGGGGCGCGCGACGCGGCTGGCGCAGTTTCTCTCCGGCGCGGACAAAGAGTATGAAGCCCTGATTCGCTTCGGTTACATGACCGAGACGGGGGATTGCGAGGGCGCGCCGCGCCTTAAGAACTCGGAGGATGGGCCAATCGTCGAGGCCATTCCCGATTGGAGCGAGCGGGAGATCGAGGCGGCGCTCGACGCCCTGCGCGGGGAGATAGATCAGGTTCCGCCGATGTACTCGGCCAAGAAGGTGAAGGGGAAAAAGCTTTATGAGCTGGCGCGACGCGGCCTTGAGATCGAGCGCGCCGCGGTGCGCGTGAAGATTCATAAGCTGGAAGCGCTACAAGACGTGGGCCAACCTCTTCGCCGCAATGAGGATGGGACGCGCGACCTGCGCGTGCGCGTCCTCTGTTCGGCGGGAACTTACGTGCGCTCGCTCGCCGAATCGGTCGGGGCAAGCCTTGGCGTGGGCGCGCATCTGGCGGCGCTCAGCCGAACGCGTGCGGGCGAGTTCGGCCTCAAGGAGTCGATCACGCTGGAAGAGCTTGAAAGTCTGACGCGGGCCGACGCCGCGGGAGGCGCGGAAAGAGTTCTCATTTCGCTTAACGCGGCGCTCTCATGGATGCCTTCGGTGCATCTAACGAGCGAGGCCGCCGAACGAGCGCGGCATGGCGTCGCCGTGAGCTTGGGCGACCGCACGGAAGGGAAATATGAGGACGGGCAGACCGTCAGGCTGTTGGATGAGGTTGGGGAGTTGATAGCCGTTGCGATGATGGATGCGGCGGCGGGAGCTTTGCGCCCGCGCATCGTCCTCTCGGCTGCAAAATAAGCATTGACTTCGGCCCGTAGGCGTTGTGTTATACTTAGGAGTAGCAGTGAAGGGGAAGCGCGCGAGCGGGCCGCTTCCGAAAACGCTTGGCCCGTCTTCGCCCGCCTCGATTGACACTAAAGCTCGTTGATAAGCTCCCGGCATTTTCAGGATTACTCTCTCTCCGGTTTAGTCCTGACGATTGATCGCCGGACGGCTATCGGGCGGCTTCCGATCATTGAACATGGGAACGGTCTCGAGTGGTGCGCCGCACGCAAAACGCGCGCGTGCTGCTTCGGCGCATATCGAGATTAATCCTGAGAGCAGCCGCGACCTTACAGTGCAGCCCCGCTTTTTACCGGAGGGCTGCCTCGCGTGTGTCCGGCCCGCTCGACCGAAGGGCGTGCTTTTCCCACACGCTATCTACTGCGCGCGACAGCCATTAAGAGGTACGAAAACGGCTATGCAAGAGCAGGATGGCAAAAATCAATTCAATATCAGCCAGCGGCTGGAAGATTTGCGGCGCGACCGCGAAGCGCTCCGCTGGGAAGGTTCATTCCGCGATTATTTCGAGGTGGTCGCACAAAATCCACGTATCGCACAACTCTCGCACGCGCGTATCAACGACATGATACACGGCGCGGGCATCGAGAAGCTGAACGAGGGCACGCGCGACGAGATCGCACGCTATAATTTCTTCGCCACCGAGCTCTTCGGCATCGAAGAGCCGATTGCGCGCATCGTCGAATACTTCAAATCGGCAGCCCAGCGCCTCGAAGTCCGCAAGCGTATTCTGCTCCTGATGGGGCCGGTGGGCGGCGGCAAATCCACGATTGTGACGATGCTCAAGCGCGGCCTCGAAGAATACACGCGCACCGACGGCGGCGCGGTCTTCGCCATCAAGGACTGCCCGATGCACGAAGACCCCATGCACCTCATCCCGCAGGAGCTGCGCGCGGAGATCGAGAAGCATTACGGCATCTACATCGAAGGCGACCTGTGCCCGCAGTGTCGCTATGCGCTTGAGCACGAGTACGGCGGACGCCACGAGGACGTGCGCGTCCAGCGCATCCTCTTTTCAGAAAAGGAGCGCGTCGGCATCGGAACTTTCGCCCCCTCAGACCCCAAGTCACAGGACATCACGGAGCTGACCGGCTCGATCGATCTCTCGACCATCGGCGAGGTCGGCGTCGAGTCAGACCCGCGCGCCTATCGTTTCGACGGCGAGCTCAATATCGCCAATCGCGGCCTGATGGAGTTCGTCGAGATGTTGAAGGTGGATGAGAAGTTTCTCTACTCTCTGCTGACGCTCTCGCAGGAACAGAACATCAAGACAGGGCGCTTCGCCATGATCTACGCCGACGAAGTGATTCTCTCGCACACGAACGAAAACGAGTACATCTCTTTCGCTGGCAATCGCAAGTCGGAAGCCTTGCAGGATCGCATCATCCTCGTGCGCGTCCCCTACAATCTGAGGGTATCGCAGGAGGAGCGCATCTATCACAAGCTGCTGCACCAGTCGGAAGTCCTACGCAACGTCCACATCGCGCCCAACACCCTGCGTGTGGCGGCGATGTTCGCCGTCATGACGAGGCTCGAAGAGCCCAAGCGGCAGAACGTGGATGTCGTCAAGAAGATGAAGCTCTACGACGGCGAGGACGTTGAAGGCTACAAGTCAAAGGACGTGCGCGAATTGAAAGACGAGACGGTGCGCGAAGGCATGGACGGCATCAGCCCTCGCTACATCATCAACCGCCTCTCTTCGGCGCTCGTCCGGGACGGCGTCACCTGCATCAACCCGATTGACGCGCTGCGCGCGATCAAGGACGGGTTCGAGCAGCACACGGGCATCAGCCCCGACCAGCGCGAGCGCTATCTGAACCTGATCTCGGCGGCGCGCAAGGAGTACGACGAGCTGGCGAAGATCGAAGTCCAGCGCGCCTTCGTCTATTCCTTTGAAGAGATGGCGCGCACGATGTGCAACAACTATCTGGACAACGTCGAGGCCTATTGCAATAAGGAGCGCATCAAAGACCCCATCACCGAAGAGGAGATAGACCCGGACGAGCAACTGATGCGCTCCATCGAAGAGCAGATCGGAATCAGTGAGAACGCCAAGAATACTTTTCGGCAGGAGATACTGATTCGCATCTCGTCCTACGCGCGAAAGGGCCGCTCCTTTGAGTACAATTCGCACGAGCGTTTGAAGGAGGCGATTGAAAAGAAAATCTTCGCCGACCTCAAGGATGTGGTGAAGATCACGACTTCCGCGAAAACGCCAGACCCTGACCAACTGCGCCGCATCAACGAGGTGGTAGATCGTCTGGTCAAAGATGGCGGCTACTGTCCGGTCTGCGCGAACGAGTTGTTAACCTATGTCGGCACGCTCCTCTCGCGCTAAATAGCGCGAGCGAGCAGGAGTCGCAGGCAGGCGCGGCTCACTTCGCGATCAGACGAGAGATGAACAACAGCCATGCCCGCGCTTTTCGATCTGGAAGGCGCGGGCATTTTCCAGCGAGGTGGGCGTGAAAGCAGAGAACAAGACCGCCTACATACATGGCACGGAAGCTTCGGAGCAGGCGCGACTGGCCCTGCTCAACCGCCTGACCAACGCTCCCTTCATAGAGTTCCTCGAACTTCGTGCAGGGGCATCGGTGCTTGAGGTCGGCAGCGGCCTCGGGATTCTGGCGCGCGAGGTGTCGGAGCGCGTGCCTGAGGGCCGGGTCTGCGGCGTCGAGTATGCGTCCGCACAGTTGGCGCTGGCGCGAAACTCCACAGGGAATCTACATTTCGTTCAGGCGGACGCGCACGCGCTGCCCTTCATCGACGAGCGCTTCGACGCCGTCTATTGCCGCTACCTGCTGGAACACGTCGCAGACCCTCTACAGGTGCTGACGGAGATGCGCCGCGTGCTGCGGCCCGGAGGTCGCGCGCTCGCGCAGGAAAACAACATTCTGATCATCACCTTCTACCCCGAGTGCCCGGCCTTCGAGGCCGTCTGGCAAAGGTTCGCCGCGCTACAGTCAAGGCTCGGCGGCGACGCCCTGATCGGAAAGAAGCTCTTCTCGCTCTTCAAAAAGGCCGGTTTCTCAGAGATCAAATTGAGCATTCAACCGGAGATTCATTACGCGGGCACGGAGAGTTTTCGCCCATGGGTCGAGAACCTGATCGGAAACGTCGAAGGCGGCGCTGGCGAGCTTGAAAGACAGGGGCTCGCCACCGCCCGAGAGATCAAAGAGACGATTGCTGAGATGCGAGCGTTTGCGGAGCGCGACGATGCCTGCACGATCTTTTATTGGAACAGAGCGTCGGGAGTAAAATCATAGCCGGGTTTCAGCTCTATGTGAGAGAATTCCTGCCCGGCCAAAGGGTCTTCAAGGAGGCGTTTATAGGAATGGCGCACGAATGGCGGCGCGGCGAATATACGATCAGCACGGACAAGGCGAGCCTTGATCTGGAAGTCATCCATGACTACCTGTCGAACACATCCTACTGGGCCAGGGGGCGCTCGCGAGAGACGATCAGTCGCTCTATTGAAAACTCGGTCGCGTTCGGCATCTACAGGGGGCACAAGCTGGTCGGATTCGCGCGCGTGATTACAGACTATGCGACGTTCGCCTGGCTGGCGGATGTCTTTGTGCTGGACGAGGCGCGCGGGCAGGGTCTGGGAAAGTGGCTCATGGAGGTCATCCTCTCGCACCCCGAGCTGCAGGGCTTTCGCCGCTGGGTGCTGGCGACCAAGGACGCGCACGAGCTTTATCGCAGGTTCGGCTTCGAGGAGCTGAAGCGGCCAGAGCGCTGGATGGAGAGACATGACCCGCAGACCGAGGAGAAACCTGATTACTGGGCCAATGACCGTAGCTGAGCCGTAGCCGCCGCAGGGCGCGCTCGAACCTCTCGACGAACAGATCACCGAAGATTTTTTTCAAGCTCATCAACCACTGACCACTTATGAAGAAACGTTACTTAATAGCGGGCGCGTCCGGCATGGCCGGCGGCGCGCTCGCCCTGAGACTGCTCAGCCGTCCGCGCGCAGTCGAGTGGGCCGAGCACGGGGAGCAGATGCCTCACGCCGAGCGCTCCCGGTTCATAACCACGGGCGGCGTGCGCGTGCATTATCAGGAAGCAGGCCCGAAGGACGCGCCCGCCGTTATCCTGATTCACGGCTTTACGGCATCCACGCTCGTCTGGAGCGAAGTTTTGCTGCCGATTGCCGAAGAGGGTTTTCGCGTCATCGCGCCAGACCTGATGGGTTTCGGGTTTTCCGAAAAGCCGCGAGACGCCGAGTACACGATTGACGCGCACGCGCGCATGATTACACGCCTGATGGATGCGCTCGAAATCGAGCGCGCGACGCTGGTCGGGAGTTCTTACGGCGGCGCGATTGCGGCCACCTGTGCGCTCGATTACGCCGAGCGCGTCGAGCGGCTGGTGCTGGTCGGGGCGGTCTCCAACGATGACATTAAGCGGCGTCCGCTGTTGCGTCTTGCCGCCTCGCCCGTCATCGGAGAGTTGCTCTCGCCGCTGATGCTGGACTTGCGCTGGATGGTGAAACGCCACCTGAAAAGCAATACCGTCAGCAACAGTGGGTGGTTCGACGATAAAAGAGTCGCGGCCTATCACACGCCGCTGCGCGCCGCCGATACGCAGCGCGCGGCACTTTGTATGCTCAGGTGTTGGAGCGCCGAACGAATCAGACGCGAAGCGCATCTCATCACACAGCCCACCCTGATTATCTGGGGCGAGCATGACGCGGAGATTCCGCTCAGCGATGGCGAACGGCTGCACCGGGAGATACAGGCTTCGCGCCTGATCGTGTTTCGTCAGTGCGGGCATCTGCCGCAGGAGGAATACCCGCGCGAGTTTACAGGTCTGGTCGCGGAGTTCGCCGCTGGGCGCGCGTCAAATGGTGAGTAAGCGAATGACGATCAACCATAAGGCGACGAGGGCTTACGTCGCCGCTCAACCGCTGATCGTTCGAGAGGTGTAGAGATGTCCATCCAACGCAACGACTGGTCGCTTCAGCGCAAAGGCATCATCGATCAGGAACGGCACAAGGAGCGCGTTAAAGAGGCGATTAAAAGAAACCTCGGCTCCATCGTCTCTAACGAAGCGATTATCATGTCGGACGGCAAGCGCACCGTCAAAGTGCCGATTCGTGCGCTGGATGAATACAAGTTCCGCTTCGACTACCGTAAGAAGAAGCATGTGGGCCAAGGCGACGGCAAGACCCGCGTCGGCGACGTGATCGCGCGCGAAGGACAGCCCGGGCAGGGCTCTGGCTCAGGGCAGGGGGGGCAAACCGGCGGCGAAGAGTATTACGAGGCAGAGGTCAACATAGACGAGATCGCCGCGCTCATCTTCGAGGATTTGCAGCTGCCCTTTCTCGAAGAGAAAGCTAAAAAGGCCGTCCAGTCAAAGACCACTCGCTTTAACGAGATTCGCCGCACGGGCGTGATGGCTAATCTGGACAAGCGCCGCATGATTCTTGAGAACATCAAGCGCAACGCCCGCGAAGAGGGCAAGGCCCGCTTCGGTGATGTCAAAAAAGAGGACTTGCGCTTTAAGAGCTGGGAAGAAAATCTGCGCTACGAATCCAACGCCGTCGTGCTGGCGCTGATGGACGTTTCCGGGAGTATGGGCGAGTTTAAGAAGTATATCGCGCGCTCGTTCTTCTTCTGGATGGTGAGGTTTCTACGCACCAAGTATGACAACGTGGACATCGTCTTCATCTCGCACCACACGGAGGCCAAGGAGGTCACGGAAGAACAGTTCTTCACGCAGGGCGAGTCGGGCGGCACGGTCGTCTCTTCCGCTTACCAGCTGGCGCTCGACATCATAGCGACGCGCTTCAGCCCGCAGGACTGGAATATCTACCCGTTCCATTTCTCCGACGGCGATAACTATTATTCGGACAACGAAGAGGCCGTGCGCCTTGCAGACCAGTTGATTACGACCTGCAATCTTTTCGGCTACGGCGAGATCGGCGAGGAGGGGGCTTCGAGCTACCGTCGCTCTTCGGGCGCTCTGCTCTCGATCTTCAACGACCGGCTCAAGCGTAAGGAGCGTTTTGTCGGCGTGCGCATCGACGATAAGGAAGATGTCTATCCGGCGCTTAAACAGTTCTTCGGAAAGAAACAGGAGCTATGAGCCGCAGCCTCAATACCATCATCAGAACAACACTAGTCTTTTTGATTATCGGCGCGACCCTCAACGTGGTCGCCGAGATTCTGCTCGCTCGCGGCGGCCCGTTCCCGCCCACCTCTTCGCTCTGGGCCTGGGGCTTGCGCGGCGCTTTGGTCGGAGCGGGCGTCGGGGCCGTCATCGGTGTGATCATCGCGCTGGCCGTCGGGGCGTTTAAGAAATACACCTCCACACAGCAACAGGGTTGATTATGGAAGACCGGGAAATCAGAGACCTCGAAACCTCTCTCGCGCAGATTTGGGAAGTGGCACGCCGCTTCGGGCTCGACCCGTTCCCGACGCGTTTTGAGATCGTGCCCGCGACCGTGATGTACGAAGTCGGCTCTTACGCGCTGCCGGGCCGCTACTCGCACTGGACGTTCGGCAAAGCCTATCACCGCATGAAAACGATGTACGACTTCGGGCTCTCGAAGATTTACGAGGTCGTCATCAACACCAATCCTTCCTACGGCTTTCTGCTGGAAACCAACAGCCCCATCCAGAACAAGATGGTCATGGCGCATGTGCTCGGCCACGTGGATTTCTTCAAGAACAACATCTATTTCTCGAAGACCAACCGGCGTATGGTCGAGAGCGTCTCGACGCACGCGGGGCGCATGACCGAGTACGAGTTCAAGTACGGGCGCAAAGCGGTCGAGAGATTCCTCGACGCCGTGCTCGCCATCGAAGAGCACATCGACCCGAACTTCTTCATCAAGCGCGACAATCCGCAAGACCCGCCACGACGTAAGGCCGCGCGCGTCGAAGGGCGGTACGACGATTTGTGGAGGCTCGGCGAAAAGGCAGAGCCCGAAGAGGCGGAGGATGAGAAGCCGCGCGGGGCGAGCCTGCCGGAAAAGGATATCGTCTACTACATCATGCGCCACTCGCCGCACCTCAAACCGTGGCAGCGCGACGTGATGGCGATGATGCACGAGGAGATGGAATACTTCATCCCACAGATGCAGACGAAGATCATGAACGAGGGCTGGGCCTCCTATTTCCACGCGCGCATCATGCGCGAGCTTGACCTGACGGACGACGAGCATCTTGAGTTTGCCGATCTTCATTCGGGTGTGGTTTCGCCGCACAAGGGCCAGCTCAACCCCTACTATCTGGGCTACAAGATTTTCGAGGACATAGAGCGGCGCTGGGACAACCCTTCTGCGGAGGAGCGTGAGAAGTTTGGGCGGCGAGGCGGCGAGGGACGCGAGAAGATTTTTGAGGTGCGCGAGCTTGATTCCGATGTCTCTTTCCTGCGTAACTACCTGACCGAGGAGCTTTGCGAAGAGCTTGATCTCTTCGTCTACGAGCTGGTCGAAGAAGAGGAATGGACGATCACGGAAAAACGCTGGCAGAGGGTGCGCGATCAGCTCGTGGCGAACATGACCAACTTCGGCTTTCCCTATCTGGAAGTGGCCGACGGCGACTACAACGGCAACCGCGAGCTTTACCTGCGCCACGCCTACGAGGGCGCGGAGCTTGACAGCCGCTACGCGCGCAAGGCGCTCGAACACGTCCACACGCTCTGGGGCCGCCCCGTCCATCTGGAAACCATCGTGGATGACGAGCGCGTCGTCATGCACTATAACGGCGAAGACCATCAGGAGGATTAACCTTACGGGTCGCGAACGCCGCCGGATTAAACTGACTGGCCCTGCTAATCACCGATACAGATGATGAGATAAGATGAGCCGCGTTTTAAAGCAAACGCGGCTCAGGCTTTTGGGCTCATGCTTTTTGTGGTGGCGCGTTGATGACGCGTTCGGCTCAATCCATCCGGAGCGCTTTGCCGACGTTGGGGTCGCGGCGGACGCGCCAGATTTTTGAGTCCAGGTAATAATGTATGAAGGCGTAGCCCCAGAAGAAGGAGGCGAGCATCTGGGTAAAGAGCGAGGTGTGGCCGTTCCTGTAGCCCACGTACTGGCGCGGGACTTGATACCAGATGCCGAAGAGAATGCCGAAGCCTACGTAGTAGATGAGGCGGCGGCTGATTAATTCCGCGCCGCCGAAGCGCTCTCGCCGGTCGTCGCCCGTAGTGTATTTCCTGTTGTGAAACCAGATCAGTCGATGGTATTGCAGGTTGTGATAGATGGTTAAGATGGCGACGATGGCGATGGGCTTGTGCGGCATCGGCGTGAGCAGCACGACCCAGTGCATGGGGATGGCGGCGGCGAGCAGCAGGTACTTCGGAACATTCAGTGGCTCTGCGCGCAGGGCACGCTGTAGCTGTCGGCCCGCCCACAGGAGCGCCAGTACCAATGTCGCCGCGAACAGCACTGCGGCCAGCGCTCCCGTGCCCGCGTGCAGGGGGGCGGGGACGCGCGCCATCGCTTCCGGGTCGGCGGCAACAAAGGCGATGAACGGGTAGGTGAAGGCCAGCAGCAGAAACAGTCGATCAAGCGCGTTATCAACCGGCGCGAGGTCGTTGTTCTTCTTCTTGTAGAGCACCATGAAACCGTAGTGCTGCTTGACCAGATGATAATAGGCCCAGAGCGCGGCGAGGAAGAAGAAGACGAAGCCCGCGCCCGCGAGCACCATCACCGGGCCGACGATGAAGAAAAGGAGCGAGCCTATCAGCAGGCGCTTGCGTGCGCGGCGCTCCGTGCGATCAAAATAGGTGCGCGAGAAAGTGCCGAAGACGTGCGGCGCGTCGATCAGTATGGCCCAGGCGGCGACCATCGGCACGAGCGGCACGAGCCCCGTCACGTAGAGGGCAAAGAGCGCGTAGCTGGACACGACGGAGCCGATGAACCATGTCATGTCGTCGCGGGCGCTGATAATCCAGCGCAGGGAGATGGCGCGGCTCCGTACGTCCTGAACTGTTTCGTGGGTCGTGGCAGACATATAAGCTTTCCGTCACAAGGGCGCTTCCGCCAGCGCTCCATATGGATTGGACACGCGAGCGCGGCGCGACCCATAATCCGTGCGGCGAGGTTTCGGGATTTTAGCATCAATCGCAGCCCGCGCGAAAAGAGAGAGCCCATTGCGGTTGCGCGCGAAAGGAAGAGGATGGTGATGGCTGGAAACGACGCAGCGCTTAACGAGTTATTCGCAGTTCTCTTTCAGGCCCACCCGTGGCACGGAGTCTCGCCGGGCTCGGATGTGCCCGATACCGTCAACGCTTTTATCGAGATCGTGCCGACCGATGCCGTCAAGTATGAGCTTGATAAGGCGACGGGCCATCTGCGCGTAGACCGCCCGCAAAGGTTTTCGAGCCTGTGCCCTATGCCCTACGGCTTTATCCCTCAATCCTACTGCGGCGACCGTGTGGGAGAACTCTGTAGCGAGCGCGTGGGCCGCAGCGGCATCCGTGGCGATGGCGACCCGATGGACATCTGCGTGCTGACGGAAAAGAGTTTCTCGCAGGGAAACTTCTTCGTCCGCGCCAGACCCATCGGCGGCCTACGCATGATTGACGGAACGGAGGCCGACGACAAGATCATCGCCGTGCTCGAATCCGACATCGCCTACGGCCACATAGAGAATATTACGGAATGTCCGCCGGGGTTAGTCGAACGGCTCAAACACTATTTTCTAAGCTATAAGCAGTTGCCGAACGAAGGGCCGCGCCGCGTCGAGATAGCGGAGGTTTACGACCGCGCGGAGGCGGGGGTTGTGATCACGCGCAGCCTCACAGATTATCGCGCACTCTTCGGCAATCCCGAAGACCGCTTAGGGCAGTTGCGGAATCTATTAAAGCCGTAGCCTTAGACTTTGCTGACGGTCTCTTCGATGCTACAGCGCGGGCAACGCAGAGCTTGCCGCGTGGCGTCCGTCCAGCGCGCAAGGGCAGGTGTGGAGAGGCGCGCCTCCGTGGTCTCCGCTTCGCCCTCGGTGAAGAATCGTGCCCGCCCCTTTTCAGGAGCATTGCTCGCACGCTCTTCCTCCTCGGCGCTGCAACGCTTGCAGAGCCAGCCGTAGCCGGTATTGACGAAGTGGGTAGTCTCGATCACAAAAGGATAGATGCCGGATGTTAGTTTAGCTGATGACTAACATCCGGCATCTTTTTTTTTTAGCGGCGGATTCCGCGTCTCGTTGCGTCCGGCAGCTCTATCAGGCGAACGGGCACTGTCACACGCCCCACGCCGCGCACGACTTCGACCTTAACCACGTCGCCGATCTGGTGCTTGTCCAGCACGCGGTAGAGATCATCCGTGTCGGCTATCTTCTCGCCGTCAATAGAGGTGATGATGTCGCCGAGGTCGATGCCGCCGTCTTCGGACTGAGTCGTTCCGCGCAGCCCCGCGGTGGCAGCCCCACCGCCGGGCGCGACCTGTATGATCAGCACGCCTTCGGAGACGGGCAGGCGAATCTGGTTCTTCAGCGTTTCCACATCGCGCGAGCCTATGCCGAGCTTCGGACGACGCACCACGCCGTACTGTATCAGTTGCGGCACGACGCGCTTGGCGATGCTGACAGGAATGGCGAAGCCGACGCCGACGCTGCCGCCCGCGGGCGAGAGGATTTGCGAGTTGATGCCGATCATACGCCCGTGCGAATCCAGTAGCGGGCCGCCGGAATTACCCGGGTTGATCGAAGCGTCGGTCTGCACAGCGCCTTCAATCGGGCGACCGTTGCGCGCCCTGATCGGGCGTTGCAGCCCGCTGATGACGCCTGTGGTCAACGTCCTGTCCAGACCGAAGGGGTTGCCGATAGCCAGGACTTTCTGCCCGACCACGAGCTTGTCCGAATCGCCTATGGGCACGACCGTCAATTGCTCGCGCGGCGCTTCTATCTTGATGACGGCCAAGTCCGTGTCGGGGTCGCCGCCAACCACGCGCGCCGTGTACTTCTTATCACCGCCGAGGCTGACCGTGAGCCTCTGCGCGCCCTCGACGACGTGGTAGTTCGTCAGGATATGGCCCTGATCGTCTATCACAGAGCCTGAGCCTGAGCCCTGACCCTCCTCGACATCACCGAAGAAGCCCTGCTGGACTGTGGTCGAGGTGATGTAGGCGACGCCGGGCGAGACCGAACGGTAGACTTCGACGTTGTTCTGTTCGTCGGTCGCAAGGCTGGGGTCTGTGACTCCCGCCGGCTGGGCCTCTGTAAAGGCGGAGGTGTTGGGTTGAAAGCGGCTGCTGAAACGATCAATACAGGCGACCGTGCCAGCGGCAAAGACGGCTGATAGCAGCGCGATCAGCAAAATCTGGCGGGCAGAAAGTTTATACATAATCCTTCTTCTCGATCTTTTCAATTTACGAACGCTGTTGACAACACTCTGTAAGATGCGCGCTCGCACACTTGCGTTTCCGCGCCCTGTTCATTCTTACGTTGGGCTGCCCCACTGGTTTCATTATCTTTCGCCGGGGGGTATTTATAGCCCCGAGCCGGACGCCCTGACAAGAGCCGAAGAAGAGGACGCAAAATAAGGCGGGCGTTGCCGAAGCCCTTATAAAACGGGCATATTGATGGGAAATTCGGTCGGGGATGAGGTGAGAGGGCAGCCCTTGCGGGCGCGCTTTTTCTCTGCGGAGTGCTCGCCCCTTGTGCCGCTTTAGGTGAGGAGCGTAAGCACGGCGCTCGGCAGACTGTCCAGATAAGCGAGCACTCTTTCGGGCGCGTGCCAGCCCAGCGCAGACATGCCGGTCGCCGCGTGTACGAACATCAACGCGCAGTAAATTCCCAGCGCCAGCGTCATGCCGCGCCGCGCCAGCGGGCGGTTCGCATAGCGGTAAAGTATGTAGGCGGCAAACGCGCCGATCAGGAGCTTGACGGAGAGAAACTGAGCGTCGCCCATCTCCAGCAGCCGCGCCATCAGGCCGTTGCCTTCCGTCGCCAGATTCGACCGCACCCAGATAATGGTCAACTGCGCGTCGAGCCAGTTCAGAGAGAATAGCAGCAAGCTTTTTGCGAGGGCGCTCATCGGAGCATCTCCTTTTGCCAACCTTGTTAAACTCGGCCCTTTAATAACTGAACCCCCACACGCCAGTCTGGCCGGGGGGTTCCTGAATCTTTGGGTCGAGCCCGTCGTCCTTTGTACTGTTTAGAAAATCCTAATAGGCGCGTGCTTCCCGTAAGTTTCCGAAGATCAATCGCGGATGGGCCGGATTATGGGCCAATAAGCCCCGTCCGACGAGAAAAAACCTTCACTTCGACGGCGAAAAAAAGTGATATATTGCGCTCGGGCTAAAGGCCGCTTTCGGAAGTCTTACTGCTTCCTGCTCGACCCGAAAAAAACAATTCAGGAGTAACTATAATGAGCCAGTACGTCCCCTGCCCGAAATGCTCGACTCCAGACCCGGAGCAGGTGAAGTTTACCTGGTGGGGCGGAATGTTAGGCCCAAAGCTGTTGAGTCACGTCAAATGTGCCCGCTGCGGAAACGCATATAACGGCAAGAGCGGAAACTCCAACGCGCAGAACATTCTGATCTACAGCCTCGTGACGATTGGCATCGCCTTCGTCATCTTCTTCGGGCTAGCGCTCTTGCCCATCCTGCTCAGATAAGTTCAGACCAGCAATCCCCCACAGGCGGCACGCGCCTATTTTCATGAAGCCGCGGCCTGATCCGGTGTGATGATGCGCAGGTTGGGCGATTCCTGCACGACGCGCGTGCCCGGCGGCACGGAGTGCGTGAGCCAGACGTTACCGCCGATGACGCTGCCGCGCCCGATCACCGTCTCGCCGCCGAGGATGGTCGCGCCCGCATAGATCACCACGTCGTCCTCTATGGTCGGATGCCGCTTGGTGTTACGCACCAGTTGCCCGTTGGAATCCTTATCGAAAGAGAAAGCGCCGAGCGTCACGCCCTGATAGAGCTTGACGTTATTGCCTATGACGGCTGTGCCGCCGATGACGACGCCCGTGCCGTGGTCTATGAAGAAGCTCGCGCCGATGCGCGTTCCGGGATGAATGTCTATCCCCGTGCGGTGGTGCGCGTGCTCGGTCATGATGCGCGGTATGAGCGGGACGCGCATCTTGTAAAGCTCGTGGGCGAGGCGGTAGACCATCATGGCGTAGATGCTCGGGTAGCTGAAGATGATCTCGTCCTTGCAGGTCGCCGCCGGGTCGCCGTCGTAGGCCGCCTGCACGTCTGAGGCCAGCACCTCGCGCAGGCGCGGAAGATGGGCCAGGAACTCGGCGGCGCAATCCGCGGCCTCCCTGTCGGTGACGGCGCATCCGGCGTCCAGAGTCTGGCCGTGGCAGATGGCGCGGCTGATCTGTTCCGTGAGCACTTCGTAGAGCCGCACCATGCGCGATTCGACGTGCAGTTGCAGGCTCTCACCCGTCAGCCCCTGTGCCCCTATATAACCGGGAAAGAGCAGCTCGTGCATCGTGACCAGCACGCGTATGATCTCGGCGTGCGACGGCAGCGGCTGACGATCCAGATGGTCAATCCGCGTGCTCTCAGCCGTATATGATTTGACTAGCGCAAGAGTCGCGCGCTCAAGCTTCTCGTTCATCGGCTTTAATAGTAACGAGTCACGAGCGACGAGTAATGAGTTGAAAGCAGTTGCCCGTCACTCATCGCCCATGAATCGTCACTTCCGTCTTATTCGATCTCGATATTGCGCTCTTTGGCGATTCCGCGTGCTTTCATGATGACATCATCATCGACGGGCTCGGAGCCGTCGCTCATCCATGCCTCGACCTCTTCGATGGGTCGTCCGAGGGCGACGGCCAGCTTCTCATCGCTCGCGTCAAAGCCCTGATCGCGCAGCCTCTTGAGGATGGCGCGTCCCTCGTCCTGCGTTGTGCCCCTGTCATCCACTGCCTGATCTGAATTGGTATCCATTTGTCCCTCTCCCTGTTCGCTCATGCTCCGACCTCGCTTTGCGACTCGCCCGAAACGGTCGCCGTATACCCTAAGTCCTGAATCTTTTTGACGAGCGTGCTCTGCTGTACGGTCTGGTCATCGAATTCAACGATGGCGGTCCTGCGCTTGAAGGTGACATCCGCCTCACGTACGCCGGCGGTCTCTTCAAGCGTCTCCTTGATGTTGACCGCACAGGAATCGCAGTGCATCCCTTCGATATGCAGTTCTGTTTTCACTTTCGTCTTTGCCTCCCTGATTCTTACGCTCCGTAAACAGTGACGGCGCGCTTACATTAACGCGAGCGCTACGGCTCGAAAGCGCTTAACCTAGAGTCTTCCTGTCCGGGCGAAACGTTTGCGTCGTATTATAGAAGGCCGAGGGCCAAAGCATAAAGGGCAGAACACCCCTCCGGCGGAAATCTTTGACCTTTTATGTTGTTAATTTTTCATTAAGACGATGAACGAGAAGCGGAATTTACGGGTTGCGGAGGCCACGCGCGAGGCCAGCGAAGTCCTGCGCCGCTCCGGCGTGGCGGAAGCGCGCCGCGAGGCCGCATCGCTTCTCGCCCACGCCATCAAGCGCGATCAGACCTTTCTGCTGACGCACCCCGAACACCTGCTAGCCGCAGAGGATGCGGGCCGCTATCGCGAGCTGGTCGAGAGGCGCGCAAGGGGTGAGCCGCTGCAATACATAACCGGGCGACAGGAATTCTACGGGCTCGAATTTGAAGTCACGCCGGACGTGCTCATCCCGCGCCCGGAAACAGAGCTGCTGGTGGAGACGGCCCTTGAGCTGCTCAAGCAGTGGGATGAGCCGCCGCGCATCTGTGATGTCGGCACGGGCTCAGGCTGCATAGCCGTCACGCTTCTGCATGAGCGCAAGCCTGCGGTTGCGCGCGTCACGGGTCTCGATATCTCGCCCCGGGCGCTCGGCGTGGCCGCGCGTAACGCCGCGCGTCACGGCGTGCGGGAGCGGCTCGATCTGGTCGCCTCCGATTGCTTTGCGGCGATGGTAAGCGGGCACGCGCTCTTTCACATGATCGTCTCAAACCCGCCGTACATCGCAGAGGACGCGCTCGCCTGCCTGCAGCCAGAGGTGCGCTCCTTCGAGCCGCGCGTGGCGCTGACGCCCGGCCCGGACGGTCTCAGCCTTGTTCGCAGGCTGCTCAGCGAAGCGCCGCCGCTGCTACTGGCGGGCGGCCATCTTCTGTTGGAGATAGGCTTTGATCAGCACGCCGCCGTCAGGGAGCTGATAGACACGCGCGTGTGGCGTCTTCTGGACATACACAGGGATTTGCAGGGCATCCCGCGCACCGTCGCGTTGAGGAAAATTTGAGGGCCGGGGGTGGCAGGCCCGGCCTTTTTACTTTTCGCTTTCTTTGGTAAAATCCGCAAGACTTTTCAGCCCCAATAAACACGAATTCTTTCCTCGTCGCTTTCTTCTGTCGGTCGCTTTTATCGCCGGTGAAGAACCGGGCACACTCTCATTACAGTGCCGGGGTGCTGCTGCTGTCTCAGACAAGAACCAGCGGGTCACGATTGGAAGGGTGTGAAAGGAGTTCCAGACTATGGATAAATTCCGTATCACGGGCGGACGCCCGTTGCGCGGGCGCGTCGGTATCAGCGGCGCGAAGAATTCTGCGCTGCCCTGTATGGCCGCCGCCCTGCTCACGCCCGAGACAGTCATGCTGCACAACATCCCCTACGTGCGCGACATCATCACGCAGAGGCGGCTTCTGGAGGACATAGGCGCGACCGTTCTCACACCGGAGCTGCGGACGCACAAGATCACAGCCTCGCACGTCGAGCTTTTTGAAGCGCCCTACGAGCTGGTCAAGACGATGCGCGCCAGCGTGCTGGCGCTTGGCCCACTGCTGGCGCGTTTCGGCAAAGCGCGCGTCTCTCTTCCGGGCGGCTGCGCCATCGGGACGCGGCCCATTGACCTGCACCTCGAAGGGTTCAAGCTGCTCGGCGCGGAGGTCGGGCTGGAATCGGGCGACGTGGTGGCGCGCGCCCCTCGCGGCGGGCGACTCAAAGGCGGCGAAGTCCACTTCGATAAAGTGACGGTCACGGGCACGGAAAATATCATGATGGCCGCGACACTGGCCGAGGGGCACACGACCATTCATAACGCTGCGCGCGAGCCGGAAATCGCAGACCTCGCGGAGCTTTTGAATAGCATGGGGGCGAGAGTGCGCGGGGCGGGCACGCCCACGATTAAAATCGAGGGGGTCGAAGCCCTTGGCGGCGCAGAGCACACGATCATTCCCGACCGCATAGAGACGGGCACGTTCATCATCGCCGCCGCCATCACGCAGGGCGAGCTGGAAATCAAGGGCTGCGTGCCGGAACACTCCGCCATCCTGATCGCCAAGCTGCGCGAAGTCGGCGTCGAGATCGAAGAGGTCAATCAAAGCACGCTGCACGTTCGCTGCTGCTCGAAAGGGCTGACGGCGCGCGACATCATGACCGAGCCGCACCCGCGCTTTCCGACAGACATGCAGGCACAGTACATGGCCTTGATGACGCAGTCCAAAGGGCGCTCTGTGATATCGGAGACGATCTTCGAGAATCGCTTCATGCACGCCTCGGAGATGCAGCGCATGGGCGCGCGCATTCACATGGATGGGCACAAGGCGACCGTCGAAGGCCCGACGCCGCTGACGGGCGCGCGCGTGCAGGCTTCGGACTTGCGCGCCTCGGCCTCGCTCGTTCTGGCCGGGCTCGCCGCGCAGGGCGAGACGATCATTGACCGCGTCTATCACATTGATCGCGGCTACGAAAAGATCGAGTCGAAACTACGCACATTGGGTGCGGACATCGAGCGCTTGAGGGATTCCGTCACCGCGCCCCTGCCGGATGCCCCGCAGCAGGACATGGCTGCCGGGGTGGCCTGAAAACAGTGCTCAGTGACAAGTGGCGAGAAAAGCGCTATTGTGTCCCTGTTCGTCGCTCGTCACTTGTCGCTCGTCGCTTATCACTGCTCTTATGGAACAAGATTGCCTTTTTTGTCGAATCGTCGCGGGCGAGACAGCCGCCGATGTCATCCACAGTGACGAGCGCAGCATCGTCCTGCGTGACATTAACCCGCAAGCGCCCGTGCATCTGCTGGTCATCCCGCGCGAGCACCTCGAATCCCTCGACGATGCCTCGCAGAAGGATGAAGCAGCGCTCGGCCACCTACTACGCATCGCTGCGCGCGTCGCCAACGAGCAGGGGCTGTCGGAGAGCGGCTACCGCACGGTCATCAATACTGGCGCGGGCGCGGGCCAATCCGTCTTTCACCTGCACGTCCACGTCCTCGGCGGGCGCTCAATGCAGTGGCCTCCGGGCTAAGCCGCTGCGGTCAATCTCAGCTTCCGTCCACCTGTCGGACGCTTTATGAGCTACGCGGAACGCACATACAGGACATTGCGCGTCTGTCTACTCGTCCTCGCGCTCGCCACGGTCGTATGGCCGGAAACCGGCTACAGCTCACGTCTACAGCTTCTGGGCGAAGTCGCCGTGCCGACGAACGCCGACAGAGCGAGACCATACTCGCCCGGGCTCTTCTCAAGGGAAGCGGCGGATGATTCTGCCGGGGCATCTACGGTCGCCGCCGCCGCGCCTCTGACCGTACGCTATCTAAAGCGTCAGACCTCGGTTTACGACGCTGTGCCGACCTATCAGGACGATACGGCTCGCGCCGGCGCTCAGACCGAGCGCATAAACACTCTCTTTGAGACCTCCCGCTATGCTTCGCCCTGCGTCTCACAAACGGCGACGCGCGGCCCGCCCATCTTCGTTTAGCACAACGCTCAACTCGTCTGACAAAGCATGCTCGCGACCGAAGCGTAATGCTCGTTCCCTGACAGGGGGACGGAACGCGAGCGGTGTCTCTGGTCAATCCCTATCTTTTCCAGCATCACCGGGCTGGCCCTCTTGCGCTTGAAGCGCCCGGTGGCAGGTCTTAATCTACAGAACAGGAGCGTAAAATGATGCAAAGGCTAAACACCATGAAACGTGCGGCGCTCTCGATCACGCTCGCCGTCATCAGCCTCATAGTCGGGCCACTACTGACACACGGGCGCGTCGCGGGCGAGACCAACCGCGAAGCAGCAATTCAACAGAACAATGCGATGAGCCGGAAGAGTCTGGCGGGAAACTGGCTCGGAGTGCTGGATGTCGGCGGGACAAAGCTGCGGCTGATGCTGAAAATCAGCCAGGGCGCGGACAACTCCCTGCATGCCTCACTGGACAGCATAGATCAGGACGCGTTTGGTCTCCGCGTTGATTCAATCGTGCAGGCGGGCTCGTCCGTTCGCGCAGAGATGAAGGGGCTCGGTGCTGTCTTTGAGGGCAAGCTCAACGACGCGGGGACGGAGATTGCCGGTACGTGGGCACAGGGGGGCAGCGCCTTTCCGCTCGTCTTTAAGCTCGGCGTTGAAGCGACCGCGACGCGTCGCCCGCAGGAGCCGAAGAAGCCTTACCCTTACATGGAAGAAGAAGTCACTTACGAAAACAGGCAGGACAAGGTACGACTCGCGGGGACGCTGACCATCCCGCGCGGGCGGGGGCCGCATCCGGCCCTGCTGCTCATCACGGGCTCAGGCCCGGAAGACCGCGACGAGCTCGTCTTCGGTCATCGTCCCTTCCTCATACTGGCCGATTACCTGACGCGGCGCGGCATAGCCGTCCTGCGTGTGGACGATAGGGGTGTGGGCGGCTCGTCGAAGGGCACGAGCGCTACGGAGACCAGCGAGAATTATGCCGGTGACGCGCTGGCGGGCGTCGAATTTTTGAAGACGCGAAGGGAGATCAACGCGCGTCAGATCGGCCTGCTCGGTCACAGCGAGGGCGGGATGATCGCCCCGCTGGCCGCCGTCCGTTCAAAGGACGTGGCCTTCATCATACTGATGGCCGGGCCGGGCGTGCCCGGCGATCAACTGCTTGAGATGCAAGCCGCGCTGATCTTAAAAGCCAACGGCGCTGACGACGAGCTGATCGCTTATAACCGTCGCCTGCAACAATTGATGATCACGATTCTGAAGACGGAAAAGAGCGACCGGGCGGCTGAGGCAAGGCTGCGAACCGAATTGCCGAAGCTCATCGCCTCGATGCCGGAGGAGAAGATGAAAGCGCTCGGCATTACGGAGGAAGCGATGGAAGGGCAGTTCAGGATGATGCTGTCTCCATGGTTTCGCTATCTACTGTTGTACGACCCGCGCCCCGTTCTGAAACAGGTGCGCTGTCCCGTTCTGGCCCTCGCGGGCGAGCGCGACCTGCAAGTGTCGCCCAAACAGAACCTGCCCGCCATCGCCGAGGCACTTAAGGCCGGCGGAAACCCCGACTTCACCACGATAGAACTGCCCGGGCTTAATCATCTTCTACAGACGAGCCGCACGGGCTCTCCCAACGAGTACGCGCAGATAGAAGAAACGATGTCGCCGAGGGCGCTTGAGATCATCGCCAACTGGATTATCAAACACACGACGCAACAACAACCGACGAGCGCGAAGTAGAGGGTCATAAGCGGCCTGAGCGCTTCAGGGAGACAATCAATTTGATTGTCTCCCTGAAGCGCTCGGTCGAGAGCGTTCGGCACATGCTTTACGGTTCAACCGCCCCGCTTAAAACTCAATTGGCCGCGCTGATGGCGGGAGTATCGTGCGTCTCTCCGGCGGCCTTCTGTCCCTCAGCTTCATCCTCGGACTTGAGCAGGGAGGTCTCGTAGCGCACATCGCCGACAAGGGTGTCGGCCACCGCTTTGACGAAGCCCAGAATGGCCGGGCCGAGCACGATGCCGGGTATGCCGAAGACGTAAACGCCCGCGACCAGTGCGAGCAGCATCCAGTAGAAGCTGAAGCGCTGAGCGCTGGCGCTCGCAAGGCGCGGGCGCAGTATCAGGGATGAGCCGAGCGTCATCATGATGCCGATTGAAAGGTAGATGGCTGCGCTCGCGGGCTCGTGCAGAAAGACCAGCAGGTAGATGCTGACGGGCACGTAGACGGCCCACTCGCCGAGGAGCGGAAAGAAGCCCAGAAGAAAGGTGATGATGGCGAGCACGAGCGCGAGCGGGATGCCGAAGATAAAATTGAGTATGAGAATTATCAACGCCTTGAGCGTCTGATCTATAAAGACCGCACGCAAAGCGCCGCGCAGAGCGCCGCCGACGTTCTTGACGAGTTTGTCATAGAGCGGCAGGTAATCGCCCGGAACGCGCATCTTGAGATAGGCACTGATGCGTATGCGCTGCGTGAGGACGTAAAAGAGAGTGAAGAAGAAGAGCGAGAGCGAGGCCAGAAGGAAAGCCGCGCGTTTGCGTAGCTCTTCGGAGGCTTCAGCCGAACGCGTCACGGCCTCCGCAAAGGCTACCCGAAGCCCGGCGCGCGTGCCCTCACGCGTCACGGGCAGGTAGCGCCCGAGAGAGGTGCTGATCGAGTTGATAATCTCTTCGCGCTTCTCGTGAACGACGTTTGAGTAGTTGGATAGCTCGAACCACGCGTAGGAGGTGATGGCGACGAGCGGGACGACGATGAGGGCGATGGTGATAAGCGCGCTCCCGGCCCGCGCGCGCAGCCTCCGTTCAAGCCACTCCTGCACGGGCAAAAGGTAAACGCCCGCGACCACACCCAGCAGAAGCGCCACCAGCACTTTGCCCACGAGCAGGGCGAAGAGCCCCACAGCGAGTACAACCGCTATCGTGTAAACCAGTATGCGCTTGGCATCACCGACCGTCAGCTCACTCAACCGCCTTGAATCACCGCTTGACATAATGCGGCTAATATAACAAAGCAGGGATGAAGGATGAAAGAAAGGATGAAGGCGGAAGGATGAAGGATGAAGTAAAAGCAATGAAGGACGAAAAGCATGCTTTTCATCCTTCATCCTTCATCCTTCATCCTTGCTCTTTATCTTATGCGGACGGTGAAGGAGACGCTGCCGGTGTTGTCCGGGGATGCCTGGCTTAAGTTTCCGTTGAAGCTCCAGAGGATGTGCGTGACTGTGCGGTCGTAGCCCGCGGGCGCGCCTCCCTGTCCGCTGACGGGCGCATAAAGCCACGACACTCCGCCGTCATTCGAGTAGGAGACGCTCACGGTGAGACCTGTGGTGGCGAGGTTGGTCGAGACAGTGCCGAGCTTGAAATCCGTGTTGGCGGGAATTTGGTCTTTGATGATAAGAGTCTTGGCGGGTGAGCCGCCGGAGTTGGTGAAGGCTATGTTGTAGGTGAGATCAGTGCCGGGCCATTGATCCTGTGTGGTGCAGTTGGCGGGCACGGGGCAGGTCTTCACGAGCCCGACGCTCGGGACGGGCGGCACGACGACGGTCACAGTGGTCGGCTGAGTTCCGGCGGTCGCGGCATCGCCGTCGCTGTAAGATGTGAAGGCATCGCCGAGGGTCGCCGCTTTATAGTTGTCCACGGCCTGATTAGAGATGACTGTGCCGTTAGCCGCCGCGGCGTTGACCAGCACCTTGAACTTGAAGGTCGTGCTTTCTCCCGGATTGATAGTTCCGCCGTTTGCGGAGGTCGCGCCCGTTCCGACGCGTATGACCACGCTCGTCCCCGTATACTCCGCCTGATCGTCGCCCGCACCGTCCGTCTTGACTCCCGTGTTGGCTCCCGAAGTGATCTGCAAGCTCCCGGCGACGTACGTGCTGTTGGCGGGAATGGAATCGGTCACGATGCTGCTGACGGCCCCGTCGTTTCCGGTGTTTGAGACGGTGATGGTGTATTCGAGCTGGTCGCCGGGGTTGACGTTGCCGCCGTTAACGTCCGTGACGGTCTTAGTGATGTTTCCTTCGACCTGCGGGCGGAATACGTCGACGGCGAAGGTGAGCACGCCGGGAAAATATAAGTCCTGTGTGGAGTTGAAGGTGAGCCGCGCGCTGGTCGCCGCGTTGCCGAGAACTGTGTTCGCGCTGGCGATGCTGACGGTATCAACGTCGAAGCCGAGCTGGTTGACGTAGTCCGGATTCTTGGCGGAGATGCGCGTGCCGACGCTGGTGATACTGCTGTTGAAAAAGTTGGTGTTGGGATTAAGGGCGTCGAAGATGGTGGTCGTGACGTTGGTGGTCGTATTCGTGACCTGAAACGTGTCGCCAGAGATTCCCTGATCGCCTTCGTATGTGACTGTGCCGACGTAGGCGTTGAAGGTTCCGGTGGTGGGCGTGAGCAGGCCGCTGGCGGTCGTCGTCACATTGTTGCCGTTGCTGACGGAGGCGAAGCCGTCGAAGACCGTCAGGTTGCGTAAAGGCAGACTGTTGTTCTGATAAACCACCACGAGAGACCAACCGGCGTAAAAGCCCGTGCCGTCGTTCCCGTTATCGGCTGTGATGCCAGCACCCCAGTATGTCCCGTTCCCGCCGGTCTGCACCTGCGCGGTCACTTCAACGAAGCCCTGATAGGCGTTGGGCGCGGCAGCCGTGCTGTCAAGCTGTGTGGCGTTGAGCGTGGAATAGATGCCGGAGTTGGCGGGCTTGAACTTGATCTGGCTGCGCGTGCTGGTGGAAGAGCGCGCGCCCCAGTAGAGGCCGGCCCAGAGGACAGTCGAGCCGGAGGGCAGCGAAAGCGAAGCGCTGCTTGAATTGCTGGTCGAATTGTCCGAATCGCTGTCCACGAATTCCGAGTCGTAGTCGCTGTTGCTTCCCGAAGCGACCCCGCTTCGCGTGTCGGCGCAGTTGTTATTATTCTTCGCGTGGCAGGTGATCAGCGTATTGCCGGTGAGGGCGATGTTGCCGCGCACGTTCGTCACCGGATTGCGGCGCGTGAAAGAGCGAAGCACCTGTGCCTGGGCCGGGAGCGAGGAGCAGACGACAAGCAGCGCAAAACCGAGCGTCGTCAAAAAGACTCGCCGGAATCCGCGCATGTAACTGTTCGCCGCAGCCTGTTTCAATGATTCTCTCCCGGGCTCTGCGGCTCGGCAGAGGGCGTCGTCGTCGTGCTGGTCGTGCCCGTCGTGAGCCTTCTGGACGAAGTGCCGAAGAGGTCGAAAAGGTTAGAGAGCTTGGAAGTCACTGTGAAGTAGAAGCCGCGTTTGGTGGGAAGCAGACGCGAGCCTTCGGGCTCGCCCGCGAGCGTGAAGTTGTAACCGCCGCCGAGGCGCAGGTCCGGTAGAGCCCAGAAGCCAAGCTCCGTGGCATAGACCGAGCGCGTTGTCCGCGAAGAGGGCTGCATCAGGTAGCGCGCCTCGATGGCCCAATCGAGACGGCGCATGAGACGGTACTGGGCTCTGGCCTGCGTCAGGTAGGTGAGCGTCGAAGCGTAAGCGAGGTCTGACTGGCCGTTGGCGTTGAGCCTCAGGGCGAAGCGTCCGTAAAGCTCAAGGGCACGCGTCGCCTGAACATAGCCGTCCGCGGCCAGGGTATCGCTGCGATCACGCGTCGGCCCAAGGCCGTCGAGGCTGTCCTGCAAGAGCGAGCGGTGAGTGTAGCTGAAGAGCAGCCCCGTGCGGTCTGATTCGCGCGGGCGCAGCGCCAGCGCCGCCATACCGTCAATCGAAGTGCTGTTGCGCCCGAGAAAGTCCGCCTTCATCCACTGAAGCCGCGCCATAGTCGTAATGCCGTACCCTAAGCGGCCCGCCGCGCCGACGTTGAAGAGTTGGCCCATGCCGGCGCGATTGCGAAACTCGTAGCGGGCGGAGGCGCGAAAATCTTCCGTCGGTGTCCAGCCGAAACCGAGCGTCGCGACGTTGAAGCTGTCGCCTTCGCCTGCGAGATGGAAACCGCGCTCGAAGCCAAGCTCGAGGGAAAGCTCATCAGAGATGGGCAGGCTGTTCTGCAAGCCTATGACGGCAAAGCTGTCCGCGCCGTTAATGCCGTTCTCCAACTGGTAGCGACCGATCAGAGACGTGTACTTGCCGACCTTCGTCTCGACGCCGAAGGCCGTCTCCTGCCGCGCTTCCGTGAAGGCAAAGCCCGTCTGCGCGACATCGCCAATCGGGATGATCGGCGCAGAGGCCAGACGCTGCGTGAAGAAAAGGCGCGTCCACTGGTTAATAGTGTAGGTGGCGGCAATCGTCGTCTGGTTCGGATAGGTCGGGTCGGCCTCGCCTATGTTCTGCTCGCGCTTGATCGAGACGTTGAGCTTGTCGGTGAGCTGTGCTTCGACGGCGGCTGTCAAAAGGTCTGAGTCCGTCTGCTTGTCCGTCAGAGAATCATTGAAGCTGCGGTGGTCGTAGCCGAGGTGAAAGCGCACGCGCTCCGAGATGACCTGATCCCACATGGCCGACAAAGTGACGCGAGAGTTATCCACGTCCGACGTGCTGTTGCGCTCAGTTGCCACACCGAAGCGCAGCGTGGATTTCGAGCGCGGCTTAAACTCGAACGAAAGCTCGCCGCGCCTTGAGCCCGGCGTGACGGTTGCGCCGAACGGGTTGAAGAATCCTTCGGATGCATGAGTGTAGCGGGCACGCAGCGTCGCTTCGTAGAAGGAGAGGGGCTGCACCAGCTCTATGCGATAGGCATCGCCGTTATGCTCCGTGCTTGCGGACTCGAAGATATTACCGCCGCCCATGATCTCGCCCTGGCTGCGCGCGTAAGCGAAACGAAGCTCGCCGTTACGCGGCAGAGCCTTGACGCCTTCAAGGCCGCCCATGACGAAAGAGCCGAGGCTCGATTGCTGGACGACAGCCGAAAGACTCAATTTGAGGCCCAGCCCCTCGAAATTCTTATAGGCGCGTCCGGTGTAAACGGCTGTCGAGAGATCGTCGCTGCGGTGCTCGTAGGTAACGACGACCTGCACCAGATTGAGCGAGTAGTCGAAGGTCGAGATGTAGCGCAGGAAGAAGACCTCGCCCGTCGAAGGGTTCAGGTTGTAATCAATCGAGCGCGCAAGCTGCTCGCGCGAGAGAATGATCTCAGGGTTGCGGCGGTCGCGCACTTCCAGCACGACGGTCTCCGAGCCGGGAAGTATCTCGGCGTGCGAAAGACGCAGGATGCCTAAGGCCCCGCCCGGAAACGCATCGCGCGCAAAGGCCGTGTCGGGACGCGCGCCCGTCACCGTCACATAATCCCCGCGCGCATTCTCGACGTGAACCTTGACGCCCGTCAGCTTGCGCGAGTAGCCAGCGAGCGTGAGGTCGTCCATGTCGGTCGTAAAGTCTCCGAACATGGCGTAGGAGCGGTCACGATCAATGCGCGCGTAGAGCTTAGAGTTGGACTCACTTGCTTCGTAGCGCGTCGAGCTGTCGCCAAAGAGCGGGTAGACGCGGTCGAGCGGGTCGAGCTGGAAGAGGCGGTCGCGCCCAGCCGTGCGATTGATGGGACGCTGCGAATCATAAGCGAGCGTGAGAATACTGCGCTTCCAGAGATTGCCGTGATAGAAGAAGCTTAGACGGCTGCGGACGTTTCCTTCTTCGCCGCGCAGGCTCACTTCCGGTATCGCTTTGCCGATTGAGACTTCGGCCAACCCGACCAGGATGGCGGGTCTGGATTCGGGCGTGATGCGGACTTCGCTCTGCGCTTCGAGCCCGCCCATCAGGGCCGAGAGCCGAGCCTGACCGGGAGTGCCCGACGAGATCAAACGTATCGCGGCCTCGCCGCCTTCGAGCATGACCAGCACCTGGCGCTGACCCTGCGCGGCCTCTTCCGCCGATTGGCCCGTACGCGCGTCGCGGTCTTGCTGCGAGGCGTGCGCTTCGCCGGCTTTGTTCAGCGGCACAAGGCGTCCAGCCGATGCAGACAATGCTATCTGTCCGTCGAGCGAAGGGCTGCCCCATTGATCGAAGGCGCGCAGGTGCAGAATACTTGAGTCGCGCCCGTCAGCCTGAATCTCCGTCTTCTCGGACGAAATCTCAAGGCGGCGCGCAGGCCCGCGCCCCATCACCGTCAGCTCCTGGGTAGAGCCTGTCGCTCCCTGCGGGCTCACAGCCGTGACGCGCACGCGATTAGGGCCGGGGCGCAGGTTGATGCCGACGAATGTAAAGGTCGAGACGTTGTTCTTTTGATCGAGCCTGCTCTGGCCTATGTTCTTATCGGAGACGCGCTCGCCGTTGACCTCCACCTGTATGCTCCAGTTGAGCATCACGCGCGCCTCGACCTGCATCGCGGGCGACATCAGGACAGCGTTGGAGGTTGGGGATAGCACGCGCACCTCGCCCGCCGCCACCGGCTCAAGCGTTTCCGTCGAGCTGACTTCATAAGTGCCCGCCGTCCGCTTGGCCTCGCCTGCGGGCTCGCTCTCCTTCGTCGTTGCCGGGAGAGCGTCCGTCGGCTGAGCGGTAGTTGTTGTTGTGCCCGCCGTCGGGGCATGACTCTGTGAATTGTCGCTGACGAGCGCGAAGTTCTGGCGCAGGAGCGCGCCGCCCCCCACGGGCGTGCGAAGCAGCCTGGTCCAACTGCGGCCCGCCTCCGTTCCGCCGTCCGACAGCATATAGCCTGCGGGAACGCTCACGGGATCAAGCGCTATGACCTGTGGGCCATCGCCGAGCGAAGGGAAGTTGTAGAGCCCTGCGGAATCCGTGACGACCGACTGGCCGTTTTGCAGGAAGAGCCGGACGCCTGCGAGCGGGCGATCATTTTCGTCGAAGAGGCCGTTGCCGTTTAAGTCCTCGAAGACGCGCCCGACGACGATCTGCCGGGTGGAGAAGACTCCGCTGCCGACCTGCACGGAGGCGCGAGCCTGAGCCGACTGTATGCGCTCGCCATTGGCGAACGCTCCCTGCGCGACGGCGAGGTTGTCCTGCGTGCCCTCGCGGGCGTTCACGCCGACGCGGGCGCGATAGACCAAACGCGCCGTCGCGCCCGGGCCTATCTCTGCAAGATGAAAGACCAGCTCATCGCCTGTGGGCACGGGCTCGATTGGCTGCGCCGCATTGGAAGGACTGATCGTCAGCCGTCCCGTCCCGCTCGCGTAGTGGAAGGAATCGGGCAGGCGGTCGCGCACGGTCAGATCGCGCAGGCTCGTCGAGGTTGAATTGTGTATCTCGACGCGGTAGGTGATGGCATCGCCTATCTCTGCGCGCTGGCGGTCCGCCGTCTTGGTGATTTCCAGACTCCGCCGCTCGAACATGGGGATGTTGAGCGCCACCGCCGCGAGGTCTTCAATCCGTATGTCCTCGCTCACCAGATCGTAGCGGCCCGCGCGGGCCAGAGGCTGATCGTCCAGCGCATGCACGGTCAGGCCGAAGAGGCCAGCGCCCGCAGGCTCAGCGACCAGCTCAAGCATGCGCGTGACGTAGCCCGAGGCGGTGACGCGCATGAAATAATGTTTGGGCGTGCCGTCCGTGCCGAGCTGCTCCGGCGTCAGGGCGAAACTGTAATGGCCCTGCCCGTCCGTCAGGTAGGGATTCTCGTTGCGCGTGTTCGGAAGGAAGCCCTGTTCGAGGACGGTCGAGAGCGGATGCTCGCCGTTCTGATCGAGCAGCAGCTCTACGCGCGCGCCCGGGATCACGGTCGCCCCGTTGCTGCGCCCCGAAAAGACCGTGCCGAACGGGTCGATGAGCACGACAGCCGTGGAGCTGGTCACGGGCCGCACGTTCTGTCCAGTGAAGACGGCGCGATTGACGAGCCCTACGCCGGCGGTCGCACCCGGTTTGATCGTCGCCCTGAAAGATATTTTGACGAGCTGGCCCGGCGCGACCTCTGCGAGCATGACCTGCACGCGGCCTTGCGCGAACTTCCCTTCGTCCGCGTCGTCCGAATCCGTCAAAGCGCGCTCGTCAAGGCGAAGCGTGCCCGGCGCATATTCGATTCCGGCGGGCAATTCGTCTGTGACGACGACGGCGCGCGCCGCAACGTCGCCGTGATTACGAAAAGCTATCGCGTAGGTGAAGGGAGTGCCCGGCGTGACGATGGCCTGGCCCACGCCGTTAACGGTCTTCGACGGCGGAAGCTGTGGGTTGTCGGGGGAAGAAAGCTGCGAGCCCTCGCCGATCACGTTGATGATCGTGCCGCTGTCTTCGCCCGTGCCGTTGGCGGCGGCCAGAACATTCGAGCGCGCAGTCAGATGAATCGTCAGGCGGCTCTGCGGCGCGGAGTCGTTGGTATCGATGACGGCCAGCACTCCCGTGCATGTTCCCTGCCGCACGCGCGGAGACAGGGACTGGCCCACCTGAATGGCTGAGTCGGCGTCGGTGAGCGTGCCGCTCGCGTCCGTGTCAAACGAGAGCGAGACGAGGGTGGCAGGCGCGTTCACTTCGGCGCGAGTGATCGTGTAGAGGTCTGGCGTGTTGCCCGTGTTGCAGATGCGAAAGAGGCGTGTGACGCGTTCATTCGGACTCAGAGCATCCGAGGATTCCGTCTCGTCAGGTGTGACGACGAGGTTTGAGATTGGAAGTACTGTGACCGTGATGGTCGGAGAGACAGTGCCGTAGCTCGCCCCGTCCTCGTCCTCGTAGGTGGCCTCGGCGCGGTTGGAGATCACCGTGCCTGCTGCTACGGGCTCGTCCGTCGGGCGTCCCACGATCCCCGCCATTGCTGCCGGGAAGACCGCGATGAGCATGGCGGCGATGATGTAGCGTTTGAAGGGGGCTAGTAGCATCTGCGACTCGGTGGGAGACTTCGTCGAAATTCCAATGACGTGATTTAGAAGTCAGAAGCGGCGCGGCGGGCATTCCAGAGCGGAGCAATTACTCTAGGCATGCGCACCGCGCCGTTTCGCTAACTATCCATGCAGTTCAGCGGCAGAACTACTTGATAGTCACCCGGAATTTAAAGGTTCCCTGCGCGCCCGCCTGTAAGCCCGGCAGCGTGACCGCCACAGAGTCTACGGGAGAGCCCGAAATGGTGATGTTGCCGTAAGGCGACGTTGGCACGGGGGAGGTCAACTGGCTTGAGGCCGAGCCGGCCACGTAGGTCGCGTTGGCCGTCCAGTTGTTCGCACCTGTGCCAAGGTCTGTGATGGTGACGCTCGTGGCATGCAGCAGACCGTTGTTGCTGCCTTGGCTTGTCGAGACGTTCTGATAGGTAATCGTGTACTCGATGATCGCGCCGGGGACGGGATCGTTAGGCCCGCCCTTGGTCAGATCGCTATTGAGAATCGCCGAGACAGACTTGATCAGGCGGACGAAGCCCGTGTAGACGCGATCAATAGTATCGTTATACACCCCCGCCGTATTGGCCGAAGAGGCGCGAATGACCGTGTCGTAGCCGGTCAACACAACCATGCCAATGGGCAGCGTCACCTCCACCTTATAGTTGGCCGAAGTGTTGTAGGGGACGGCGATGGTCGGGTTAGGCGCACCGGTTGCCACACCGTTGTTGACGAGGACGACCCAGCTCGCTCCGTCGTTGGTGCTGACGCGGATGGTCGCGCCGCCGCCGGAGAGCGGGTTGGCCGGGAATGAGAAGACGCTGAGCGTGTAGGTGTCGTTCGAGTTACCGTTGTTGCGAACGGTATTGATGAACTCGACGGGGTTGCCCGCGAGGTCTGTGGTCTGGCCCGGCGCACGACCCGCGATGCCCTGTTTGACGCTCTTGTTGGTGTAGTCGTCGTTATTATTGGAGGGGCCGCTTGCGCCCGGTTGATTCTCGGGGCCGTTGAGCACGTCGCCGACCTGCTGAAGCGGCGTCTGTATGGGCGTACCGCTCGAAGCGTTGGGCTGCGTGACGCTCGGGTTCAGAGAGTTGCCGTCGCCCTTGCCGGGAATCTGCGGGCCTGTTGACTGGCCGTCAGACTGGTCCGTGATGAGCGAGCTGATGCTGTTGTTGGCGAAGGCGTCAACCATCATCCTGATCGGATTGGTCGCGTCGATGCCTGTCTTGACCGTCATGACGACGGGGATGGTCGCGCTGCAAGGGCTGGAGTTTGCCAGAAGCGGCGTCGCCACCTTCAGGGCAATGCGGGTCGTGGTCGCGGGCAGCGATGCCGGTGCGACGAGCCACGAAGCAGCCGTCGGCGCAACCGTCAGGGCGTCCGTGGTGTAGAGCGTGAGCAGGCTGCCCGTGAAGGGCTGGCTCGCCTTGATGACCGTGTTGGGGTTGACGGGGACGACGATGAAGACGCCGGAATTTCCCGAGAGCGTAATGGCCGCCGCGTCGCGCGCGCCTGTGTTGCAGACGCCGACCGAATAGCTGATGTCGGAGCCGAGCGCGATGGGGCCGTTCGGGGCCGCGAGCGAGACCTGTAGCTGCGCGTCATTGGCTATGTCTGCGTGGGCGTCGCCGCCCGCCTGCTTCGTGCCGTTAGCGGAAGCCGTCAGCGTGCGGACTTCGTTCCCGACTCCGCCGGTCGAGGCGAGGTTGTCGTAGGGCGAAGCTCCCGTCTCGTTACCGAGCTGGACTCTGATGCTCTGGCCGGTCGTCGCACCATTGCTGACGTTGACGAGGACGACGACATTGAACTTGTCTCGGTTGAGCGAGTCGCCGCTTTGACGGATCAATTGGTCTACGACCGCGCCGTTGCCGAAGATACGCTGCTCTCCTACCTCCCAGACGTTGTTGGCCGTGACGTTATCAATAAAGGCGTCGGTGATCGTGCCGGGGCCGCTGATGGAGATGCTGCCGCCGTTGGCGAGAAAGCGCACCTGATCGTCGAAGTTACCGATGTTGGTCACGGTAAAGACGAAGGGCACGCTCGCTTGACCCGCCACGACGGTCGAGTTGGCCTGTCCGTCCGGCGTGATGTTGAGGCCGGAGACGTTGGCGACCGTGACGGTGACGGGCAGTGACTTTGTATTGTAAATGTTCGTGCCGTCGGTGTAGCTCGCCGTGGCTTCGTTGGAAATTACCGTGCCGCCGGTGGTCTGTTGTTGCGCTAGCGCTGGCGCGCAGACGACGCAGGCGAGGGCCAGAAGTGCGAGGACGCGCGTGAGCAGCGAAGCGCCTGCCTGGATAGGGGAATGAATACTGATCTTCATCTTTGTTCCTCTAAATGAAAGGGTAAGGGCACGGGTGAAAAGCCCGGAGGTTGCCGTAGCGAGCGAAAGTCAGGGAAGGTTCGCCGGCTGTGATTGGCGAAGAGCGCGAGCCTCTCTTATTTGACGCGCACCTTATAGGAAGCGTTCAAGCGGCTGCCTCCGGCCAGTGCGTCGGCCCACTCGTAGCGAACCTGCGTGTACATGGACAGGGGCGCTGGAACCATCTTGACTGTGCCGTCGGCCTGCTTCTCTTCGACCATGGGGGTGGCCGAATAGGTCTTGCCGTTATCGATGCTGTAGACGACGCTGGCCGTGCCGTCGGCGGTCGTGCTGCCGGCGATCAGGGTCGTGCCGCGGGGAATCTGGCCGACGGCCTTGTACTCGCGCGCGGGAGCCTGCCCGTCGTTTTCCGACGTGATCGTCCAGTGCAGAATCTCGCCGGGGTTGACCGTCTGGGCCTTTTCCACCGGGATCATCTCGCTGCCGCGCTCGACCGAGCCCGCGAGCAGGACTTTGACTTCGGGGCGACCGCGTTCGGCTATCGCCATCTGTCTTTGCGCGAAGACCGCCGCTCCGCTCAGCACTACCAGACAGAGACTCGCGAAAACGAGCGCTCGCATTTTTCTCTTTAACTTCAACATGAAAGGTCTCCTTTAATCTCCCTGATGATTGGGGCTTCGGGGCCGCACTACGAATTGGCCCACGCCTCATCAGAGGCTGTGAGCAGAGGTTGTTCCACGCATCTCGCGTGCTTCCAGCGCGCGGGCGACGGCGTACATGAAGGTGGTGACGGAAACGGGTCGGGGGAGGACTGCGGCCAAGCGCGCCTGCGCCGCCGTCCGCATCACTTCGGAAGGCCGGCGGTGAAAGCCGATCAGCGAGATGTAAGGCTTGATCTCGTTAACCACTTCGATGGCACGCGCCCCGCCGAAGCCGGGCATGTCCAGACCGAAGGCGATCAGGTCAAAGCTGCCTCTATCGGCCTCGCGCAGAACGTCCATCGTGTGATGACACGTCGTCGCCTCGTGCTTGGCGGCATGCAGCGCCGCGACAAGTTGATCGGCCATTACTCGGTCGTCATCGCAAATCATGACTCGCGCCATCCGTTACCATCCTTTTCCTTACCGATTTCCGGGCCGCGCCAGTCACGCGGTCTTCCGAGAGACACTCTTAACAATCGGCGTGCCCAAGCTCGTGCGGGCTCACTTTCCGAGCTTAAGCTTTATGATTGCAGGAGTTTAGGTGATGAGCCGCGAGTCGCGCGCAGGCTGCCTTCGGCGGCTTGATTGCCATGCCGCGCTGAAGTTTTGTCAGGCGGGCCTGACTTTTTGTCAGCGATGTGAGCTGGACATGGGCGGCTGTTGAGGCGCGGCAGTGTCTGAGGTTGAAAAAGATGCTGCCCAAGGCGCGGCGTGATCGGCGGGCACACTAAGAGGCGACAGTGGAGAGAAACGCGTTTCTCTCCACTGTCGCCTCTTAGAGTTTCAGCCTTCTATCTTTCAGGCTTTGGCGGTCGTGGTCGTGCCGTTGAGCATATCGTCAATCGGGGTGTAGTCGAGCCCCTGCGCCGTGGCGACGGCCTCGTAGGTGAGTCGTCCGGCGTAGGTGTTGACGCCCGCCTTGAGGCCGGGGTCGCGCGTCACGGCCTCGATCAGCCCCTTGTTGGCGAGCTTCAGGGCGTAGGGCAGCGTGGCGTTGGTCAGCGCGAAGGTCGAGGTGCGTGGCACAGCGCCCGGCATGTTGGCGACGCAATAATGAAGCACGCCCTCGACGTAATAGGTCGGGTCTGAGTGAGTCGTCGGATGCGTCGTCTCAATGCAGCCGCCCTGATCCACCGCGACATCAACGATCACCGCGCCGTCAGGAACGTCCCTCAGCATACCTGTCGTCACAAGTTTCGGTGCGGCTGCCCCGGGGACGAGCACGGCTCCGACGATCAGGTCTGCCTGCGAGATGGCATCGTGAATCATGTAGGCAGAGGAGGCGAGTGTGGAAATCTTCGAGAGGAAGATGTCGTCCAGCTCGCGCAGGCGGCCAAGGTTATTATCAATGATAGTGACGTGAGCGCCCATGCCGACGGCGATCTTGGCGGCGTTAGTCCCGACCACTCCCCCGCCGATAATCACGACGTGCGCCGCGGGCACACCGGGCACGCCGCCCAGCAAGACCCCGCGCCCGCCGCTCATCTTTTCCAGATAGTGCGAGCCGACCTGAATCGCCATGCGGCCCGCGACCTCGGACATCGGCGTCAGAAGCGGCAGCGTGCCCGCCCTGTCCGTGATCGTCTCGTAGGCAACGCCCGTAACCTTGCGTTCCAGCAACTCCTTCGTCAACTCTTTGTCCGGCGCAAGGTGCAGGTAGGTGAAGAGCAGTTGGCCCTCGCGCATGCGCGGGTATTCGGGCCGGATGGGCTCTTTGACCTTGACGATCATCTCGCCCTGCTGCCAGACATCGTCGGCGGATTCGAGAATCGTCGCGCCCGCGCGCTTGTACAGGTCGTCCCCGAAGCCCGAGCCGTCGCCCGCGCTGTGCTCGACCACGACCCTGTGACCGGCGTCCGTCAGAGCGCGCACGCCCGCCGGCGTCAGTCCGACTCTGTACTCGTTGTCCTTAATCTCTTTCGGTAGCCCAACAATCACTTTGTTCGTCTCCATTCTCGTCGGGGGTAAGAGAACTTCCTCAGCCTACTTTTCTCGAAAGCGCTATTGCGGTTCAGCCTGATCTATCTGCGCGCGTTGCAGCTTGCCGCTGTAGTCAACGTAGATGGATTTCCATTCGGTGAAGATGTCGAGGACTTGCGTGCCCGCTTCGCGGTGGCCGTTGCCCGTCGCTTTTGTGCCGCCGAAGGGCAGGTGTACTTCAGCACCGATGGTTGACGAGTTGACGTAGAAGATGCCTGTGTACATCTCGTTCATCGCGTTGAAGGCGCGATTGACATCCTGCGTATAGATGGCGGCGGACAGTCCGTAGCGGACGCCGTTAGCGATCTCAACCGCTTCCTCCAGAGAACTGGTCGGAATCACCGCCGTCACGGGGCCGAAAATCTCTTCCTGAGCGATACGCATGCGCGGCGAGACATCGGTGAAGACGGTCGGCTCGATGAAATAGCCGTGCTCGTGCGTGCCCTTCGTCAAGCGATGCCCGCCCGAAGCAAGTTTTGCTCCGTCCTCACGCTCGCCGATCTCGATATAGCCCATGATCTTATGCACGGCATCGGCATTGATCACCGGCCCCATGTCCGTCTCCGGGTCTGCGCCGTTGCCGACTCTGAGGGCTTCGGCGCGCTCGATCAGTTTTTTGGTGAACTGCTTATAGACCTTCTTATGAACGACCAGACGCGACGAGGCCGTGCAGCGCTGGCCCGATGTGCCGAACGCGCCCCAGACAGCGCCCTCAACTGCGAGGTCTATGTCGGCATCGTCCATGACGATGATGACGTTCTTGCCGCCCATCTCAAGCGAGCAGATGGCGTTGCGCTCGGCGCAGGCGGAGGCGACGATGCGGCCCGTTTCGGTTGAGCCCGTAAAGGAGATCAATCGCAGGGCCGGGTGATCTGTAATCGCCGCGCCTGCCGTCTCGCCGTAGCCCGTCACCAGATTGACCACGCCCGGAGGGACGCCCGCCTCTTCGCAAGCCTCGACCAGATTGTAAGTTGAGAGCGGAGTGTCTTCGGCGGGCTTGATGACGACCGTGTTGCCGCAAACGAGCGCCGGGATGAGCTTCCATGAAGGAATCGCCATCGGGAAATTCCACGGCGTAATCAATCCGCAGAGGCCGACGGGCTGGCGCACGCACATCGCAAACTTGTTGGGCATCTCGGCTGGCGTCGTGAAGCCGTGAAGGCGGCGTCCCTCGCCCGCCGTGTAGTAGGTGCAGTCGATGGCTTCCTGTACGTCGCCGCCCGTCTCCTTCAAGACCTTGCCCATCTCGCGCGTCATGTCCAGGGCGTAACGCTCTTTGCGTTTGATGAGGATTTCGCCGAGGCGGAAAAGAATCTCTGCGCGGCGCGGCGCGGGCGTGCGACGCCACAGGTCGTAGGCGTTCTTCGCGGCGTCAACCGCGTGCCCGACATCCTCCTTCGTCGAGACGGGAAAGCGGCCCACGCAATCACGCGTGTCCGCCGGATTGATGTTCTCAAACGTCTCGCCGCTCGCGCTCGGCGTCCACTCGCCTCCGATATAGTTGTAGTAAGTTCTGGTCGACGTTCGTGACGAGGAGCTACTACTACTGCGGCCACCATTCTTTTTGCCGCTTTTGCTGAGAGCTTTTTTTGCCTGAGCCATATGAAACCAGTGATAAGTGACGAGTGACGAGCAGGAAGAGACTGAATGACGAGTGGCGAGTGAAGAATTTATCTTCAGCTTGTCACTCGTCACTCGTCACTGATATGTAAACTGGACGATGCGCTGCACGATACGCTCCTGCTGGGTGTCGTAGCGTGCGACGTTAAGGACGATGGCGTCACCGGCCTTGAGACCGTTGACGACGCGCTGGAAGTCTGCGAGCGTCGCGACCGGTATACGATTGATGCGCGTGATGACTTCGCCTTCGCGCACGGGCTGAGGGCGGGCGTCGGCTGCGATGCCGTTCGGGTCGACCTCTTTGATGAGCAGCCCGCGCACGCCCGAGAGATGTCTTTCGTTGACTATCTGCGGCGTAATCTCTGCGAGCGTCAGGCCGAGGCGAAGCGTCGTGCTGCTGCCGCCGCTCCCGGTCGAATCGTCCTTCTTCGGCACGGGCGGATCATCCAGATCGCGCGGCGCGAGCGAGCCGGGACGCTCGCCGATAGTCACCTGTACGGTGCGGCGCTCCATCTTGCCGCTGACATCACGCAGAAAGGCGACCGGCACTGTTTGCCCGACGGGCGTGGCCGCGACCTTGTTGATTAAGTCCTGCGCGTTGCCCACGGGCTGGCCGTTGAACTCGACGATGATGTCGTTGGTCAGAATACCGGCCTTGCCCGCCGGCCCCTGCGGCTCGCGCACGTCTGTGACGATCACGCCCCGGGCCTCTGGCAGGTTATAGACGCGCGCGAATTCCGGCTTCACGGAGTCGAGAATAATGCCCAGATAGCCGCGCCTGACCTTGCCCTGCGAGACGATCTGCTGGTAAACGAAAGAGGCTTCGTTCGAGGGCAGCGCGAAGCCTATGCCGTTGTAATCTCCCGTCGAGGTCGCGATCTGCGAGTTGATGCCGATGACTTCGCCGCGCATGTTGACGAGCGGGCCGCCGGAATTGCCGCGATTAATGGCGGCGTCCGTTTGCAGGAATTGCTGGAAGTTTGTGAAGTAGGGCGTCTGTCGCTGCAAGGTCGAGATGATGCCGGCTGTCACCGTCTGGTCGAGCCCGAAAGGCGAGCCGATGGCTAACACCCAGTCGCCGACCTGAACATTCGTCGAGTCGCCAAGCTTGACCGTCGGCAAGTCTCGCGGCGGGTCAACCTTGACGACCGCCACGTCCGTCTCTTCATCGACGCCGACGACGCGCCCGCGCAGCTCCTCACCCGATTGCAACCCGACAGTAATGCGCGTTGCTCCCTGCACGACGTGCTGGTTGGTCAGAATGTAGCCCTTCGGATCGACGATGAAACCGCTCCCCACGCCGTAGGACGGACGGCGCGACTGGCGACGAAACATATCGAGCAGGGGATTTGACGACGACTCGTCTTTGTCATCGTCGTCGCCTCCGCCGCGCTCAGCCACTTCCGGCGCTGTCGTCTTGGTATCAATCTTGACGACCGCGGGCTCGACGCGCTTGGCTATCTCTGCGAAGGAGGCCGAGAGAGCTTCGGGAGTGCGCGCCGCTTCCGTTCCGCTCTGCGCGACGGTCGGACGGCCCGTCAGCAGAGCGCCGATGCCGATGCCGGCCACAATGCACGTCACTGCCAGCGCCACGATCCAGACGCGCAGCCGGCGCAGGATAGTAATCTCTGTATTAGTCAGTTGATCTTTAGGAAGGTCGTACATACATCACCACTTTCAGCATAACCTTGTCGGAAGGCAACTCTCTCTCAAAAGATTGCCGACGCGCCCCTATACCAGAGTATTAACATGAGCCCCGGAGAGAAGGCATCAAGTATAGCGAAAAGGAAGGGAAAAGGAAAAAGGGAAATGTAAAACTTCCACCCGAGAGGGCCAAAGGGCCAACTTCCTTTAGCCGTTGCTTTCCGCGAGGCTGATGTCTCTGTCTTCGTCCAGCGCCTCTACGCCCTGTCCGGCGCTCTTTCGCCTCTCGCCCAGATGTAGCTCCGAGATGATAATCCCGAGGAAGATGAGCGCCGCGCCCAGTGCGCCCCGCCCGCCCATCCATTCCCCGCCGCCGCGCACGGCGAGGGCGAAGATGGTCGCAAAGACGGGCTCAAGGCTGAAGATGATCGCGGCATGCGTCGCCGACATGCGCGACTGCCCCCACGTCCACAGTAGAAAGGTCGCGACCGTCGCCACCAGCGCAAGATAAACGATCTGCCACAGAACGCGCAGGCCGAGGTCGAGCGGGACGGATTCCCGCGCGATGACTTCGGGCAAAGGATGGCCCACCAGAAGCAGGGCACAGGCTTTGAAGGAGAGCCAGACGAGGACGAAGACGATGGCCGCCGAAGTGATCTGCAAGACCGTCAACTGTCGTATGTCAAAGCGGCGCGCGTAGCTGCTGAGGAGCGTAATGTGTGCCGCGAACAAGGTCGTGCAGAGCAGGGTCAGCACGTCGCCGCGATTGACGCTCGCATCGTGCGGAATCAGTATCAGCATGCCGCCGATAGAGGCCAGACTGACTCCGATCAGATTCTCAAGGGTGGGCCGCACGCGCAGGATGACGAGCGCGACGAAGGGCACGAGGGGCGTCGTGAGCCCTGTGATGAAGGCCGACTTAGAAGGCGTCGTATAGACCTGTCCGACGGCCTGACCCGCAAACGCGAACGCCATCAGCAGGCCCAGCGTCGCGCCCGCCCTCCACTCTTCCCCCCGCGCGCGAATGAAGAGACGCGGGAACAAAGCGACCAGCACGACCGAGGCCAAAGCGAACCGAATCGTGATGTAGACGAGCGGCGGCCAGTAGTCGAGCACGTCCTTCGCCATCACGAAGGTCGAGCCCCAGATCAGGGTCACCACCACCAGCGCGCCGTCCGCCGCCCAGTTACTTTTTATTCGCATAAGAAAGCAGTGACGAGTGACGAGCAAAAGAAAGACAGTTAATAGTGATGAGTTAAGAGCAAGCACTTGCCTTTAACTCGTCACTCGTCGCTTGTCACTGTCTGAGGAGAACTTTGATGATGCCGGGGGCGGTGGCGCGCTCGATGGCGCGGACGCCCTCCGCGAGCGCGAACTCTTCGCTGATCAGGCTTTCGACATCGACCGCGCCGCGCCGCAACAGTTCGAGAGCAGGTGCGAAGCGCCCGCAGCGCGAGCCGACGACCGTGATCTCGTCAACGACGATGCGCGCCGCGTTGATGGCGGTCGCGCCTTGAAAAGTTGACTTCAGCACGAGCGTTCCGCGCGGGCGCAGGATGTCGAGCGCCAGCTCGAAGCCGCTGCTTGAGCCGGAAGCCTCGACCACCGTATCAAAGGCACGCTCGCGGCCTCCGATCTTATCGAGCATCACGGTTTCGATGCCGCGCGCATCCGCTATGCGTAGCTTGGCGGGATGCTTGCCGACGAGGGTGACGGGCGCGCCCGTCAAAGCGAGCGCCTGCGCGCAGAGCAGCCCGAGCTTCCCGTCGCCTATGACGGCCACGCGCTGTTCTTTCGTCACCTGTGCGCGCTCTGTGATACCCCACGCGGCAGCCAGAGGCTCGGCGAACACTGCGCGCTCGTCCCCTATCTCATCCGGCACGGGCAATAGATTAGCCGCGGGCAGGCGCAGGAACTCTGCATGCGCGCCGTCGCGTCCCACTATGCCCAGCACCGTGCGGCGGGGACAGTGGCGCGCGTCGCCCCCGGCGCACAACTCGCAATGGCCGCACCCGGCGTTGATCTCGCCGACCACACGCCTGCCCACCAACCCTTCATCGCCCGGCGCGCTTTCCACCACCCCGACGAACTCGTGCCCGATAGTTCCCTGAAAACCCGCGTACCCGCGCACGATCTCGACATCCGTATTACAAATCCCAGAGAGCGTGACGCGCACCACGGCCTCGCCTGCGCCCAAAGGCTTCGGAACATCCCTCACCGCCAGCACATTCTCTTCGTATCGCAGCGACAACATAAAATCAGTGACGAGTGACGAGTGATAAGTGACGAGCAAAAGAAAGACAGTGATTAAGCTATGAGTCATGGGTGACTGGTGTTGATTGATGAGCGTTGAGTAAAAGACAGATTCTTGCTTTTTACTCATCGCTCATCACTAATCACTCGTTACTAACTTGTCACTCGTCACTCATCACTCGTCACTGCTCTTAAAATGTTTTCATGCGGGCGTAGGCGTTTTCGGGGGTCAGCTCGACGGTCTGGCGGCGTCCGGCGACCTCGACGGGCAGTCGCCATTCGACGTTCTGCTCGCCGGAGAGCAGCGCGTGTATCCACCATTTGCCGGGAGCAATCCTGACGACGGCCTGCCCGCTGCGATCCAGTCTGGATGTGACGGGCGGGTTGCTCTTCATGCGACGCGCCAGAAAATCGTCAAAGCGCATGCCGGGTCGCGGCTCGGAGCGGTACTCGCGCCTGACCGCTTCAACGTCAATCGAGTAAAGCTCGATGGGAATATCCACGGGCGCGCCCGCATCGTCAGGCGAGTGGCGCAGAACGATCTGCAAAGCCGTTTCGCTCTGCGCGCCCGCACCGCCACTCGTCAGCTCGCCCGCCGGCAGCCGCCTGTAGATGTTCCAGCCCGCGCCCAGCAGCGCGGCCAGGAGCGCGGCGCGCAGTATTGCGGCTAAGATGTTATAGCCTTGCGAGTTCATTAAATGAATACGAACAGTCCTGCGCTATCTCTTAATCCGACCCCGAAGCCCTGAGCATACGCCCCAACCCTGCACGATCAATTACACCCGTTCGTCCTTATGCTTTGAGCACGCCCTCGTCGCGCAAAGCGCCTTCAAGCTCCTGCGCGCTCGGTGTCGATAGCACCTGCGCGCCTACCTTGATGGTCGGCTTACGCTCTTTTCCATCGTTCTGCTCTTTGACCCAAGCGGACGCCTCCGCGTCCTGTTCCACGTCCACATAATCGTAATCGACGCCGAGGCCGTCCAACTGCCTGAGCGCGCGCTGCGTATCTCCGCACCAGTCCGCCCCGTAAACCTTCACCTTGTCCATTTTCTGTTTTCTCCCATCGCCTGATTTTGCTTTGCATGATAATGGGAAAAAGGCAAAAGGAAAAAGGCAAAAGCCAGAAGTGAAGACGAAAGCAGTTTTATTAAAAGTGGTTCGCAGGCCGACTTTCGCCTTTTACCTTTTTCCTTTTGCCTTCTTACTTTGTAATATAAGCGGGAGAGGCGACAAATCTTGAATACGGACGGGGCGGACAAATTTCGCGACGAGTGCGGTGTGTTCGGTATCTACGGGCACGCGGAGGCCGCGCGCCTGACCTATCTCGGGCTCTACGCTTTGCAGCATCGCGGGCAGGAGTCCTGCGGCATAGTTTCGAGCGACGGCGCGGAGCTGCGCTCGGAGCGCGCCATGGGTCTGGTCTCGGATGTTTTTGACGAGACGCGCCTCGACCGCCTGCCCGGCCCGAGCGCCATCGGGCACGTGCGCTACTCGACGGCGGGCGAAGTCTCCATACGCGAGGCGCAGCCCTTCCTCGTCGCCTGCCAGCACGGTCAGGTCGCCATCTGCCATAACGGCAACCTTCCCTTCGCCACCGAAGAGCGAAAGCGGCTGGAGCGCTCGGGCGCGATCTTCTCTTCGACTTCGGACACGGAGGTCGTGCTGCACGGCATCGCGCGTTCGCAGGCGCGCTCAATCCGTGACGCCGTCCCGGAAGTCTTACGCGAAACCGAAGGCGCTTTCTCAATGCTCTTTCTGACGCCGGACTCCCTGATCGCGATTCGCGACCCGCGCGGGTTTCGCCCCCTCGCTCTCGGAAGGCTGGGGCAGGCATGGGTCGTGGCGTCCGAGACGTGTGCCTTCGATCTGATCGAGGCGCGCTACGTGCGCGATGTCGAGCCGGGCGAGATGATCGTCATTAACAACGAGGGCCTGCACTCTTCTTTCCCTTTGCCGGAGCGCCCGCACTCGATGTGTATCTTCGAGCACGTCTATTTCGCGCGACCGGATTCGTTGATCTACAGTCGCTCGGTCAACGAGTCGCGTCATAAGATGGGCAAGCGCCTCGCCCTAGAGCATCCGGCGGAGGCCGACATCGTCGTGCCCGTGCCCGATTCGGGCACGGCGGCATCGATCGGCTACGCGGCGCAAAGCGGCATCAATTTTCGTCAGGGACTTGTCCGCAACCACTACATACATCGCACCTTCATCGAGCCCAAGCAGTCCATACGCTCCTTCGGCGTGCGTATCAAGCTCAATCCCGTCCGCGACCTGATCGCGGGCCGGCGCGTCGTCCTGATCGACGATTCGATTGTGCGCGGCACGACCTCCAAGAAGATCGTGCGGATGGTCAGGGAAGCGGGCGCGCGCGAAGTGCATATGCGTATCAGTTGCCCGCCGACCGTGAGCCCCTGCTATTACGGCGTGGACACGCCGAACAAGTCGGACCTCATCGCGGCACAGATGTCCGTCGAAGAGATCAGACGCTTTATAGAGGCCGACTCGCTCGGCTATCTCTCGCTCGCGGGCATGCTCGAAGCGACCGGCATCAGTCCCGGCTCGGCCTGCGTCGCCTGCTGGAACGGCCAGTACCCGACGCAGATTACGCGCGAGGCCGAAACACAATGGGCTCGCGAGCGCGAGCCCGTCCCGACGGGAGAGGCTTGATTGGATTTTGGATTTTAGATTTTGGATTGGCGCGCCTGCGAAACGCGAGAGTGATATTCCAGAATTCAAGACGGACGAAGCATTATTCCCAAATCCAGAATCTAAAATCCAAAATGGTATCGGAGGTAGCTCTCGGTGGCCCAATTCAATAAAGGGTGCGGTTGCGCGCTCGCGGCGCTGGTGGTCTTCTTCTTGATCATCGCGGTGGCCGGGTATTTCTTCGTCTGGCCCTGGTATAAGAGTCGCTTAGTGCCGACGCCTTCGGGCGGAGAACTGGAAGTGCATGTGCTGGATGTCGGTCAGGGCGATGCGATTCTGATCATCGCGCCGGAGGATAAGGAGACCAGGAAGCGCTCGGTCGTGCTTGTGGATGCGGGCGATACGGGACGTGGCAAGATCGTGCTCGAAGCGATGAAGCGTTACAACGTCAGCCAGATCGACCTCTTCATCGCGACGCACGCGCACGCAGATCATATCGGCGGGGCCGACGAGGTCATCAACGCGACCTCCATCAAGAGCGTGCTCGATAGCAGCGTGCCGCCCCCGGGGCGTCCCTCCGATGATGCGGAGACGAATCAGAACGGCAAGAGTAGTGCCAGAAGAGGGCGCAGCAGCGGCAGTAGTAGCAGCGGCAACGCGCCCGAGCTTCCGACGACGAAGGCTTACAGAGACCTGCTCGACGCCGTCAATAAATCTGGCGCACAGTACACCAAGGCTGAGCCGGGCCAGAGGTTTGAGCTGAGCGGCAATGCCGTGGTCACAGTGCTCGCGCCCATACAGCCCTTCTTCACCAAAGATCAACTGCGTTCGGGGGGCAACGAGCCGAACGCCAATTCGGTCGTCGTGCGTCTTGACTACGGCAAGTTTTCGATGGTGCTGACGGGCGACGCCGAGGCGCAGACGGAAGAGCGCATGATTACCAAGGACACGAATCTGCAAGCGAGGCTTCTCAAGGTCGGGCATCACGGCTCGAAGTATGCGACTTCGGAAAATTTCTTGAAGGCCGTCAAGCCTGAGGTCGCCGTCATCTCCGACGGCGCGGCCAATCGCTACGGGCATCCGTCGCCGGAAGCCCTCGCACGCTTGAAGGCGGCTGGCGTCAAAGTCTATCGCACGGACTTGCAGGGCGAGATCACGATCATCTCCAAGGGCGATGGCTACGAGATCAAGACCGCTAGGGAGACGAAGGACGCAGACCTCTGGGCCGGACGCGAAGCGCAGAAGGACGATTCCACGCGCACGGGGTTTGTCTCTTACGGCGACTTCGGCCCGCCGCCGCGCCCGCCCAAAGAGAAACCTGCCAAGAAGTAGTAGTAGTAGTAGGTGCACATTCCTACAAAGAGGTTAAAGCGATGACGAATGATCGGAAGAAAGAGTCTGCTGCTATTCACGCCGTCATAGACCGCATAGAGGATAACGACAGGGCCGTGATCCTCATCGGCGATGACGAGCAGGAGCAGATCGAGCTCCCCAGGAGCTTTCTACCGGCGGGCACAAGCGACGGCGATCACCTGCGAATCAGCATCGCTCTTGACGAAGAGTCGCGCGCCGCCGCCGAAGACGAGATACGCAATTTGCAAGACAAGCTGGCGAACCGCAGCTCGACGAAGGGGCAGAAGAACTTCAAACTTTAAGGAGCCGCGCCCTGCGTGCGCTGGTTGACTACTTATAAAGATGGGCCAACCAATCTCATACAGTGATGCCGGCGTCTCGATTGACGCCGCGAACGCCGCGACCGAGCGCATCAAGCAGCTCGCCCGCCGCACCTTCAACGAACGCACGCTCTCCGAGATCGGAAGCTTCGGCGGCATGTTCGACGGCGCGTTTCCGGCCTTGAGCCGGCCCGTGCTGGTCGCATCGGCTGACGGTGTGGGCACGAAGCTCAAGATCGCCTTCATGACCGACACGCACAACACCGTCGGGCGCGACCTTGTCAATCACTGCGTCAACGACATACTGGTGCAGGGAGCGCGCCCGCTCTTCTTCCTCGACTATATCGCGACGGGGCGGCTCGAAGGCCAGACGGTTGCCGAGATCGTAGAAGGCGTAGCCGACGGATGCCGCGCCAACCGTTGCGTGCTGCTGGGCGGCGAGACAGCCGAGATGCCGGGCTTTTACCCGGACGGCGAATATGATGTGGCGGGCTTCATCGTCGGCGTCGTGGACAAAGAGAAGGTCATCGACGGCAAGCGCATCAGGGCGGGCGACGCGGTGCTTGCGCTTCCTTCCGCAGGGCTTCACACCAACGGTTACTCGCTCGCTCGGAAACTCTTTTTCGAGGTCGCGGGCTACGACGCCGCGACGCATCTCGCGGCGCTCGGCTCAACCGTTGGCGAGGCGCTTCTTCAGCCGCACCTGAGTTACCTCGACCCGCTCGAAGGCTTATTGAACGACGGCGGCATCAAGGGGCTCGCGCACATCACAGGCGGCGGGCTCACGGATAACATCCCGCGCATCCTGCCGGAAGGAACTGCCGTCCTCATCGCGCGCGACACATGGCCCGTCCTGCCCGTCTTCAAGCTCATGCAGGAGATCGGCAGCGTCCATGACGGCGAGATGTACCGCACCTTCAACATGGGCGTCGGGATGGTCATCATCTGCGACGAACAGGATAAGGATGCTATCAAGGCCCACTTGGAGCGCGAACGAAACTGCTCGTGCTACGAGATAGGACGAGTCGTCGAAGGCAACCGCGAAGTCAGCATAACTTAGTTGACAGGTTTGGATTTAGACGGAGACTTCAAACCCGCAGGGCGAAATTCCCGAATTCAACACATGATGAAAATCGGCATCCTTATCTCGGGGCGCGGCTCGAACATGCTGGCGCTCGCCGATGCCATCGGTGAGGGGCGGATTCCCGAAGCCGAGATCGCCATAGTCATCAGCGATCAGAGAGAGGCGCAGGGGTTGCTGCGCGCGGCGGAGCGGGGAATTGAGACTCTGTTGATCGAGCGGCGCGGGCGCAAGCGCGAGGAGCATGACGGGGAAATCATCGCAGCCCTGCGCGCATACGGTGTCGAGCTGGTCTGCCTTGCGGGTTACATGCGCCTGCTCTCAGCGCCCTTCATAGAGGCGTTTCGCGGGCACACGCTCAACATTCATCCAAGCTTACTGCCGGCCTTTCCCGGTCTGGACGCGCACCGGCAGGCCCTCGAACATGGGGTCAAGTGGACGGGCTGCACAGTCCACTTCGTTGACGAGACGCTCGACGGCGGCCCTATCATCGCGCAACAGGCCGTGCCTGTCGGCGACGATGACACGGTCGAAACTCTCTCGGAGCGCATCCTCGTCGAAGAGCATCGCCTTTACCCGCAAGCCCTCGCGCTCGTCGTGCGTGGTAACTACGAGATCGTCGGGCGCAGGGTCAAGGCAAAAAGGTGAAGGGCGAAAGTCAGGCTGCGAGCCACTTTTAATAAAACTGCTTTCGTCTTCGCTTTTGACTTTCTACTTCTTTCCAAGTGAGACGGCGCGCTGGTACGCGGAGTAGACGGCCTTTGAGAGGACTGTGCGGAGGCCGCCCTTTTCCATCTGGTAGATGGCTTCGGCGGAAGTGCCGCCGGGCGACGTGACCATATTGCGAAGCTCCGCCGGATGCTTGTGCGACTCGCGCGCGAAGAGCACGCTGCCGAGCATCGTTTGCAGGACAAGCTCCTGCGCGACGTGGCGGGAAAAGCCCATGTGAACGCCCGCGTCCACGAGCGCCTCCATCACGAGGAAGATGTAGGTCGGCCCCGTCGCCGAAAGCGCCGTCGCCATGTCGATCATCCTCTCTTTTTCGACACGCATCTCATGGCCGAGCGCGCCGAGCAAAGCGCGAACCTGCCGCTCCTGCTGCTCATCCACCTCATCTGTTGCCACCCATGCCGTCATCCCCTGACCGATCTGCGCGGGCGTGTTCGGCATCGCGCGCACGACGGCCCTATGCAGAAGCTCGCCGGAAATCGTCTCGATGGTTGTGCCCGCGACGATGGAGATCAGCAGGCTGTCAGGGCCAAGCGCGCCCTTCAGTTCTTGCAGCACCCCGCCCAAACGCTGCGGCTTGACGGCGAGGATAACGATTTTACAGGGCGCGGGCACAGACGTGTTTGAGCCGGGCGAATCATCTTCACTTCCTGCTGCTGCCGCCGCCGCGCGATTGCTTTCCAGCATCCGCACGCCATATTTAGATTCCAGCTCGTCGCGCCGGGCTGCGCGCGGGTGGCTGCCTGTGATCTGCGCGGCATTGACAAGTCGCTGGCGGAGCAGACCGGCGATCATGGCTTCGGCCATCACGCCGCAGCCGATAAAGGATAGCTCAACGCCGTCCAAAGAGTTCTCATTGCCCGAAGAACGGAGCGCGTCCCGTTGTGTCTCAGTCATCCCTGTAAGCTAACAACGAGGCGCGGGAAAAGCAAGATTGGTCTCCATGATCGCGAGCGGTCTCTATCCTTGCGCGCCGCAGATGCGCTACTCTATCCGCCTGTTAAATCTTATAATCCCGCGCGGATGAGATTTGAGCCCTTCCTTCGTCCGCGCGAGACGCGGGAAGAGGCTATCCCGAAACTATGACGATTGACGAACAACTTGCATATCTTCGCAAAGGCACAGTCGAAATAATTCGTGAAGACGAGCTGCGCGCGAAGCTGGAAAAGAGCGCGCGCACGGGCGCGCCGCTGCGCGTCAAGCTCGGCGCAGACCCGACCGCGCCGGACATCCATCTGGGCCACACGGTCGTCATCCGAAAGCTGCGCGCGTTTCAGGAGCTGGGCCACACCGTTATCTTTCTCATCGGAGATTTCACGGGCCTGATCGGCGACCCGTCGGGAAAGAGCGCGACGCGCCCGCAGCTCACGCGCGAGGAGATCAACGCCAACGCGGAGACCTACAAGCGGCAGATTTTCAAGCTGCTCGACCCCGAGCGAACCGAGATACGTTTCAACTCCGAATGGATGGACGCCCTCGGCTCAGACGGCTTCATACGGCTCGCCTCGCACGTCACCGTCAAACAGATACTTGAGCGCGACGACTTCGCCAAGCGCCTCAGCGAAGAACGACCCATAGCCCTGCACGAGCTGCTCTACCCGCTCACGCAGGCTTACGATTCGGTCGCGCTTCGCGCCGATGTGGAGCTCGGCGGCACGGATCAAAAGTTCAATCTGCTGCTGGGAAGAAACCTGCAACGCGAGTACGAGCAGGAGGCGCAGGTCGCCGTCATCATGCCGCTTCTGGTCGGCACAGACGGCGTGCAGAAGATGTCCAAGTCGCTCGGCAACTACATAGGCATCAACGAAGCGCCGCAGGAGATGTTCGGCAAAGTGATGTCCATCTCGGACGACCTGATGTGGCGCTACTACGAGCTGCTGACAGACCTGCCCATGAATGAGATAGAACAGATGCGCGGGCGTGCCGCAGACGGCGAGGTCAACCCGCGCGACCTGAAAGTTGAACTGGCGAAACGCATTATCACTGACTTCCATTCGGCGGCGGCGGCCCACACCGCCGAAGATGAGTTCAATCGCATCTTTAAGCGAAAAGAGATGCCGGAGGAGGTAGAAGAGCGTCGCGTCGCGTTCGGGGATTGGGAGCTGAAACAGTTGTTAGTGGAACTCGGGCTCGCTTCTTCCAAAGCAGAAGCCCGCCGCCTGATTGAACAGGGCGGCGTCTACGTTAATGGCGAGCGCTGCGACCCTAAGATGAATGAGGCGCTCCCGCTCAGTCCGAACAGACCAGAGCTCGACATCAGAGTCGGCAAGCGCCGCTTTCTGCGCGTGCGCGGAAAATAGATTCTATGTTAAGCGACGAGTGATAAGCTGAATCCAGTTCCTCGCTCGTCACTCGTCACTGTCTGACAAGATGTCTGCCGAAGCTGCCATTGCGACCGAAGAGATTCTGGTGATCGAGACGCCGGAGCGCGTGCCGCTGCATTTCGCTCTCGCCTCCATCGGCAATCGCTTTCTGGCCTGCGCCATCGATCACGCGTTGCAGATTGGCGTCATCATCCTTCTCGTCCTGGCCTTCACCATCCTGTCCGATTATACGAGTCTCGTCACTGCCTTTAAGGAAGCGCCGAAGTGGGTCGAGGCTCTGCTGGTCATCCTCCTGTTCCTGATCTTCTCAAGCTACTTCGTCTTTTTCGAGTGGCTCTGGAACGGACAGACGCCGGGCAAGCGCTGGCTCAAGCTGCGAGTCATACGCGAAGACGGGCGGCCAATCACTTTCTGGGAAGCGGCTGTGCGAAATATCCTGCGTATCTTCGACATGCAGCTGATGATGCCTGTCCCAATAGTCGGCTTCTATTCCGTCGGACTCATCGCCGTCTTTATCAGCTCGAAGGATCAGCGCCTCGGCGACATGCTGGCCGGGACGGTCGTCGTGCGTGAGCGCGAGGCCGAAGCGCCACGCTTCGATCATGTCTTCGCCTCGCCCGTCAGCGACGCGGCGCTGCGCCGTTCCTTTAAGCCAGTCCACTTCACAGCCGACCTCTCTCCGCTGACGGCCAAAGAGATCGAGGTGGTCGAGACATACCTGCGCCGCCGCTGGGATTTGCCGGACGCGCCGCGACAGTGGATGGCATGGCGCGTCGCACTGCCGATCATGTACAAGCTGCGCCCCGCCTATGATCGAGACGCCTTCACCTACGAGGGTTTCCTCGAAGAGTTGCTTCATCGCTATCTGGCCCAACACAGGTTCACAGACTGAGTGGAAAAAAGAAGGGCCGGAGGCTGATATCCTCCGGCCCTTCTTTGAATACTAACGCGGGAACGGTTTCGTCCTCCATAGCTTCATCGCTACGGACTCTCTCCCGCGAGGTTTAGTACTTTCTCCATTCGATAGGAAAGAGCGTCCCGACCTTTTCGGGCTCGATGTTCAACCCGGCGAGCGTCGTGGCGCGAAACATCACGGGGTCGCGCTGCGCGGCGAGGTTCGACGCCGATGGCAGCAGCAGTTGATCGGGCATCACGCCCACATGCTCAAGGCTCGCACCGTCCGTCATTATGATATCGGCGTCCGTGATGCTGACGGCATAGATAGCCATTTGCTCGTCGTTGCCCGTATTGTGCTCGTAAGTCCTGCTGCGCATGACCGCGCCCATCGTGCGATCACCTATCACCGTGCCTCTTTTTTCAAGCTGCACGACGCGCGCAAACAGTTCCGCGGCTGATGCCGAACGGCTATCCACGAGCACGATCAGTTGTCCTTTGAAGGTCTTCTCGCCGCGAGTCTTGGCGATCATGGGTTTGCTTTCCTTGCGGCGCTTCATCTCGCCTATCGTCACATCGTGATCGAAGACATTGCCCAGGAGACGCAGCAAGGTGGTCTCGTAGCCGCCGCCGTTGCCGCGCAGATCGAGTATCAACGATTTGCGCCCGGCGACTTTCCCCATAATGTCGTCCACCTCTTTATCTCTCAGATTGAACTCCGGCATCTTCCAGATAAAGGCATCCGGGGTTTCGTAGTAGCGATGGCGGTTATAATGCGCGGCGCTCACAGAGTCCCTGATGACCTGCGCGATGTCCATGCCCGTTCCCATGCCCGACAGATCGAGCACGCGCTTGCCCGTGACAATCTTCGACATCACTTCCAGCGTGCGCGGCTGTCCGCCCGGACTCTGCACGACAAACTTGATGCTCGTTTGCGGCTTCAGAGCATAGTAGGCGTACTGCATCTTCCACAGATCATCGCGCGTCGGCTCGTACCCGTTGAGCGAGAGAACCAGATCGCCCGGCTTGAGTCCCTTGGCCTCGGCGTCTGTTCCCGGCTGCACGGCGGTGACGTAACACTTCTGTCCGAACATCTGTACCTGCCAGCCGTATTCGGTGCGCGAGGCGCGCTCGGGCGGAATAAAGAGCGTGTGCGAATCGTCCAGATCAACCACGGCCTGACCGATGATGCCGAAAATCTGGCTGACCGAATTCGCCTGCTTGATCTTCTCTTCGGCCTCCTTGAATCGCGTATCCAAGTCCATGCCGTGAAAGTTCGGGTCGTAGTAGTTGCTCTTTAATTCACTCTTGATGGTGTTGAGCATAACGCGCCCGCGCTCGCGCTCAAGACGGCCCGACTGTGCGTGAGCCGAAGGGGAAGCGACCACGAGCGTAATCAGTAAGCAGACAGCCGAGGCCCACAGGGGCGCGCGCAGGTTTGCCAGAGGGGGCAGGAGTTTATGTGTATTCAAAAGGGGACTACCTTTCATTAAATTGAATCAGTAATGTGTGCGAGTCGAGTCGGGTTAATGCTTGCTGCGGGTCAGACCGGGGATCACCCTTCTGTGAGCAACCGGGAAATTACCACAAAGCCGCAGCAATCACAATGCGTTATCGCTTGAATGCGCCCGTCTGCGTCAGCCTTGCTCAGAGGCGCGGGCCTCGGCAGCGTTAATTGACGCTCCCGCGCAAGGTTTGTTAAGCTTATCTGTTTCGATTGGGGTCAGGATTTTTCACTATAGAAAGGTTTAGCAAAGAATGTCTCCTGATGTCTTTATTCTCGGCGGGAAGCGCACGCCGATGGGCGAGTATGTCGGCGCTTTGAAGGATATCTCGGCGATTGATCTCGGCGCGATTGCGGCGCGCGGAGCCCTTGAGGCGACGGGCGTGCGGGCCGATGAGATCGATCACACCATCATCGGTAATGCCCTGCAAACTTCCGGCGACGCTATCTACGGCGCGCGCCACGTCGCGCTCAAAGCGGGCGTGCCCTTTGACCGCCCGGCGCTCACCGTCAATCGCCTCTGCGGCAGCGGCATTCAATCAATCATCTCGGGCGCGCACATGATTCAGCTGGGCGAAGCGCAGACGGCCTTAGTCGGCGGGATGGAGTCCATGTCGCAAGCGCCGCACGTGATTCGCGGCGCGCGCGCCGGGTTCGCACTCGGGCAGGGACAGCTCGAAGACAGCCTGATGGTCGCTTTGCTTGATACTTACTGCAATACGCCGATGGCCGGCACGGCTGAGAATCTCGCGCGCCGTCATGAAATCTCGCGCGAAGAGCAGGACAAATACGCGCTCAGGTCGCAGCAGGAAGCCAAGCGGGCGCAGGACGCGGGCATCTTCGCCGAAGAGATCGTGCCCGTCGAGGTGAAAACCCGCAAGGGCGTGACCCTGTTTGACAGGGACGATCACATGCGCCCCGAAACTACGCTCGAAGGTCTGGCGAAACTGAGGCCCGCCTTCAGTAAAGACGGCTTCGTCACGGCGGGCAATGCTTCGGGGATAGTGGACGGCGCGGCGGCCCTCGTCATCGCGGGCGAGGATTACGTCAAGGCCAGGGACTTGAAGCCTCTGGGCCGCATCGTCAGCTGGGCATACGCCGGGGTGGAGCCTGAGCTGATGGGCATAGGCCCTGTGCCCGCCACGCGAAAGGCTTTGGAGCGCGCTCGCCTGAAGCTCGAAGACATAGACCTAGTGGAGGTCAACGAGGCTTTCGCCGCTCAGTATCTGTCTGTGGAAAAAGAGCTGGGCCTTGACCGCACGCGCACCAATGTCAACGGCGGCGCGATTGCGCTCGGACATCCTCTGGCGGCATCGGGCACGCGACTGGTGCTGACCCTGCTCGGTGAGCTCGGGCGACGAGGCGGGCGCTACGGTCTGGCGACGGCCTGCATCGGAGGCGGGCAGGGCATCGCCATCATCTGCGAGCGATTCTGAACAACAACAAGCGTGCGACAAGCGCCGAGATGAGAAAAATCGTCTCGTGCTTGTCGCTCGTCGCACCCTTAGGCCGGAGCGGGACTCACAGCCTTATCCTAAATTTCATATCAAATCCAAAAAATTGGTAGCCGGCAGCATCGCTCGGTGAGCCGTAGCGTGTGCCTGCGCGGGCTAAGGGCTGCTAAATCATATCCTTAGATAAGGGACGGAGAGCGTGCCGGACACGGCACGATTGTTGCGAAGAATAAAAGGCTCTTCAGCGACTTCGATTGGCCTTGACAGGCACACAATCGCACTCTCCCTTAAGCTGGATTCTCGGGTTTTGTAATGCTTGCGTAAATTACATCCGGCATGATAGAAGTTTACTTCTGCACACGGCGCCAAAGATTTCGGCCCGATTCCTCTTGTATGACGCAAAGTTAAATGTTCATGTGACTCAGAGTTTAATGTCCGTGCCTATTCGGCCTCGCGGGTTAAGCCTGCAACTTCAACCAGCTATCCAGAAGGAGTTCCCCTGTTATGTCGAAACTTGTCCGACTTTCTTTTGCAACTTTTATGATTCTCGCGCTCTGCGCGATTGGATTCGCACAATCAACGGTAACGGGAGGCATCGGCGGTAAAGTTACCGACCCGCAGGGAGCGAGCATCCCGAATGCGACCGTGACGGCAACCAATACCGGCACTAATCAGGAGTCGACGGTGACGGCTGAGGACGACGGCGGTTTTCGCATCGGCAATCTTCAACCGGGAACTTACAGCGTCAAGGTTTCGGCTTCGGGTTTTGCTGATTTTACGCAGGAGCTGGTCGTCGAGGTCGGACGCGTGACGACGCTCAATGTCCCGCTCGGTATCGCCGGGGCCACGGCGACCGTTGAAGTTTCGGCAGACGCGCCGGTCATCAATACCACTGCGCCGGATGTCTCGACCAACATCAACCAGACTTCGATCAATGAGCTGCCGATCAACGGACGCCGCGCTTCAGACTTCGTGCTGTTGACGCCCGCCTCTGTTCCTGACGGCCCCTTCGGTCTGATCAGCTTTCGCGGCATCTCCGGCCTGCTTAACAACAGCACTGTGGACGGCGGCGACAATAACCAGTCGTTCCACTCGGAAGAGCGCGGGCGCACGCGCATCGGATATGTCGTCAGCGCGTCGGCCATTCGTGAGTTTCAGGTCAACACTTCGAACTACTCGGCAGAATATGGCCGCTCGGCTGGCGCTGTGGTCAACTCTGTGACCAAGAGCGGAACCAACGAGTTTCACGGCGATCTTTTTGAGTATTACCGCAACAACAAGTTCGGTGCGCGCAATCCGCGTGCGACCCGTAACGTCCTGATCAATGGCGTCTCGACTCCGGTGGGAATCAAGCCGACCGATATCCGCCACCAGTTCGGCGGCACAATCGGCGGCCCGATTGTCAAAGACCACCTCTTCTTCTTCTTCAGCTACGACCAGCAGAAGCGCAACTTTCCCGGTCTGGCGGTCTTTTTCGTTCCCAGCTACCTGAACACTGTGGCGACCGGGACGGCGGCCCGCACAGCCCTGCTGGCTAAGGGCCTGACCAACACCCAGATCAACAACGCGGTCAGTTTTCTGGACTCTCTGACCGGCGAGACTCCGCGCCGTGGCGACCAGACGATTATCTTTCCAAAGATTGACTGGCAGATCAACAGCAATCACCTGCTCACAGGCTCTTACAATCGTCTGCGCTGGGAATCGCCCTCGGGTCTGCAAACACAGGCCACCAACACCAACGCGCGTCATAGCTTCGGCGACGACTTCGTCAACGTAGACACGACGAACCTGCGCCTTCAGTCGACATTGTCGCCCACGCTGCTCAACGAAGCGCGTTTTCAGTATTCGCAGGATCATGAATTCGCTTTAAGTCAGGAACCGCTTCCGGGCGAGCCGCAGACGGCCACCACCTCGCAGGGTGTCCGTTCGCCGCAGGTCTTTCTGACGAACGGCCTGACCTTCGGCACGACCACCAACTTCGAGCGTCTCAAGTATCCCTTCGAGGATCGCACTCAATTCGCGGACACCATGACGTGGAGCATCGGACGCCACACGCTCAAGTTCGGCGGCGACTTCAATCACGTCACCGACGACATTCAGAACAGAGGCTCTGAGGCCGGTTCTTACTCCTACAACAACATCAGCGATTTCATCATCGACTACGTCAACTTCGTGACGCCGCTGCCCGCGACGACGACCTGCTCTTCCAGCACCGCGCGTCTGGTTGGCCGCTGCTACACGAGCAACTTCGTTCAGGGCGTAGGTCTGCCGGGCATCAAGTTCGGCGTGAACGAGTACAGCTTCTTCCTACAGGATGATTTCCGCGTCACGCCGCGTTTGACCGTCAATCTCGGCCTGCGTTATGAGTATCAGCAGCTGCCGGATGCCGTACTGCCTAACGCCAACACGACGCTAATCCCGAACGTCGGACGCACGCTTGCCGAGGCGACCTCGACTCTGCCCAGCGACAAAAACAACTTCGGCCCGCGTTTCGGTTTTGCTTACGACATCTTCGGCGACGGCAAGACATCGATCCGCGGCGGCGCGGGTATCTATTACGGGCGCATCCTTGGCGGCCACGTCTGGAACAATCTGCTTAAGACGGGTAATCCCGCCGGGCAGGGAACCGTGAGCATTGCCAATACCGTTACGACGAACTGTTTCCCGGCGGTTGCCACGGCGACCCAGCCCTGCGCTCCTATCTTCCCCAACATTCTGCCCAGCACTGTCACGACCTTCGGCGCCGCGACGGTCTTCTACTTCCAGAAGAATTTTCAGGCTCCTCAGATTGCCCAGTATGACCTGATTCTTGAGAGGCAGGTTGCCAAGAACACCGTCGCCTCGATCTCCTATGTCGGGGCCAGAGGCAAGTATCTGCCGACATTCGTAGATCAGAATCTCGCGCCCACGGGAGGCTTCAGAACCTTCACGATCTACGGCGGAGACGCCAACGGGCAGACATTCACTTTGCCGCTCTACGCTCGTGCCAACACCGCTCTTCCTTTTTCCATACTGGAAGAACAGAGCTCGGTCAGGTCTGAGTACAACGCGATGATTCTGCAAGCGAATCGTCGCTTCACCAACGGCCTGCAATTCCAGGCGAGCTATACACTGGCGAAGTCCACCGATACCGGACAGAACTCGCTGATCACCACCAGCATTTTCAATCAGCCGGTGGATATCTTCAACAGAAGCTACGATAAAGGGCCGAGCACCTTCGACGTGCGGCACAAATTGGTTGTGAGTGCGGTTTATGCGCCGACGCCCTACAAGGGAAGCGCCGACTCCTTCTATGGCTACCTGTTGAATGGTTGGTCAATCGCACCGATTTACGTCTACTACAGCGGCGCGCCCTATAGCGCCGTCGTCTCCGGCTCGGCCCTGAACGGGTCGAACGGCGACAATCGCTTCACGGAGCTTCCGCGTAATTCCTTCCGCCTGCCGAGCATCAAGAATATGGATTTGAGAGTTTCAAAGCGCTTCAAATTCTCTGAAAGATACAGCCTCGAAGCGCTGGCGGAAGCCTTCAACCTCTTCAACCGTACGCAGGTCTTCGGTCAAAGCACTACGCTGTACACTCCTGCTACCAATTGCGCTAACACCAACGGAATCGTGACCAACAATCCCAACGGACTGTGTTTCACTCCGGCTTTTGGCAGCGTGACCACGACCGACAGCAACAAATACCGCGAGCGCCAGATTCAGTTCGCGGTGCGTTTCCAGTTCTAACGCAAGCGCAGAACCGTTAACAAAGACAGGAGCGCAAACTCAAAAGAGTTTGCGCTCCTGTCTTTTTCCTCCAGCTTTTCTATACCGGACGACGCCCTTTCGGTTGTCCTAAGACCAAGCACCGCCGCGCGCTGAAATGTACGGAAACGCACGCCCGCGACCGAGCGCCCGTGTCGCGCTCGGTTAAGACCCATCAACTCCGTATCATCATCCCAATAAAACGGTTCTCACCGGCGCAAAAACTTTTACGTAAGCACACATCTCATCTGGCACATCGATTGCCGAATACCTCTGCGGCGACGAAATGTTCAGCCGCTGGCGATACAGGTGCGGATGTCTCGCTTCGCAGTCAAATACACGCAACCGCGCTGAGGAGGATTTAGATTATGGGCTTACCAAATGAAGATGAGGTTGAAGGGAAATTCGATCAGGCCAAGGGAGCCGTCAAAGAGAATGTCGGTCGGGCGATAGACGACAAAGAGATGGAGGGCGAGGGGGCGGCAGACCGTGCCGGTGGCAATATTCAGGAAGGCTATGGAACAGCCAAACGCAAAGTCGGCGAGACGATTGAAGACATAGGCAAAGCCATAGGCAAGTAGAACCGGCAGCCCGCAGTTACGCGAAAGGGCCGTGCCTTGAGATAGATTATCTCAGGCACGGCCTTTTCTTTCTCAGGATGTTTATGCCGCGCGTGTCGTCCGGCACGCCCAGATTCTCGTCTTTGCTACCTGCGCCAACGGCTGCTCGGGGCATCATCCTCGTCCAGCAGCTTATCGACGCCGCGACCGAGCGCCTTTCTGGTGTATTCGTAATCCGTTCTTGGTCTCACTCTCGCCCGCTCTCTTTCGCGCGGCGTCAACGCATGACGCGGTGGCGGCGGCGGCGGAGCGGGTCGCAGATCAACATCCTCTTTCTCGACGCGGCGCTCTGGGCGCTGGCGCATGCGTCTCTCATAAAGACGGCGCTCGTCGGCTGGGCCACGCTCCGTGCGCGCACGCTCGTAGCGTTCGGTCTCGTCCACGCGACGCCTCTCATCATCGCTTCGCCGCTCTGCCCTGTAGCGCCGCATGCTCTCCCTCTGGCTGTTGAGCGCTTCCCTCAACTCCTGATCGAAGCCGGCTCGCTGCCCGCGCTCGGGCCGCATCGTCCGGCGCGCGCCCATCTCTTCCACGGCCCTGTAGCCCCTGTCATTCCAATCGCGTTCGTCGCGCATGCGACTCGAACCCCCTGCCGCTGCTGCGGCGCGCCGCGCACGCGCATCGTAATCCGGCTCGCGTCTTTCTGCTCCTCGTCGCGCGTGAGTCCTTCCCCTACGGCGCGCCTCTACGACCTCCGCGAAGCGCTCAAGGTCTTCTTCGAGCTGCCGCTCGGGGTTTGTTCCGAACAGGCGAGCGACGAGCGCGCCGATGCGCCCCGCCGGCGGGTCATAGCCGAGCCTGACGCGCACGCGCGTTGTGCCGCGCGAGGTTTCCTGAAAGACGACCTCGCCTTCGGTCTCGACATCGCCGCGCACGCTGCGCCATGCGATACGATGATCGGGCTCGAAACGTGTCGTCTCCGCCTCCCACTCGACGCTCGTGCCGAGCGGCGCTTCAGCCGTCCAGCGCGTGTAGCGGCGGCCCGTATATCTAACCTCCTTGATATGGCTCATCCATCTGGGGAAGCTCTCGAAATCGCTGAAGAGATCAAAGACGCGCTCGACCGGCGCGTTTATCTCGATGACCTTTTCCGTTCTCTGCATAACGCGTCCCTCCAGGAGCTGAAAACCCCCTGCTCTAATGGTAGAGATCAACTACAGGCGCACACAAAATCGGTGCGGCTCGTGCCCGACGAGTGAGCCCATCCACACGCTCGCGCATCCGGATGTGATTGGCCCACGACCGACTGTGACGCCGCGCTCGTTCATCTTCCGTCTGCTAATTCCCCTTGCTCTCAAGTCAGCTTCTCTCTCTATTCGGAGCGGACGTGCTCAGCCCCTATGTCTTCGAGCAGTTTTTCGAGCCTCTCCACGTCCTCGTCCGTCTTCGCTTCGACGCCGAGCAGTATGCCGCCGCCGCGCAGGCCCGCGTCATAAACTTTAGCGCGATGCTCGGGGATGCCGGCCCCGATCAAAGCGCCGATCAGGCCGCCGGTTGCGCCGCCCGCGCCCGCGCCCGCGAGCGCCGCCGCGATAGGCCCGGCGATGACCAGTCCGAGCCCCGGCAAAGCGATGGACGTACCGACGGCGGCGATGGCGGCCAGCGTCGCGCCCAAAGCGCCGCCGAGAGCCCCGCCGATCCCTGCGCCGTCAGCCGCGTGCGTTCCCGTCTGGAGGGCGAACTCTTTATTCTTCGTTGAGTCCGACATCAGGACGCTGATGTCGTCGCGCGTGTAGCCGCGCTTGATGATCGCGTCGACGGCGGCTTCCGCCGCGACGCGCGTTTTGAAGAGACCTGTGACCAACTTAGTCTTAGCCATGATTATCTCGCTCCTTAACTTCTCTCGTTATCAATAAAGGCGAAACTAAAACCATCTCGCACACATCACACAGCGGCAATAATTGTGCCGACGATCAGTTTAGCTGCCTGTTTCGGGGAACTTTGGAATATGTTCAGATAGTCAGGCGGGCTCTGTCAACCCTCTGGCCGAAAAGCTGCGGGCTGTGCGCCTCTCGTTCGCGTATTAAAGCGGAACAAGACGGCGCAGGTCAGTTGACGCCCTCATCCGTATTAGAACACTCTCTTTTGGGCCTGCCGCCCGCGGGATGATCGGCGCGAGACACGGGGCGCGTGTGTAGTGTAATCTCTCTTCCTGCTTAAAAACTGTACGAGGGGGAGAAGCGGTAATGATCAAGGCTGTCATCTTTGATATTGACGGGACGCTCGTTGATTCCGTAGACCTGCACGCGCAGGCGTGGAAGGAGGCTTTCAAGCAGTACAGCAAAGACATTCCTTATCAGCAGGTGCGCCACCAGATAGGCAAAGGCGGCGATCAGCTCATGCCCGTCTTCTTCTCGCGCGAGGAGCTGGAAGAGTTCGGCGGAGAGATGGAAGAGTATCGCAGCAAGATTTTCAAGCGCGACTATCTGCCGAGGGTGCGCGCCTTTCCGATGGTGCGCGACCTCTTTCTGAAGATCAAAGAGGACGGCAAGCGCGTTGTGCTCGCCTCTTCGGCCAAAGAAGATGAGCTGGCCGCATATAAAAAGATCGCGCACATCGAAGACCTCGTCGAAGGGGAAACCTCCGCCGATGACGCCGATAAATCAAAGCCGCACCCGGACATCTTCAAAGCCGCCCTCGATCAGTTGGGCGACGTGGAGGCGGGCGAAGCGGTCGTCATCGGCGACACGCCTTACGATGCCGAGGCCGCGCGTAAACTGCATCTGAGAACCATCGGCGTGCGCTGCGGCGGCTTCCCCGACTACGAGCTACTCGCCGCCGGAGCGATAGCCATCTACGACGACCCGGAAGACCTCCTCGCGCGCTACCATGAATCAATAATAGGAATGAAAAGCAAGGATGAAGGATGAAGGATGAAAGAAATGCTTCTCTTTCTTTAATGCTTTTACTTCATCCTTCCGCCTTCATCCTTCATCCTTGCTCCCGTTGTGAGAATTCTGCATATCAGCTCGGCGCGTGCGCTCGGTGGCGGCGAAAGACATCTGGCCGATCTGGCTAATGCTCTGGCGACGCGCGGCCATGATGTCCATGTTGCGCTCGCGCCGCATTCGCCGCTGCGCGAAAAGCTCTCGGCGCTGCCCGCGCTAAACCTCCATACGTTGCCTCTGCGTAATGCGCTGGATGTGCCGAGCGCAAGGGGACTGGCGCGGTTGGTTCGCGACGCCGGGATTGAGATCCTCCACGGGCACATGGCGCGCGACTATCCGCTCTGCTCCTACGCCGCCGGACGCAGCCGAAGCGCGCGCCTCATTATCACGCGCCACGTTCTTTTCCCTCTGAACAGGCTTCACGCCTTTACGCTTTCCAGAGTAGCTCGCGTGATCGCCGTCTCCCACGGCGTCGCACGCTCGCTTCGGCAGCAGCGCATCTTTCCCGACGCTAAGATCAGCGTCATTCACAACGGCATTGAGACGGGGCGCTTCGAGGCAGAGTCGCGCTCGCTCGACGGCGAAGAATTTCGCCGCCGACTGTCGCCAGACGCGCACGGACGATTGCTCGTCGGCACAATCGGAGAGCTGAAAGAGTTAAAGGGACAGGAAGAGTTCCTGCGCGCGGCGGCGCTGCTTGCGCCGCGTTTTCCCACAGCCGATTTCATCATCGCGGGCGAGGACTTCTCGCGCACGGGCGAAGAGCGCGCGCGCATTGAAAGATTGATCGCGGAGCTTGGCCTTCAATCACGCGTTTATCTGACGGGGTGGCTCGATGATGTTGCGCCGCTTCTCGGCGCGCTCGACCTGTTCGTCTCAGCCTCGCGCTCGGAATCCTTCGGGCTCGCGATTGTCGAAGCGATGGCAAGCGGCCTCGGCGTAGTCGCCACCGCCACCGAAGGGGCACGCGAAACGGTTGAAGACGGCGTGAGCGGATTGCTCGTCGCTGTAGGCGATGCGGAGGCGCTGGCCCAACAAATCGCGCGCCTGCTGGAAGACAGGGAGGCGCGCGCGCGTCTGGGCGAGAGAGCAAGGCAACTGGCGCGTGAGCGTTTCAGCCTCGAACACATGGTCTCGGCGACGGAGCAAATCTATCGCGAGGCGCTCGAATCAATGCAGGAGTAGGAATTAACAGGAAGGGTCAGGATAAAAGCCGAAAGCAGGACGAGAACTAAACAGATTGCTTAATGAATCTGTCTTTGCCTTTTCTTGTCCGGACAATCTCTGTCCATTCCGGTTAATTCTTTTTTTTGTCATTCACTATCCTTTTGGTCGCTGCATGTCTCTTTAACTAATAGAGGGCATGCGCTCGGGAGCGTAGCGCTGCTGTTTGGAGCGGGGCATGGCGAAGGCGGGCGCAGGAGAAGGAGTAGCAGTAGCAGAAGAGATACCGGACGAGATGCTTGTCGTCGCGGCTATCCTCGGCGATCTCGACGCATTCGACGAGCTGGCTCTGCGCTATCGTGCGGCGGTGGTGCGCGTCGCGCAATCCATCGTCGGGCGAGAGGATTCGGAGGATGTCGCGCAGGACGCGCTGCTGCTCGCCTTCAAGGCCTTGCCCTCGATTGAAAATCCAGAGAGATTCGCGGCGTGGCTGTCGGCGATTACGCGCCGCCGCGCGCTACGTTGGAGCAGTCGCTCGTCGCGGCAGCAAAGGGGCAGGGTGGAATTTGACGAGCTGCTGCTTGAGCAACTCGGCGCTCTCTCCCGGCCCTTGATAGAGGAAGCGGTCGGTGACGAAGAGATCAGCCTCGCGCTCGAAAACGTCCCGGCTGATTACGCGCTGGCGCTGCGCCTGCGTTTTATGGACGAGATGCCGCTCAAAAGGATAGCGGCCTTCACGGGAGCGTCGCTCGCCACCACGAAATGGCGCGTGCATCGCGGCAAGCAGTTGCTGCGCGAGCGCGTGGAACTTTTAAGATCGAAAGGTGTGAAATGGAAAGAGAAAAAGAGTTAGTCAAGCTGGTCAACGTGTTGCGCCAGACGGCGCGCACCGCCATGCATTCCGAATTGACCGATGACGATAAGGGGGCTGCGGCCTTCTGCATGGAAAAATATAACCGCGTGCTCGCAAGGCTGAAGCAGATTGACGAGGGCGTCGGGACGGTCTTCGAGCCGCTTCCGGCGGGCAGCTCCTTGACCGTGACGGCGATGGCCTGCCGTCAACTGACGGCTTATTACGAAGACGAGCTTGGCCCGTCGGCTAAATTCCGCCGCGCCTACGGGGTGGCCTTCGACCCGCAGACGTTCAAGGACTTCTGGCACAAGTCTGGCCGCGAGATCGAAGACCTTGGCGAGTTCATACGCGAAAGCATAGCGGAGTGGACGCGCCGCCATCACCATCACTCGGAGCACAAGCAGGGGCCGCAAGAGGGCTCAAAGCTCTAGCACTGGGGAAGTCTAAGACAGTAGTTCGGCGACAACGCATTGGACGTGAATCCGGGTGGTGTCCAGCAATGGCATCCCCGGATTCACGGCATCACGTAAAATCAAGGGCAACTCAGTTCCGCCAAGGATAAGCCCATCGATTTCCGCTCGCGTTTTCAATCCGGCGGCTATCGCCAGCAGGCGCTCGCGCGTCTCAGGCAGAAAACGGCCCTTCACCAATTCGCTCATGTACCTGTCATGGATATAGGCCTGCTCGTCCTCGTCCGGTAACACAATGGTCATTCCTGCTCTGGAAAATACTTCCGCGTAGAAGCCTCCACGCATCGTAAAACGCGTGCCGAACAGGCCGAGTCTTTTCAACCCGAGGGCTTTCGCCTCCTCGCACGTTGCCTCGACGATGCTCAGCAGTGGAATGCCTGATCGGCGACGAACCTGATCAAAGACGATATGTGGTGTGTTGGAAGCCATCAGGCCGAAATCCGCTCCGGCCCGCTCCAACCTTTGAATCTCCCCGGCCAGATACTCCGTCACCCCGGCTAATTCACCGGCCTCGATTAAGCCCAGCATCTTCGTCATGTCAATACTATTGATGATGATCGAAGGATAACTGCCATCGCTGCGCTGCTCGCGATAGGACGCGACGATGAAGCGGTAATACTCGATGGTTGACTCCGGCGCGATGCCGCCGATGATGCCTGCAGTCTTCATGATGCGCGCTCTCTTATTTCAAACTGTTTCTCACGTCATAGGGCAGGTACGTCCGAAATACATAATCGGTTTTTGGGTTGGCGAGGTGGCATGCCTGACAGTTTTGCAGTTGACCGCGCCCCTCTATCTTTGTTCCCGCTCCGTCAAGAACCATGTACTCCCAGTCTCCGCTCGCCCTGTTGAAACCCTTCTCGCGCTTTATCATGACCGTCAACAATTCCGGCGCGCTGCTCTCCCTGTCCGCCAGCTTTTCCTTGACGATGATTGAGCCCGCGGGGAACTTCGGATTTTTCTCATTAAGCATGGCCGCGCGCCCGAGGTCGTTGACATAAACGGTGAAATACTTGTCGCGGTGCGGATTGTCCGGGCCGTTAACAATCATGCCGCGCGGCGACATCACCATCGCGCAGTCGGTGGCAACCCTCTCCGGCATCAATTGCGGCACGGCGTTGACTTTCGTCCAGTTTTTGTAACCCGCAATCTCTTTGACCTGTGCGGCAGCCGAAAGATGATTCGCCCCGGCGGAGGTGGCCGCGCCTTTCATCAGATGACCGAGCGAGAAAGCGAGCGCGCACAGAAGCCAGATGGCCGCGATTGCGAGTTTACATTTGCGAAAGCTCATCATAATTCTCTCCCTGTAACTGACAGCCACGGCGACGCCGCCGCCTACGTCGCATCCGGATTGACCTTCTCCTCGCCCTCTTTCACAGCCCCCGAATTTTTTACAAGCAGATGCGCCGGATAACTGACCGCGATCATCAGCATGGCATAAATGCTATTGGCCGTATCGCTGAGGACTGCGCCGACGAGGAAAAGGAGCGAGCCCGCCAGAACAATCAGCGTCGTCCACGGGTATCCCCACGCTCTGAAGGGGCGCGGCAACTCCGGCTCGCGCTTTCTCAGGACGAAAAGGGCCGTGAACCCGGTCGTATAGATGGCGACGTACAGGAAGGCCGTCATTCCCAGCAGGCGCTCGAAAGTCCCGCTTAAAACCAGAAGCACCGCCGCCAGAGTCGTCAGGAACAGGGCCACCACGGGCGTGCCGTTACGACTGACCCGCGCGCCTCTGGACGAAAACAAGCGGTCGCGGCTCAGGCCGTATAGTATTCTCGGCCCGCCCATCGTGACCGCGTTGATCAACCCCAAGAGGGAAACGAGCGCGAGCGCCGTAATCAACTGACCGGTGTACGCGCCGAAGATCGCCTGCGCGGCATCGGCCAGCGGCAACTCGGAGGCCGCCATTCGGTGGATCGGCAGTGTATAGAGCAGCGCCAGATTCACAAGGACATAGATGAAGATGATCGTCAGCACGCTGCCGAACAACGAGCGCGGAATGTCGCGCGCCGGGTTTGAGAACTCTTCCGCGAAATAGATCACTCCGTACCATCCGTCGTAAGTCGTGATGATAGCCTGTAGCGCGAACACCACGGCGATGAACATCGCCGCCGCGGTTGACGGCAGCTTCAGGGCCGTTTGAGCCGGGGCGGCTGCTTCAGCATTCTTTCCACCGTAAACAAAACAGGCTGCGACGAGCGCGATAAACGCCAGCGCCTTCACAAGACTCAGGAGTTTCTGGCTATTGCCGCCCGCGCGCGCGCCCGCCAGATGCAGTAAGGAGAAGAAGAGGATGACGCCGATGGCGATCACTTTAACGCCGCCCGATAGACGTGGGACGAGCAAGACCGAATACTCGCCGATAGTGATTGCGACCCACGCGAGCGACGCGCAGTTTCCCAGCCAGTCCATCCATCCGACGGTGAATCCGGCGTATTCACCGAACGCGCGCCGCGCGTAAACGTACCACCCGCCCGCCAGCGGAAGGCTTGCGCCCAGCTCCGCCACAGAGATCGCGCCGAGCAAAGCATAGACGCCGCCGAAAATCCACGCGCCCGTAATGAGGGTCGCGTCCCCAAGCTGCGCCGCCACCAAACCCGGCGTGCGAAGGATACCGGCCCCGATTGTGCCGCCCACTGCGCCCGCGACGCCAAAGCCCACGCCGAAAATACGCAGCAGCCTGCCCTTGTCGCGTGCCCGCGCTTCAACACCTTCTGTGATGGCTTCCAAAGGCTAACCCTTCTCAAGTCGTCTGCTTGCTACATGGCGTCTATCCTGGCGGCGAGGATAAAGTCGCTTTCCGTCAGGCCGTCTATCTTGTGCGTATAGATCGTCACTTCGGCGTAGCCCCAGCCGAAGCGTATGTCTGGATGATGGCCCTGCTCTTCGGCCAGTTGGCCCACGCGGTTGACGAACGCGAGCGCTTCGCGGAAATCTTGAAAGGTATAGCTCTTGAGCAGGTGATGCTCGCTCACGACCTTCCAGCCCTGTAGCTCCCTGATCAGCTTGCCTAATCCTATGCCTTTGAGCGGTGCTACGCCGCCACGGCACGGTACGCATTGGCGACTCGCCAGGTCACTCATATAAAGTTTCTCCTTCAATGCGGCTTTCCCTGCGCTCACAGCTCGCGTCGAAATTAGCAGAGGGCCGCGCCTGCAATCAAACCGCCCCGGCCACTTGGCAAACCACCCCGCCAGCGGATAGTCTTAACCGCAGCCATCAGCCATCAGTTACCAGTAGACAGAGCCGGCGCGCTCCCTTGCCCGGCTTCACGACTGAACACTGGCGTGGCGATCACTTATTTGAAGGAGAAAGAGCCTGTGGCTGTGATTCGTCCTTTCAGCGCGCTCCGTCCGCCCACGGACAAGGCCGCCGCCGTCGCCAGCGTGCCCTACGATGTCGTCAACACGGAGGAGGCGCGCGCCTCCGCCTCCGGCAATCCCCTGAGCTTCCTTCACGTCTCGCGCCCGGAGATCGACCTGCCCGACGGCACGGACATCTACAGCGACGCCGTCTACGCCAAGGCCGCAGAGAATTTCCAGCGCCTTACAAAAGAGTGCCCGCTTGAGCGGGACGAGACGCCGAGCATCTATCTCTATCGCCTGATTATGGGCGAGCACGAACAGATAGGGATCGTCGCCTGTTGCTCCGTTGACGAGTACGATCAGGACATCATACGCAAGCACGAGCGCACGCGCCGCGACAAGGAGGACGACCGCACGCGCCACATTCTTGAGCTGCGCGCGCAGACCGGCCCTGTCTTTTTAACCTATCGCCCGAGCCGCGACGTTGACACCATGGTCATGGACACGACGATGTCTGACGCCATCTTCGACTTCAAGGCTGAGGACGGCATAGAGCATACGATCTGGCGCGTGCCCGACGCGCTGCGCTTCACCTACGCCATGCGCGACGTGCCCTTCCTCTACATCGCAGACGGTCATCATCGCGCCGCCAGCGCCAGCCGCGCGCGCGCCGCGCTGCGCGAACAGAACCCGGCGCACACGGGCGAAGAGGAGTACAACTTTTTTCTGGCCGTGCTTTTTCCTTCCGATCAGTTGCAGATTCTTCCCTACAACCGCACCGTGCAAGACCTCAATAATCGCACGCCGCAGGAGTTTCTAGCGGAAGTCGGGGAGAGGTTTCGCATCACAGAGGGAGGCCCGCCCGTGCCTGAAGCGCGCAGGCAGTGGAGCATGTACCTCGGCGGGCGCTGGTACGCTCTCGCGCCCGGCGACAATATGCCGCAGACGAGCGACCCCGTCGCTTCTTTAGACGTGAGCCTGCTGCAGGATCACCTGCTCGACCCGGTGCTCGGCATCAAGGACGTGCGTACGGACAAGCGCATCGATTTCGTCGGCGGCGCGCGCGGCACGGCGCAGCTTGAGCGGCTCGTCAACGAAGGAAAAGCTGCCGTCGCCTTTTCGCTCTACCCGACGACCGTGGAAGACCTCCTGAAGGTCTCGGACGCGGGCAGCATCATGCCGCCCAAATCCACCTGGTTCGAGCCCAAACTGAGAGACGGCCTGTTGATTCATACTATTTGAAAAAGGGAGTGACGAGTGAGAACTGACGAGTGACGAGATGAAAAACTTTTTCCTGCTCGCCGCCTGTCGCTCGTCGCTGATTTAAAGATATGCACGTGCTGATCGCAGACAAGTTTGAGGAGTCCGGGCGCGCCGGTTTGCTGGGGCTGGGGTGCGAGGTTTCATACGAGCCGGATTTGAAGGACGAGGCGCTCGTGGAAGCGATTCGGCTGAGGGGGCCGGACGTGTTGGTCGTGCGCTCGACGAAGGTGAACGAAGCAGCGCTCGAAGCAAGTTCGCTCAAGCTGGTCGTGCGCGCCGGGGCTGGCTATAACACGATTGATGTCGCGGCTGCATCGCGGCTCGGCATATACGTCTCGAATTGCCCCGGCAAGAATTCCATCGCGGTGGCCGAGCTGGCCTTCGCGCTCATCCTCGCCCTCGACCGCCGCATCGCCGACAACGTCATCTCCCTGCGAGAGGGACGCTGGAATAAGAAAGAGTTCTCGAAGGCGCGCGGGCTGTATGGTCGCACGCTGGGCTTGATCGGCGTCGGCCAGATAGGTCAGGAGATGATTCCGCGAGCGTGCGCTTTCGGTATGACAGTCGTCGCGTGGAGTCGCAGCCTGACGGAGGAGCGCGCCGAATCCTTTGGCATCGAGCGTAAAGAGAGCCCGCAGGAAGTGGCGCGCACCGCCGACATAGTGAGCGTGCATCTGGCTTTGAAACCCGAAACGCGCTCGATCATCGGCGCGGACATCTTCAACTCCATGCGCGAGGGCACGCTCTTTATCAACACCTCTCGCGGCGAAGTCGTAGACCAACAGGCGCTCCTGCACGCCATGCGCGCGCGGGGGATACGCGCCGGCCTTGACGTTTACGCCTCAGAGCCGACGGCGGCTGCGGGCGAGTTTACGGACGAGGAGATCGCGCGCGAGCCCAATCTCTACGGCACGCATCACATCGGCGCTTCGACCGATCAGGCGCAGGAAGCGATTGCCGCCGAAACCGTCCGCATCGTTCAGGCTTTCAAAGAGACGGGCAAAGTTCCCAACGTCGTCAACCTCGCCCGTCGCACGCCCGCCACGCACGCCCTCGTCGTCCGACACCGCGACAGGCCCGGCGTGCTCGCGCACGTGCTGGACATCATTCGCCTCGCACACATCAACGTGCAGGAGATGGAGAACATCATCTTTGAAGGCGGCGAGGCAGCCGTCGCGCGCATCAACCTTGAGAGTGAGCCGCCGCGCGATATGCTCGAACGCCTGCGCGCCGAAAACCCTGACATCCTTGAGCTTAATCTTCTGGAAATCAAAAGCTAGCTTCGACCCATCATGCAGACCACTCTCATCACAGGTGCATCGAGCGGCATCGGCGAGGTCTTCGCACGCCGCCTTGCCGCACGCGGCGAGAATGTTCTGCTGGTGGCGCGCTCCAGCGAGCGATTGGCGACCATCTGTAACGAGCTGGGCCGCGCCAACAACATCAACGCGCAGTACGTGGCGCTGGACTTGTCTGAGCGGGATGCGCCCGCGCGCCTCTACGAAGAGACAAAGCGCCGCGACCTTGTCGTCGAGACCTTAATCAACAACGCCGGCTTCGGCTCAATGGGCGACTTTATGGCTCAGGACATTGAGCGCGAGCTTAATATGATTGATCTGAACGTGCGGGCGCTGGTTGAGCTGACGTATCGCTATCTGGCCCCGATGCGCGAGCGCAAGAGAGGCGTGATCGTCAACGTCGCTTCGACCGCGGCGTTTCAGCCAGTCCCTTTCATGTCTACCTACGCGGCGACCAAAGCCTTCGTGCTCTCCTTCTCCGAAGCTTTGTGGGAAGAGAATCGCCCGTTCGGCATCAAGGTGATGGCGCTCTGTCCGGGTGTGACGGAGACGAATTTCTTCGAGGCGGCGAAGATCGAGCGCCCGCCGATGCGCGTGGCGCAGACGCCGGAGCAGGTCGTCGAGACGGCCCTCAGAGGTCTGGCGCGCGGGCGCAGTCACGTTATCTCCGGCTGGGCCAACTATTTCATGACCGAATCGGAACGACTCGTGCCGCGCTCGCTCATTGCGCGCATGGTCGGCACAGCTCTGCGTCCGAGATACCAAAACAGCAGTGGTAAGTAAAGAGTGACAAGTTAAAACCGAAGGCTCAGGGCCGACAGCCGGTCTCCTGTTCCCCGCTCATCACTCGTCCATTTGTCACTGTCCTTAGGAGAGAAGAAGATGACTGAAAGAATCTTTAACTTCAGCGCCGGGCCGGCTGTGCTGCCCGTCGAGGTGCTGGAAGAAGCGCAGCGCGAGCTGGTCAGTTTACCCGGCGTCGGCATGTCCATTATGGAGATCAGCCATCGCTCGAAGACCTTCGACGAGATCATCGGGCGCGCCGAGAGCGACCTGCGCGAGCTGCTGGGGCTGCCGGATAATTATCACGTCCTCTTCCTGCAGGGCGGCGCGAGCTTACAGTTCTCCATGATACCGATGAACTTCCTGCCCGCGGACTCAAGCGCGGACTATATCCTGACCGGAAGCTGGGGCAAGAAGGCTGTCAAGGAAGCGAAGAAGACGGGCGGGGTCAATATCGCGGCCACGATGGCCGACGGGAATTTCACGCGCATCCCCCATCATGACGAGCTTCAGCTCGATCCTCACGCGGCTTACGTGCATTTCACCTCGAACGAGACGATTGAGGGCGTGGAGTGGAAGCACGAGCCGGAGGTGGGAGACGTGCCGCTCGTGTGCGATGCTTCGTCCGACATACTCTCGCGTCCTCTCGCGGTTGAGAAGTACGCTCTCATCTATGCCGGGGCACAGAAGAACATGGGGCCGAGCGGCGTCACCCTCGTCATCCTGCGCGACGACCTGCTCGCGCGCATCCCCGAAGGTCTTCACACGATGCTGGACTATCGCACGCACGTCGAGGCCAAGTCGCTCTATAACACGCCGAACACCTTCGGCATCTATATCATCATGCTGGTCTGCAAGTGGCTCAAGGAGAAGGGCGGGCTCACGGGGATGCACCGTGAGAACGAAGCTAAGGCGCAGATACTCTATGATGCGATTGATGCGACCGCGTTCTATCGCGGCCACGCCGACCCGGACGCGCGCTCTTTGATGAACGTCACGTTTCGTCTGCCGTCGGAAGAACTGGAAAAGCAGTTCGCTCGGGAAGCGACCGCCGCCGGGCTTGACGGGCTCAAAGGCCATCGCTCTGTGGGCGGCATACGCGCCTCCATCTACAACGCTTTCCCGCGCGCAGGCGTCGAGGCGCTCGTCTCATTTATGAAAGAGTTCGAGAAGAAGAACGGCTAAAGAAGGCCAAAGTAAAAAGGCAAAAGTGAAAGATGAAGCGCAGGCTTTTCATCCTTACTTTTGCCTTCTACCTTTTACCCTTTTGTCTTACCAGCGGGGCTCGCGGTCGTTGCGTCCGCCGCCGCCGCCACCGCCGCCGCCATAGCCGCCACGGTCGCGCCCGCCGCCACCGCCGCCGCCGTAGCCGCCGCGACCACCGCCGCCAGGCCCGCGCCCGCCGCCGCCGCCACGGTCAGTCTTCGGCTTGGCTTCATTGACGGTCAGGTTACGACCGCCCAGGTCCTTGCCGTTGAACATCTCGATGGCCTTCGCCGCCTCTTCGGCGGTCGCCATTTCGACGAAGCCGAAGCCGCGCGAGCGACCCGTCTCGCGATCTTCGATCACTGATGCTGATTCCACCGTACCCGCTTGCGAGAACATATCACGCAGCTCGTCGCCCGAGGTACGGAACGAGAGATTACCGACATAAAGTTTCGTAGCCATCTGTCTCTTAGTCCTTTAGGGTCAAAGGAAGCGCGGGCTGAAGTTGAATCGCGGAAATGAAGGTGGGGAGCACCTGATCCCTCTCCGGCGAAACGCGACGCGCCCGTCTGCTCAAGTAATCACGAGAGCGGCTTCAAACAGGTTAACAAACAAGCCTCACTCTCTCCTCAGCCGAACGTCGTCGCAGTACGGTCACGGACAGGCGCAATCACCGTTGACGCGCGAGAGCAGGAACCCAAACACCGCAAGTATGCCTTAGATTTCCGGCTAAGCGCAAGCCCCCTGAGGAAATTCCAGACGCCAGTGCGCGAGACCCGGCGGGGCTACCATCGCCCGCCCGCGAACCCCTCTTTTCGCGTCCTCAGCGCCCTTTTTTTAGCTGTATAATATAAAAATAGAGGATTGACCGTCGGGTCAACGACTGGCCGAAAGGACGTGCTGGCATGAGAGCGGAAACTATGGGCGACGAAGCGGCGATGGTCGAGTCCTTCGGTAAGGTTGCTCGCCGCGATTTGCTGCTGAGCATGGGAGGGCTGGCGTTGATAATCGTTCTGGCACTTGGCCGTATTGCGCTCGACGGTAACTGGCAGAAGGTGCTGCGCGTTTCTCTGGCCTTCCTCGTTTACGCCGCGGCCCTGCTTGTTCTGGCAAAGGCCCGCGCGCGATTGACAGCGGCGGCGAGCGCCCCCTTGCCGTTCTGGATATTCGCCCTGGCGGGCGCGGCGGCGGAACTCTCCTCGGGCTGGCTGCGCCCGGACTGGCGCTTGAGCGACCTGTTAGGGATGCCGTTTGCGGCGGCCCTGCTCATAGGGGGATTTCACTGGCTGGTGTTGCGAGCATGGCGTCCGCTTCGGGAGAGAATAGTGACGGGCCGGGCGACGGGCCGCGCCAATCTGCGCTAGCAGTTACACCAACTACACAATGCCGTCTCTCTCTGTTAAGTTGTAGAGGTTCAGTCGGGGTGAATTCTACAAATCCAACAATGGGGGAAGAGATGGCTAATCAGGAAAACGAGCCGGAGATATCTGAGGAGATGCATTCGCTTCTGGACAGCAGCCAGTCCACTTCCGAGGCGTTTACGATTATCGGAACAGAGTTGATCGAGATCAAGGCGATGCTGATGGCCCTGATCGATCTTCAGAAGTCGGCGCTGTTTGCGACCGGCGTATCGGAAAGCGAGCTGGACAGCAACGTGCAGCATCTGATCGAGGGATATCGCCGTCGATACCTTTCCGGGCTGACGAGCCGTGTCAAAGAGGCCGCGAGTCAACAGTAAGGCCGCGCCTCTGAAAAGTTATCGGTAGAGAAACGGCCTCGCGTCAGCATGGCTCTCAGGATGTTTCCTCTGTCAAAGGGTGAACGCTCGATTTTGTAATTGGTGAAAGGAACAGGTGATGTCGTCAATACGCTTTTCCATAATGGCCGCGATCATCCTCGTATGCGCCGCGCAAGCCTTCGCACAGAAGCAGCAGCCGTCGGCGTGCGGTGGCAAGCAAGCGCCCGCGCTCGTGGGTCTACGCCTCGGCATGACTCCGGCGGAAGTAAAAGAGAGCCTTGCCGATTCGAGCATGTTCGATTCCCGCATGTCTGCCAATAATGATGTCGGGTCGCGCGCCGTCAATGTCCCCGCCGCCGATCTGAAGCCCGAAGCGGGAGACGGCATAGATAGCGTCAATCTGACATTCGTTGATAACCGCCTGTCTCAGATCAAAGTCACTTATAACAGCGCCGCGCAGTGGGACGGCTTGCAGGACTTTTTCGCGCGCGAATCGCAGAAGCTCAGCTTGCCGAAGCCCGACGGCGCGCTTCAGGGCTCGGGCGGGAATGAGAAGTACTCCGTCAAGTGCGAAGGCTTCACCGCCGTGCTGGCCTATTCGTTCGGCGTTTCGCCTAACATCCTGATCGCGGACACGGCGGCGCGCAGGGCCGTCGATATTCGCAGGGAAGCGGAAGGCACAAAGGTTATCAATCCGGTGACGCGCCGCATCGGACGCCCGCCCGTAGACCCCCAGCGCGACCCTCCGCGGCAGCCAGGAGACCCTAACCGCACCCCGCCGCACCCGGGCGACCCACCGCGCGGGCCGAATTAAGCGCACGCGTCTTCGGCAGAGTGAAACAGCGAAGGCTCTCACGGCGAAGTCTTGATGGGCAGAGCGACCAGCCACGGTCAATCGGGGAAAACGTCCCAAAGGCATGTCAGGCGACATTCAGATCAAACAGTTCGAGTTACAGGAGCGTGAAGCGCTGCTCTCTTATCTCAGCGAAGCCTACGCCGAAGACCCGCGCAAGAGCGACCCGGCCTACTGGCAGTGGCACTACCTTGAGAATCCGCACACCAACGTTGATGATGTTCCGCTCTGGCTTGTGAAGGACGGTGAAAGAATCGTCGGGCAGACGGCCACGCTGCCCGTCGAGTTGCAGCTCGGCGGGGAGACCAGACGAGCGATCTGGATTCTGGATTTCATCGTTAACGCGGAGTATCGCGGTAAGGGTCTGGGCAAGCGGCTGGTGGCGGCGGCGCGTGATGCCTGCCCGACGATGTTTGCGCTGGGCTTTAACGAACAGTCGGAGCGCGTGCTGCGTAGTCTCAAATGGGTCATGATGGGCCGCATCAGCCGCTATCACCGCCTGTTGTTTCCCGGCGAAGCACTCGGAGAGCTTTCCGGTCTCGGCCCTGTCAGGGGAGCTTTGAATCTGGGCTACGCTCCCTTTCGCCCGCGCGCCAGAGTTTCGCCCGCGCGCGTCGCGTTGCGCGAGGTGACAAGTTTCGACGACTCCTTCGACGCGCTGTGGCAGGAGGCTTCGCGGCAGTGGCCCTGTGCCGTGGTGCGACGGGCGAGCTTTCTCGAATGGCAATTCATGCGACAGCCGGGAAAGCGCTTCGACGTGCTCGGCCTCTACGAGCAGGACGCGCTTTTGGGCTACGTCGTCCTCTTCTTTCGCAAAGCGGAGCGCGCGGGCGGCTCTCCACCCAAGGCCGCCATCTCCGACATCTGCTACAGGCTCGACGCCTCCACGGATGTCGTCGAAGAACTCTTGCAGGGTGCGCTCCGGTTAGCGCTCGAAAGGCGGGCCGGAAGCCTCGTCATAGATGTCTTAGACCCGCACGTCGAATCCAGAGTCAGGCGCATGGGGTTCTGGCAGATCAAGAACTCGCCGCAGTTCATGACCTACTGCGAAGACCGTGGGGATTTGATGTACGACATGAGCCACTGGTTTTTGACACGCGCCGACTCCGACGTTAGCATCTTTGAGCAGCCCAATCTGTAAACGCCGAAAGCTTAGATCATTTGAGTCATGCACGTTCCGGTTCTTCTGTACCATAAGATAGACAAGCCCGCGCCCGATGCGCGCGTGCGCGGGGGCTACACGCCGCTCGCCCGGTTCGAGAAGCAGATGGCTTACCTCGTGAAGCAGGGGTTCGTCTTCTACACGGCCTCGGAGTTGATCGAGCATTATCGCGCGAACGGCCATTTCCCTCCGAACGCCCTGGCGCTGACCTTCGACGACGGCTGGAAGGACAACTACACGAACGCCTTTCCAGTGCTGCGCCGCCTCCGTATCAAAGCCACCATCTTTCTCGTCTCGACCTGCATCGGTGCAGTCTCCGACAAGGCGCAGGCCGAAGGCGAGAGCGGGCGCGCGCATCTCTCGCGCGAAGAGATTCTTGAGATGTCCGCGCACGGCATAGAGTTCGGCTCGCATTCGATGAACCATCGCCTGCTCCACCAGTTGACGCCGCCCGAAGTCAGGTTCGAGGTCGAAGAATCCAAACGAGAGATCGAGGGGATCACTCAGAAGCCCTGCAAAGTTTTCGCCTACCCGGCAGGTTTCTTTTCCGACACGGCGCGCCGCATCATCGAAGAGGCCGGACACATCGCCGCCTTCTCAACCGTCTACGGCCCGGAAGATCGCCCCGATGTCTACGCGCTGAACCGCATAGAGATTCTTCGCCGCGACCGCTTCCTTTTCCAGTTCGCCCGGAAGGTCAAGCCGCTTCTGAATAACAGGTCAGTACCGCCTGCGGTAGCGGGCGGGTCTTAGCGCTGCCAGCACCCGCCCGCTACCGCAGGCGGTACTGACCTGAACTGCCCCCGATCAAACTTCTACATCTCACGTCGTTGCCTGAGTCCGGCTTTTAGCATATATTGCTCCCTTCTCAAGCTCAGAAGTAGAAAACCGACGGAAAGGCGCTTTTTCCATTATGCCAAATAGCGTTCCTATCACAGTCGCACACGGAGATGGGATCGGGCCGGAGATCATGGCCGCGACTCTGCACATCCTGAAAGAGGCGGGCGCGCGCCTTGAGATCGAGACCATAGAGATCGGCGAGAAGGTTTATCTGGCGGGAAACGAGGCCGGCATCGCGCAGAGCGCATGGGACTCGCTCAGGCGCACGCGCGTCTTCCTCAAAGCGCCCATTACGACGCCGCAAGGCGGCGGCTTTAAGAGCCTCAACGTGACGGTGCGGAAAACCTTCGGCCTCTACGCCAACGTGCGCCCGTGCGTCTCGTATCATCCCTTTGTCGAGACCAAGCATCCGGTGATGGATGTCGTCATCGTCCGCGAGAACGAGGAGGACGTGTACGGCGGCATCGAGTATCGCCAGACAGATCAGGTCACGCAGTGCCTGAAGCTCATCTCAAGACCGGGCACGGAAAAGATCGTGCGCTACGCGTTTGAGTACGCGCGCCGCAACAACCGCCGCAAGGTCACGTGCTTTACCAAAGACAACATCATGAAGATCACGGACGGCCTCTTTCACAAGATTTTTGAAGAGATCGCCGCCGATTACAAGGACATAGAGAACGAGCACTGGATTGTGGACATAGGCGCGGCCAAGCTTGCCGACACGCCCGAAGCCTTCGACGTGGTCGTACTGCCGAACCTCTACGGCGACGTGCTCTCGGATGTCGCGGCGCAGATCGCCGGCTCTGTCGGCCTCGCGGGCTCTGCCAACATAGGCTCATCAATCGCCATGTTTGAAGCCATCCACGGGTCAGCCCCGCGCCGCGCCGGGCAGAATCTGGCGAATCCTTCGGGGCTGCTGCTCGGCGCTGTGATGATGCTCGTGCATATCGGACAGGCGGACGTGGCCGAAGGCGTTCATAACGCATGGCTGCGTACCATCGAGGACGGCATTCACACCTATGACATCTACGACGAGAGCGCGAGCAAACAGAAGGTCGGCACGCGCGAGTTTGCCGAGGCGGTCGTCAGTCGCCTCGGCCAGATGCCGGAAATGCTCAAGCCCGTCGCCTACAAGAGCGAGGTTGAAGAGGATGCTTCCGAAGCGTCTTTCAACACGGAGCGCGAGCGCGCGAAGAAGGAGCTGGTCGGCGTTGATCTCTATCTGGACTGGCCCGAAGGGTCGGCGGACGAGCTGGGCGCGGCGATGAAGAAGCTCGACGGCGACGGCCTGCGTATCAAGGCCATCAGCAATCGCGGCGTCAAGGTCTGGCCGGGCGGCGCATCTGAAACCTTCTGCTCAGACCACTGGCGCTGCCGCTTCGTCTCAGAGACGGAAGGCAGTAGGCCCACACACGCGCAGCTCGCCTCGCTCATGCGGCGCGCAGCCCATGCCGGATTCGACTTCGTCAAAACCGAGAACCTCTACAACTTCAACGGCAAGCCCGGCTATTCACACGCTCAAGAGTAAGGATGAAGGCGGAAGGATGAAGGATGAAAAGTCGCTGAAAGATGACAAGCCCGAGAAGGCGAAAGAGACTGATGAGAATGATACTTCATCCTTCATCCTTCATCCTTCATCCTTGCCTTTAGTCTCTGTCATCATGGGCAGCAAGTCCGATTGGGAGACGATGCAGCGTGCGGACGAGGTGCTCACAAGATTCGGTGTGCCGCACGAATGTCTGGTCGTCTCGGCGCATCGCACGCCGCAGTGGATGGCTGAGTTTGCGGCGGGAGCGGAGGCGCGCGGTGTAGAAGTTATCATCGCGGGCGCGGGCGGGGCGGCGCACCTGCCGGGCATGGTCGCCGCGCAGACGCTTCTGCCCGTGCTCGGCGTGCCGGTCAAGAGTAAAGCTCTGCGGGGCATGGATTCGCTGCTCTCCATCGTGCAGATGCCGGCTGGAGTCCCTGTCGGCACGCTCGCCATAGGCGAAGCCGGGGCGACCAATGCCGCGCTCTTAGCCGTCGCCATACTGGCAAACACACGTCCCCCTCTGCGAGAGAAACTCAGACAGTTCCGCCTAGATCAGGAACAGCAAGTGCGCGAGGCGACTCTCAAGTGAACCGTTCGATTCTTCCAGGCGCTACCATCGGCGTACTCGGCAGCGGTCAACTGGGCCGCATGTTCGCGATGGCTGCGCGCCGCATGGGTTATCTGGTTCACACCTTCTCGCCAGAGACCGACACGCCCACAGGGCAGATATCCGATGTCGAAATCCCGGCCTCTTACGATGACCTGGACGCCGTTCGCGAGTTCGCGCGTCACGTCGATGTCGTCACCTTCGAGTTCGAGAATATCCCTGCGACAACCGTTGAAGCCGTGGCGGAGTTTGTGCCCGTCAGGCCGAGCGGCACAGTGCTGCACACGGCGCAGCATCGCCTGCGCGAAAAAACTTTTCTCGTCAACGCCGGATTTCCCGTTACGCCGTTTCGTCACGTCCGCTCGCTCGCAGACCTTCAAACGGGCCTGAAGGAACTGGGCCTGCCCGCTGTGCTCAAGACAGCCGGGTTCGGCTATGACGGCAAGGGTCAGAGCAAGATCACTGCGGCTGACGAGGCCGAGACGGCGTTCGCCGCCATCGGCGGGCAGGAAGCCATCCTCGAAGCCTTCGTCGATTTCGAGCGCGAAGTCTCCGTCATCGCGGCGCGGGGCACGGACGGTGCAATCAAGAGCTACGGCGCGATAGATAATATTCACCATCGCCACATACTTGATTGCTCCGTCTCGCCTGCCGCCGTCGAGCCGGAAGTTGCGCGCATGGGGCAGCAGATCGCCGAGAGCCTGCTCGAACAACTCGACTTGATCGGCGTGCTCTGCGTCGAGTTCTTTCTCGGGCACGACGGGCGGCTCTACGTCAACGAGATTGCGCCGCGCCCGCACAACTCCGGCCACTTCACCATTGATGCCTGCGTGACGAGCCAGTTCGAGCAACAACTGCGCGCCGTCTGCGGTCTGCCGCTCGGTGCGACCGAGATGTTCTGCGGCGCGGCGGCGATGTCCAATCTGCTCGGCGACCTCTGGCAAAATGGTGAGCCGCGCTGGCGCAACGCCTGCGCGTATCCTGCCGTCAAGCTGCACCTCTACGGCAAGCACGAGCCGCGCGCCGGGCGCAAGATGGGCCACCTCACGGCGCGCGCCGCCAAGACACCCGAGGCACTGGAGATCGTGCGTGCGGCACGGCGCTCCCTGACCGAAGCCTGAATGATTCGGCTTGAATCAGGAAAGGTTCAGCCCGAGACATACGGGCTTCCGTGCCTTTCCGGCGGAATTACTCCGGTTACATGGGCGAAACCTTCGCGGTCTCTCCTGTCTGCGCTTGTGAAAACCTTTGGAGTTAGAGCAGAATGTTGACCGTAGCTGCACTACACAACAGCCTGTCTGGACGCTCCGGGTTGAGCGGGCATAGACGCCCCGGCTTCTGCCCGGTTCATGAGCTCCGACGAATGATTTCGGCAAGATGATAGGGCAGACCATCTCTCATTACCGCATTCTGGAGACGCTCGGCGAGGGCGGGATGGGTGTTGTTTACATGGCCGAGGATACGCACCTTGGCCGGCGCGTCGCCATCAAGTTTCTTTCCGACACCTCTGACTCCGACAACCACCACTTCCGCGCACGCTTCCTGCGAGAGGCGCGCGCCGTCTCGTCGCTCTCTCATCCGCACATCGCGTCCATCTACGATTACGGCGAGACTCCTGACGGGCATCCCTTTATCGTGATGGAGCTGGTCGAGGGGCAGACGCTCGGCGACTTGCTTTACGAGAGCGGGCTGACCCTCGTGCGCTCCCTTGAGATCATCGAACAGGTGACGGAGGCTCTCTCGGAAGCGCACCGCCACGGGATAGTCCATCGCGACGTAAAGCCCTCGAACGTCCTGATTAACAAGCGCGGGCAGGCCAAGGTGCTCGACTTCGGGCTAGCCAAGCAAATCAACGAAGATGAAACGCACGTTGACCCGGACGCCAACACGCTGCTCGCGACCCGAACGCACAGCGACATTGTCGTCGGGACGCCGCTTTACCTGTCGCCGGAGCAGGCAACGTCCGCTCCCGTGGACGCGCGCAGCGACCTCTTCGCCCTCGGCGCTCTGCTCTACGAGTGCATCACTGGCCGCCCGGCTTTCTCCGGGGCGAGCATCATAGAGATAGCGGCGCAGGTCATACACGTCATGCCTCCGCTGCCTTCGACCGTCAACGAGCGTGTGCCGAGGGAGCTGGACGGAATCACCATGAAGGCTTTGGCGAAGAAGCCTTCGGAGCGTTATCAATCGGCGGACGAGATGCTGGCGGATTTGCGGCGCGTGCGCCTCTCCCTCAGCAACGACCCGCATCTCACCAAACGCCTCATCGGTTCGGGCACGACGAGGACGGCGCAAACCAGCACACTGGTGGCGATCTCGGAAACGCTCAGAGCGCCGCGCCTCTCCATCTTTACAGTGCTGCTGGGAGTCGTCGCCGTCTCCCTCATCATATGGGGCATCACTGTGATTATCAGGCCGAGGCTTCACCGCCCGACACCCAAAGCGCAGCAGTGGTATGAGGCGGGCACGAACGCCCTGCGCGACGGGGCATACTTTCAGGCGAGCAAAGCGCTTGAGCAAGCCATCGCCGAAGACAATAATTTCCCGCTGGCCCACGCGCGACTGGCCGAAGCCTGGATGGAGCTTGACTATGTGGACAGGGCGAAGGACGAGTTGTTGCGCGTGTCCACGCTCGTGCCCGATCGTTCCGTGCTCCCGCGCTCCGACAGGCTCTACCTTCAGGCGATCACCGCCAGTGTCTCGCCCCTCGAGATACCGCAGTCGGTTGAGGCCTACGGCGAGATCGCTCGACTGATGCCGAATCTGCCGCAGGTCTACGTTGACTTGGGGCGCGCCTACGAGAAGAACAACCAGCGCCAAAAGGCCATAGAGAATTATGTGGAGGCGATCAACCGCGACCCGCAGTACGCCACGGCTTTTTTGCGCGTCGGTATTCTCTACGGCCAGAATCAGGATAACCAGAGCGCGCTCGCCGCATTCGACAAGGCCGAAAAGCTCTATCAGGCCCTCGGCAACATAGAGGGACGCACGGAGGTCTTCTACCAGCGCGGGCTGCTGTTTGATAAGACGGGGAAAGCCGCCGAAGCGCGCGCAGAGTTGCAGCAGGCGCTCGACACGGCGCGGGTCTCGAACAATGAGCACCAGCAGATCAGGGCCATCTTGCAGTTGAGCAGCGTCTCCTACACGGTGGGCGACACGGCGCAGGCCGAGCGGTACGCGCGCGAGGCCGTGGAGTTGGCCCAGTCTAAGGGGATGGAGAATCTCATCGCTCGCGGCCTTGTCGATCTGGGCAATGCCTACCTGACGAAGGGAAATTACACCGAGGCCGAGACCTACTTCAAACAGGCGCTCGATTTCGCGCAGCGTTTCAAGGGGCGTCGTAATGAAGTGCGTGCCCTGTTTGCGCTCGCCAGTCTGCGTATACAGCAGGGCAACGCCGACGAGGCGATACGCTATATCGAGCCCGCCCTGAGCTTTTACGAGCAGGGCGGTTATCGACAGGAAGCCTCCATCTCGATGCTGTTGCTGGGCCGCGCCAAGCGCAACAAGGGCGATTATAAGGGAGCGCTCATGGCCTTCGAGCAACAACTGAAAGTCGCCGAAGAGCTGGGCGACCCGGCTCAGGTGGCCTCCTCGCACAGCGAGATAGGCCGCGTGCTGATGAGGCAGGCCGCCTACACCGAGGCGCTCGAACATTTCGAGTCGAGTTTTAAGACGATCAAAGCAATCGGCGAGCAATTGAAGCTCGGTTACAACCTGCTTGATCGCGCGCAACTGCTCTGGCAGTTGGGAAGGTATGACGAGGCGCGCGTCGCGCTGGATGAATCCTTCCAGTTGGCGAACAAGCCCGGAAGTCCATCGACGGCCCTGTTGGCGGGCCTTGCAGAGCGCAGCGCCGAGATGTCTCTGAGCCGGCGTGACCTTGGCGATGCCAAAAAAAGGAGTCAGGAGGCGCTCGCTCTGGCCGGCAGCCAGTATCACGACACGGCTGTCGAGGCGAGGCTCGTGCTGGGCCTCGTGCAATCCCTGACGGGCGCGGCGACCGAAGGGAGAAAGACCTGCGAGGAAGCAGAGCGATTGGCCGCGCGTTCCAATGACCCGTGGCTGATCTCAAGGTCGGCGGTGGCGCTCGCCGAAGCCACGCTCATGAGCGGCGACGCCGCGAGCGCATTGACAACGGCGCTGCGCGCGCAGGAAAGTTTGGCGCGCATAGAGGATCATGAATCAGAGTGGCGAGCGTGGCTCATCGCGGCGCTCGCCAGCCAGCGCGCAGGCGACAGGGCCAAGGCTCAGGAATATTCCGAGCGTGCCGGCGAGCAGCTTTCGAGGCTCGAACAGAAGTGGGGGAGCGCGGCTTTCAATAGCTATCTCGCCCGCCCGGATATACAATACGCGCGGAAACGTCTCAGCGAGATTCGTTGAAGGCAAACGAACTTTAACCCTCAGCCTCAATAAGGAGAATAGAAGATGCCTGATGATCCTCTTACCATCAAAGGCGGCTCTCTAAAGATAGAGAGTTCCAAGAAGCTCAAAGAGAACAACGGTACGGGCGGGAAATATAATTACGACCACCCGGAGAGCGGCAGGATTACGAGCGTCGAGATTGACGGCAACACTTATCCTGCGACTCAGTACAGCACGATCGTGATTCATTACGAAGTGCCCTAGAAGAACTGTCAGGCAGTTCGCCGGATACCGCCGCACCTTTTCAGTCTCTTTCTTGCCACGAGGATGTTCAGAAAGAACGGTCGGCGCTCCTGCCCGGAAAATATTTCGCGTGCGCTCGTCCTCGCCGCAGTTGATCGCAACCGGCCAGAGAAACAATTAATCCTCACGAAAAAGTCAGCGTTAGAGCGTCGCGACACGCGGCGCTCTAACGCTAACAAAGGGGGCCGCCGGCGGGCAGTTATCAAGAGAAAGTAATGAAAATGAGAGACCGCATCCTCCAGCCGCTCGTCATACTGTTTGCGACAACGCTTCTGGCATCTTCGGCGCTCGCTCAAGGGGATGTGCGCTTTAGTGAGCTGCCGAACTTTCACGAGGTGAACGCCCATCTCTACCGGGGCGCTCAGCCCAAAGCCGACGGCATTCGCAAACTCGTCGCGCTCGGCATCAAGACCGTCATTAACCTGCGCGCGGCGGACGAGCGTGCCCTTGACGAAGAGAGGGAAGCGCGCGCGGCGGGCCTGCTCTATTTCAACATCCCTATGGAAGGACTCAGCCGCCCGAAGGACGAGCAGATCGAGCGCGCTCTTGCCATCATCAATGATGCTGCCAGCCAGCCGGTCTTCGTTCACTGCAAGCGCGGCGCTGATCGAACGGGCACGCTCATAGCCATCTATCGCATCATGTATGACGGCTGGTCGAGCGAAGACGCGCTGCGCGAGGCAAAGCGTTACGGGATGAGCTGGATGGAGTTTGGGATGAAGGACTACGTCAGGGACTACAGCCGTGATCACGCAAGGGAGAAGGTGGGACGCACGAGCCGCAGATCGAACCCGTATCCCGCACTGACCATGCCGTTGGTCGCGCGAGGTTTGAGCCCCGGCACTCAGACCTTCTCGCCGGGGCGAGTCTTATAGATACGCACGTGGCGGGCGAAGCTCTGCGCCGCATCTTCAACCTGCTCCCCGCCGTTCGCATCCCCCAGCGAACGCTCGCGCCTTTCGCTGACAATCACCTCAACCACATTGGCGAGCCACCAGAACGTGCCGCGCGCGCCCAGATGCTCGCGCACTCTCTGGAAGATACGCGGATAGAGCTTGGCCGTGCGGCTCAGCAGATTCCTGAATGCCGTGAAGGTCATGCGATCCTGAAAAAGCTCGCGCCGCACGCGCTCGTCCAGATCGTGAAGCGCGGCCATCACGGCGTTCAAGGTCTCGTTGACAGCGCCGGGCGCGCTCTTTGGGGTCGGGCGCATGAACTCCGCCAGCGAAGCCATCTGCGCCACGCGCGGCTCCGAAGAATTGATCTCGGAGAGCGAAGCGGCATCGAGCAGATCAGCCGAGAGGGCCAGGTCAGTCAGGTGCGTGAGGCGGCGCAGGTGTCGCACGTGCGCGCCGAAACCGCAGAAGGTGAGGGGGCTGGAAAGCCCTGCTGTCTCGCCGACCAGCATGACGCGATCATCCGCCGTGCGCTTGCGCGTGCTCCACCCGAGGTGCTGAACTCCGGGGCTGTAGCCGAAGAGGGGCTTTGCCACTCTCCACTGCGCGCCCGTGCGTTTGTAACGCGGCAGGGACTCGAAGTATCTCTCGAAGAGTGCGAGCAGGGATTTGTCCGCGGGAGAATTGACGGCGTCGTAAAAGAAGAGGTAGGTCGCGTACTCGTCGCGCTTGAGGCTTCCGGCGAAACCCTCCCAGATCAACTGGCGATGATCGCTGGCGTCCTCGTTGCTCACCAGTATCTCACCGACGCCGAAGTCCACCTGATCGGGTTCTTCGCCGCGCACGAAGCCGCGCGCGACCGTGCCGACGGTCGGGCACACATGCGTCACGGAGCGCCCGCCCTGAAGCTGTCGCGCGACGCTCGAATCCGTGCCCGTCGAATCAATAAAGAGGCGCGCCCTGAAAAGGCGATGCCTGCCCGTACGCAGGTCTTCCAGCTCGACCGAGACGTGGTCCGGCTCTATGTAGCAGCGGATGAAGCGCTGGCCTTCGATCAAAGCGGAGGGCGCGCTTGCCGCCTCTATCTTCGCCCGCGCCAGCAGCAGCAGCTTGTCGGCGTCGAGCGCGACATCGAGCACGCCGTTCATCCAGAGGGGCGGCGTCTTCAAACGCGATGCGGCGTCGTGGAATTTGGCGAAGCCCGAGCGGTAACGGTTGATGACCGCCGCTTCGATCTCATCTTTCGTAAAGAGCGCGGCGTCCTCAAATTCGCGCAGCTCTTCGTCCGAGATGTTCCAGTCGCGGTCAGTCCTGCCCACAGCCGCACGGTCGAATACCATCACGCGGCGATTGAAACGGCTAGCCATCACAGCCGCGTGGAGCAGCCCCGTGCTGCCGCCCGCGTAGATGATCTCGAACTCACCTTCCACAGAGAGGCGGGCGGGCGGCGCGCCGCGCACTATGACCTCCTGCTGTGCCCCCGTATCTTTTTCCATCGCCTGCCGCCATGCCGTGTCGCTCTCCCAGATGCGATAGAGCCACGCCTCGCGATTGGCGAGCGCGCCAAAATTCGCCACCGTCAAAGGGTAGCGCTTACGAAATTCGCTCAGGTCAGGCGCGTTGAAGGGTTTGAAAGATTTCCCTGTGGCAGACATAAAACAAAAGACTATTCGGGCATGTACGCCGGTGGCCCGAAAGACCGACCGCACGCACGCTTTTTAGGATTCAAACATAAATCTAATGAGCTTTGATTCGAGTGTAACCGAAGCGATGACCGCGAGCAAGGATGAAGGCCGAAGGATGACAGACGGGAATTAACAGGGATGGACGGAGATGGTCAGGATAAGAGCCAAAATCATGGCAGCATGAATGATGTTCCTGCTTTTCTTATCCTGTCTATCCCTGTTAATTCTTCCATCCTTGCTTATCACGCTCGGCTGCGTGCGATGAAGCTGATAATGGCGACGAAGAGCGCCGAGCCGATGATCGACCAGATGATCGGAAAGCGTGTGCCGCCAACGGGCAGCACGAACAATTCGGGCAGGCCGAGGCTGCGCGCGAGCCACATGCCGATCAGCGCGCCGATGAAGCCGAGCGCGATGGAGACGAGGCAGCCGCCGCGTGTATAGCCGCTGATCGCCTGGCCCAGCGACCCGCATATGCCCGAAACGAGCAGTAAGATGAGTAAGTCTATGAGCGTCATCAGCTTTATCCTTTCCCTCTAGTGGCCGCACATCTGTTGATCTTGCCCGCCCGAGCCGGGCGTGCCGCAGTTCCAGCGCGCCGGAGCGCCGAAATCGGTCTTTTCCGTATACTCGAACTCTCCCTGATTGCTGTTGGTGTCTTTCAGGTCTATCACATCTTTCCCGGCCCTGATGCGATACAGGGTCGTCTTCGCCTTGACGGCATCGCGTATGCGCCAAGTCGTGTTATTACGCACGACGACGGGCTGCGTTTTGTCCAGACCCGTGATGTAGTTGGCCGAGAATTGGCCCAGTCCCGCGACCTCAAGGTGATTGCTCATCTCGCCGTATTCCTGTTTGACGGCGGCGTAGAGGACACGCGGAGCAATCTCTTTGGCCTTGGCTTCGGCTTCATCAGCCGAGACCCGTTCGATAGTGCGGGCCAGTATCAATCGCAGGGCCGCGCGCTGTCGCTCGTCCGCGCGCTCGTCAATAAACATCGTGCGCCCACTCTTCAAATCGGCTGAGCCGAAATGAAGGCCGTCGAGCACGACCTCGCCGTAGTTACCCTTTTGAATATGGTAGGAGTAGAACGGGTAGCAGTAGGAATGAGGCGAAGGCTGCTCGCCGAAATTGCACGTGCAGGGCACGGAGCAGGTGCAGGTTTCCGTCAGCGCGCCGCGAATGGCCCACGCGCCCGGGGCGGGGCTTGCCGCTTCAACGGGCACGGGAGAAGCCGAGGCGCGCGCGTCCGCAGCGGGGCGACGAAGCGTCAGGTGAAACGCCGCGAAGACGCCCGCCCCCAGCGCGCCGATCAGCAGAAGCAGGAGCGTCAGACGGGCGACACTACGCCAGCCCGCCCTGTGCCCGCCGCCCCCCGCCGCAGCATCCGCATAAAACTCGTTCGTGCTCAAAACTTCCCTCTCAATACTCTTACCTTTACGCTTCACCCGCCGTAATTTGTTTCAGTCAAATTTAACACACGAGGGCCTCCGGTTGCAGAGACCGCCCTTAAGAGCGGTCTGAAATATAGTTCTTCTAAATCCCGTGTGAAGTCAGTATAATCATTTTTGTGGCGCGCGGAGCTTTCTTCTTCGGCGTGCCGTGCTTATCAACACAGGGTCTCGGGCAATCCGTCTCACCTGAAATTTACAACTTCCCGAAAATATTTACACTGCAAGGAGTTTAAAACGAGATGCGTAAACTTTTGATCGCCGCCCTCATCATCGGTGCAACATTCAGCCTTGGTCTGGCTCAGGAAACGAGCGTGCCCCAGCCGCCAATGGAAACGGAACAGATACTCAAGATGGGCCACGCGCCGAGCCAGCCCGGCGGCATTGGCCGAGCGGTGGTCGTCGTCGCCGATGAGCAGGGCAATCCAATCAAAGGAGCCTACGTCAAGATCGTTTCCACTTGGGGAGACGGCAACCTGTGCGAGTCATGGGCCTGGACTAACGACAAGGGTGTGGTCGCACTTCCGCCGCTTCACATGGGCGAGCTGAAGATGAACACCACGGCCAAGGGATACAAAAAGTCTGTGCAGGAGATCGAGCTGAGCTCGCTCAGCGAGCCCATCCGCATCACCTTAACGTCCAAGAAGTAATCCGTCTTTTCTCTCGCAGAGATGACAAAGGGAGCGCGCCCATATCCATCGGGCGCGCTCCCTTTTCTTTACTTACCGGCCATTCTGCGCTCCGTGCCCTGCCACGCCTCGGCCTTCATGTTCTCTTCCGGCTCGCTCGCTTCCGCCAGCGGTATTAATTCCGCCAGCGCGTCGCGCAGCTCCTTCGCCTGCTCCAGAGTCAACAAAAGAGTCGGAGCGCGCTCGCCCTGACCTTCGACGCCGAGCGCCAGCAATTGATCTGCGAAAACCGAGATACGCAAGCGCCCGTCGCCCGTCCGGCGACCAGTCCTGATCTTCACCTCATGATTCGACGACATAACAGCAGCAACAAGTCTGAATTAAGATTTTAATCTGAACAAGATTTTAGCTGGTTCACTCGTCACTTGTCACTCGTCACTGCTTTCCTGATCCACTCGCGGGCGACCGTCTGCCTGTCGCGTCTATTGCCGTCCACGTCGTAGTTCAGACGGCGCATGTCCTCGGTGGAGATGGCCCGGCTCAATAGATTTAAGACTTCGCGGAGCGCGCCCACGCGCGTGACAGAGTCCTGACGGGCGAGAATGACTGCTTCGTAGGGCGGGAAGTAGCGACGGTCATCATCAAGCTGCACGAGGTCGAGCGCACTGATAAGGCCGTCGGTGGAATTTCCCGCGATGAGATCGACCTGATTGGAAGCGAGAGCGCGATAGGTAAGCGACAAATCCATCTCGCGCGGCGGCGCGGAGAATTTCAGATTATAGGCGCGCGCGAATCCGGCGTAACCGTCAGAGCGTGACATGAAATCCTGACCGAAGCCGGCGCGCCATGTGGGAGCGTATCGCACAGCATCCGAGATGGTTTTAAGGCCCAGCCGGCGCGCGTCCGCGCCTCGCACGAGTATGGCGAAGTCGTTGCTGTACCCGAGCGGTGGGCCAACTTCCACCCTGAACTTTTCGGCGTACTCGCGCTTCACCTCTTCGTAAACTGCGCGCGGGTCTGTGGCGGGCGGGTGCTTTAGTATTTCCACGTAGGACGTGCCGGTGTACTCCGGGTAGCAATCTATCTGGCCCGCGACCAGCGCCTGATGGGCCAGATTTCCGCCAAGCTCAAAACGCCGCTCGACCGCGACGCCGCGCGCTTCGAGCAGTTGCGCGACGATCTCGCCGAGCAGCAGAGACTCCGTAAAATCTTTCGAGCCGACGACCACGCGCGCCCTGTTCAAAGGCTCTGAGGCCGCGCGACGAGAGTTGCGCCACACGCCCCACACGCCCAGCGCAACTAGAAGGGCGAGCGAAGCCCAAGCGATGCGCCGCAACACCGAACGGTTCTTGCTTGAGCGACGCGCGCTCGCGTCAAAACGCTGTTCGAGAGTTCCGAGCGCGAAGTCTGCGATGAGCGCCATCAACGCCGAAGGCACGGCTCCCGCCAGCAGCAGCCGATTGTCGAACTGTCTCAGCCCTCGGAAGATGTACTCTCCGAGACCGCCAGCGCCGACCGCCGCCGCGATGACAGCCACACCGATGGTAATCACTACGGCCACTCTGATACCCGTCAGGATGACGCCCATCGCGAGCGGCAATTCGACCTGCCACAACACCTGCCGGTCAGACATGCCCATCGCCACCGCCGCCTCGCGCACGTTCGGGTCAACGCCGAGGATTCCCGTCACGGTGTTGCGTATGATCGGCAGGAGCGCGTAGAGCACGAGCGCGATGATGGCCGTGCTGCGCCCTATGCCGCCGATGAAGGGGATCGGAATCAGAAGACCGAAGAGGGCAAGGCTCGGAACGGTCTGCATAATGTTGGCAAGACCGAGCACGGGGGCGCGCAGCCTCCTGTGGCGCGTGAGAAGAACGCCCAAAGGGACTCCGATGGCGACGGCTATTGAGGTTGAGATCAGTACGAGCAGTAGATGCTGCTGGACGTGTGCGAGGATGTCGGCCCAGTTGCCGCGAAAGAATTCCCATGCGCTCATTGATGCCTCCCTGCACGGCGGTCGCGCACACGTCCCTCGCCCACGCGCAGCGTTTCCAGATAGGCGCGGGCGTGTTCCTCTTCGGAGGCGAGAAACTTTTCGGGCGTCTCTAACAGAACCATTCGACCGGCGTGCATGAGACCAATGCGCGTGGCGACGGTGAGAGCTTCCCTGACATCGTGTGTGACGAAGATGACGGTCTTGCCCAGCCGACGGCTCAAATCTGCGAACTCTCTCTGAAGCGAGGTGCGCGTGAGCGGGTCGAGCGCGCCGAAGGGCTCGTCCATCAGTAGCAGCGGCGGCTCGGCTGCCAGAGCGCGTGCGACGCCGACTCTCTGTCTTTGCCCGCCCGACAGCTCGCGCGGGTAGCGATGAGCGAAAGCCTTCGGCTCAAGACCGACGAGCGCGAGCAGCTCTCTGACGCGCTCTCTGACGCGCTCCTTTTCCCAGTTTTCCAAACTGGGCACAAGTGCGACATTACGCTCGACCGTGAAATGCAGAAAGAGCCCGCCTTCCTGAATCACGTAGCCCGTCCGCCGCCTGAGTCGGCGCGCGTCCCAATCCGCGGTCGCGCGCCCCTCGACCAAAACCTTCCCCTTGGTCGGCAGCAGCAGGCGATTGACCAGCTTGAGCGTCGTCGTCTTTCCGCATCCCGATTCGCCGAGCAGCACAAGGGTCTCGCCGCGCTCAATCGTCAGATTAAGCCCCGAAATGATCGGCGCAGCGACGCCCGGCACGCTGTAGCTGACATCGCGAAACTCTACGAGCGCGCCGGCGGAATCCTGATCGGGAATATCTTTAAGCATAAGAGCCGAAACGACTCGCTCCTGCGCCAGACGCTTTCAGGCGATACGCAGGTATTCGATGACGCGACTGATAGAGCCGTGCCATGAGCCCTGCCAGTTCCGCAGCAGAATGTCCGCCGGGCAAACCTCGTCTTCGATGACTCGCTCGCACAGCACGTCCAGATAACGAACCTCGTCGGGCGCTACGCGGCTGAGACCGCTCAGAGCGAGCCCCGTAACTTCTCTGGCGAGCGCAAGGAGGTCGACGCCAGCGTGTCTGGCCTGAAGCCCGTCGCGCGCGACGGCGGCGCGAAGTCCCCTCGCATCCGCACGACTGAGTCTCGGCGCAAGCCTCAGCGCTTCGTCCAAAGCTGTGGCGTCATACAGCAGGCCCTTCCAGAAGGCTTGCAGCGCGAGCGTGTGAGAGAGGTCGCCGCAGTCGGCGCTGCGCAGCTCTATGTGCTGCTTGAGCCGCGCGTCCGTAAAGAGAGTCGTCAGGTGATCGGCCCAGTCTCCGAAGACAGGCCCGACTCCGTCCGAGCCGTGTTCGAGAAAGTCTCCGAACTTCATGCCCGTCGGCCCATCCAGATAGCTGCCGTCACGCTGCGCGAAGATCATCGGCACTTCGAGCGCGTAAGCGACGAACGCGGCGGGCGAGAACTCTTCCGCTAAGGCGGGCGGAGAGATGCCTGTGCGGTCATCATCGGTCGCGAGCCAGGCGGCGGCGCGCGTTGACTTGTAGCCCGAAGGCACACCGTTCTCGAAAGGCGAGTTGGCGAAGATGGCCGTGGCGACAGGAGCCAGACGATTGCCGAGCAGAAACTTTTTGGCGAGGTCGCTATCCGCACCGTAGTCCAGATTGGTCTGCGCGGCGCAGGTGCGCGTCATCATGTCCCAGCCGCGCCCGCCCCGCCCCGCAAGATAGGGGCGCATCACATCGTAGCGCAGCTTGGGAAACCACTGCTGCTGCTCAATCGTGCGCAGCGGATCGAAGCCGACGGCGAGAAAGGCCAGACAGTCACCTTCGGCTATCTCGTGAAGCCGTGCGAGGTAGCGCACGAGATCGCGCTCGACATCCGAGAGGCTGCGGCGCGGCGCGCCGGAAAACTCGACCTGCCCGCCCGGCTCGACCGTCAGGCGATTCATCTGTCCCGCGTTGACCTCGATGAGCGTGCGTCCCTCGTAGACCAGATCGTTGGAGGAAGGGGCGAACCCTGCCAGCACTCTCTGCACCTGCACGGGGCTGAGGCGTTTGAAATCGCGCCGCGCGTCATAGCCGAACAGCTCGAACTCGACGCCGCACATCCATTCCGAAAAGGGCTTAGCGCCGCGCCGCAGATTCTCCTCAAAGAGCGCCGTCGAAGATTTCGAGACCGCGTCGGTCAGGAGCGGAAAGACCAGCCGCCCGGACGATTGCTCACCGGCCCTGGAGTGTTTAATAAGTTGGTCGCCGTCCATAAAATCCGAATGGTCAAGCCTATCAAAGCAGTTTCAAACAGGGATGGACAGAAGATTCTCAGGATGAAAACATTAATGCCTGACCATCTGCGGTCCATCCCTGTTCATTCTTTCCTGCCATTTCAAGTCTACACAGCCATAAAGAGATTGCTGCTGAAACGCTCATCGCTGTCGAGCCATGTGCGCGTGCGCTCGAAACCTGTTGCGGTCGCCAGCCGCGAGAGCCCTTCGAGGTCGTACTTGTAAGAGTTTTCGGTATGGATACGTTCGCCCTCGTCGAAGGCCAGCTCCATTTCCAGCTTACGTATCGAGACAGCCTGCGCGCGCGCGCTTTCCAGATAGACTTCTATGCGACCGATCTCGTCATTGTAGACGGCGCGATGTTTGAAAGCGCGCAGATTGAAGTCAGCCTCCAGCTCGCGATTGATGCGCGCCAGCAGATTGAGATTGAAGGCGGCGGTGACGCCGAGCGAATCGTCGTAAGCCGCCTCGAGAATTGCCGGGTCTTTACGCAGGTCAGCGCCGAGCAGGAGCGCATCATTCGGCGCGAGCACGCCGCGCAGGGCACGCAGGAAGCGGCGCGCATCTTCCATGTCGAAGTTGCCTATGTTCGAGCCAAGAAAGAGGGCCAGCGTGCGACCCTCTCGCGGCGCGCGGCTCAGCGCCGCCAGCCCGTCGTAGTAATCGCTGGCGTAAGCCTCTATGCGTAGCTCGGGATAGGATTGCAGGAGGACGCGCGAGCTTGTCTCAAGCGCCACGGGAGAGATGTCGACGGGGATGAAAACCAGCTCGCGTTGACGCTTCAAGAGGGCCTCGATGATGCGGCGGGTCTTGGAGGCGCTGCCGCTGCCCATCTCAAGCAGCGACATCTTCTTCTCCGCGTCGAGCGCAGAGACAATCTCGTCGGCATAGCGCGCGAAGATCTCATTCTCCGCCCGCGTCAGGTAATATTCCGGCAGCAGGCAGATGGCATCGAAAAGCTGCGAGCCCAGCTCGTCGTAAAAATATTTGGGAAAGAGACGGCGGGGACGCGTGCCGAGGCCGTCGCGGACATCCGCGGCGAAAGTGGCCCGCAGGTCTTGCGTGCGAACCAGATTGTGTATGATCAAACGGCTGTCGGAGCTTTGATCGGGAGCCCGCTCGGACATTCTCTTCTCTCCTGACCTTCGACGGCGGCAAGCGTATTTTGCAAAGCCCCCTGCTTGTGACGGACGTTTGCTATGATAACGTATCGCGGTGATAATCAATACGCGGCGCGCGGGGCTCTCAGGTAAAAGGGGCGCGCGTTCATGTTCAGGGGAGACGGCAGGTTGAGCCAACGGCGAGCGGAAGAGATCAGGGAGTTGATGACGGCGGCGCGCGAGCGCACGACCGCGCTGTTCGACCTTGCGCGCGAAGAGGATTTGCGCGAAAGCCCCGGCTTCGGGTTTCGACCCGTCATCTGGCATTTGGCCCACATAGGCGTCTTTGAAGCCTACTGGCTGCTGCAAAGAGTCGCGGGCCAAAGCGCGCCCGACGAGCGCTACGAGAGTATCTTCGACCCCATCAGGACACCGCGCGAGGAATCTAAGAATCTGCCGTCGCGCCGCGAGATGCAATCCTACCTGACGCGCGTTCGCGAAGAGGTCTTTCGCCTTCTCGATCGCACCGCCTTTGATGAATCAGACCTGCTGCTGCGCGACGCCTACGTCTTCGAGCTTGTCCTTGAGCATGAATACCAGCATCAGGAAACGCTCGCCTACCTGCTTCACATGCTCGCGCCCGCGAAGAAGAGCCGCCCCAACACGCAGGAGGCCGTGCGACGCGCTGAGGTCGAGGCACAGGCTGCAACGTCGCCTGAGCCCGCGATGGTTCTCATTCCCGAGGGCGCTTTCGAGATGGGCTCGGTCTGGAACTCTTTCGCTTATGACAACGAGCTTCCGCCGCACACGGTGGATGTTCCGGCCTTCAAGCTAGACCGCTTGCTCACGACCAACGCGGAGTACGCTCGCTTCCTCGATGAGGGCGGCTATAGCAGGCGTGAGTGGTGGAGCGACGAGGGCTGGCAGTGGCGCGAGCGCGAGAATTGGGCCATGCCGCTCTACTGGTCTAAGGATGGCGGGGGCTTCAACGCGCGAACGATGTTCGACGAAGGCACGATTGGGCCAACCCATCCGGTCACGGGCATTAGCTGGTACGAAGCGGAAGCCTACGCGCGTTTCATGGGAAAGCGGCTGCCGACAGAAGCCGAGTGGGAGAAGGCAGCATCTTGGGAAGGAAGCGCAGGCGCGCCCAAACGTCGCTTTAGCTGGGGAGAGCGCAAGCCTTCGCCCGCGCTCTCGAACTTCGACAATCACTACTGGGGCACGACGCCCGTCGGAAGCTTCCCCGAAGGAGCGAGCTGCTTCGGATGTCTGGACATGACGGGCAACGTCTGGGAATGGACGGCCTCCGCGTTCGAGGGTTATCCGGGCTTCAAGCCGTTTCCGTACCCGGAATATTCCGAGGTCTGGTTTGACGGCGACCACCGCGTCCTCAAAGGCGGCTCATGGGCCACGCGCCCCTCCGTGCTGCGTACGTCCTTCCGCAACTTCTTCCGCCGCCACTTTCGCATAGCCTTCGCCGGCCTTCGCTGCGCGGCGGATGCTTAAAGCGAGAGAGTAGAGCGTCTCGCGCATGGTTTGGCTTTCGATACGGCTATCCGTTACACTTTTTTCCAGCTTTAGATTGATGACAGGAAAAGAGGGCCTGATGGGCGAACTCGGCGATCCAAGATGGGCCGTGGTCAGCGAGCGGGGCTGCGAAGCCTCCGGTCTCAAGCACGCGGAGGCCGTCGAGTTGATGCACCGTCTCGTCAGCCGGAAAGTTCACGGAACCTGCGTCGTCACCAATGATGCCGCGCGTCATCTCTCGCCCGTCAAACCTGTAGAGGCGACAGCGACAGCGCCGGTCGAAACTCACACCAAAGCATAAGCGGAAACTCTGGGCCGATAACGCTCAAACGCTCTCCGAACGGGAGCGCAGGCGAAAGTCTGCCACCAGCGGGAGATGGTCTGAAGCGACGAGCGCCGTGCGGCTTCTGTGAAGCGCGAGGCGCTCAAGCTCCAGCGACGGGTCGTAATAGATGTGATCCAGATGCAGGAAGGGAAGCATCCCGGGGTAGGTTCTGGCACGGCGCAGGTGGTGGCGTATGTCTGCGCTCTCCATATGCGCGGCCAGAAGTTGCGAGGCAAGGCCGTGCGTCCACTCGTTGAAATCTCCGAGAACGATGCGCGCGCCCTCAAGCGAAGGGTTTGCGATGATGCGCCCGCCGACAAGCTCGCGCGCCTGATGACGGCGCTCAAAAAAGGCCGTGCCCAGATGAACGTTGAAGATGTGAACTAAAGCGGATTGGCCGAGGCGTGCGTCGGCGCGCAGGCAACCGCGCGGCTCTCGCCCTCGCCATGTGATGTCATAGTTCTCAAGGCGCGTCAGGGGCAGGCGGCTGAGAATGACATTCCCGTAAGCTCCGCCCTCAAGCCTGCGGTTCTCGCCCACGTGGTAGGAGAGGCCCAGCTCTTCGGCGATAAAGCGCGCCTGATCTCGCTCGGGCTGCGAGCCCTCAATGCTCAAAACCTCCTGAAGCGCAATCAAGTCTGCTTTCGTTTCCCTGAGCACCGCCGCGATGCGCGCGGGCCGCACACGACGATCAAGCCCGCGACACTTGTGGACGTTATAGGTGACGACGCGAAACGAATGGGCTTCCATCAAAGCAAAATTAAAAGGGATGGACAGAGATTCTCAGGATGAAAAACATTAATGGCTGACCATCTCTGTCCATCCCTTTTAATTCTTTCCTGTCCTTTCATTGTTGTCTTTCCAGAAGCCAGCCGAACCACTCGTATACGCGCTCGAATATTGAGCGCCGACGCCATTCATCGTATGAGACGGCGCGGCTCGCCTCAAGGTCGCGGGCGAAATCTTCGCTGAGGCGCGCGGCGAGCGCGGCGTCCTCCGCCGCCAGATTGACCTCGTCGTTGAGGCCGAACGAGCGATTGTCGAAATTCGTCGAGCCGACCACGCACCACAGCCCGTCGATAACCATCGTCTTGGCGTGAATCATCGCCGCCTCATACTCGTAGATTTCCGCCCCGGCCCTGAGCAGGTCGCCGAAGAGACGGCGGCTCGAACGTCGCGTCAAAAGATGATCGCTGTGCGCGCCGGGCACGATGATCTTGACCTCAACGTTGCGCTCGCGTACGGCGCGAACCAGCTCGTGACGCGCGCTGCGGTCGGGCAAAAAGTAGGGCGTCGTGATAAGGATGCTTTTCTGCGCCGAGGCGAGCAGTGTTTGAAAGAGTATGCGTGCCCGCGTGGACATGCCCGTGGTCGGCGAGCTGTCGATGATGAGCGCGGCGGTCTCGCCCTTTCCTTCTTTCTGCGCGGGGAAAAATTTGATGTCGGTGAGAATCTCGCCGGAGGATTCGAGCCAGTTCTCGACAAACGCCGCTTGCAGACTCGTGACCGCAGGGCCTTCGAGGCGAAACATCGTATCGCGCCAGCGAGGATTCTTCTCATCTCCTTTTAGCCAGTGATCGGCGAAACCCGCTCCGCCGAGGAAACCCACTTGCCCGTCAACGACGATGATCTCGCGGTGCGTGCGATTGTTGATGCGGGCAAGGGTGCGCCACCTGAAACCGTGATACCAGCCGACGCGCCCGCCCGCCGCGCGCAGCTCTTTGAAGTAGCTGTCCCACGAAGCGAAAGAGCCTATCGCGTCGAGCGTGAGGCGCACTTCAACGCCGGCGCGTGCCCTCTCCGTCAGGGCTTCGATGAACCGGCGCGTGACTTCACCCTTCTGAAAAATGTAGGCCTCAAGATTAACGCTTGAGCGCGCCGCGCGGATCGCTTCCAGCTCGGCCTCGTAGTAGACCTCGCCGTTCGTGAGCACTTCGATGCGATTGCCGCGGTTGACCTTCGCGTCCGTGATCGCTTCGAGGATACACAGAAACTCGTCGGACTCTATGGGCTCGGACGGCGGCGTGGAGATTTTGTAATCAAGCCCCGGCTCGAACAGAGCGATAAACAGCATGAAGCCCTGCACCACGATGGCGATGACGGCGATGACGAGAAAGGCTGTCGAATTCATAATCCGCCTGATAGACCGTTTGGGATTTTGGATGAACGCTGCGCGGCTCAGAAGTTGGACTCCAAAATCCAAGCCGCGCGGGCACGGCCAATCCAAAATCTAAAATCCGAAATGCTCCTAGCGCGCGTGTCTGGCCCTGATACGCACGCAGCGTTCGAGATCATCAACGACTTCCAGCACCTTGAGCCGCAGGTCTCGATCAAGGGACTTTTCGGTGTCGAGAAAAGTTCGCACGGTGGAGAGCGAGCGCTCGCTGCACTGCCCGCCGACGAAGGCCGAGAGCCAGCCGTTGACGAAGAATATCTTGCGCGTCCGTTTTAATTTCGGCAGCTCTTTGAGCGCCGGTTCGAGAAAGGGAAGCGTCAAATCCGATTGGTGAATCGTATTGAAGGCGGGGATGCTCGCCTCAATCCAGCTTTCGGCCAGCTTCGCGTCCGTCCTGTAAGCGTCGAAATACTTTCGCTTGGCGGCCTCATCGGCGCGCGCCGCGCCCGCCGCGTAAGCGTACCGCCGTGCGTCGTCCGTTTGATCTTCGCGGCTCAGCTTTTCCAGAAGCGCCGCCGCCTCAGCATCTCCGCGAGCCATCAGAGCCGTGACGATGTCGAAGCGGTCGCGCGAGCGCAGCGTCATGCCCGGAATCGATGCCTCGCCGCTCAGGATTTTTTTGAGGAGGGAGCGCGCGCCTTCCGTCATCGCGATTGATTGAAAGGCGCGGAAGTAGGTGATGCGAAGCCCAGCGGTCTCGGCATTCATCATGCGATCCATCAACTCCTGCTCAAGAGAGGCAGCCACCTCGTGGCGCTGCGCGTCCGACAGGTAATAGTTGAATGCCGTTCGCACACGGCCCAGAATGCTCTGGACTGTCACTTCGTCGCGCTCTTCGCCAATGCGCCTCGTAGCCAGATCGATGTAAGCGGCGGGCACAAGCTCTGCTTCGCGCACGCTGTCCCAGAGCGAGCCCCAGAGCAGCGCGCGCAGGAAATCATCACGCACCGTCCCGAGACTTTTAAGGACGGTCGCCCTGCTTTTCTCGTCGAGCAGGAACAGCCCGTAGCCGTAGTCCTCATAATTGGCGAAGACGTAATCGGGTTTGCGCGCGCCCGCCGCTTCCGTGACCTTTGTTTCGCCCGCGCCTTTCATCGTCACGGTCAGGATTTTGGGCGGCCCATCGGCGTAGGCGAGCAGGACTCGGACGCGCATGGGCCATGAGCCGCCCTCGCCCAGCACGTCCGTCTGTTCGAGCGTGAGGCTGCCGACGTGCCCCTTTTGATCTTCGTTGAGGCGCACGCGTATGAGGGGCATGCCGCGACGCGTCACCCATGCCCCGGCCCAAGCGTCCAGCTTCATACTGGAAGTCCGCTCAAAGTCTCTGACCAGATCGGCCCATTCGGCATTGTTGTAAGCATGCTCTTTGAGAAACATCCCTATGGCCGCCTGAAATTTATCTGGGCCGAGGAAGAATTCCGCCTGCCGGAGTATCGAGGGCGCTTTCCGATAGACGATATTGCCGTAGGCGGATTTCGCCGCCGAGAGGTTGGGGATTTCCTGAAAGATCGGCGTCGTCCCCCTGGTCGCGTCCGTCAAATAGGCGAGCGGCTTCGTTCGCTGGTAAAAGAATTTCCAGGCGTCATACTGCGGCATGACCGCTTCGATGGCCTTGTGGGCCATGAACTCCGCGAAGCCCTCCTTGAGCCATAGATCATCGAACCAGCGCATCGTGACCAGATCGCCGAACCACTGGTGGGCGGCCTCGTGAAACATGATGTCGGCGCGCGCCAGATAGTCGCTGGCCGTCGGGTCTGAGGGAAAGAGTATGCTTTCCTCGCGCAGGAAGGTCGCGCCCGCGTGCTCCATCCCGCGATAGGCGAACTCAGGGATGATGACAAGGTCATACTTGGGGAAAGGGAATTTATGATCGAAGTATTTCGCCAGATAGGCCAGCCCTTCGCGGTTCAGGCGAAAGACTTCATCGATCTCCTTGCGCGCCCGCTCGGCCTTCGACTTGCGAACGAACAAGCGCATGGGCACGGTCGCCGCGCCGTCTTTAAACTCCGTGAACGGCCCCAGCGCGAAGGCGAAAAGATACGTGCTGATGGGCTCGGTCGCGCGAAAATTCCAGAGGCTGTTCGCGCCGTTACGCGTCACGGTCTCCGCATCCGTGTTCGAGATGACAGTCCAGTCCGTCGGCGTAGCCATGCTTAATTGAAAGCGCGCCTTCAAATCCGGCTGGTCGAAACAGGGGAAAGCCGTGCTCGCGTCCGAGGGGACGAAGAGCGTATAGACGTATTCGGAATTGTCTTCACGATCAAGGTAACGCGTCACGGCGCTGCCGGAGGTGGCAATCGGCGACTCGAAACGAAAGCTCAGGACGTTTTCGCCTTTGACCATGTACGTGCCCGGAATAACCAGATGATCGTTGAGCTGTCGCGCATCCTTTACCTCGTGCCCGTTAGCTTTGATCTCCCACACGCGTGTTTGCGGCTGCCCCTCTTTGGCCGCCGACACACGCCAGTCGAGCACCACGTCGAGCGCCGCTTCATCGAGCGTCAGGCGAACTTCCTCTTCACCCTTCAACATCGCATCACCCGGGAAAACCGAGAGCCGCAAGCTGTAACGCACAAGGCCGTAATGCGCCGCGCGCCAGCGGGCCAGCTCGTGCCCGACACCCAGCTCAAGCTCAGGCTTCGTGCCCCGTTGCGCGCCGTAAAGCACGCCGCCTGTCAGCATCGCCAGCATGATAGTGAAGATTATACGCACGAACATCAATTCTTCTCCCCGCAGTTGATCTGCCTTTTCGGCCACGTCTTCAAATCATCAGGACAATCTTGCCGAAGCTCGTGTTGGATTCCATATGCTCGTGCGCGGCGCGCACCTCGTCCATGCCGTAAATTTTATCAACCACCGGTCGCAGCATCCCGCGCTCGAACAGCGGGACGACATGAGCGGCAAAGCGGCGGACGGCCTCCGCCTTTTCTTCCGCGGAGCGAGCGCGCAGGACTGTCCCCATAATTCGCAGGCGCTTGTGCATGACCGCCCCGAAATTCAGTTGCGCGCTCGCTCCCCCGGTCGTTCCGACCAGCATCAAACGGCCTCTGGGCGCGAGCGCCTCGATGTTGGCAGCGAGGTACGCGCCGCCGACAAGATCAAGTATGACGTTGACGCCCGCGCCCTTCGTCCACTCGCGCACGGCATCGCTAAAGAGCGAGGGGTTGTCACCGACGGCCACGCCTTCTTCCAGTCCATACGGGCGCGCCCTTTCCAGTTTTTCGGGCGTGCGCGACGTGCCGTAAGCGTTAGCCCCGGCGGCGCGCGCAAGCTGTATGGCGGCAGTGCCGACGCCTGAGCCCGCGGCATGAATCAGGATGCGCTCGCCCATCTCCAGACGGGCCTGCGTAAAGAGTGCGTCATGCGCCGTGATAAAGACCTCTGGAATCGCAGCCGCTTCCGCCCAGCTCATCTCGGCGGGAATCTCTGCGAGAGAGCTTTGCGGGACGACGATATATTCGGCCTGCGCGCCGCCAGCCGTAATGCCGAAGACGCGTTGGCCCACGCGCCAGGCCGTCACCAAGCTTCCCGTCTGTTCGACCTCCCCTGCGAACTCAAGGCCGGGAATGTCCTGCACCACACCGGGCGGAGCAGGATACCGCCCCATCCGTTGCAGCACATCCGCGCGATTGAGTCCGGCGGCGCGCACTCTCACTCGCACACGGTCGGCAGAAGCTTCCGCCGCTCTCTCGACCTCGCGCACCTCTAGCGCTTCCAATCCGCCGTGCGACACGATCTTGACGGCGCGCATCAACCCTTCTGCCATACTCTTCTCCGTTTCTGCTCGCCTTGATTCGCCTTAAGCTTATCATCAAAGGGCGGAGGCCGCTTAGCCCTTTTCAAGTATGATAGAGTGACCCCAAAGCGAGCATGACGGGGAAGGCGATGGCCCAAAATCTCTCTTCCCTCTACTTTCTTCGACAAAAGATGCGCGCATGAACGGCCAGACACGAACGCTCATTATTATCAACAACGCCGCCGCGCGCGCTCGCCGCGCGTGGCCTTCGGTGAAAGCCTTACTCGCGGACAGCGGCATGCTTTTCGATGCTTACGAAACAACGCACGCGGGCGATGCCACCACGCGCACGCGGGCCGCGCTGCGTGCCGGGTACAGCGTAATCGCGGCGGTCGGCGGCGACGGAACGCTGAGCGAGACGGCTGCCGGATTTTTTGATGAGCATGAAGAAAGAGCAGACACGCCCTCTCTGCCGTCGCCGATCAACAGGGATGCAAAGCTGGCGCTGCTCCCGGCTGGGACGGGCGATGATTTCGCGCGCGGGCTCATTGGCAGGCGCGAGACGGCTCAAAGCTGGGCTCACAGGCTCGTCAGGCATTGTCGTAACGACGGCGCGAGCCCGGCGCGATCAGTTGATGTGATCTGCGGGCGGGCGGGCGATGAAGCGCACAGCTTCATCTGCCTCAACGCCGCGACGATAGGGATCGGCGCGGAAGTGGCGTCGCGCGTCGCAGGTCATGCGGGGCTCGCGCGACGAATGCCGGGCGAAGCTCGTTTCCTGCAGGCGGCGCTGGGCGCGCTTCTGCGCTGGCGCGAGCGGTCGATCACTGTCTCGATAGATAATGATGGGCCAACCGTGATCGAAACCACGTCGAACCTGATCGCCGTCAGCAACGGCACGTACGCGGGCGGCGGGATGATGTTCGCGCCGGACGCGCGCCTAGATGACGGAAGGATGGATGTCGTGCTGGCGGCGGGCGGCCTGACACGCTCCGTCATCCTGCGCGAGCTGCCGCGCATACGACGCGGCGCGCACCTGTCGAACCCACTGGTCAGAGTCATGCAGGCCAGAAGCGTGCGCGTCGTCACGCCCGAAGACAAACTGCTGGTCGAAGCCGACGGCAACGTTCGCGGCCACACCCCCGCCACCTTCCGCATCATGCCCAGCGCTCTACGCGTCATTGTCTAAAGGATGAAGGCGGAAGGATGAAGGATGAAGTAAAAGCATTAAAGCCATTACAGCATTTCTTTCATCCTTCATCCTTCCGCCTTCATCCTTACTTCTCGCGTTCGGCTTTGGCGTCTTCGCGTGATTTGATGGTTTGCACGGCGGCCATGTCTTCGAGTTCCAGATGCGGCGTCTGTTCGTCGCTGGTGAGACCCTCGATGCCGATTCCGGCGCTGAGGCGGAAACCCTTGCATTCCAGCGCCGAGTCTCTCAAATCTTCGGAGTCCCTCATCGTCTTATTCTCCCAATCATAGAACGGTCGCCACGGGCCGTTGACACTGAGGCGCTCGGCGATCTCGGCGATAAACTCGTCCTTGCTCTGCCACTTGCTTGTCATCGGATAGCTGACGCGGATATAGGCCAGATGACCATCCAGAAGTTCGACGGTGATGTTGTTTGCACCCTCAAGGGCCGAGCCCGCGGGTGATTGGATGCCTCGCAGGTGCATGGTTGAAATGCCCAGATCGTTGGGCGCGGGGATGGGGCTGTTGGGAAAGCGCGCCTGCACTTCATCGGTCGTCATGCCCAGCCGGAAGCCGCCGATGACGGGCGCTTGAGAGAGATCAATCGTGCAGGCGGGCGGGCGCGCGCGGCTTAAAACTTCAGTCCCCGCTGCGCGTGGTTGCAGTAGTTGTTCGGGGTCTGGCTCAAGACGTATGCGTTGCATTTGATAGTCGGCAATCGCCTGATAGTAGGCGGCGCGCGACTCGGCGGAGGCCGCCTGTGCGTCTATCACTTCGGTGATCTCGGCACGCTTCAATCGATAGCGTGTGAAGATGAGAGTGATGTTCTGCTGCGCCGCTTCCGACGCGTTGCGCGTCTCGCGGATACGCTCAAGGGCTGCGAGCGCGGCGGCGCGCGTCGTGTAGAACTCCTGCCGTAGTTGTCGAGTGGTGCTTTCGCGCTGCGCGTCCAACTGCTCAGCGCGCAGGCGCGCCTGCGTCTCGCGGCTCTTGCTCGCGCCGAAGTTGAAGATGGGGATGGTCAGCGTGACGATGGCCGAGCCTCCGGCGTAGCGTCCGAGCGGGCGAAAGTCCCCGGCGTCGAAACCGCCGTTGATGTTGTAGGAGAGCTGCGGCAGGCGTTCGGCGCGCGCCGCTTTAGCCTCCTGCAGGGCGGCGCGCTTCTGCGCTTCGAGCAGGCTGAACTCCGGTCGGGCCTTGATCAACTCTTCCGTGTAGCCCATAAAATCGCTGACCGTCGGGACGCTCTCCGTCAATCGCCTGACGCCGACGAAGGTTTGGAAGTCAACGCCTGTCAAAGACCGCAGGAGATCCATCGCCGCCGCCTCGCCCGCGCGCGCCTGCTCCAATTCATCGCGCCGTGTGCGCGCCGCCGAGATGGCGCGAAACAGGTCTGCCTCCTCGCCGTCGCCGCGCGCCTTTAATCCTTCCGTGACCTTCACGAAGCCTTCGGCGAGGCCCAGCGTCTCGTCCGCGAGGCGACGTTTCTGTCGCGCCAGCGCCAGCGCGTAATAGGCATCAATGGTGGCTAGGACGAGCTCGCGGCGCGCGACCTGTGCCCCGGCGGAAGCGGCGGCGAGCAGGTGACGGCTGCGGCGCAGCTGGGCGCGCAGGCGGCCCGAGAGGTCAAGCTCGCCGCCGGCGTTGACCAGAGCGATGGTCTCGTGAATCGCGCTCGACGAGACGTAGCTGAATGTGAGCGGGTCGCCTTCATTGCGCACGCGCGAAGTCGTCGTGCCGAAGTAGGTCAGCGGCATGGTCAGTTGCGGAAAGAAGGCGGCGCGGGCCTGTTTGACATCTTCGCGGGCGATGCGCTCCTCATATTGCGACTGGCGATAGGCGGAAGCATTAGAGAGAGCCAGCGAGACGGCTTCGTCAAGCGTCAACGTGCGGCGGGAGGTCGTGCGGCTGCCGAACGGGTAATCATAATAGGGCGACGGCTTCTCCTCAGCGCGCTGCTCTGCCCCGCCCGTCTCTCTCTGCGTGGTTGAAGATGCCGGAGTTGTAGCGTCCTGTTGCTGCGGACGCGGGGCCTGCGGCGGCTGTGTTTGTCCCGGCCTCGCACCGGGCTGAGGCTGCCTTGTCCCCGTCGGTTGCTGCGCGCCGATCATCATCAACTGTCCCGTCGAGCAGAAGAGCAAACAGAGCGCACACGCCCTCAAGACAAAATTATTTCGCAAGGGGAAACCTCCTTAAGAAAGGATGAAGGATGAAGGATGAAGGATGAAAGGTAAGCTTCAACTCAGTTGATTGCTTTTACTTCATCCTTCATCCTTCCGCCTTCATCCTTGCTTTTCGATGTTTGTGATTTTCGCCAGTCGGCGACGGTGGCGTTCTTCGCCTGTGAAGCGCGCGTTGACGAAGGCGCGCACGATCTCCGATGCCAGCTCGACGCCGACCACGCGTGCGCCGAGGCAGAGTACGTTGCAGTCGTCGTGTTCGCGCGATTGATGGGCCGAGTAGGTGTCGCCGCACAGGGCCGCGCGCACTCCGCGCAGCTTGTTGGCGGCGACTGATGCGCCCACCCCGCTGCCGCAAATCAGGATGCCCAGATCGGCGCGCCCGCTCTGCACCGATTGGCCCACCGACACGGCATAGTCGGGGTAATCGTCGGCGCGCGCGCCGTCGTGCGTGCCGAAGTCCTCCACGTCGTGCCCCGCCGCGCGCAACTCTTCCATCACACGCTCGTTGAGCGGGAAGCCTCCGTGATCTGCGCCGACTGCGATTCGCATGGATGATTGGGAAAGCTCTTATAGTAAAGCGCGCGCCCGGTTGATGACATTCTCGACGGTGAACCCAAGCTCGCGCATCACCACGTCGCCGGGCGCTGAGCCGCCGAAGCGATCAAGGCACAGGCAGTCGCCCTCAAAGCCGACGTACCTGTCCCAACTCTGGCGCACCCCGGCCTCGATTGCGAGCCGCGCGCGGAAGGCGGGCGGCAGCACTTCGTCCCGATACTCCTGCGTTTGCTCTTCAAACAACTCGATGCAGGGCATGGAGACAACGCGCGTCGGCGTGCCGTCCTTCTGTAGCTCGGAGCGCGCTTCGAGCGCGAGCGAGACTTCAGAGCCGGAGGCAATCAGGATGAGTCGCGGCGCGTCCTGCGCGCCGTCTGCGCCTTCTGCTTCGGCGAGGATATAGCCGCCGCGCCGCGCGCCTTCGGCTGAGGCGTAGAGCGTGCGATCAATGAGCGGCACTTTCTGGCGAGTGAGCGCGAGCGCCGTCGGATGATGGCGGCGAAGGATGGCTATGCGCCAGGCTTCGCGCACTTCATGCGAGTCGGCTGGGCGTATGACGAAGAGGTGCGGGATGGCGCGCAGGCCCGCCAGTTGCTCGATGGGCTGATGCGTTGGCCCATCCTCGCCGAGCCCTACGGAGTCGTGCGTGAAGACGTAGACGACCTGAACCTCAGAGAGGGCCGCGAGACGAATCGCCGGTTTCATGTAATCGGAGAAGGTCAGAAAAGTTCCGCCGTAGGGAATCAAGCCTCCGTTGAGCGAGATGCCGGTCATGGTCGCGCCCATCGCGTGCTCGCGCACGCCGAAGTGAAGTATGCGCCCCTCGTAAGTGCCCGCTTCAAAGCTGCCGCTCTCCTTGATGTCCGTATTGTTCGATGGGCCGAGGTCAGCCGAGCCGCCGATGAGCATGGGCATGTGCGGCGCAAGCGCATTGATGACCTCTCCGCTGGCGGCGCGCGTCGCCATCGGCTTCGCCTGCTCAAAGGTCGGCAAGTGAGCTTCCCAACCTTCGGGCAGCTCACCGCTCATCGTCGTGCGCCACTGCCTGCCCAGATCTTCGTGCGCCTGCTCGTAGTTTTCGACCAGCTGGTTCCACTCTCTTTCGGCCTGCGCGCCGCGCTCTACCGTCCGGCGAAAGTGGGCCAACGCTTCTTCGGGAACGTAGAAGGTCTTGTCCTCGGGCCAGCCCAAGTGTCTCTTGGTCTCGCGCACAGCCTCTTCCCCGGGCGCGTCCGAGTGGGCTTTGCGCGTGCCAGCCGTCGGCATGCCGTAGCCTATCGTGGTCTTGACGGAGATGAGCGACGGGCGCGTGCTTTCCGATTGCGCTTCGAGTATCGCGCGCTCGATCGCCTCCAGATCATTTCCATCCTCGACCGTGGAGGTGTGCCAGCCGTAGGCTGCAAAACGCTGCGGCACGTCTTCCGAGAAGGCCAGATTGGTAAAGCCTTCGATGGTCACTTGATTGTCGTCGTAGAGGTAGATCAGATTGCCTAGCTTCAAATGGCCGGCGAGCGATGCCGCCTCAGACGCCACGCCCTCCATCAGATCGCCGTCCGAGACAATACCGTAAACGTGGTGATCGATGACGGGAAACTCGGGCTTGTTGAAACGCGCGGCGAGATGTGCCGCGCCCATCGCCATCCCGACGCCGTTGGCGAAGCCCTGACCGAGCGGGCCTGTCGTAATCTCGACGCCGGGCGTCAGTCCGTATTCGGGATGGCCGGGCGTCTTCGAGCCCCACTGCCGAAAGTTTTCCAGCTCTTCCAGAGCGAGGTCGTAGCCCGTCAGGTAGAGCAGCGAGTAGAGAAGCATAGAGCCGTGACCGGCGCTCAGCAGAAAGCGGTCACGGTTGGCCCACTTCGGGTTCTGCGGGTTGTGCCGCATAAAGCGCGTCCACAACAGATAAGCCATCGGCGCTGCCCCGAGCGGCAGGCCCGGATGCCCGGACTCCGCCTTCTGCACCGCGTCTATCGAGAGCGCGCGAATCGTGTTGATGCAAAGCTGGTCAAGCTCGGTGGCCTTTCCGCCTTCCTGCTGTGGTGTCGCACTCATGCCTCTATCGTCACCTCGTTTTTGATTGGTAGATCGGAAAAGAGATTAACAGGGATGGACAGGGATTGTCAGGATAAGAAAAACAAAGACAGCTTCAGCCCTCAATGCTTTGAGTCTTTATCCTGTCCCTCCCGGTTTGAATCCGCCTTAAGTTTTTTATGGCGTGACGGCGCGCCTGACGGAGCGGGCGATGCCTTTGCCAGTGTGCTTGCCGAATGTGCCCATGCCCTTGCCGAGTTCTTTCCCGGCGCGCACGGGACGGCCTCGCGCCATGTTCTGGCCGAAGCGTTTGCCGCCGCGACCCGCGCCGCGACCTGCGCGCGCAAACGCGCTCTTGATGCCGCGCCCTTTGCGGCGGCGGAATTCCCCGCGCACACGGCGTCGTCGTCGTCCGTTGCCGTCCACTCTCATTACGCGGCGGCCCTGACCGTCCTGTGCCCGCAGGAGCGGTGCGGCGAGGGGGCGTGCGCCGAGGCTCTGGCCCAGTTGCGGCAATACGAAGAGCGTCGCTAATACGATGACGAAAAGTCTACGCATGGAAACCTCCCTCGGGTGCTATGTCTCTTTGGTGGCCTAAAGCATCGCACATCATGCGCGGCTTCGTCCAGTTAATCGTCCGCCGGACGCGCCCCGGCGGCCAGTGATTTTTGATGGCACACGTGACTTCTCTCATGCTAATCTGGACGTGTGGACGGGAAAGCACACGTCGCCGTTCGCGCCACGCCTGAAGACGCCCCGGGGCGGCAAAGCCTAACCCTTCAATCGATCCTCTCTTAAGCCCGAAAAGGATTTTCAGCTCATGCAAGCCGAAACGCTCAATTGTCCGATGTGCGGGGCAGCCGCCGCGAGCGCCGCGACGCGATGTCTCTTTTGCGATGCGCGACTGGCGACCGTCGCCTGCCCTTCATGCTTCGGCATGATGTTTCCGGGAAATCGTCATTGCCCGCGCTGCGGCTCGCTCGCCGCGCGTTCCGAAGTTGAGGACGCTGCATCGCGCAACTGCCCGCGCTGCCGCGTAGAGATGCCGCCGATCATCGTCGGCGCTGAAAGGATGCGCGAGTGTGTGCGGTGCGGCGGCCTGTGGGTCGACGCTGTGACCTTCGAGCAGATTTGTGCAGACCGCGAGCAACAGTCTGCCGTCCTCAAGGGCTCTGCCTCGCCCGCTCCCCTGAGAGCGGGCGGTCGGGGTGAGCCGGGCAGAGTGAGATACGTTCCCTGTCCAGAGTGCGGCCAGTTGATGAACCGGGTCAACTTCGCGCATTGCTCCGGCGTCGTGGTCGATATCTGTAAGGGTCACGGCACGTGGTTCGACCGCGACGAACTGGCGGAGATCGTCGGCTTCATACGCGCGGGCGGACTGGAAGCCGCGCGCGCCCGCGAAAAGCAGCAGATCGCGGAAGAGCGCAGACTCCTGCGCCTTGAGCAACTTGCCAGAGCCAAGGAAGAGATCAACTAACTCAACGCCACGCGAGCGACAGGCAGCCACAGGAGGCCAGTGCCGCCTGCGCGAGACCTCACAGCATCTCTTTTATCCAATTATAAACGCCTGCCCGAAAGCTGGCCGCGCCATCGTGTGACTGACAAAACGTCAGGTGGCTGACAAAACGTCGGGCTCGCTGTCAGCCCTCATTCTCATGGCACGCGCGGTCAGAGTATTTGCGCGTTGATGAGGGCTGCAAAGCGCCTGTTTCCGCTACCTGTTCCGGCTGCCGGGCTCTGCCGCCGCGGCACGCATTTTGTTTATCGTTAAGCGGCGGAACACTCTCTGTTCAGAGAGCCTGAAAGAAAACCTCCCCCCAAACAATTCGGCCTACGGTCGTGCGACCACTGGTTGCGGAAGAATCAAGTCTCGGGACGATCTCCCCGAAAGCCCCTATGAAGCTGTTAAGAGCCGTCATTTGTCTCGCTGTAGTTTGCGCGCTGCTCGTCTCGCCGGACGTGAGCATGTACGCGAGCGCAGCGAGCCTTCCGCTTGGCGACGCGGGTGTGGCGGCGGAGACGAAGGAGACGCTGGCGGGTGGCACGAGAGTAAGCGCAGAGCCGCAGGGCACGACTATCATCGTCGATGGACGAACGCTGACAGGGCCGTTCAGCTTTCCGCAGCAGCGAGGCGGGCGCACCTTTCTTCCCGTCGTCGGTATCGCGCGTGCGCTCGGAGACTCGATCAAGGTCAGCGCAGGCGCGCGCACGGTCGAAGTCCTCAGGCAAACGGGCACGAGCGCCGATTTTTACGCCGAGCTGAATCAGGTTCGCGAAAACGGCTCGGTCATCCTCGGCGTCTCAAATACCGCCGACATTATCTTCACGCCGAACCCGGAAGAGTTGATGCTGCCCGTAGAGATCATCTCCGCGCTGCTGGATGTCTCGATAGTTCTTGACGAAGGGACTCGTGCCATTCGCGTCACGCGCGGGCCGGGACACGCCGACACTGTGAGGGCCGGGGCGGGGCGCTCCACTTTCGAGCTTTACGAAGCGGAGTATGACTACAGCTTCAACATGTATCCGTCCGCTTATAACCATAACCTCAGCTTGCGCGCGACGGGCCGTATAGGCGAGGGGCGATTTGGCCTTGTCACCAACTCCGGCACGAGCAGGGGCAGGGGCTTCGGCCCGCTTCACAACGGCACTTTCACATACGAGCGGCCCGGCGGGCAGAGGTTCACGGGCGGCGACTTCAGCACAGGCACAGACCTCCTGTTCATGTCGGCAGCCGTGCGCGGCGTCTCCGCACAGCTTCCGCTGGCAGGCATGCGCGTGACGGCCTTCGGCGGGCGCTCCGTCTCAGGCACATACCAGTCGCAGCCAGTCTACACAGACCCGACCCTCGCGCAGCAGCCGGAGCTTCAGCCGAATAATCCGTCGCAGAACACCTTGGGCTATGACACCAACGTCGCCGGCGCTTACGTCACTTTCGGGCCGTCTGCGCGCGAGCCACACAGCACTCGCCAGCTATTGTTCTCAACCGGCGGAATCTATTTCAGCGGCCCGGGCCGCAGCGGCCAGTTGCTCACGGGCAGCGTCCGCTACGCTTCGCGGCGGAGCTGGATTCAGGGAGATGTCGGCGTCGGCAGCTTCAGCCGGGTGGAGGGGGGAACGCGCAAGGGCGGTGTGGGTCTGGCGGCGGAAATCTCAGGCTCCTTCAATGTCACGGACAACCTGACCGTGCAGGGGCGCTACGCGCACACGAGCCAGAATTTTCAGGGGCTGCAATCGGGCTCATATACTCCCATTAACACTATCGCGGGCGGCCTGACGTGGCGTGCGAGACCGTGGCTTTCGACTACGCTTTACGCCAGCGCTTCGACGCGCGCCGACGCGCCCGGGCAAAGAGACCGCTTCATCGCCGCGACCGTGAGCGTGACGCCCGGGCCGGGCCTGCCTTCAATCTTCTTCTCGCACACGCAGAGCAGTATGACGCAGACGGGCAGCGGCGCTTTCACGCTCCTGAGCGCGAGCAGGGATTTCGCTCGCTGGCGTCTGTTCGTCAATGCGACGAGGAGCAAGACGCTTGGGCCTGCCTTTCTCAACGCGCAGGTGAGCGCCAGTCTTCGGCTCGGCGAATCCAGCACGCTACAGGCGAGCCAGTCGTTCGGAAGTCGCGGCTCGATGGGCGGAACACTTGACTGGCAGACGCCCTCTCTTTTCAACAAGAGGATAAACTTCGGCGCTGGTCTGGGTTACCTGCGTAACGACACCTCGCCGGTGCGGACGATTCAAAGACTATCGGGCTCTGTCAACCTGCCCCGGCAGAACACGCTGCAATTCGCTTACCTGCATAGCCCGCAGGGGCCGCAGCTTCTGCTCAGCCTGCGCGGGCCGCTCTTTCGCGGCGGGCGACGAGCGGAGGTTGCGCGCTCGGCCACCACCGCCGAGATGAATGACTTCGGAGCTTTCTACGGCAGGGTCTATCAGGACGCGAACCTCAACGGGCGCTATGACGCGGGCTTTGACCGCCCACAGGCCAGCGTGCAGGTGCGCGTGGATGGCAACCGCTACGTGACGACGGACGAAAACGGCCTCTTCCGCATAGAGCCAGTGCATACGGGAGAGCACGTCGTCTACCTAGACCTGCTTTCGGTGCGCGCAGACCTGACCCTGCTCGACGGGCCGCAACAGAGCGTCACCCTGCTTCCGGGCCGCGATTCGATAGTTGACTTCAGATTGGTACGCACGGGGCGTCTCACGGGCGTCGTCTGGTTCGACGCCAACGGCAACGGCCAGCTGGATGAAAGCGAGCCGCCCCTGCCTGATGTGCGCGTCGTTCTGGGCAGCAGCCGCGATACGCTGACGGACGAGAACGGCGTCTTCACCATCGGAGACCTTCCGCCCGGCGAGCACGTCCTGCTGATTGACGAAAAGACCCTGCCCGAAAACACACGGTCTGCCGCGGGCTCGCTCACCATAAAAGTGCTGGCCGGAAGCGAAACCGGCGACATCAAGCTCCCCGCCATAGCCATCCCAGCCGAGATCAAACGCTTCCCCTCCGCCGCGAATTAAAACTTCGACCCTCAAGGGCGTGATCCCTTCCCGGTCGAGCCATTCCCCATTACCGTAATCGCGTTGCAACGCTCTGCAATGGCATTACGACCCTCCGCAACTCTATTACCTGACCTCGGAACGACGTGACGGTGCGGCGTAACGTCATTACGGAGTCATGCAATGACGTTACGGTCAGACGCAATGGCGTTTCGATGGAACGTAATGGCGTTACGGTCAGACGAAACGACGTTTTCATGCGTGCAAACGTCGTTCGCATGGCTGCGAACATGGTTTCCGTAGTAGAAAACGCCGTTTCCACGAGAGAAAACGGCGTGACTGAGGCCGGTAATTGCGATGTTTATGCCAAGTTGCAGTAAAAAGAGAGGACGTTAGATCGAGCAGGTCAGTACCGCCTGCGGTAGCGGGCGGGTCTCAAGTCGCGGCATCACCCGCCCGCTACCGCAGGCGGTACTGACCTGTGATACTTAGTTCGGATTCTGTCCCGGCGAGGGGGTTGCCGCGATGGACTCGCGCATGATGCCCTCTTTGATGACGAGGTCTGTGACGCCTTCGGTCGTCTTGCCGTTTCCCTGAAAGTCCACCCTGTATTTGACGGTATAAGTTCCGGGGGGAAGCCGCTTCTCTATGAGCATCGCTTTGCTCAGGAGTGAGCCGCCGAGGACGGGCAGCGATTCGCCTTCCGCCATCTCGACAACGGCGCGGCCACGCGCATCCGTGATCTGAACCGAAGAGAGGGGACGAATCGCGCTGTTGCCTTCGTTCCTGAGCGTCGGCGTGATGGTGATCCCCTGCGGGGTGGCCTTCGCCTGTAGATTTTCGAGCGTGCCTCTTCGGACGGTCTGCGGCACGGTGATGTAGAACATGGAGGCCATGCGAAAGCGCACCAGCATCTGGCGGGCGCTGCGGTTGAACTTGATCGTGTCGGGCCGCTGCTCCACGACGAGCGCCGCAAGGTGATCGCCCGGTGCGGCATCCTTCGGCACGGAGATGGTGACGCGTATGGAATGGGTCTGGCCCGGCTGCACGGACACTTCCGAAGGGCTGTAGATAATCCACGGCGCGGCGGAGCGAGTTTGCGTGCCTGCCTTGTAAAATTGGAGCTCCCCGGCGCGGTCTATATTCCAGTCGTTGAGGCTGGCGACGATGCGCGAGGGCTGCGCGCCCTCCCTGGCCGTGTGATAGTCGAGGTTGATGACCACGGTTGTCTCCGAGCCGGGCAGCATCTCCAGCTCGAAGCGTGCCGGGGCCAGCGCGATGCCGTCGTTTCTCGCCGCAGGCATCGGCTCTGTGGCGGCGTGCGCGTTTAATTCCTGCGCTTCCGTCAGCGCCGTCAGCGAGGCGACGAGCAGGATGAGCAGGATGAGACAGAAGAGCGGCATCAAGAGCGTGGATACTTTTTTGATGGTCGTCATGGTCATAAAATTAGTTACAACTGACGTTAGGCCCGGATGAGATGTTGAAGGTGATGGTGGCGCTAAATGTGCCGGAAACGTAATACTGCGGCTTGATGGTGAAGATGGCGTCGAAGATGTAGCCGTTGTCGCTCTCGTGCTTGGTGATGGAAATCTTCGTCAGTCGCGGCCCTGTCAGGATGGTGGTCGAGCCGCTGACGTTCTGTAAGGATGAGGTGTAGGCCGCCCGCCCGTTGGCGTCGAGCGTCACATTCGTTGAAGGGTCGTTGCCGAAGGGCGAGCTGAAGAGGTGCGGGGCCGTGCAATCCTGCGCCTTGTTTCCCATCTGGCGCATATTGCGCGCGCCGAAGCCTATGTCTGAAGCCTGCACGGCCTGAGCGTTGGCGTTGAACGCTCCCGTGACCGTCGCCGTCACCCTGTAAGGCCCGGTGCTGCGGATGGCTATGGGCACGACGACCTTGACGAGGTTGTTCGAGTTGATCGGCGAGACTTCACCGAAGTTGATCGTGACGATGAGGTCTTGCGTCGTATCGTTAGTGCCGGAGACGAACCCGCCGCTCGCGCCGGTGACCGTGGGCAGCCCGCCGCTGCCGATGTCAAACTGCTGCGCGTGTGCCCTCATACTCGCGCACAGCATGAGCAAACAGGAGAAGATTGCGATTGTTAGACCGCGTCGCTTCATGGGCACATCCAGACCGAACGCCGACCTCTTTTGCGGGTGATACTGATATGGTCAAGCGCCGTCGCCCCCTTCAAAAGGAAAGCGACGACGCCTGACTTTCTGCTCAACTCAAAAGGGGAGAGATGAAGCCTGAATCCCCCGCGCGCTCTCTCTCTGCCGAGTTACTAGGGAGCAGCGATAGTGAAAGTCGCGGTGGCCGTCGTCGAGCCATCCTCGAAGAACTGCGGCTTGACGGCGAAGACCGCCGGAACTACCAGCCCGTTAGAGTTGGTTCTGGGCACGGCGTTCATGATGCGCGGGCCGCTCAAGACCGTGGTCGAGGAAGAGAACGCACCCAGATTAGAGCGCGCCGCGGTGAACTCGAACCTGCCTGAGGTGGCATTGACCGCGCCATTGGCAACGTTGGTCGGGTCGCCAGAGGTGTTGTCCGTGTCAACGCCGGTCGTGTAAACGCCGACCGCCGACGAGCGCGTGAACGAGCCGACGCCGAAGCCTATGTCAGCCGCCCCGATCTTGTTCGTGGTCGAACCCGTGCTCGAAACCGTTGCGCTCATGGACAGCACGTAGTTGGTATTGCTTCTGAGCTTCAGAGGCACGGAAGCCTTGACGAAGCTGCCTGTGTTGCCCGGGCCAAGCTCGCCCAGATTCAGTACGACGGCGAGCGCGTTGTCGACCGTGCCGTCTGTGGTCACGCCGCCGCCCGAATTGCCGGTCAGCGTCACAGCGCCGCCCGAATTGAGCTCGACGAATTTAGATACCGTGCCGCTCATGGTGACGGTGCCGCTGGTATTGATCTGCGCGTTGGCGACCCCGGCGACCATCGCCAGCAACAGAGCCATGGAGGCCACCTGTGCGGCGCGTTTGATTGAGTTGAGCATGTCTTTCCTGATTCTCCTTAACGTGGTTTTAGTGAAGAGGGTTCTTTTTGTACCCTACTGTCGTTGGCACATCGCCTGCGCGATGACAGAGTGAGAGCGAGGGGGCGGGCGAGGCTGGAACTGCTATCTCAGGCGAGCCTGCTGCGGGCACAGGGAGACCCGGCTGCCTTTTCTTCAATACAAACCCCGTGCCGGGAAGAGGGAAAAGCGGGCCAAAAATTTAAGTGGTGGAAATAATCGGATTAAGAGGAAAGAGGGATTGTGAGGGATGCTTCAACCGCACGGCGTCAGAGCCCCTGAGGACATTATGGCTGAAGTTTTGTCAGCCCGACTGACGTTTCGTCAGTCTTCAGGAGGCTATTGATGATACGGATGCTCAGGTCAGTGCCATACGCGCGCTTAGACGTTTAGGTCAAAGAGGTCGCGGTGAATCCGTGCGATCTCCTCGACGTGAACTTTCGGCTGGCGATCATAGGTGAGCAGGCCGTTTATCTCCTGCTCTATGTCCGTCAACTGCGTGTAGCAGAAGCCGGCGACAAAACGCAGGCTGCTGATGCCTTCCATCAAATCACGATACTTCGCCAGCAGCTCTTCCGGCGTGTGGAATGAGCCGTAGAACTTGTAGAGCATGTCGCGCTTTTCGGGCGGGATGCCGGGCGGGATGAGCAGGAAACCGCCGACCTCCGTGAGCATGATGGGCTGGCCGCGATAGCGCGAGCCCAGCACGAAGAGCGGCTTATTACCTATCCACACGTGCGCGGGAAGGTCTCCGCCGTGGCTCGCCTCCTGATAACGCTCGCGCAGGCGCTCAGCCGTCGGCGTGTAGTCGTGAATGGCGCAGATGTCCGTGATGTCCGTGTGCTCCCAGCCGTCGTTATCGATGACGGGACGCCTCGGGTCGATCTGCCGCGTCATGGCGACCATCCGCTCGATGAAGGCATACTGGCCCGGATGGCTCCGGCGCAGCCCGGGAAAACCCATGCTCTCGTTGACCGGAACCCAGCAGATGATGCACGGATGATTGTAGTCGCGGCGGACTGCCACCTTCCATTCCGCCGCCAGTCGCTCTTCGGCCTGCGACGACCACTCGCGCGCGTTTGGCATCTCTTCCCAGACGAGCAGGCCCAGGCGGTCGCACCAGTAGAGCCAGCGCGGGTCTTCTATCTTCTGGTGCTTACGCACGCCGTTGAAGCCCATGCGCTTGACCATCTCCACGTCCGCGCGCAGGGCTTCGTCCGAGGGCGCGGCCAGATAACTCTCCGGCCAGTAGCCCTGATCCAGCACCATCGCCAGATAGGTGGGCCGCCCGTTCAAAACTATGCGGCCATCGCGCAGCTCCACCTCGCGTATGCCGGCGTAAGATCGAACCTCGTCGAGCAGTTGATCGCCCTCGAAGAGGCGCACGCGCAGGTCATAGAGATGAGGCTCGGCTGGCGACCAGAGCCGGGCGTCGGGAATGGTTAAGTGTAGCCAGCCGGTGGCGGTCGAAATGTTTTCGGTGACGTGTGCGACCTGACGGTCGCCGTCAAACGCTTCGGCCTCTATGCGCCATGGGGCTGAAGGCGCGTGCAGGTAAACGGTAACCTCTATGGCGCTGCGGCTGACAGAAGGGTTGATGACGATCTCATTGATGCGAACGGTCGGAGCGGGCTCAAGCCAGACGGTCTGCCAGATGCCGGTCGTGCAGTAGTAATCAATATCATGCGGGAGGCCCGTGGTTGATTGCTTGCCTCTGGGCTGGCGCGGGTTCTGCCGGTCTTCGACGCGCACGACGAGCCGGTTTTTCCCCTGATTCAAATAAGGGGCGATGTCGAACTCGAAGGGGACGTGCCCGCCCTGATGGTGTCCGACCTCCTGACCGTTGACCCAGACGGTCGAACGATAATCGACCGCGCCGAAGTGCAACAGCACGTCCTGCCCGCGTCGCCAATCCGCGGGCACTTCAAAACTGCGCGCGTACCAGACGACCTCGTGAATCCCTTTATCGTTGATGCCGGAAAGCTGGCACTGATAGGGGAAGGGAACGACGATGCGCTTTTCCAGCGCCAGCCCGTATTGCCAGCCGCGCTGGCGCCCCTCGTTCTCGTCGTCGTAGGCGAACTCCCATTCGCCGTTCAGATTCAGCCACTCCGGGCGGACAAATTGCGGGCGCGGGTATTCCAGGCGCGGAACGATAATCTGGGAATGTTCCATCAAGGATGAATCGGGACTACTGCTGCGTTTCAGGCTGACTGCGGATTTCATAAAGACTTATACAAAATATGGACGCGGTTGTATATATCTGCATGATGGCCGCCAACCGCGCTTAATAATTATGCCCGGCATGACACTCTCATGCCGGGCATATATGGATGCCTCGCGGCGCGGCGGGGTTTGCCTCTTTTTCATTGGCGGGCCTGCTGGCGCTCGGCCTCGTATCGCGGCTGCTCGAATCGCGTCTCGCATTCTTTGAAGTAACGCGAGACGGCGTCTTCGAGGGAAGGCAGAAGCAGCCCGCGCTGACTCGTGAGAACCGTGTAGGCCGGGCGCGGCGCGGCGAGTCCGAGTGAAAGACTTGGCCGTGCGTCCACGAGCGAAGCGTCCAGACCTGCGAGGTCTGCGACCGACCTGGCCCACTCGGCCCACGTCACAGCGCCGGCGTTGGCTATGTGCCATATCCCGCGCTCGCCGTCTATCAGCAGGTCCAGGCTCGCGTGCACGAGGTCTGGGACGTAGGTTGGCGAAACGGTCGCGTCCGACGCGGCGGCGAAAGCGCGTCCGGCTGAAAGCTCGCGCAGCACGACGGTCACAAAATTATATTCGTCCCATGGGCTAAAGAACGCGCTCGTGCGTATGACCAGAGACGAGGGGTGCGCTCCGAGGATGCGTGTTTCCGCGTCGGCTTTGCTCTGCCCGTAAACATTGAGCGGAGCGGTCGCGTCGTCTTCCACGTACGGGCACAGCTTCGTTCCGTCAAAGACAAGGTCGGAGGAAAACGAGAGCAGGGAGATACCGTGCGCGGCACAGGCGGCAGCAAGCTGCGCCGGGCCTTCGGTGTTTTCACGATGGCACAGCGCAGGCTCGCGCTCGGCTTCGTCCACGCGGACGTAGCCCGCCGCGTTGACTATCGCCCAGGGCTGGTATTCACCGACCGCCCTCTCAACTGAGACGGGGTCGGCGATGTCCAGCTCGCGGCGCGTCAGCAGTCGATAAGAGAGACCGCGCACCTCGCACAGCCGCGCAAAGCTGTGCCCGAGCGTTCCGGTCGCTCCCGTAATCAAAAGCGGGCGCGTCGCTCCGCGTCGCATCTGTACGCCGGGCGTCCTGGTCGGTTGCAGCGCGCGTCGATTCGTGCGCGGCGCAGGGCCTACGGGCGGATAGTGCAGCCTGTCCAGCCTGCGCCACCAACCGGGCGCGTCAAGCACAGGATGGTCATGCTCGCGCCCCGCCGCCAGATCGCGCAGCATGCGCGCCAGCGCCGTCGGGCGCGGGCTTCGACTCCGCATGTCGAACACACCGGGCTCGTAGTGCCCGACGGCTCGCGTCAGCAGACAGTTCCAATCATACGCGCCGAGCAGAGACCATGCCGTCACAGCGCGCACATCCGCCCCGCCTCTCCTGGCGGCGCAGGCTCCGTCCCAGACCTCCTTGAGCCAGCGCAGTTGCTCTTCACGCGTGCAGCCAAGGTGAGCCTCCGTCACGGCGACGGGCAGCTCATAACGCTCCCAGGTCTCTTCGATCAGCACCTTCGGTCCCGCCATGCCTTCGGCCCTGACGCGCACCGCCTCGACATCTGCATAAGCGTGCCGACCGTTGCCGCCGTGTGAGCTGACGGGATAACGCGCCTTCCGCTCGTCAAGAAAACGCTCGCTCGTCAGGTAGTGATTGATGCCTATGATGTCCGGCGGGCAAGCGTTATCAATGAACCATTCAAGGTCTGATTGATTGACGCCGACCCATTGAAGGTAATCATGAAGGGGGTGGTCGCGCCGGACGCGACCCGTCAACAGGTCGTAGGTGAGCCAGCGCCGCTCGTTTTCAAAAGCCGCCTGATCGGCGAGCGTGCGTGTGCTGAAGGTCTTGCCGAGGTCTTCGGTCTGAACGAGCTGGGCCGTGGGGTTGATCTCGCGTATGGCGCGCATCGCGAGCACGATGGCGCGACACTGCGTAAGCAGCGCACGCGCGAAGGTCAGGTCGTCTCGCCCGTGCGGATACCAGTGGCCGTAGAGGCCGCTGAAGCGCGCCGTCGTCAGCGGCTCGTTGACGGGCGTGTAAGCATCGACCCAGGGGAAGCGCTCAGCGACCGCGCGCGCAAATTGAGCGAGCTTCTCCGGGAACGCGCAGTCCAGAAGGCTGGTCGAGCGCGGGCCGCTGCCATGATGAAGGAGGCCGACGATGGGACGCACACGAAGCTCGCGCAGGCGCGTCAGGCGCTCGTCGGCCCAGGCCCAATCGGCGCGCTCGATTCCATCGGGCGCGGTTCGCTCCCACAACACGGGGTAGCGAAGGGCACGCACGCCGAGCGCGGCGAAAAGCTCCAGATCACTCAGGCGCGCGGCGTGTCCGCTCTGCTCCATCTGGTCGTAGTACAGATCACCGACACGATTGACCGTACATTCGACCCCGGCCCACACTTCCAGCGGGCTGGTGAGGTTCGGCTCTCCCGGCATAAATATCCTCCTACGTTTGGCCGCCTTAGCGAGTGGTTAAGGCAACTTCTTGCAGGACTTGATTTGAGCTTTCCATTCGATGACCGTTGCCGCCCGCGCCAGCCACGGCGACCAGTCGCTTGGCCCCGCTGATCTTGGAGTAGACGGTGAGCGCCTGCGCCACAATCTGGTCCATGTTGTAGTACTTGTAGGTCGCCAGCCGCCCAACGAAATGCACGCCCGGCGTCGCATCCGCCAACGCCTTGTACTTCGCATAGACTTCCGCGTTCTCTTTCCTCGGCACGGGATAATAAGGGTCGCCTTCCGATTGCGGAAACTCGTAGACGATGCTCGTCTTCGCGTGCTCCTGTCCCGTCAGGTACTTGAACTCCGTCGTGCGCGTGTACAGATGCTCGTTCGGATAATTGACGACGGGCGCTGGTTGAAAGACCTCTTTGTCGTGCGTCTCGTGCTTGAATTCGAGCGAGCGATACTGCAATTTCCCGTAGCGATAGTCGAAGTAGCTGTCGACGGGGCCGGTGTAGATCATCTCGCGATAGGGAATCTCCTGCTCTATCTCTCGATAATCTGTATTGAGCATGATCTTGATGTTGGGATGATCGAGCATGCGCTCGAACATGCGCGTGTAGCCGTGCTTCGGCATCGCCTGATAGCTATCGGTGAAATAGCGGTCATCGCGATTAGTCCTCGTCGGCACGCGCGAAGTCACGGAGGCGTCCAGCTCCGAAGGGTCTAAGCCCCACTGCTTGCGCGTGTAGTTGCGGAAGAATTTTTCGTAAAGCTCGCGCCCCACCTTGCTGACCACGACATCCTCGGAGGTGCGTATCTTTTCGACAGGCTCGGCCACGCTCTTGAAGAACTCTTCGACCTGAAAGGAAGTCAGATTGAGCCCGTACAGCTTGTTGATGGTGTCCAGATTGATCGGCATCGGGACGTGCTGCCCGTCAACGTGGGCCAACACGCGATGCTGGTAAGAGCGCCACTCCGTAAACCGCGTGAGGTACTCGAAGACCTCGCGCGAGTTGGTATGAAAGATGTGCGGCCCATACTTGTGTACGAGGATACCGTCATCGTTATAGTGATCGTAAGCGTTGCCCCCGATATGCGGGCGCTTATCACAGATCAAAACACGCTTGTTCGCGCCACTGGCTAAACGCTCGGCCAGCACACTCCCGGCGAAACCTGCTCCAACGATTAAATAATCAAACATCTCTTTTTTCTCTCTCCCCAAATGTTCTTCGACGTAATAGTTATAGCTTGCGGCGCAAGCTCAGTCTCCGGTCACAAAGCTCGTGGCACTTAAGGCCGTAGCGGCGCGCGCCGTCCTCGTCCCGATGACGGCTGCCTGCGGCGCTCGCGAAGCGATGGAGGCGCGGCGCGCACTGATCACGTCATCGATCAATTCCGTCATACGCTTCCAGGTGCGATCCCAGGAGGTCTGCGAAAGAAAGGCGTCAACCTCGCGCAAGCGCTCCGCGCTGTCGCCCGTCATCGCCGCCTCGATGGCCGCGGTGAAATCCTCCGGCGTGTCGGCTATGTGCACCAGCCGCTGCTCGCCGTAGGGCCGAACCACGTCGCGAATCGAAGTCGAGACGACAGGGCAACCGGCGGCTAGGTATTCAGGCGTCTTCGTCGGACTGATGAAGCGTGTGGATTCGTTGCGCGCAAAGGGCAGCAGCGCCACGTCCCAGCCCGAAAGATATGCGGGCAGCTCCGCGTAAGACTTGCCCCCCAGATAGTGAAGGTTCGGGCGTTGCGGCAATGTCTCGGGGTCAATCTTCACGACCGGGCCAATGATGACCAGATGCCAGTCGGGCCTCGCTTCGGCGACGCGACCGATCAGCTCGATGTCCATCCGCTCGTCTATGACGCCGAAGAAGCCAAGGCGCGGGTGCGGAATGTCTGCCTGATCCGCTGGGTCTGTCTTGATGCTGCGGGCCTGCGCGAAATGCGGCGCGTCAATGCTCGAAGGAAAGGCGTAGACAGCCGGGTGACGGTCGCGCTTGGCTTCGTAAAGACTCTGCCCGCCCGTGAAAACCAGATCGGCCCTTTCGAACAACTCGGCCTCGCGCTCTTTCAGTATGGGCGGCGCTCCCTTGAAGGCCGACAACTCGTCCATGCAATCGTAAATGACGGCCAGCGGTTTCAGGTGACGCGACCACGCACACGCCATCGGCGTGTAATACCAGAGCAGGTGCGCCTCTATCTTTTGTTCGCTGAACAGGCGATCAATCATGCTCCGCAACACGGAGTCCAATGACTCTGTGCCGATCAGCTCATTGGGCAGATGCGGGACTACGACGCGCACGCCCGAGTCGCGCTCTGTGATGTCCAGATGCATTGGCCCATCACCGAAGATGGGCTCTTCGACGAAGAAGACGCGACGCTCGTTGGCGAAACGACTCAAAAGATGCTGCGGTCTCTGATAAACAAAATCCCAGCGCAAATGTGAAAGACAAACCAGGTCAGGAGATTCCGCCTTGGGCCTGCCCGCCGTTCCTAAATAGCTATGCAATTCTTCCTTGATGTTTCTCATGTGTTTAGCCTCTATCTGACCAAGTATTATTCCCGCCCTGATCTATATTCCCTACCGCTTCTCATAGCGAAGCGCGCGGCAGCGACATCCGTATGAAGCTTACGAGCGCGCGCCCATTGTTTAAGCGCAGAGTCCCTTAGCTTAGCGCGATTCTGTCACGGTTTAGTCGCTGATGAGCCGCTTTTTTATAAATTTAATGCACGCTCTTAACCGTTAGAGACGTGAAAGCAAAAGCGCGCCAGCGCCACTTGGGGGGAAATAGATACGCCACATCCGAACTAATGGATGCGTCGGTTCTTGCGAGAGATACTTGACCTGTTAAGGATCAAGACGTTGAGCCCGTCTCGCTGGCTAACCGAACGTGAGTTTTCCGTTCTGGGGAAATTGTGAAGTGATTATAGCACAGCACTCGCAAAGGTCTGTACGTTTGCGTACTATTTTTTTACACGACGGAACGCTCATCAATAGGGGTATGGCCCAAGCCGAGGCGATTCGCTCATCAATACAGCCTTACGCCTGCGAATTGAAACCTGCGTTTCCATTAGAGCCGACAATGGCCTTACGGTAGAATGGAGCTTCCTCGTTTGAGAATCGAAACGATAAAAAGTGGGCTCGCTCTCTTAGAGCCATCGGATGGAAAAATTGGCCGCCGCCTGTGATCGACGTGACCGATTATCTTAAATACAGAAACGATTTCAGCAATCCTGATCTGGCCTCCGTCATTGACGAGTTGTCCTTCTGGTCGTCAAGGTTCGGCCAACTGTTGTTCAATCAGATAGAGCTACGCCGCGCCGTCAAAATCCTTGACGTTGGCTGCGCGAACGGATTTCCTTTGTTCGAGCTGGCGCATGTCTTCGGCAGCTCGTGCCAGCTCACGGGTCTGGACATCTGGCGGGAAGCTCTCAAGAGAGCGCGGCTCAAGCTGAGGATTTACGGGCTGTCCAACGTGAATCTCGTCGAAGCCGATGGCGCTCAACAACCCTTCGCGGATGAAACCTTTGAGCTGATCGTCTCCAACCTGGGTCTTAACAACTGGTCGCATCCCGCACACGTGCTCTCGGAATGTTTCCGCGTCGCGAAGGCTGGCGCGAGAATCTTTCTGACGACAAACGTCGAGGGCCATTACCGTGAGTTCTACGATCTCTTCAGAGAAACCCTGAGAGAGCGCGACAGGCCCGAGTACCTTGATAGGCTGCGGGCACAGGAGGCCCATCGCGGAACTAAAGATTCGCATTGCGAGCTTTTGCGGCAGGCCGGCTGGACTCTCACGCGGGTCGTCGAAGACAGCTTCCGTCTGCGGTTCATCGACGGCAGCGCCTTCCTCAATCACTCTCTGACCCGCATAGGTTTTCTGGACGGGTGGAGAAGCGTCGTCGATGCGGAGGATGAGCAGCGAGTCTTCGAGAGCGTCGAGCGCAAGCTCAACGAAGCGGCCAGCATCCGTGGCGAGCTAACGATGACCGTGCCGATGCTCTATCTGGAAGCGTTGAAAACCCCCTCAGCACCGGATAAGAATTAACAGGGATGGACAGAGATGGTCAGGATAAAGAAAAAGAGATGAAGCATTCATGTCATTTAGTTTTCATCCCGCTTTCAGTTTTTATCCTGACCATCTGTGTCTGATTCTGCTTTTCAGAAGGAGTACACGAGATGATAAGAACTGTTGCGTGGTTCGAGCGTGAATTCTCTTTTGATCTTCCGCTCTGGATGTACCCGAACGTGATAGAGCGTTTGCGTGGCACTCCGGCACGGTTGGAAGATCGCATCGGCTCGCTATCTGTAGAAGCGCTGACGCGCCGCGACGGCGATAGGTGGTCTGTAAAGGAGCACGCCGGTCATCTGCTGGACTTGGGCACGCTCGACCTCGCACGCCTTGATGATTATGAGGCGGGGCGTGAGAGTCTGTGCCCGGCTGATCGTGAGAATCGAAAAACCTACGAAGCGGATCACAACGCGCGCGCGGTCGCGGACATTCTGCGTGAATTTCGCGCCGAGCGGGCGGCGTTCGTGCGGCGGCTGGAAGGGTTCGACGAAGAGTTTATCAAACGCTCAGCCCTGCACCAGCGACTTAAGACCGAGATGCGCGTGCTTGATTTCGCCTTCTTCATCGCCGAGCACGACGATCATCACCTGGCCCGCATCACCGAATTGATTCACGCCTGAGAGAAAAGATGAGAGGAATACTTCCGTCTCCTGCAAGGCTTTCCCTTCATCCTTTATCCTTGCGGCCTTCATCCAGAAGCATCGCCTGAATGAGATTCATTAAGACGCTCGATGAGATCACCGCCGCCGACGCGCCGCTCGTCGGCGGCAAAGCCTACAACTGTTCGCGGCTGCGTCAGGCGGGCTTTCCCGTCCCGGAGGGGTTCGTACTTCTCGCCGATGCGCCGGACGACGCGCCCTTGCTCGCAGAGATTGAAGACGCGCTGCGACAGTTGGCCCACCTGACACAGTTCGCCGTCCGCTCATCGGCCCTGGACGAGGATAGCCCGGGCCACTCCTTTGCCGGGATTCACGAGACGAAGCTGAACGTCACGCGCCGAGGCTTGCTCGATGCGATACGCGCCTGTCGTGCGTCGGTCGCGTCCGCGCAGGCGCTCGCTTACCGGCGCACGCAGGGCCTCTCCACGGACAACGTGCAAACGGGAGTCCTCGTGCAGGCCATGATTCGGCCCATTGCTTCCGGCGTGGCGTTCACGATCAACCCGGTGACGGGGGCGACTGATGAGCTGGTCGTGAGCGCGACCTTGGGCCTTGGCGAGGCGCTGGTCGGCGGCCACGTCGAGCCGGATGAATTTCGACTTCGTAAACGAGACGCAGCCTTACTCTCATCGCACATAGGCGGCAAGCTCTACCGCGTCGTTTCAGAAGAAGGCGTCTCCGCTCTGGTTGAAACGCGAGAGGACGAAAGGGCCGAGCCTTCGCTGAGCGAAGATCAGTTGAATGAGCTGGCCGCTTTGCTCAACCGCATAGAGCAGCACTACGGCACGCCGCAAGATGTCGAGTGGTGTCTGGACGGCGCACAATTTTGGATAGTCCAGTCGCGCCCTGTGACCGCCGCGCCGCAGTCTCCGGCGCAGGCGTTTACTGATATCGAATGGACGCGGGCCAACGCGCGCGAAGTGCTGCCGGACATGCCTTCGCCGCAGGTTCTCCACACCCTCTGCGACATACTCAATCGCGGGATGCGTGCGTACTACGGCAACCTCGCCGCTCCCGAAGCCGAGCTTGGGCCAATGATGCGAGCTTTCTACGGGCGTCCCTATTTCAACCTCACGCAGTTTCGTCATGTTTGTCGCATGACGGGCAGCGCTCCGGCATCGGTGATGCGAGCGATGGGCCACGAAGGGGAGATTGCTCCCGAAGACGAGCTGGCAGTGCGCCCGCCGCTGCGCGATATGATGCGCGTGCTGCCGGACGTGCTGCGTTTGGGCCGGATGCAGTTGATGGCTGGCCGTCTGGTCGCGCGCTCTCTGGCGGAGGTGAAGCAGGACATGGCCCACATCGGCGCGCACGACCCGCACGCGCTGTCCGATCAGGAGATCGCCGCGTTTCTGCAAACATGGAACGACATGGCCGTCGAGCGCCTCGGCGTAATCTTCGTTCTGGCCGGGGTAGTGATCTACGAAACTCAGCTGCAAAACATCTGTCGGCGGGTCGGGTTTCCGTGCGAGCGGCTGCTCCACACCTATCTGGCGACCGGCGAGAAATCCGTCAGCTCGCAGCAGGGGCTCGACCTGCTGGCGATGGCGAACCGCGCGCGGCGCGAAGAGCGCGTGCGCGAATACTTTCATCAACACGCGGATAGCTTCCGAGGGTTTCGCGAAGCTTTGCGCGGCACGGAGTTTCTCAGGGAGTTCGAGCTTTTCATCGGCAAGTATGGTCATCGCGGCAACTACGAATCGGACTGGGCGCTGCCGCGTTACAGCGAAGAGCCCGCGCCGCTGCTCTTCGCCGTCAGCGCGCATGTGCGAGCGCCCGAGTCGCAGACGCCCGAAGCGATCATCGCGCGACAGGAGCGCGAAGCGAGCGAAGCATGGCAGGAGTTCGAGCATCGGCTTGGCCCATGGCAGCGCCTCTCCCTCCGCCCGCGCGTGCGCTGGCTGCTCAAGAGGGTCAAGCAAATGTACGTCTGGCGCGAGCTGGTTCGTTCAGAGATGATGCGCCCGGCCTCCGCGATCAGGGCATGGCTGCTCGTGATGGGCGAGCGTTTCGTCGAGCGGGGCTGGATTGATGAGCGTGACGACTATTTCCTTTTGACGCGCGAAGAGATCGCCGAGAGCCTGACGGACACAGGGAAGGCCGCGCAGCTGCGCTCAATCGTCGCGGGGCGAAAAGCGGATCTGGAAGTCTGGCGACACCTTGAAATGCCGCTCCTGATGCGCGAGTCCGAGCTGGCTTCGATCCTGCGCCGTCGCGCGAGCATGGATGCCTTGTCGCGCGACGCCGTCGGTGAGCTGCGCGGCCTGTGCGTCAGCGCGGGCTGTGTCGAAGGCGAAGTGCTGGTGATGCGCGACGCCTCGGAGTTCGCGCGCATGAAGCGCGGCGCGATTCTCGTCGCGCCCGCGACAGACCCTTCGTGGACGCCTCTGTTCACGCTCGCCTCCGGCGTCATCGTCGAGGTCGGCGGGACGCTCTCGCATGCTTCGACGGTCGCGCGCGAATACGGTCTGCCCGCTCTGGCTAATCTTAAGGACGCGACGAAGCTTTTGCGTGACGGAGACCGCGTCAGGCTCGACGCCACGAACGGCGTCGTTCAGTTGATAGAGCGCGGCAGCAGCCGTAGTCCGTCCTCAGGGCACACTGGTCGATAGAAAAGAGGCCCGCGGGTTGCGGCGCGGCTGCCACCTGTGATTGACTAGGCGGGAACGTATGAAAGTACCAAAACTGAAAGTCTTGAAGTGGACGATCGTTGTTCTGGCAGTGATTTTTTTCGCCGCTCAGGTGGTCAGGCCGTCCAGAACCAACCCGCCCGTCGATCAGAGCCGGACTATGCATGCAAACCTGCGTGTGACGCCGGAAGTGGATGCGATACTGGAGCGATCATGTAATGATTGCCACTCCAACAACACACGTTGGCCGTGGTATAGCGAGGTCAGCCCGGTCTCGTGGTGGCTCGTCAATCACGTCGAAGACGGAAGGCGACACCTCTCGTTTTCCGAATGGGGAACTTACCCGCCGAAGCGGGCGGCTCACAAGCTGCAGGAGATATGCGAGGAGGTAGAGCAGGGCAAGATGCCTTTCAAATCCTACGTCTCTTTGCATCCTTCGGCCCGGCTGTCGGATTCGGATAAGAAGGTCTTGTGCGATTGGGCCAACGGGGAGCGGACGCGTTTGATCGCGAACAATCCCGGCCTGGCACAGTGAGATTATGGTGACACTAGAGACAGAGCGTCTCATCTTACGCATGTTCCGCGAAGATGATTTCGAGGCGTATGCTCGAATCTGTGCCGACGAGGACGTGATGCGTTTTCTCGGAGGCAAGACGATGACGAGCGCGGAGGCATGGCGGCACATGGCCTTTCTGGTGGGCCACTGGCAACTGCTCGGCTACGGCCACTGGGCCGTCGAGGAGAAAGCCACGGGCGATATGATCGGTCGCCTGGGTTTTCTGAATCCGGCAGGGTGGCCGGGATTCGAGATCGGCTGGACTCTCAGGCGCGAGTCATGGGGGAAGGGCTATGCGACGGAAGGCGCTCGGCGCGCGCTCCGCTATGCCTTCACGGAATTGGGCCAGCCGCACGTCATCAGTCTCATTCACCCGGAGAACCTTCCCTCGATTCGCGTCGCCGAACGTCTCGGCGAGTGCCGCGAGGGAGAGGCCGAGGTTATGGGGATAAAGGTTCTGGTCTACGGTATTGATCGAGGGGACTGGCACGACACATGAAGGGATGCGCGATGCGTGCCGATCTGAAAGGCGTGGTTGTCAAAGCACAGGCGACAAGGTAAATTATCCAAACGTTAAAAAGCATGCCCCTGTAGCTCAACGGTTAGAGCAGCAGACTCGTTCTTTGAAAACTCTAAGTGGAAAAATCAGGATTGTGAATCTCAGCGTGGCAGTTTAGACAGAGAAGCTGACACTTCCGTGCTTCTCGCTGAAGCATTTCCAGTGAAGTGTTAGAGCAACTTCGGAGATCAATCGGAAAGGATTTGATGGAAGCGTCAATGTGGTGGAAAGCAAGTGCGGCTTGATTTTTGTCATAGCCGCATGCAGCGCACCTGCCACCTTTTTGTTTGATCAGAAGGCGTCTTCTTTGTCGTCCACGCTGCTGCTGCGAAACGTAGTTCTGATGCTTGTTATTAGTCCAGGCGTTCTTACAACCGAGCGAGCAAAATCTCGTTTATCGGCCCGTGAGCTTCACCTGACAAATAATGCAGCCTTTTTCCATAGGGGTTTATCAAGTGGGTTGCAAGCGTATCACATGACGAAGGTGTAGGTTTTCGTTTTCAGGTACGCTTGTAGAATCTGTCAAATTCGGGGAAGCCTGAGTCGCGAAAGCGATATGGTAATCCCGAGCCAAGTCTCGCGTGAGCGAGAAAGGTGTAGAGACTTGACGGCAGACGCGTAAAGCGAAGAGAAAGTCCAGACCGCAAACTTTGATCGGTCGAAGAATCAAAGGCGGCGAAAGCCGTAGCCGGTAAGCATAATCTGTTGGTTCGGGGTTCAAATCCCTGCGGGGGCATCAATGCAAACGAGGCAGCTCGGGGCGACCGCTTTTGGTCGTCCCGAGCTGCCTTGTTTGCAGCGGGCCGGGATGACTAATAGGCGCGGGTGCTTTATCCTTTGAGTCAAAAGTTAAAAATAGTTTCATCGAATCAGGGGAAGAAGTTGGAAAAAGCTTCAATGGATTATTCACAGCCGACGCTCGCGCTCTCTTCAAAGAGGCGCTGGGCCGTGACGGGCGGCGTGATGACGGGGATGTTTCTGGCCGCGCTTGAGGCCACAGTGGTGAGCACGGCCATGCCGACCGTCATCGCCTCTCTCGGCGGGCTCAACCATTACAGTTGGGTCTTCTCGGCCTATCTCATCACGTCAACCGTGACCGTGCCCGTCTGGGGCAAGCTCTCAGACCTCTACGGTCGCAGGCTCTTTTATCAACTCGGCATAGCCATCTTTCTGGTCGGCTCGGTCCTGTCGGGCATGTCGGGTTCGATGCGGGAGCTGATCGCCTTCCGCGCGTTGCAGGGGTTGGGGGCGGGCGCGCTCATACCGCTCGGCCTGACTATTATCGGCGACATCTACACGGTGGAAGAGAGGGCGAGGATGCAGGCGCTCTTTAGCGGCGTGTGGGGATTGGCGAGCGTGGTCGGCCCATTCATAGGCGGGATAATCACAGACCAGTTGTCGTGGCGCTGGGTCTTTTATATCAACGTGCCTTTCGGTCTGGCGGCGGCGCTGATCATCGGCCTCGCGCTGAAAGAGCCGAAGCGGCATGAGCGCCCCGCCATTGATTATGCCGGGGCGGCGACGCTGATGGCGGCGATTAGCCTGCTGATGCTGGCGCTGGTCGAGGGAGGGGCGAGCGCGGAGGCGCTCCTTGCGCCTCGCAACCTGCGGTTCTTCGGCGGGGCCGCCGTGCTCTTCGCGCTCTTCGTGTGGATAGAGCAGCGCGCGAAAGACCCCATGGTTCCGTTCAAGCTTTTCCGCAATCGTGTCGTCGCCGTATCGGTCGGCGCGGGCTTTCTGGCGGGCGTCTCCATGTTCGGCGCGATTACGTTCGTGCCGCTATTCGCGCAGGGGGCTTTGGGCGCGACGGCCACCGAAGCGGGCTCTTTTCTGATGCCGCTCATGTTGAGCTGGGTCAGTCTTTCGGTTATCGGCGGGCGATTGCTGCTGCGCGTCGGTTATCGTCCGACGAGCATCACGGGGTTCGTCATCCTGACCGCAGGCTTCGCGCTGCTTTCGATGTACGGGCGCGAGACTCCGCGCGTGTGGCTCTATCTTGACCTGATTATGATCGGCGCTGGCTTGGGGCTAACGATGCTCACACTGCTCATCGCGGTGCAGCAGTCAGTGCCGCGCACGCAGCTTGGCATCGCCACTTCGCTCAACCAGTTCGCACGCTCCATCGGCGGCGCTGTGGGCGTGGCCGTGATGGGCGCTGTGCTGTCAGCCGGTCTGGCCTCGCATCTGAATGAGATCGCGGCGCGCAGCGGCGCAGCCCTGACGCCTGAGAGCGCGCACGCGCTCGCGGCCAACCCGAACGCATTGATCGAACCGGCGGCGCGCGCCGCGCTTCCCCCGAATGTGCTGACGGCGCTACAGGATTCTCTGGCCTCGGCGATTCATAATGTCTTCTGGGTAGGGACGGCGCTGGCGGCGCTGGCGCTTCTGGTCTCCTTCGCGCTTCCGCGCGGAAGACAAAATGGTGCGCCCGGTCAACCGACAGAAGAATCGTGCAGCCCCGAAGCCTGCGAGCGCCTTGTCATCAGCGAGCTTGCCGCACTTGATCCCGAACACGAGCCCGTCGGCGATTAAAGGATGAAGGCGGAAGGCGGAAGGATGAAATAAAAGCCTTCAAGAATAGAAAGCATTGCTTTCATCCTTCGCGTTGCCGCCTTCATCCTTTTCTTTCATCCTTGCTCTTGAATCAAATCAACTCCGGCGCTGGCGAAGCGACGGGCAGATGATGCGGAGCGCTGGTCTGCTTCGTGGTCGAGCGACCACTGAGCGTGTTTGACGAGCAGCGCCAGCTCCATCGCCCGGCCTATCGTGAGCGCGAAGCGACGCGCGCCGGTCTCCATCGCGGCCTGCCCCTCTCGTCCGGCCATCTTGAGCCATGCCCCGGCGTGTTGCATCGCAAGGCTTGCGACACGGGCGGCGGCCTTGAGCCTGTTATCGCTGATTGATTCAAGGCAACGGCCCACCTCGCCGCTCAGTATTTGAAACGCCCGGCCCTGTGGGCCAAGCGCGCGCAACACGTCCAGCGAGAGCACGTTGGTCGTTCCCTCCCAGATGGGCAAGACCTGCGCGTCGCGCAGCAGCACGGGCAGCCCCGTATCCTCGACGTAACCCGCGCCGCCGAAGCTTTCGAGCACTTCGCTCGCAACCGCCACGGCCTGTTTGCCCGTCAGGAGTTTCATCACGGGCGTGAGCACACGCAGCAACAAAGTCTCTTCCTCGCTCGCCTCTCCTGTCTCACGCCGCCCCGTCAGTTCCGCCACGTAGAAGGCCAGTTGAAAGGCCGCCTCGAATTCGGCCTCAAGGCAGTTCAGCGTGTCCATGTGTAGAGGCTTTTCGGAGAGCATCGAGCCGAAAGCCGCGCGCCTTTCTGCGTAAGAGAAGGCGAGCGCGAGCCCGCGCCGCATGAGGGAGACAGCGCTGATGCCGTTCCAGAGGCGTGTGATGTTGAGCATGGGAGCGATGCTACGCACGCCGTCGGTTGTCCCGCTGACGAGGCTCGCGGGCGTCCCCGCAAGAGTTAATTCGGCGGTCGGAACTTTGCGTGTGCCGAGCTTATCCTTCAGCCGGTTGATCTCTATGCCGCGCAGGATGCCGCGCTCATCCCTCGTCTCGATGTAGAAAAGGGCGAGCCCCTGCCCGCCCGGCCCGTTGCCTTCGGGGCGGGCGAGCACGAGCGCCACCTGTGAAGTGGTGGCGGACGTGAACCACTTCCGCCCGTAGAGTTGCCAGCGCCCTTCTGCATCCCTGCGCGCCACGGTCTCCGATTGGCCCACGTCTGAGCCGCCTGTTGATTCCGTCATCCATTGCCCGCTCGTCCAGAACATTTCCGGGTCGCGCGCCAAAAGATGAGGCACGGCGCGCTCTATGAGCGCGTGGTTGCCCGAGCCGAGGAGCGTGCGCGCCGCTCCGTCCGTCATCGCCAAAGGACAACTGTAGATGTCCGTCGAAGGGGTGAACAGATAGGCGAGCGCGCATTGATGCACTCTTGAGAAGCGGCCATGGCGGCCCTCGTATGCTGTGGCGACGACGCCATGCTCGGCGGCGATTGCTTCGGCCAGTCGCCACAGCGGCGTCAGCTCAATTCGGTCGACGCGATTGCCCCACGCATCCCACTGCGTCAGCACCGGCTCGTTGAGTCTATCGGCGAGCTGTAAACGGTAGAGGTCGTCACCGGCGAGGCGTCCCATCTCTAAGAGCGAGGGCTCTATCTCGCCGTGAACTTCCAGCGGCAGCACGCGCGCCAGAACGGAGCGCAGCACGCAGTCGTCCTCATACTGGTTGCCAAGCGTCGGCGGCGGTTGATTGAAAGGCATAAGCTTGAGGGGGCAGCACCGCTCGGCTTAAGCCGGGCGGTTGTTATTGCCGGGATGAGAACCCGCCCGGCTTAAGCGGGCGCGACTGATGCGGACGCTTCAACAGCTTCTCAGCGCCATCCGACAGAGCCGCGCACGGATTCTATCAGTTTGGCGGAGTCGTAGCCGACGCCGTCCTTGAAGACCAGCTCGACGCGCTCGATGTCGTTAATATTGGTCGAAGGGTCGCCGCTGGTGACGAAGAGGTCTGCCCGACGGCCCACGGCTATCTGGCCGATGCTATCAGTCTCGCCCAGATACTGAGCGCCGTTGAAGGTCGCGATGCGAATCGCCTCCAAAGGCGTGAAGCCGGCTTCGACCAGAAGGATGACTTCGCGCTGGCTGCCGAAACCGGCGAGGACGCCGCCGTTCCCCGTCGGGTCTGTCCCGGCCAGCAGCAGCCCTCCGGCACGAGCGAAAGCCAGCTCGAACTGCATCTCCCTGTTGAAGGCAACGGGCCACGGCGAATCTTTTCTATCGCTGCTCGCGGCGCGAGCGATCAGATACTGAGAGCGCGCGTCCGCCGTCATTGCGCTGAGCACTCTCTGTTGCAGCGGAGGACGGCCCGGCACGAACGCTTCGAAGACGGGAAGCGTCGACGTGATGGCGACTTTGCGCGCGACCAGCTCGCGTATCATTCGCTGCACCGGCCCACTTTCGAGGACGAGTCTGCCAAGGTGTGCGACCGTGTCGGCCTGCGCCGGGCAGACATCCGGCTTCTTACCCGGCAGGAACTCCGTATCGACGATGAGCCCATGCTCAAGATTATCTATGCCGAGCGCGGCTGCCTCGCTGAAGCCGACGGCGCATAGATGGCCTGTGACCTTTAGCTTTCGCTCGTGCGCCGCCGCGATTGCGGCGGAGAGCTCCGCGCGCGTGATGTACATGTAAGCCTTGAATGAGGTCGCGCCCTCGGCGGCCCATTGCTCGACCATCCGGCGCGCGTCTGCGGGGCCGGTGAGGACGTGGAACTGCGTGGCGAAACTGCCCGCACCGTCAAGGTATGGCCCGGAAACGTGCATCTTCGGCCCGGCTATCCTGCCGCTGTCGATCATCCTTTTCAGGTTCAGGTCTGTGTAAGGCTCGACGCTGCCCGCCGTGCGTAGAGAGGTGACGCCGCACGCAAGGTAGAGACGCGGAAAGCTCCAGCCCATCTCGTTAAATAGCGCGAGCCTGCCCGTCGGGTAAAACATATGCTCGTGCATCATGACCAGACCGGGAAGGACGCTCTTGCCGCCGAGGTCTATGACCTTCGCCCCGTCCGGAACTCTCTGGCTCGCCGTTGGCCCAACGGCCTGAATCACCCCGCGAGAGATAATGATCGTCTGATCAGGTCGCGCGGCTGCGCCCGTTCCATCGATGACCCGTGCGTGTAGGAGCGCGACGACCGGGGACTCGACCGTGACGAACTCTCGCACTTCGGGCGAGAGCCTGATATCAGTTTGTGCCCGGGCACATTGAAAGAGCAGCAGCACGATACAGAGAGCGGAAGCCATCGTGCTGCCTGGCCCGCATTTTGTCGGGCGAAGGCTCAGGGGTTTACCATCGCAGGCTCGAAGGCAGGTGCGCCGAACCTTTAGCTTCAACATCAATGCTCCTTTCATCACTTCGGCTCTGGAACTCGCGGGCTTCGACCGCAAGGGTTAAGGGTGCTTGATATTTCGCGCGCCGGACGGGCTCATCTTATCAAGCTTCTCGGTTCGGCGAAATCATTACGAGGCGGTTCTCGCGTGTTTTGATCTTGACAGTTGACCGGCCCGCAAGCCCTGCCGACTTTCTCGTAGGCATTCAAGGGCGGCAGGTGATAATCTTTCCGACTGCCTCGCATGAAAGCCGAAAATCAAAACTCAATCCGGAGGTGACAACATGGCATTGAATGCCGTTATAGACCTGTCTCACTTTAACAACGTCACGGACTTCAGCGCCGTCAAGGGCGACGGCATAGTCGGCGTCATACACAAGGCTACGGAAGGTCTGAGCTATGTTGACCCTAAGTATCTGATGCATCGCAGCGCGGCGCTCGCCGCCGGTCTCTGGTGGGGGGCTTATCATTTCGGAACCTCCGACGATGGCGTGGCGCAGGCCGAACACTTCCTCTCGGTCGTCAACCCCGGCCCGAACGATTTGCTGGTGCTCGACTTTGAGCAGAACACGCAGGGCGGCAGTATGACGCTCGCCGGGGCCGAGCAGTTCGTCACACACGTGCAGGCGGCGACGGGGCGCTGGCCGGGCTTCTATTCCGGCTCTTACATAGAGCAGCTTCTCGGCCATGGTCAGAACCCGACGCTCGCCAATTGCTGGTTCTGGCTCTCAGAGTATGGGCCAACGCCGCACGTGCCTGCCAACTGGCAGACGTGGACGATGTGGCAATATACGGACGGAGAGGTCGGCCCGGAGCCGCACGCGGTCGCCGGCGTCGGCAATTGTGATCGAGACCAATTCAACGGGGAGATGGACGGGTTGACCCGGCTCTGGGGTTATGGGGGCTGATAAAAGAGTTGGGAGACATGTGCGCGTCGGCGTGGACACGGGCGGGACGTTTACGGATTTCGTGTTTGAGACGGACGCCGGCCTGCGTCTCTTCAAGGTCGCTTCGACGCCGCAAGACCCTTCGCTCGCGATCATCATCGGACTCAAGCGCATAGCGCTTGAGACGGGGACGCGGGTGCGCGACATAGAGGTCGTCCACGGGACAACCGTGGGCACAAACGCGCTTCTGGAACGACGCGGGGCGAGAGCGGCTCTGGTCACGACGCAAGGGTTCGAGGATGTGCTGGCTATCGGTCGTCAGGCGCGGCCAGCGCTCTATGATCTGGACGGCGTGCGACCGGAGCCGCTTGTGCCGAGCCATCTGCGCTTCGGCGTGCGTGAGCGCGTCGCGGCCAGCGGCGAAGTGCTCGAAGCCTTAAGCGACCGCGAGCTCGCGTCGCTCGTCAGGAGGTTGAAGCGCGCGCGTGTTGAAGCCGTCGCCGTGTGCCTGCTCTTTTCCTTCGTGCGACCGGAGCATGAGCGGCGCATCAGTGAAGCGCTCGAACCCCTGGGCCTGCCCCTTTCGGTCTCGCACGTCATTCTTCCCGAATACAGGGAATACGAGCGCACCTCGACGGTCACGATCAACGCTTACCTGCAACCGCTGATGGGCGCGTACCTGAATCGCTTGAAGGGCCACGCGCAGGGCTTACGCGTGATGCAATCTTCGGGCGGGAGCATCTCTGCCGGGGTGGCGGCGGCAGAACCCGTGCGGACGATTCTGTCCGGCCCTGCGGGCGGGGTGGTCGGCGCGCTCGGTGTCGCACGCACCGCCGGCATAGAGAACCTCATCACCTTCGACATGGGCGGCACGTCCACGGACGTGGCCCTGTGCGACCGCGACGGGATGCGTATGACGAGCGAGGCCGTGGTGGCGGGCCTGCCGGTCGCCGTGCAGATGATGGACATACACACGGTCGGCGCGGGCGGCGGCTCGATTGCGAGAGTTGACGAAGGCGGCTCGCTGCGCGTCGGGCCGGAAAGCGCCGGGGCCAATCCCGGCCCGGCCTGTTACGGTCGCGGCACATGGCCGACAGTGACGGACGCGCACGTCGTCTTACAGCATTTCGGAGGCCGTGGCCTCCTCGGCGGAGAGTTCGCGCTCGACGAGCGCAGGGCACACGACGCGCTCGCTCGCTTGGCCCAGGAGATGAGCGCGGCGGCACGGCGCAGGGTCACAGTCAGGGAAGCGGCGCAGGGCGTCCTGAGCGTCGTCAATACGGGTATGGAGCGGGCGCTGCGCGTCATCTCGGTCGAACGCGGTTTTGATCCGCGCCAGTTCGCGCTCATTCCGTTCGGAGGCGCGGGCGCTCTGCACGCGGTTGATCTGGCGCGCGCTCTCAGTATCCCGCGCATCATCGCTCCGCCTTCGGCGGGCGCACTCTCTGCGCTCGGCGCTCTCTCCTCGGACGTGGTCAAGGATTGGAGCCGCACGGTCATGCTCGCGGCGACCACGGAGAACGCGCGCGTGCTTGAGCGCAGCTTTCGAGAGATGGAGCGGGAGGCGCGGCGCGCGCTCAACCGCGAAGGCTTCAGGGAGGCGCAGCAGCGGCATGAGAGACGCCTCGCAGTTCGTTATCAGGGTCAATCGTTCGAGCTTGAAATCAAGTGGATGAAAGGTATGGACATCAAGGCGGCCTTTCAACGCGCGCACAGTGCGCGTTACGGCTACGCGCAGCAGTCCAATAGCGTCGAGATAGTGAGCGCCCGCCTGCGCTCTACCGGCGCGGTCTCGAAATTGAAGACGCCGAAGCTTGAGCCACAATCGCGCGCCGGCCTCTACGCTTCGCCGCAGCGGTATGTGACGGCTTATTTCGCGGACGGCGCGGCGCGCACCGGCTTTTACACACGCGAAGAGTTGCCGCGAGGCGCGAGGCTGCGCTCGCCCTGCATCGTGGCGGAATATTCGGCGACGACGCTTGTGCCAAAGGGTGCGAGCGCCTTGATAGACGAGCACGGAAACTTAATCATAGAGCCATGACGAGGATGAAAAAGAGAACAATCGTAGCGGCGAGCTTTGACCCGACGACGCTGGAGATTTACCGCGCGCTCTATACTTCTGTCGCGGAAGAGATGGGGATTGCGCTTCGTCGCACGGCCTTTTCTCCGAACATCAAGGAGCGGCGCGATTACTCCTGCGCCGTCTTCGACCGCGAGGGGCGCGTCATCGCGCAGGGCGATCACATGCCCGTACATCTGGGCTCTATGCCGATGGCCGTGGCCGCCGCGCTCAGCCGTATGGAGGTTGCGCCGGGTGACGTGGTCGCCCTCAACGACCCCTTCGCGGGCGGCACGCATCTGCCCGACGTAACCCTCGTTGCCGGAGTCTTTCAAGAAAGGGGTCAGGGGTCGGGGGGCAGGGGTCTGGGGAAAACAGAAAGCCGCTCGTCTCTTCTTCCCCGACCCCCGACCCCCAGCCCCCGACCCCTCTTCTACGTTGCCAATCGCGCGCATCACGCGGACATCGGCGGAGGGACGCCGGGCTCTATGGGTGTGGCGACGGATGTGTATGGCGAGGGGCTGCGGATTCCGCCTGTGAGGATCGTGCGGGGGGGCAAAGCGGCTGATGAGATGATGGGGTTGCTGCTGGCGAACGTGCGCGGGACGGCTGAGCGGCGCGCAGACTTTGAAGCGCAGATCGGCTCGCTGAAGACGGGCGCGGCCCGTCTCCTTGAAATCGTCAGGCGGCGCACGGAGCAGGACGCGCTTCGCTATGCCTCGCACCTGATAGATTATTCGGCGCGCATGATGCGACGCGCTATCAGAGAGATTCCGGACGGCACATACGAGGCGACGGACGCGCTCGATGATGATGGCGTGAGCGAAACGCAGGTCACAATCCACGCGCGCGTGACGATCAGCGGAGAGCGGGCACACGTTGATTTCGAGGGCAGTGCGCCGCAGGTCGCGGGCGCAATCAATGCCGTCGAGGCGATCACCGTCTCCGCTGTCTCCTACGTCTTCCGCTGCCTCGTCGGGGCGGACATCCCCGCGAGCGCAGGGCTGATGGAGCCCATCACGGTCAACGCGCCGCGCGGCACAATCGTTAACGCAGAGCATCCCGCGGCGGTCGCGGGCGGGAATGTCGAGACCTCGCAGCGCATCGTTGACACGCTCTTTCGCGCGTTGGCCCAAGCGCTGCCCCTCAGGATTCCGGCGGCGAGCCAGGGCACTATGAATAACCTCACCATCGGAGGCATCGACCCGCGCAGCGGTCTGGAGTTCGCTTACTACGAGACGGTCGCGGGCGGTATGGGCGCGCGCCCCACACGAGACGGGATGAGCGCCGTCCACACGCACATGACGAACAGCCTCAACACGCCAGCGGAAGCGCTTGAGTACGCGTACCCTCTGCGCGTGCGCGTCTATCGTATTCGCAAAGGCTCGGGTGGGCGCGGCCTTCGGCGCGGCGGCGACGGCGTCGTGCGCGAGATAGAAACGCTGGCGAAAGCACGCATGTCGCTGTTGGCAGATAGAAGGCGGCTCACACCCTACGGGCTCGAAGGAGGCGAGGATGGAAGAGGCGGGCGCGATTCAATCGTCAGACGCGAGCGCGCGCGCCCGATCACCTCCAAAGGTAGCTGGCAGCTTGAGGCAGGAGACCGCGTGCGGATTGAGACTCCGGGCGGCGGCGGCCACGGGCGGGCGAAGGGTTAAAGGCTCTGGCGGAAAACTGCCAGGAGTCGGTCGCCTGCTGTCTCTCGAAGATTTATGGTCTGGACGTGTGGCCGATTGAGTAGGACAATAGGAAGCTGAAGCTTTACATCCATCTTTCATCAGGGGTTGAAAACAGATGCGAGTCACTATCGGGCAGATCAATACGACGAACGGAGATTATGCCGGCAACACGGCGAGCATTCTGCGCGCCATCGAGCAGGCGAAGCGCGACGCTTCCGATCTGGTCGTGTTGCCGGAAGTGGCGATTCAGGGCTACATGTCCTTCGACTGGTTTCTCGACCGCGATGTCGTGCGTACGTCGCTTGAGCCGCTCGACAGGATCATCGCGGCGACCGAAGGCTTAACGGCTGTCATCGGCACAGTCCGCCCCACAGCGCAGCCCGCCGGTCGCAGGCTCTACAACTCCGCTGCGGTGATTCGCAACAAGAAGCTACTGGGCTACGCCGATAAGACGCTCCTGCCCGAATACGACGTGTTCGACGACCCCAGATACTTCGAGCCCGCGCGCGAGCGCCAGCTTTTCCGCCTCGGCGACACGAGCCTCGGCGTCGCCGTCTGCGAAGACCTCTGGAATGACAAGACCTACTGGAAAGAGCGACTCTACCCGCACGACCCCGCGGACGATCTGATCGAGCTTGGCGCAAGCGTGCTCGTCTCGATCAACGCCTCGCCCTTCAATAAGGGCAAGATGGGCCAACGCTGCTCCATGGTTTCGCACAGGGCCAAGGCCGCCGGGCTTCCCATCGTCTTCGTCAATCTGGTCGGCGCAAACGACGGCATTATCTTCGACGGCGCTTCAATCGTCGCAGACTGTCGCGGCGATATCATCATGCAGGCCCCGCCGTTCGAGGAGTTCTTCGGCACGGTTGATCTGGATTGCGGCGTGGCGGATGATCGCTGCCTGCCGGGAAATGATATCGAGACGGTGCATCGCGCGCTGGTGCTCGGCATACACGACTACGCGCGCAAGAACCGCTTCACGACCGCGCTCTTAGGCCTCTCGGGCGGGATCGATTCGGCTGTCGTGGCGGCGCTCGCCTGCGAAGCTCTGGGCTCAGATAACGTTCTCTCCGTGATGATGCCGTCGCCTTTCTCGTCGCGCGGCAGCGTTGACGACTCCGTTGAGCTTGGCCGGCGGCTCGGCATGAAAACAATTGAGCATCCGATCACGGGGGCTTTTGAGGCCCTCGCCGCAGAGCTTGATCTAACAAAGCCGACGCGTGGCGGCGAATCGCTCGCGGCTGAAAACCTGCAATCGCGCCTGCGCGGCAATATACTGATGACGATCTCTAACAAAGAGGGACGCCTTCTGCTATCGACCGGCAACAAGTCCGAGCTGGCGCTGGGCTACTGCACGCTCTACGGCGATACGAACGGCGGTCTGGCAGTCCTCGGCGACCTGCTCAAAACCGAGGTCTACGCGTTGGCCCAACACTTCAATCGTGAGACGGAGATCATCCCGCGCGAGATCATCGAGAAGCGCCCGTCCGCCGAGCTTGCGCCCGGACAGTTCGACGATCAATCGCTGCCGCCCTACGACTTGATTGACCCTATCCTTCGGCTCTACTTCGAGCAGAAGGCCACTCCCGAAGAGATTATCGGCGAGGGTCATGATGCACAGATGGTCTACGATCTGCTGAACCGCGTGGAATCGCCCGCCAATGAATTCAAGCGCAGGCAATTGCCGCCCACGCTCATCATCTCGCGCAACGCCATAGGCATCGGTCGCCGCCGACCCGTCACGCATCGTTACCGCCGCACCCCGCCCGCTGCACAGCAAGCCGAGCGCGCCGCGGGCCAAACAGAGCAGGAGGCCGGAAGAGTGGGTTCTTAAAGCCTTCGGCCCTATCGCCGTCCCCTTCGCGTCCCTACCTGAAAATGATGAAAGAACGACGCGCATTCCCACGCATCGAAACCGAGCGCCTGCTGCTGACCATCCCGCCGGAGGACGCAGCGCCGCGCATGCTCGCCTTCTTTGAAGAGAATCGCGAGCACCTTGCCCGCTGGTCGCCCTCTGTGCCCGCCGGGTATTACACCGAAAGCTACTGGCGCGACCGCCTCGCGCAGGGGCGCGCACAGTTCACGCAGGATGAAGCGCTGCGGCTGGTCTTGTTCGAGCGTGAAGACGAGCTTGGGCCTGTCGTAGGCGTCTGCAATTTTACCAATTTCGTGCGCGGCCCTTTTCAGGCTTGTTACCTTGGCTACAGTCTGGGCCATCGCTTCGAGGGTCGAGGTCTGATGTCCGAGGCGCTCAGGGCGGCCAACGCCTACGTGTTCGATCAACTGCGGCTGCATCGCATCATGGCGAACTATCTGCCGGTCAACGAGAGAAGCGGGCGTCTTCTGCGCCGGTTGGGATTCGTCGTAGAGGGTTACGCGCGCGATTATCTCCTGATCGAAGGCCGCTGGCAGGATCATATCCTGACCTCTCTGACGAACGTCGAAGCCGACAGTGCCCGCTGACGAGACGAAAGAAGGGCCTGCACGCCGGGCTCTTGTGATGAAGATGGAACTGAGCGACGGAAAAATATTGCTTCGGCCCTATCGCGCCGAAGACGTGGACTCGCTCTACGAGGCCGTGCGCGAATCGATCGATGAAATCTCGCCCTGGATGCCGTGGTGTCACGCCGGCTACACGATTGATGAAAGCAGGGCTTATATCATGTCGCGCGACGAGGCGCGTGCCAAAGAGGAGGATTACAGCTTCGGCGTCTTCGACGCGCAGACAGGTGCTTACTTCGGCGGCACGGGCTTGAATCATTTCGTCCGCGAATACATGTATGCCAATCTGGGCTACTGGATCAGAACAGGCTGCACCGGGCGCGGCATAGCGTCTTCGGCGACGAGACTTCTGGCGCGGTACGGTCTGGAGAAGCTCGGGCTACAGCGCATAGAGATCGTCGCCGCCGTGGGCAATGTGGCGAGCCAGCGCGCGGCGGAAAAGGCCGGGGCGGTGCGCGAAGGCGTTCTCAGAAAACGGTTCTACCTCTACGGCAAATCGCACGACGCCGTCCTCTACTCACTGGTGGCCGAAGACCTGTGAGGTCAAACCCAGCCGATTTTTTATCTGAAATTGTGTGCAAGGCCACGCCTCCTTCTTCGTTCTCAGGTCAGGACGGAACAGCTCTGTAACCTGACGGAGATATGCTCATGGCGAAATACACCAGCCCTCTCGATCATGTGACGGTCGCAGCCCCGTGTCCCGCTGATTGGGACGCAATGATCGGCAATGAGCGCGCGCGCTTCTGCGGCCAGTGCAGGCTCAACGTTTATAACCTTTCGGGGATGACCAAAAGAGAGGCCGAAGCGCTGATCGCGAGTGCCGAGGGGCGTCTCTGCATCAGATTCTACAGGCGGGCGGACGGCACTATCCTGACAAAGAACTGCCCGGTCGGACTCCGTGCCCTCAAGCGTCGCCTGTCTCGCGTCGCCGGCGCGGCGCTTTCGGCAGTCTTGAGTTTCTTCGCCGGTCTGGGACTCCACACGGCTCTGGATGAGCGCGAGCCTGTCTTTATGATGGGGAAGACGGCGATGCGTAGAGAGCCGCCGGTCAATGCGACTATGGGAACCACCGCCGTCGAACTGCCGCGCCCCTTTAACGGCCCCGTACATCGGGGCGGATTGATCAGCGGTAGAATGAGGACGCCGGAGATGGGTGAAATGAGAGTCGGGCCGCCCAAAGAGCGCGCTTCAAAGTGAGCGGGTCGGCGGGCGTGATGGAGAGCCGCCGGTCAGGCTGCGTAGCGCGCGTAGACTGTCTTGACCTTTTCCAGAAAATCGCGGCGGTCAACGAGGTAATAGAGCTTGACTGAGCCTTCGCCGCCCGTCAGGTGCTCGACCAGTTTTTCCAGCACGTCGAATTGATCGCGCTCCGTAATGCCCTGCGCGTCCAGATGGCCGCTGTAGCGCATGCGGCGCACCAACTCTATCAACGTCAGTCGGCCCTCAAAGGTGCGCCCGCCGTGTTTGTGCGAGCGGCTGACGAGGTACTGCACCAGCAGCACGTCGTTGTAGAGCGCGGGCGCTAGAAACAGACGCGCCCCGTCGCGCTCCCAACCCTCCTCAAGCCTGTGCGAGCGGCGCACGGCCCTCACGCCCTCAAAGACTTCGGCCCAGTTCGTCTTCGGCTCCGTGCGCTCTAAAAAGGCGCGCGTCGCCGCGATCAGCCACGAGTCATTTTCAAAATCCAGAGCGCGACCGAGCGCGTCCAGCCATTCAAAGAAGGTCGCGCGGCGCGTGGATTTCGTTTCCGTCAACTGGAACTGGTCTTCTGATTTGGGGAGCGTTTTTGTTAGAGCGCGGCGGGCCGCATCCGTCGCCTTGCCGCCTTCGATGCGGTAGGTCGAGAGACGCGCGTGCCACCGCTTCACAGAGTCGCAGTAAGGACAGCGCGGGTGCTTCTCGTCGCTCCAGAAGTAGGGCCGCATGGGCTCGCGCGCCGTCAGCTCCTCAACGGTCGGAGAGTAGCGCTTAATCTCCGAATAGGCCGTGCGCGGGGCGAGACCCAGCTGCTCCGTGAAGATGTCAAAGATACACGCGAGGCACAGCAGCTTCCCATACTCCGTGACGGTTCCCGGCGGAAAAGCGCTCCAGTCCAGCTCGCGTTTTTTGGAAGCGGTCGCCATGCCTCGTGGTCTCCGCTTCAGACGAGCGAGACCAGCGCGGGCAATTGCGCCAGGTCTTCGTCCGTGTGGCCGATGGCCGTGTCAAGCTCGGCCTCTATGTCGCCTGTGCCGGGCACGAGCGATTTGAAATCGAAGAGGTTCGCGTCCAGCAGGTGTGAAGGCACGGCGTTGGTCATCGCCGTCAGCATAGAGCTGCGTATGTTAGGAATCTCCTTCTCCAGCTCCGTGATCAGTCGCTTGACGCGCGCGCGCTTCAGGTTCACTTGCGAGCCGCACAGGTCGCAGGGGATGATCGGAAACTCTTTGGCGGCGGCGAACTCCGCTATGTCGGCTTCGCGACAGTAGGCCAGCGGGCGAATCACCGTGTTGCGCCCGTCGTTCGAGCGCAGGATGGGCGGCATGGCCTTGAGCGTGCCGACGAAGAAGAGGTTCAGAAGAAAGGTCGTGATGATGTCGTCCGAATGGTGGCCGAGCGCGATCTTTGTGCAGCCCTCCTCGACGGCGATGTTGTAAAGAATGCCACGCCGCAGGCGCGAGCAGACGGCGCAGTAAGTCTTACCTTCGGGAACCAGGCGTTTGACAATCGAATAGGTATCGCGCTCGACGATGCGAAAGGGAACGCCCGTGCTTTCGAGGTAACCGGGCAGAACGTGCGCTGGGAAATTAGGCTGCTTCTGATCTAGATTGACGGCCAGTATGTCGAAGCGTACGGGCGCGCGCTCGCGCACGTCCAGCAAGAGGTCGAGCAGCGTATAGCTGTCCTTGCCGCCCGACAGGCAGACCATCACGCGGTCGCCGTCTTCGATCATCCCGAAATCCTTGATGGCCTCGCCCATATGGCGCAGCAGCCTTGTCTTGACCTTACTCTCAACAAACATCTCGCCTCGAAAATTCCCCCGACTTAATGCCTTTCTTCATGCTGGGTCAGGATGCCACGTTTGGCGTCCGGTTGACAACCGAGCCTGACCCCCGAGCGCGCTCAAAGGGTTTAAAGCCCGGATGAAATCGCGCCGCCCGTGGCCTCCTGTCCGTGCCCTTCCAGAGTATTTTTTCCACAGGGCCGCAACCGCCCGCTCGCCTCGGATAACCACAGTATTACGCATGATTTAGTGCATCAAAGCTAATCTTACTACTAAATATGGAAATGGCTGCCTCGGGCCTCGCCGCCGGAGGGCGAGGGTTCTCCCCCCACAGTGTTTAAAAATGCTGGACACGCCCAATCGCTTTATTTATGATGAAGTACGCTTTGCTTGAAAAGCGTCTACCTGCGAGCGGAAAGTTCTGCTCCGACCAGCACCGACAACCGATTTTCATCCGACTTAACCGAAGCTCACGTGCGGGGTTGAGTTTGCGCCAGCGAGGTGCATTAGCCTTTCGTGAGTCAATCCGCTCAGTCATCCACCGGGAGGTTTCAGTATGCTTAGAATGGGAAAGAATCCGAAAGCTGACCAAGGAGATAGCGAGAACACGATGGACAGCAAGGCGACGCCACAATATAACGCATCCCCCTCGTACCAGAGCCAGCCCTACGCCGAGCCGCCGCAGCCCTACAGGCCGGGCGTAGAATCCAGCAACAACAACACCTCCTCTTCGAGCCCGCGCGCCGTCACCGAAAGCGAGTCGCTGGCGCGCGACATCAAGGAAGGGACTTTGAGCGGCTTCGTCGGCAACGGGACGGTGCTGACGGGCGAGGCAACCTTCAAGGCCATGCTGCGCGTTGACGGTCATCTGTCGGGCCGCGTCAGCTCCGAATCCGGCACGCTCATCGTCGGTAACAACGGACAGGTGGACGCCGACATACAGGTTGCGGTCGCCGTCATTCACGGCACGGTCAACGGCGACATCGTCGCCAGCCAGCGCCTTGAGCTGGGCCGCGCCGCCAAAGTCAACGGCAACATCCAGACGCCTTCGCTCATCATCGAGCAGGGCGCGCTCTTTGAAGGCAGTTGTCGCATGGTTCAGGTCAAAGACGCGCTTGACAACAAAGATCGCGCAGAGAAGACGCGCGAGGATAAATCGTCTTACGATAGCGCGCTCGCGGGAAGCGCCCCCGTGGTGGCGGAGAGCGCCGCCGAACCTCCGGGAGATTTCACGAGCATGTCGGAGATTGCGAGCTGAGAAAGATACTGTTCACACCTATCAGGAAGAGGCGCTGCGGGTATTCGACCTTCAGCGCCTCTTCATTTCGGGGAAGGCAAAACCATATCTCTTCTGCTAAACTTGGTACGCGCTCAAGTCAACAAACTGCTTAACCGCTACGCTTACCAGAGATGACCCGACCGATGAACCCTGACGCCAATCAAGAACGCAGCCTGAGAGTGGTAAGGGCCGCGTGTCCGCACGACTGCCCGGATACGTGTGCGATGCTCGTCACCGTCGAGGACGGGCGAGCCGTGCGCGTGGCGGGCGACCCCTACCATCCTTTCACGCGCGGATTCCTATGCACTAAGGTCGCCAACTACGAACAGCGCACGCACAGCCCAGACCGCATCCTGACCTGTCTCAGGCGCACGGGCGCGAAGGGCGAAGGACGCTTTGAGCCCATCAGTTGGACTGAGGCGCTCTCCGAGATAGCGGCACGCTTTAAGGCGCTCGCCGATTCCGCCGAAGGGGCACAAACGATTCTGCCTTACAGCTATTGCGGGACGATGGGCCTCGTTCAATCACAGTCAATGGACAGGCGCTTCTTTCACAGGCTCGGCGCGTCGCAGCTTGAGCGCACGATCTGCGCGACCGCCGGCACGGTCGGATACAGGGCGACCATGGGTGCGACCATCGGGACAGACCCCGAGCGCTTTCAGGAGGCGCGGCTGATTCTGCTCTGGGGAACGAACACGATCTCGGCCAACGTGCATCTCTGGCCGCAGGTGTTGGAGGCACGCTCTCGTGGCGCGCGCATTATCTGTATTGACCCGCGCCGCACGCGCACGGCTGATCAGGCGGACGAGCACATAGCGCTCCTGCCCGGCACGGACGGCGCGCTCGCGCTCGGGCTCATGCACGTCATCTTCGCCGAGGGCCTTGAAGACAGGGATTACCTTGAGCGTTACTGCACTGGCGCAGACGAGTTGCGCGAGCGTGCCAGGGAGTACACGCCGGAGCGCGTGGCGAAGACTTGCGGGCTCGTGCCCGAAGTGATCGTTAAGCTCGCGCGCGAGTATGCGACCACTAAGCCCTCTGTCATTCGCCTCAACTACGGCTTGCAGCGGCACAGGGGCGGCGGGATGGCCGTGCGGACGCTCACCTGTTTACCGGCGGTCGTCGGCGCGTGGCGTGATGCGGCGGGCGGCTGCCTGCTCTCTACGAGCGGGACGTTTCCCCTGAACTACGCAGCGCTCGAACGTCCAGACCTGATGCCGAAGCCCACCCCGCGCACGCTTAACATGTCTGCTCTGGGCGAAGTGCTGACGAAAACCTTCGACCCGCCCGTGCGTGCCCTCTACGTCTACAACTCTAACCCGGCGGCGGTCGCGCCAGATCAGGCCATGGTGCTCGAAGGACTCCGGCGCGAGGATTTGTTTACGGTCGTGCACGAGCAGTTTATGACAGACACCTGCGACTACGCTGACATAGTGCTGCCAGCTACCACGCAGCTGGAGCATTTCGATCTTCATAAGGCTTACGGCCATCTCTATCTGGTGATTAACGAGCCGGCCATCGAGCCCATCGGCGAATCGCGCTCCAACTCTGATGTCTTCCGCCAACTGGCTGCGGAGATGGGTTTCACGGACGAGTGCCTTAAGGATTCGGACGAAGAGATCGCGAGGCAGGCCATCAGCACGGATCATCCGGCGCTTCAGGGTATTACGCTCGAAGGTATACGCGCGCGGGGATGGATGCGCCTGAACGTGGCGGAGACGTTCGCGCCGTTTGCCGAAGGGAATTTCCCGACGCCGACCGGCAAGTGCCAGCTGGTCTCCGAACAGATGGAGGCCTACGGGCTCGACACTGTGCCGGACTTCATTGCGCCCAGCGAGTCCGTGGAGAGCGCGCCCGCGTTGGCCCAGCGCTTTCCGCTCGCACTCATCACACCGGCGGCGCACGCTTTCCTCAATTCCACCTTTGCGAATCTGCCCAAGCAGTTGCGGCAGGAGATGCGCCCGTTCATCGAGATCAACCCGTTGGACGCTGATGCACGCGGCATCAGGGACGGCTGCCGCGTGCGCGCCTTCAACGAGCGCGGCTCGTGTGAGCTTGCGGCGGTAGTGACGACAAGGGCACGACCGGGCGTGGTCGTCTCGCCCTCCGTCTGGTGGAACAAGCATTCGCCCGGCGGCGTGAACGTCAACCAGCTGACTTCACAAACGCTCACGGACATGGGCGGCGGCGCGACCTTTTACGACGCGCTCGTCGAAGTCGAGTGCATAAGGGGCAGCGATGAGCCTTTGAGTTAGATTGCTTCATGGCGATTAATCGGCGTTGGCGAAACCGATGGCTACCAGAGCCAGCAGCGCGCCGAAACCTATACCCATCCCGATAGCGATCTTTTTGCCGAGCGAGCGGCCACGGTCGTCTCCGACCTTCGCGACATCGCTATAGAGCAACTGGACGGGCGCGCCCGTCTCTGTATCTTTGATGACGAACCCTGTATCACCGGCCTGCTGTATATAGCCTTTGAGCTTCGTTCCGTTCCTGAGCCTGACGCTTGCGCGCGAGCCCTTGCCCAGCCGCGCGACCTTCGTCTTGATCTGCTCTTCCGTCTGAGCCTGTTTGTCCCTGGCGGAGCCGGCCAGCACCGGCGCGGCGGTGAAAACCAGTACGTATACCAGCAATAGCGAAAGCCATATTTTTATCATGATCTCTCCCGGCCACCTGTTTTCAAACTCCGACTCTATGAGGGCCGATTAGCAAAGGCGATGCCAGAGCGTAGGGATGTCGGAAGCGCGGTCAAAGCGAGCGAAGGATAAACTGAAACGGAAACTTCGGAGCGCGCGAGCGCAGCAAATATCGGACTGTTGGGGGATTTGCCGCACGGTAAAGGCGCGCCCGCAGCTTCCCTGACGGTTTACCCCGAAACCTTGCTCGACTATAGCCGGGCTTGACAGAAGCGACGACTCTCCCTGATACATAAAGGAAGAGTTTCATTGCGCGTGCCTGCGCTGGGCCGTCGGCGCGCGATGCAATCATGAGCAAGTCGTCATCTGATTCCATGCCAGAGAATCGTCATACTGAAAATTCACGGGACGGGTTCGGGAAGGCTTTGTGCGCCGCCCGCGTCCTCGCTCTCTTCGCCTGCCTTGCCGCGCTCGGCTCTTTGCACACGGCGCTGGCCCGGAACAGGGGACAGCGGGGACGACCAAAGCCCGCAACGCAGGCGCGTCCGAGCGCAATCCCTTCGGAGACGATGCTCAGTATCGTGCGCGCCGAAGACGAGCGGCGCTGGAATGATTCTTTAGCGCTGCTGCTCGCGGACGCCAGCGCGCGGGTGCGCGCGAGAGCGGCGCTCGCCGCCGGGCGCATAGGCGATGTGCGTGCTGTCAGCGCGCTCGCGGCGCTGCTTCAGTCGGACAAGGACGAGAGCGTGCGCGCGATGGCGGCCTTCGCGCTCGGGGAAGTGGAATCGGACACGGGCACGGACGCCCTCGTCTCGGCGCTGGGGCGCGCTGCGGAAACGAGCGCGGTTCGCGCGCGCGTCATCGAGGCGATAGGCAAGATCGCAGCGGCCCTGCCGAAGAAGGAAGAAGCGAGCGCGACTGTTCTGGGCGGGGTGGTTTTGAGCGCGCTCGATGCGGAGGCGGCGCGCGGCGCGCGAGCCGACAAACGAGTCATCCTCGCCGGACTGACAGCCGTCCTGCGCTCGCATCCGGCAAACCCAGCGCCCGTTCTGGCGAAGTTTCTTTCAAACAAAGACGGGCGCATCCGCGCCGATGCCTTGAACACTTTAGCGCGGCTTCGCAATAAGGACGCCAACCAACAGGTGCGCCCCTATCTGACAAACGACGCGGAAGCGATTGTGCGTGCCAATGCGGCGCGCGTGCTGGGCGTGGCTGAAGACAAGGCTTCGCTCGATGCGCTTCTCGCGCGCGCCGTCGGAGACGTGGACGAGCGCGTGCGCGTCAGCTCCATACGTGCCCTCGGCGCTTTGAAGGAAGCGCGCGCAGCCGCGGCGCTACTGGTGCGGGCCGAGAAGCTCTTTGTTTCTTATCGCGCGGCGAAGGCGACGAATGTGGCGCACCCGCGCGAGGCGGGCGAGCTGTTGGAGATAGCGACCACGCTCGGACGCCTGCTGGCAAACACCGGCGACCAGCGGGCTACAAAATGGCTCAGAGAGTTTCGCGAGGCCGAAGCCATGAGCGCGCCGGAGATAGAGATCGCCTTCGCGCAGATCGCGCCCGCGGTTTACCTGCGCCAGGAGCCGTTGGGCCAATTTTCCGACGAAGCCGTGCGCGCTCGCCTTCGTCAGGATTGGAGAATGACTTCGAGCATCGTGCAGGGTCTGGGCGAGATAGGCGGGATCAAGGCGGAGGCCGCCGGCAGCGGCATCGTCGGCCTTCAAGCAGACGCACAGATCATCCTGCGCTTGCTCCTTGACGATGCGGCTCTGCCCGCCACCGCCGTGCCAGACCTGTTGCGCGCCTTCGCCGCCTTTAAGCCGATGGACGCGGGCGAGGTGCTCAGGAAACAACTCGGCGCGAAGGATGAGATTATTCGCGCCACGGCGGCAGACCTTCTCGGAGAGCTCGGGCCGGATGAAGCGAACGCGCGTGCTCTGGCCGCCGCTCTGCCCGCGTCCCTGCGCGACCAGTCGAATAATGACGCCGCGCTATCGCTGCTCGCCGCGCTCGCGAAACAGAAGAGCCCCGCGGCCACGAGCGCCATCAAGACAGCGCTCGACTCGACCGATCATCTGGTACGCCGTCGCGCCATCGCGCTGCTCGAAGCCGACGGCGCGGGCGACCTCTCATCGCGCACGGGCGTGGTCGCCTCCCGCAACACGCTCACGGATTATCACCGCGCGCTCAGTCGTCACAACGGTCGCGTGCGCGCCACCGTCCGGACGGATAAGGGGACGTTCACCATCGAGCTGTTGCCGGACGACGCGCCGCTGACCGTGGACAATTTCGTCCAGCTGGCGCGGCGCGGCTATTTCAACAACATCACGTTTCATCGCGTAGTGCCCAACTTCGTCATACAGGGCGGCGACCCGCGCGGCGACGGCAGCGGCGGCCCCGGCTACCAGATTCGCTGCGAGATCAACGAGGTGGAGTACGAGCGCGGGGCTGTCGGGATGGCCCTTTCGGGCAAAGACACTGGCGGCTCGCAGTGGTTCGTGACACACTCTCCGCAGCCGCATCTGGACGGCGGCTATACCGTCTTCGGTCGCGTCACCTCCGGGATGGACGTGGTCGATTCAATCGAGCGCGGCGATCTGATCCGAAGCGTGAGCATCATTGAAGGCGGGCCGCCGACCACAAAGCCTTCATCAAAACAGGCCGCGAAGCCGGGAAAGCCTAAAGGACGTTGAGAGCGAAGCTGAATCGAAGAGGAGAACAAACGGGCGGGCTGCTGCTACTACGGCGCGCGATGAGCGAGGGCTCTGCTCTCGTCTTATTGCTGCTCGCCGTGGCCTTCGCGTCCACCGTCTCGGCCCAGCAGCCACAGCCGACCGTTTCAAGGCCGGAAGCGGACGAGCAGGTCGAGCGCCCGCGCTACAAGATCAACTTCGCGCTCGATTTCGATAATCGAACCTTTTCGGGCACGGAGTACGTGCGCTGGGTCAACGACATGGATCGCCCGGCCTACGTCCTCTATTTTCACCTCTACGCCAATCTGCGCTCCTCTACAGCGCCGCGCCAGACCCCTACGACCGGCACGCCCCCGGCTGGCCCACAGGGCGCGGCGACGACCACGACGCCCGCCGTGCCCGACGAGCCGCGTCTGGACGTGACCGAGGTGAGGATGGCTGGGACCGGCACGCCGCTCCTGTTTGCGCTCGACGATCAGGGAACGACGCTTCGCGTCAACCTGCGCGAGCCCGTCCTCAAGGGGCGCGCCGCCGAAATCGAAATCAAGTTCAAGGGCAGCGTGCCCGAGATCGACCCGGAAGAGACTGGGCTCGTCGTGCATGTCTTGCAGCAGGTCGGCGCGGCGCTCCGCAGCGAGCGCGAGGTCAGGCGCGCGCGCGACATAAACTTTCGCTGTCGCGGACAGATGCTGCTCGGCACAGCCTATCCCGTGCTCGCCGCGCGCGACGGCGATGACTGGCAGCGCAAAGTCGAGATGAGCATCGGCGACATGGTCTTTGCGGAAGCGGCGGATTACGAGGTCGCCGTGGATGCGCCTCCGGACATTCGCGTCTACGCTTCGGGCGAAGCGACTACGGCGACGCGTGACGGAAGCGCCCCAAGCGCCGTGCGCGAGTTTTCAGGAGAGGCCCTGCGCGATTTCGCCATCGTCGCCGGGCGCGGCCTGCGCTCCGAGGAGCAGATGGTCGGCGAGACGCGCGTGCGTTCCGTCTTCACCCCTGAGCATGAGATCGTCGGTCGGCGCGTGTTGGCCCAGACAGCCGAGGCCGCGCGCGTCTACTCCACGCGCTTCGGGCCGCTACCCTACAAGACCATCAACGTCGTCGACACGCCGCTGGTCGCGGGCCTCGGGTCTGCGGAGTTCGCAGGGCTCGTCGGGATTGCCTCAGCCTTCTACGTGGACTTCGACTCGCCGCCCGTGCGTAATCTGCCCGAGATCATACGAGAGCAACGCGCCTCGGTCGAAGACAGTCTGGAATGGACTGTGGCCCACACGGTGGCGCACCAATGGTGGGGCGCTGTGGTCGGCAACGACCCGGAGCGCGACCCCGTCATGGACGAAGCGCTGGCTAACTGGTCTGCGCTGCTCTATTACAGGGACGTGCATAGCGAGGAGCGTGCGGCGGCAGTCATGGAAGATCAACTGCGCGGCGTCTACAAGGTCTATCGCACCTTCGGCGGCGAAGACATGGCGGCAGACCGCAACGCACGCGAGTATCGCAACTCTTTTCAATACTCGGCCATCGTCTCAAGCAAAGGCGCTCTGATGTTCGCAGAGCTGCGCCGCCTGCTGGGCCATCAGAAATTCTTCGCGGCGCTCAGAAATTATTACCACGCGAATATGTTCGAGGTCGCGGAGATGGACGACCTGCGCGGCGCGTTCGTGGCCGAAGCTCCGCTCCTGCAAAGACGCGCCGTCACACGCACCTTCAATCGCTGGCTCTCGGGCAAGCGCGGCGACGAGGACATCGCCCCTCCCGACCCTCAGCTCGCAGCCGCGCTCGGCATCAACCCGAGCATGACCAAGAGGGACGAAGGCAATCGCTTCGCACGTCTGGGGAAATTCTTCTGGCAACAGATGACGCGGATACGCTAGTGGTGGGCCTGCAATCTATCGCCCCGGGCTCTGCATTCCTTCAATCAGCATACTATTTATCCACGATTGTCCCCATCTGCACGACTTCGAAGTCTGAGCCGCGGACGGCTTTCAGTGTGTTCAGCTCATCATCGTTCCAGCGCGGGTCGTGTGTCCCGCTCACGTACCAGTTGCTGCCGTTGTCGGCGAGTATCATTCCGTACTTCTTCAGGGCGCTCAGAATGACCTGCATCGCGGGCGAGAATTTGGAAACGTCGAAGGACGCCTTCAAACGCACGCGCATTCCCATCGGAGGCAGATTGGGACTGGTGTTGCTGCTCGCGAAGTGGCGCGCTCTGCTTTTGATAGAAACACGTAAACTAATCCTGCGGTTTATGCATCTTATCGAAGGCCGCTTACGCTTTGTTGGCTGGCAGGTGGCTTGCAAATGGTTCTATGTAGCGCAAAAGGTTTCGTCCGTTGACTGTTGAGGATTAACTGATGGCTGTGATGGCAAGAGACATGGAGTTGGAGCGTGCGAAACAGGCCCGCCCGGCGAAGGCCGTCGAGATCGAGCGAAGCCTCGATCAATTGAGCCTTTGGATGGACGGGTTGTTTCGTATTCCGGGCATCGGATGGCGCTTCGGCATGGACGCCCTCATAGGTCTCATTCCCGGCGTCGGGGATCTCGCGACGACGGGCGTTTCCTTCTACATACTGGCCTCTGCCGTTCGCTATCGCGTGCCGAAGATCACGCTCCTTCGCATGGGCCTTAATATCGGCGTTGATTACATTCTCGGCGCGCTGCCTGTCGTCGGCGACCTGTTCGACGCGTGGTGGAAATCGAATCAGAAGAACGTCGCGCTGTTGAAGGAGCGCGCCACCGTGTCCGCTGAAGAGGCGCGCAGCGGAAGATTGAGCGACTGGCTCTTCCTCCTGCTCATCGTTCTGGTTCTGCTCGCTCTGCTGTTCGGCTCGCTGGCGGTGGCCTATTTAATCCTGCGCTTCGTCGTCAGTAATCTATAGTCAAGGCTCTTGAGCCAAACGGGGAAAAGGCGGCACTCTGACTGATAACAGAGTGCCGCCTTTTCCTTTTTTAAGCGCGCGTCCGGAAGCCCGCTTTCAGACCGACGCCTGCTTTGCTGTGGAGAGCAGGCGCTCGATGGCCGGGGCGATCATGTTGATCCCGCGTTCGCCGGCGGCGAAACTCCTCAGCTTGCCCTCGGCGTCGAACAGGTAATAGGCTGGAACGTACCCCTGATCGTTCTGAAAAGCCTCGCGCAGCCTGTGCTGGTTGTCTATGGCGCACGGCTCTTTGATCTCATATTTAGTGATGGCGTCGCGCACCGCTTCCGTGTCCGTATCGGCCTCGTAGCGAGGCATGTGTACGGCGATGACGCGCAAGCCTTCTGAAGCCCAGCGGTCGCGCCACTCCGCGACGCGCGGCATGTTGTCTTTGCAGATGCCGCAACTGACCGACCAGAAATGCACGAGCACGGGATGGCCCACGCTCTCGCTTTCGGCGTGCGCCTGTGTCCAGCCGAACCACTCGGTCGCACCATCAAGCGACGGCATCTGTGTCCCAATTCTCATCGGCATAGCTTTCACCTCGCAAGAGCCGCCAGTAGTCGGCAACCAGTCTTCTGCGCTTGCTCTTACTGACTGGCTACTGATTGCTGACTGCTACACTTACGCTTTAATCGTTTCCTGACCCGGCTTCCATTCGGCCTGGCAGAGCCCGCCCGTCTGCAACGCCTGAATCACGCGCAGCGTCTCTTCCGCCGAGCGACCGATGTTCAGATCGTGAATCACCTTGTAGCGCAGCGTGCCTTCGGGATCGATCACGAAGAGCCCGCGCAGAGCAATCCCTTTGTCTTCGATCAGCACGCCGTAGTCGCGCGCCACCTGCTTGGTCGAATCCGCCGCGAGCGGGTATTTCAGATCGGCGACGCCGCCCTTGTCGCGCGGCGTGTTAATCCACGCGCGATGCGAAAAGACGGAGTCGGTCGAAACGCCTATGATGTCCGCGCCGATCGCTTTGAAATCTTCGTAGCGGTCGCTGAACGCCGTCAGCTCGGTCGGACACACGAAGGTGAAGTCCAGAGGGTAGAAAAGGAGTACGAGCCACTGGCCCCTGTAGTCTGAGAGCTTAACGTTCTCGTTCAGCTTCTCAAGATTCTTGGTCGAGGCCATATCGAAATCCGGCGCGGGCTGGCCCACCATCGCCTTCTCAACTGCTGTTGCTGTCGCTTGCATTATGCCTCCATCATGGATTGTTGATCTGTTGTTTGCACGGACGCGACCCTCTTCTTTCAGGCGGTCGCGCCTTACTCTTTTATCGAAAACCTGAAACTACCCCGGCTGCGGCCCACCTACTTCTGTTCGCAGCAATCGGGACAGACGCCCCTGAGCGTCAGGTGTACGGACTCGGGCTTAAAGCGCGAGCGACGCGCAGCCGCGCGCATCAGCTCCGTAGTCGCCGGCAGGTCGAAGTCAACCAGCTTTCCGCAGTGCGTGCAGACGGCATGGTCGTGCCGCTCCATCTCGCGGTCGTAACGGCTCGCGCCCTTGCCCTGATTGATCTCGCGCACCAGCCCCGCTTCCGTCAAATACCGCAGCGAGTTGTAGACGGTCGCATAGCTGATCGAAGGCAGGCGACGACGCGCCGCCTCGAAGACCTCGCCCGCCGTCAGGTGCGAGTCCGTTTCTCGAATCACCTGAAGCACGGCGTCCCTCTGCGGGGTCAGCACGCCAACGCCACCCTGATTTTCTTTGTCTCTTTTCATGATTGCTTGATCTGGAATTAGAATAATTCTAAATGCGCGGGATGTCAAGCGCCGGGCGAGGCAGGGTCGCTCAAGCCGGGGCTAAAGCTTCGGGTGACGCGCGACGAACTCGATCAGTGTGCCGACGTAACCGGCGAGCGGCGGGCAGGTGATGCCGTGCGGTTCGAGCAGAGCGCGGGCACGGGTCGTGTCGTAGGTTTGATTGTGAAAGAAGTAGGGGACGCCGGCGCGGGGCAGTCCGGTCAATGCAGGTGAGAGGGGAAGCGAAAGCGTGGTGCGGACAAGGCTCGGGGGGATTGTCAGGCGCGAGCCGTGCCCGGACAGAGTGCTTGCGATCGACTCGAAAAGCTCATGAGTGGTCAAGGGAGCGGGGTCTGCCAACTGCACCGTGACGCCCTTTGCGCGCTCGTCCTTCGTCAAGGCACACATGGCATCGACGACGAAATCGACGGGCACGAGGTTCAATCTCACCTGACGATTGCCTATGTTGAGCAGAGAGAAGAGGCCCGGGTGCATACGCAGGTAGTTGATCAGGTAATAGATGCCGTCGTATTTCGCGGTCTCGCCCGTGTGCGAATCGCCGCAGACGACCGAAGGACGATGAATCGTCACGGGCAGCTCAGCTTTGAGCGCCTCGACCTCAAGCTCCGCGAGGTACTTGGTCTCCTCGTAAAAGTTGCGAAAGCCCGCATCATGCCGCAGCTCGGTTTCCAGAATCAATCCGTGGCGCAGGCCCGCGACGTAGCAGGTCGAGACGTAATGATACCGGCTGAGGCGTGGAAGGGTGCGCGCCAGAGCGTTGACGTTACGCGTGCCTTCCACGTTGACGCGCATCGCAAGGTCGCGTGCGACTGCCAGATCGTAGATGGCCGCCAGATGAAAGAGGATGGTCGTCTCGCTTCGCGCGCGGTCAAGCTCCGTCGTGGAAAGCCCGAGCCCTGTTTGCGTGATGTCGCCCTCGATGAGACGGAACCGATCAACTCTTTCGCCCGTTTCGAGCGAGATGCGCGCGACCTCATGGCGAGCGCGCTCCATGAAGGCGGGCTGCACGAGCAGCAGGAAACGCGTGCCCTCCTGTGCCAGACGCTTGACGAGCCGCCCGGCGATGAAGCCGGGAAACCCTGTCAGGAAAATCGTTTCGTCGTCTGCGAAAGCCATCTTCAGGGTCGCCTGCCTTTAGCCGCACACAAGCTCGACGAGAGTGCGTATGCCGACGCCCGTCGCTCCCTTGGGCGCGTGCGGCTGATCTTCCTCGTACCAGGCCGTGCCCGCTATGTCCAGATGTACCCATGGCGTGTCGGCGGCAAACTTGCTGAGCAGGAGCGCGGCGGAGGTCGCGTCAGGGCGGCCACCATAATTCTTGAAATCGGCGATCGGGCTCTCAATCCGCTTCTTATAATCGTCGCTCATGGGCATGCGCCAGACGGGCTCTCCAGCGCGGCGCGCGGCCTCCGTCACACGATTGGCCCACTCGTCGTTGTTGCTGAAGAGACCTCCGCGATGATCGCCGAGCGCGACGACGATAGAGCCTGTCAGGGTTGCCAGGTCAACGATGCGCGATGCGCCCAACTGTCTGGCATAAGCGATGCCGTCGGAGAGTACCAGACGCCCTTCGGCGTCCGTGTCCACGACCTCGATGGTGTAACCGGCCAGAGTCTTGACGACATCGCCGGGCTTGAGCGCTTTGCCGGAGGGCATATTCTCTGCCGCGGGGACGATGCCGACGCAGCGTCTGCGCGGCTTGATCTGCGCGATGGCGCGCAGCGCGCCGAGGACGGCTGCGCCGCCGGCCATGTCGGTCTTCATCTCGTACATATCGAGGCCGTGCTTGATAGAGATGCCGCCCGAGTCGAAGGTGATTCCCTTGCCGACGAAGGCCCAGAGCTCATCACCGTCAACCTCGCCTTCGGGCTCGTAACGAACGACGATGAGCGCGGGCTTTTCCTCCGACCCACGCCCCACGCCCCAGAGCGCTCCCATCCCGCGCTCGCGCACTTCATCCGCGTTGAGCGATTCGACGCGCAGGCCGAACTCCTCGGCCATCTCCGCCGCACGCCGCGCAAACTCGCGCGGAGGCAAAGCCGCCCCCGGCTCGTCAACGAGCGCACGAGCCCAGTTCACAGACTCGGCCAGGACTTGCGCGCGCGACAAATCGGCGCGCAGCCCTTCCGTGTCTCCGGCGTTGATGATCGTCAGGCGCGAAAGCTCGGGCGCTTCCTCTTCATGATTCCGGTAAAAGTCCACGTCGTAGAGACCGTAGCGTGCGCCTTCGGCGACGGCTCGCGTCCATGGCCGCCGATCCTGCGCGGAGTCGGGCAGCACGAAGTAGAGGTGGTTGATACGGGCAGCGCGAGCCTCGCGTGCGGCCATGGACGCCGCACGCAGAAGGCCGCTCGCGTCGAAATCGGAATGCGATCCCAGGCCCAGCAGGAGCAGGCGATGCGGGGCAAATCCGTTTGTGCCGGCTCGATAAATAAGCTCCGATGTGCCCGCCTCGCCCTTGAATTCACCGTCGCGCATTAAGGCTTCGCAAGCGCTCAGTAAAACATCATCGGGGTTAACGAAGACGTGCGGCGCGTCTTCAAAGACGCAGACGGCGACGGCCTCATGCTCGGCGGGCTGCGGGGACTGGTTGCTGATCTCGATAGTTAAAGGATGCTGTTTGCTCATCAAGTTTAATGTATGCCGAAGCGGCGGCTTCTGTCCTCCGGAATTCTTTTTCGTCTCGTGCATGTGGCGCGCTCTGTGCAGGCTGAGTATAATTCAACTCTCGCGCGACTCTCTAGCCGTGACCGGTCATGCGCCGCCGGGTTTTCGCAAAAATCGCCGGCGCATCAACAGCTTCGTCCCGGCGCGTGATTCTTTCGGCGCTTTGACGGATATCTCTCTAACAGCTTGAATGGAGGACATGCTCATGACCCCGATTCGTCCGGCCTCACGCCGCACGTCGCTGGCCCTGCTATTAACGCTGCTCGCAGCCGTCTCCGTTCTCTCGCAGCAGCAGCCGCCGTCGTCGTCCAGCAAGTGCGTACAGATTACGCTTCTGCAAGTCAACGATGTCTACCAGTTTATGCCCGTGGATCGCGGGACGAGCGGCGGGCTCGCGCGCGTCTCCACGCTACGCAAGCAGATTATGAAGGATTCGCCCAACACGCTCTTCCTCTTCAGCGGCGATACCATCTCGCCCTCGGTTGAGTCCCTTGAGCCTTCCGGCGAGGTCTCGTCTGCGGGCAAGCCTGTCAGGCTTCAGGGCAGGCAGATGATCGACGCGTGGAATCAGATCGGGCTGGATTACGCGACGCTCGGCAATCACGAGTTCGATTTCGGCCCGGACGTGTTGCTGCAAAGGATGAAGGAGTCGAAGTTTCAGTGGCTCGCGGCCAACGTGTTGGACAAGAGCGGAAAGTCTTTCGGAGGGATGCCGCCCTTCGTTGTGCGCGAGGTGGGCGGTATCAAACTAGGGCTCTTCGGCATCCTTTTGCCGGACACGAAGACGACCTCTTCGCCCGGCCCGGACGTGCAGATTCTCAACTCCTGCGAGACGGCGAAGCGGGTCGTGCCGCAGATGCGTGCGGCGGGCGCGCAGGTCATCGTCGCCATCACGCATCTCTCCATGCAGGAGGACAAGGAGCTGGCGCACTGCGTGCCGGAGATTGACATCATCATCGGCGGGCACGAGCACACGCTCTTGCAGTCGTTGGCGGGCCGCACGCCCATCTTCAAGATGACGGCGGACGCGCGCCAGTTGGGCCGTTATGATCTGACCGTTGACGCCGCGACGGGCAAGCTTCAGAGCGTCGACTGGCAGGTCATTCCCGTCAACGATAAGGTGGAGGACGATCCGGAGTTCGCCGTCATCAATGAGAAGTACAAACACTTGCTGGCGAGCTACAAGGAGATGGTCGGGCGCACACGCGTGCGGCTTGAAGCGGGCAGCGAGGCCAGCCGAACGGGCGAGACCAACGTCGGCGATTTCATCACGGACGCTTTTCGTCAGGCGATGGGCGCGGACGTGGCGCTCCTCAACGGCGGCTCGATTCGCGCCGATACTACTTTCGAGCCGGGGCCGCTCAGCCGTCACGACGTGCAGGCGATACTGCCCTTCAGCACTGAGGTCGTGAAGATCGCTGTGACGGGCGCGACTCTGCGTAAGGCGCTGGAAAACGGCGTCAGCCAGAGCGGGCCGGGCACAGAGCCCGGACGCTTCCCGCAAGTCTCGGGCCTGCGCTTCTCTTTCGAGACCAGCTCGCCCGTGGGCTCGCGCGTCAAAAGGGTCACGGTCAACGGCCAGCCGCTCGATGATAAAAAGACTTACACGCTCGCCACCAACGTCTACCTGATCGGCGGCGGCGACGGCTACGATATGTTCAAGAACGCGAAGCTGTTGACCAAGACGGGGGAGTCCCAGATCGATGCCGACATCCTGCGCAAAGCGATTGCGGTGGCTGCCGACGGGATAGCTCCGCAGACGGACGGGCGCATCGAATGGATGAACAAACCGGCGGACGATAACAAGAGCCAGTGTGTGATTGCCGCGCCGGTCGGAAATAAACAATAGATGTTCAGCGACGATCTCTTTGCAGAGGATACGAAGCGCGAAGCCATAGAACTGTTCAAGCGCGCTTACGAGGCACAGCAGTCGAACGACTACGAGGAAGCGATTGAGTTATACAAGCGCTCGCTTGCCGTCTACCCGACCGCCGAGGCCCACACCTTTCTGGGCTGGGTCTACAGTTTCCAGAATCGCTACGACGAAGCCATAGAGCAGTGCCTCGAAGCGATTCGCCTCGACGAGACGTTCGGCAATCCTTACAACGACATCGGCAGCTACCTGATCGCCAAGGGCGACACGTGGTCGTGCGTCCGCTGGTTCAAGCTCGCCCTTCAGGCGACGCGCTACGAATCCTACGCCTTCCCGCACTTCAACCTCGGGCGCGTTTACGAAATGCGCGGTCGCCTGCTCGAAGCCGCCAAGCACTACGGGCTCGCTCTCGAACAGCAACCCGGCTTCGCGCAGGCCGCCTCAGCCCTGCGCCGCATGCAGGCCCGGCTCAACTGAAGAAGGTAAAAGGTAAAAGTACGGACAAAAGCAGTTTTATTAAAATGTGGTTTCAGCCTGAGCTTTACCTTTTACCTTTACCCTTTTCATTGCTTGATCTTCATCTTGCGGCGATTCTTGTCTACGGCGACGTAGATGACTTCTGCCTCTGTGACGCGCACGCGCTCCTCAGTGCCGCCGTAGCGCTCGGCTTCGACGATGACGCGCACGGTGATTGAGGTCGTGCCGATACGCTGGGTCTCGGCGTAAAAGCTGACGAGGTCGCCGACGAAGACCGGCTTGTGGAAGATGACTTCGCGCATGGCGACCGTCACGAAGCGCTCGACCTTGGTGTGTCGATGCGCCTCGATGGCCCCGGCCATGTCTATGTAGCTGAGGATAATGCCGCCGAAGATAGTGCCCTGCGAATTGGTATCGCGCGGCAAGAGCGTAATGCGTATGGCCGGGTCTGTATAAGAATTCATAACTAAAAGAAGATGTCAGATGCCGGATGTTATTTAGAGGTCAACCTCTGACATCTCGTCTTTGTTCCTTTATCCATTCTGTGATGACGCGTTTCATTTCGTCCAGGCGTCCGGCGAAGAAGTGATCGGCATGGCTGATGATCTCAAGTCGCGCGTGCGCCTGCGCCGGGAGTCTTGAGACGAGCGAGCGTAAAGTGTCAACGCGCCCGAACTCGTCGCTGTCGCCGTGGACGAAGAGAATCGGCTTGCGGCACTCCTCGATGAAGGCGAAATCGTATTTATCGACGGGCGTGCCGATGCTGATCAGATTCAACACGCGCTCGTCCGTAATGCCCACCTCCATCCCGACACGCGAGCCGAACGAGAACCCGGCAAGAGTGACGGGTGAGCGCGGGTAATGCTCGCTCAGATAATCGAGCCCGGCGAGCGCGTCTTCAATCTCACCGCGCCCTTCGTCGTGCTCTCCCGTGCTGGCCCCGACACCACGAAAGTTGATTCGCAGAGTGACGAGCCCGGCGTCGTTTAAGGCGCTGGCCGCGCGAAAGACCACCTTGTTGTGCATCGTCCCGCCGCCCATCGGGTGCGGGTGCAGCACGAGCGCCGCGCCGCGTGCCTCTTGCGGCTCCTTGAGGATCGCTTCGAGGCGACCGTGCGCGACGTTAATGAAGAGATTGCCAGCCGGATACGTCATCTAAGTCTTTTGCAGAAGACTAACAGAAAACGACTTGGCTGCCTAACGGGTAATCGCGCGGCGCACCTGCCGGGCGCGCCAGTGCCATCGAGGTTTGTCAGAAGCTCAGTCGGCGGTGAGTTGCGGTGCGCGCCATGTTCATAAATTCGTATTGAAAAGCTTACGGCTTTGGCGTAGTATGCCCGCCTACGGGATTATGTCTGCGACGCCAGCTCAGCCTCCGTCGCCTTTTTCGCCCACGCTGTTTGTCATATCTTCCTTACCCTCCCGCAGCACTTGGTAAGCCGTACCAATGATCGGGCAAGTAGTTTCACATTATCGTATCCTCGAACCGCTCGGCGAGGGCGGGATGGGCACTGTGTACATTGCCGAAGACCTGCATCTGGGTCGCCGCGTCGCCATCAAGTTCCCCACCGTCACCTCAGACAAGCACCATTTTCGAGCGCGTTTCCTTCGTGAGGCCCGCGCCGTCTCGTCGCTCTCCCACCCGCACATCGCGGCCATCTACGATTACGGCGAGACGAGCGACGGAGACCCTTTCCTCGTCATGGAGCTGGTCGAGGGAGTTTCGCTCAGCGACCTTATGCATCGCGGCGAGATGAGCATCATGCGCGCCGTCGAGCTTATCGAAGCAATCGCCTCGGCCCTCGGCGAAGCGCACGCGCACGGCATCGTTCACCGCGACGTGAAGCCGTCGAACGTGATGGTCAACGAGCGCGGCGTGGTCAAGGTGCTGGATTTCGGTCTCGCCAAGCAGTTCAGGGACGAGCCGGCGCATTCCGCCGACCCGGACGCCCGGACGTTGCTCGCGACACGCACGCGCAGCGGCGCAGTCGTCGGGACGCCGCTTTACCTTTCGCCGGAGCAGGCAACGTCAGCTCCCGTGGACGCGCGCAGCGACCTCTTCGCCCTCGGCGCTCTGCTCTACGAGTGCATCACTGGCCGCCCGGCCTTCCACGGCGCGAGTGTCCTTGAGATAGCGGCGCAGGTCATACACGTCATGCCTCCGCCGCCTTCGACCATCAACGAGCGTGTGCCGGAGGAGTTGGACACAGTGACGATGAAGGCTTTGGCGAAGAAGCCTTCGGAGCGTTATCAATCGGCGGACGAGATGCTGGCGGATCTGGGCGGCGTGCGCCTCTCCCTCAGCGAAGATACGCTCGGCACGCAGAGGCTCTATCCCGCACCCAAAACGGCGCACCCGAGCGCGCTCACGACTCTCAACAATCTCCTGCAACGACCGCGATTCTCCATCGCTCGCCTGATCATCGGAGTCGCCATCGTCCTGCTCCTTCTGGGCGCTGTCTGGTGGATGTGGCTGCGGCCCTTTGTCCACAAGCCTTCGCCGGAAGCGGCGCGCTGGTTCACGACCGGAACGAACGCCCTGCGCGACGGAGCATACTTTCAGGCAAGCAAGGCTCTGGAGCAGGCCGTCCAGCTTGACGACAACTATGCGCTGGCCCACGCGCGGCTCGCAGAGGCCTGGATGGAGCTGGATTACACGGACAAGGCCAAGAACGAGCTGCTGCGCGTGAACGCGCTGACGAGCAATCGCGCTTCTCTGGCGAAGGTGGATGCGCTCTATCTGGACGGAATCACGGCCACGGTCACGCGCAACTTTCCGCTCGCCATCAAATCCTACGAGGAATTGTTGCGAGAGATGCCCGGTAAGCCGGAGGTCTATGTTGACTTGGGGCGCGCATACGAGAATGACGAGCAGGTGAAAAAGGCGCTTGAGAGCTACATCAAGGCGACGGAGATGGACGGGCAATACGCGACCGCCTACCTGCGCACGGGCATTCTCTACGGGCGGCAACAGCAATTGCCGAATGCCAAGGCTGCATTCGATAAGGCCGAGGCGATCTATCAGGCGCTCGGCAGCATGGAGGGATGCGCGGAGCTCTCTTTTCAGCGCGGCGCTCTCTTCGTCAAGCTGGGCAATATCAATGAGGCGCGCGAACAGTTGAAGCGGGCGCTTGAGCTTTCAGGCATGACGGCCAACCTGCCGCTGCAAATCAAGACGATGCTGCAACTGAGCTACGTCTTTCATCAGGGCGGCGAGAGCGACAAGGCGCAGAAGCTGGCCGTCGATGCCGTCAGCCTCGCGCAGGCCAACGGGATGGAGAATCTCTCCATGCGCGGTCTGGTCGATCTTGGCAACGTCTATCTGGCGCGCGGTGATCGCAGCCGCGGCGACTACGACGAGGCCGAAAAGTATTTCAACAAGGCACTGGAACTGGCCCGCCGTTACAAGGCGCGGCGCAACGAGGCGCGTGCGCTCTTTTCGCTCGCCTCTCTGCGTATCCAGCAGAACAACGCCGACGAAGCCGTCCAATACCTTGAGCCCGCGCTCGCCTTCTACCAGCAGAGCGGTTTTCGCAAAGAGACTTTACAGGCACTACTGCTTCTCGGGCGCGCCAAGCGACAGAAGGGCGATTACGAGGCGGCGCTTCAGGCTTTTCAACAGCAGCTTCAGCTCGCCGAAGAGACCGACGACCACTTGCAGAAAGCGCTCACGCTCGAAGGCATCGCCAATGTTCTGGACAGGCAGGAGCGATACACAGAGGCGCTCGATTATTTCCAGCAGAGCCACGCCATCTATAAATCGCTCGGCATCATGCGCGGGACGGTCATCACTTTAGCCAATCAGGGCAATCTGCTGTGGCAACTGGGCCGCTACGAGGAGGGCCGCGCCAGATTGAACGAAGCCACGGCCATCGCCAATCAGGCGGACGCAGGCAAGCCGCTTCTGACAGACATTCGCCAGCACATGGCGCGCATAGCCTTAAGCGAGCGCCGCTTCAGTGACGCCAGAGCGGGAGCTACACAGGCGCTCGAGTTGGTCGGCGCGAAGTCTTCGGCTGCCGCCGCGCAAGGCAAAGCCCTGCTCTGTCTGGCGCTGGCTTTCTCCGGCGCGAGAGCCGAAGGGAAGCTTTTGTGTCAGGAGGCGGTCGAGATGGCTGGGCGATTGGGCGACCCGGCGCTCGTCTCAAGCGCGCAGCTTGCGCTGGCCCAAACCGAGTATGAGACGGGAGAGTTCAGGGAAGCGCTCGCGGCGGCGCTCGCCGCGCAGGCGACCTTCGCGCGTCTGGGCCAGCAAGAATCAGAGTGGCGCGCATGGCTCTTAGCCGCGCGCGCCGCTCGCAAGGTGGGCGACGACCAGAAGGCGCGGGAATACGCGGCGCACATTCCCGAGCTGCTTTCCAGCCTACGGCGGAAATGGGGGGCGGAAGACTACGACAGTTATCTCACGAGGCCGGACGTGCAACTCCTGCGCAGGTTATTGCAGGACGAGTTTGCCATCAGCAGTTAACTTCAAAAGGAGCAACCAACATGGACCCCAAACAAATGGCCGCGAAATCGCAGGGCTCTAAGACCAGTGGTTCAACCGGAGCGAGCGGGGGCAAAAAAAAGCAAAAGCAGCCGTCGAGTGGCGACGTAGACGAGTTGTCCGGCAGCGAGGAAACGCCGGTCACTATGTCCGGCGGCTCGATCATCGTCGCCTTCAATCCCCCGTTCGACGACGAGTCCGTGCCCGGAAAAAAGGTGAGGAAGGCCAAATACAACGGGATGAGATTCACGCGCGTAGTGGTTAGAAGAGGCGTGGGCGGGCCGATTCTCAGCGAGTTCCCGCCGCCCGGACTGGAACTCAGCAAGGGCTGTATTATCGAGATCAAGGCTCAGGGAGAGTAAAAGGCAGATCACAACGCCCGAGCATATGGGCCGCTCGCGCTAAAGGAAATGAAAGGCCGGCGAAGATTCCAAGGGCACGTGCGTCCTGCCTGAGAGAGCGAGCGGGCGCGCGTGTGCCGTCATATATACGAAGCTTAGGGCAGCACACTCGCGCTGCCCTAAGCTTCGGCCAGAGAAGCCTGAGTGATCATCAGCCGTCTTACTTGCCGGGCTCTTTCCGCTCCATGGAATCTTTCGTCTCATCCAGCTTTTCCGTCACCTGCTCGGCTTCGGGTATGACTGCTTGCAGCGCGCCGACGACTGCGCCCGAGGCCGCACCCGTAAGCACCTTACCCGCGACTCGCCTGACCTCTTTGACGATCTTGGAAGTAGTCGGCTTGCCCAGACCTTTCTTAGCACCCTTCTTCGCGCCGCCCTTCTTACCGGAGCCCTTCTTGCCTCCGCCTGTGCCCTTCTTGGTGCTCTTCTTAGCCGCTGCTGCTCCTGCTCCGCTGCCGCCGCGCGTCGCTGCGGATCTGCCGGCTGCCGATTTCTTTGAGGCTTTGCCCGCGGCCTTCTTACCGCCGCCCTTTTTGCCGCCCCCGCCTTTCTGACTGCCGCCACCGGACGACCCGGACTTCTTGCTCGATTTCTTTGAGGACTTCTTGGACGCTCCGGCCCCTTTGCCCGAGCCGCCCGCTTTCCTGCTCGACCTTGTAACTGGCATGTCTCTCTTTCTCCTTAATTGTCAAATGTTCACAGACTAATCACACCCTATCAAAACAGGCTCTCCGTGTCACCAAAAATTTAAGCTTGTCTCTGGTGCGAAGCCTGATCGAAGAGGGGCGAGCGCCGCCGGCTCGTCCTCAAAACAGGCACAGGAAATTCATAAACTATATTGACTCGCTCTCTGGAAAAGGATAGCTTTGCGCGTGCGTCCCCTCTAACCGGGCGTTTCCCGCCTGCGGGTCGTGCGCCGAGCAGGCCGCCGCGTCGTCAAAGGGCGGCGTGGCCGTCATGCTCAAGCATGACCGAAGATCAACCAGAGGGAGTGGTCACCTCTATGAGCCTTAGTCCGAGCGAAACCGAGCTGCAAGCGACGCTGGATAAGCTGCGTCAGAGTGAGCAGTATTACCGCGCTCTGGCAGACACCATGCCGCAGATCGTCTGGACGGCTGATGCCGAAGGCTCTTTCGACTACTACAATCGCCGCTGGTTCGAGTACACGGGGATGACGCCGGAGCAAACCCTCGGCTGGGGCTGGCAACCCGTCCTGCACCCTGAAGACACCGAGCGCTGCCTCAAGCGCTGGGCCTGGTCTATCAAAACGGGCGAGGATTACGAGATCGAATACCGCTTCAGGCGAGCGGCGGACGGAGAGTATCGCTGGCATCTCGGGCGCGCCTATCCTTTGCGCGACGCCGATGGGCAGATCACCAAGTGGTTCGGCACGAGCACGGACATTCACGATCATAAGCTGATTGCCAGAGAGCGTAACGAGTTTCTGGTGCGCGAGCGGGAAGCAAGGAAGATCGCCGAAGAGGCGACCAGAAGGCTCGAAAGCGCACAGATCATTACCGAAGCCGCGCTCTCGCACCTCTCGATCAGCGACATGATGGACGATATGCTGACGCGCGTTCGTGAGATTCTACATGTCGATACGGTCGCAATCCTGCTGGTGGAAAAACATGGCGATGAGCTGGTCGCATGGGCCGCCAAGGGGCTCGAAGAAGAGGTCGAGCTGGGAGTCACCATTCCGGTCGGCGTAGGGTTCGCCGGCAGCATCGTCGCGGGCCTGAAGCCCATCATCATAGAGGACATAGACAAAACCTACGTGCATAATCCGCTCCTGCGCGAGAAGGGGATCAAATCTCTGCTCGGCGTTCCCCTGATGATCGAAGGCCGCGCCATCGGCGTTATCCACGTCGGCATGCTGCGGCCCCGCCGTTTCAACGAAGAGGACACGCGGTTGCTGCAATTGATCGCCGACCGGCTGGCCCTCGCCATAGATCACGCGCGCCTCTACGAGGTGGAGCGCCGCGCGCGCGCCGAGGCCGAAGAGGCCAATCGTCTGAAGGACGAGTTTCTCACCACGCTCTCGCACGAGCTGAGAACGCCCCTGACACCCATCATCGGTTGGATACACATGATGCGCAGCGGCGCTCTCGGCCAGCAGGAGACGGAACACGGGCTGGCCGTGATTGATAAAAACTCTTACGCGCTGACGCGGCTCATCAATGACCTGTTGGACATGTCCGCCATCGTGAGCGGCAAGATGCAGATCGAGCGGTCGCATGTTCCGCTGGCGGCGGTCGTGCAGGAAGCCATCGAGACGGTGCGCGCGGAGTCGGCGCTGCGCGACGTAAGAATCGAATGCGTGCCTTTCAGGGCGGACGAGGCGGTGATGATCGCGGGCGACCGCACGCGGCTCGTTCAGGTCTTCTGGAATCTGCTCGTCAACGCCGTCAAATTCTCCGACAGGGGAGGGCACGTGCGCGTCAACTGCGAGACGGACGAACGCGCGGCGCGCGTCCATATCGAAGACGAGGGCGAGGGCATCAGTCCGGATTTCCTGCCCTTCATCTTCGAGCGTTTTCGCCAGTCCGACGGCTCGAAGACGAGGAGATACGGCGGGCTCGGCATCGGCCTCTCGCTCGTCAAAAGCTTCGTCGAAGCCCACGGGGGACGCGTCGAGGCGACGAGCGCGGGCGAGAGGCGCGGAAGCCACTTCACGGTTCATCTCCCGCGCTTGCCGGCGCGCACTCAGAGGCCGTCGCGGGCAGACCCCGCAGGCCCCGCTCATATACCCCCGCCTGATAATGAGCAGGTGCGCGCGCTCATTATCGAAGACGCGCTCGACACACTGAACATGTTGCAGGTCGTCTTCGAGCTTCGCGGCTACGAGGTGACGATTTGCCAGACACCCACCGAAGCATTGCGCGTTGCCGCATCAATGTGGTTTGATATCGTGATTTCAGATATCGGGATGCCGGACATGGATGGTTACGAGTTGCTGAGGCGGCTGCGCGAGCTGCCGCACTTGCGCGATGTTCCGGCAGTGGCGCTGACGGGCTACGCCTCGAAGGCGGATTCCGAGGCCGCAGAGTCCGCCGGTTTCAGCGCGCACATCACAAAGCCGATTGATCCCACTGAGCTGGCGACGAGGATTGATCAACTGCTCAAGGGCCGCACGTCCCGGCAGTCGTAGCAGCAGCAGTAGTAGTCGCTTTCCGAAGCGCCTCGGAAATTCATCCGGGCGTGACAGGACTTTTCACTGTACGGACGATCACATCAAACCCTCGCAACAAGGTTCGAGGAGGAGTGAACAATGCATAGTGCGCTTGCCCCGATTTACTTAGAGCGCTCGGAAACTTTTCTCGCCGTATCGTTGTCGAGTCATCTCTTCTCAAGCGGCAGAGACCTCGCGGCGAAGGATACGGCCAGCGCAGACAATCTCGCCGAGTTGGACGAGGGCAAGCCGCGCGCCCTCGTCGTTGACGACGTGCCGGACGTGACCGAGATGATCGCCCTGTTTCTTCAGCATGCGGGCTATCAAACCGTGATGGCGTACTCGGCTCAGGACGCGCTCTCGGTGGCGCGCGACGAGCATTTCGACGTGATCATCTCGGACATAGGGATGCCGGGCATGAACGGCTATCAGTTGGCCGAGGAGTTGCGCCGCCTGCCCGATTACGTCACCGTCCCGTTGATCGCCGTCACGGGCTTTTCGGCCTTCGACGACATAGGCCGTGCCCTACAGTCAGGCTTCAACGCTCACATGACCAAGCCGATTAACCCGATGTCGCTTCTGGAGCTTATCCAGAACCTGAGAAGGGATGAAGAGAAAGGATGAAGGCGGAAGGATAAAGGATGAAGTAAAAGCTTTTAAGACATTACAGCATTCTTTTCATCCTTTATCCTTCATCCTTCATCCTTTTTATTATTATGCACGATGGGGTGGCTGAGACGGAGTTGGAAAGCGCGCGCCGTCAAGACCGGATAAGCGGTTCGATTGCATCGGACGCGGCGCTGCGTGCGGTTTATCTGGTGGTCGGCGCGTTGACCATCGGCCTGATCTTCTGGAAGCTACAGTTCTCGAACCGCAGCGTCTGCTGCGGCGACTTCGACGGCTATTATCATATCCGTTGGAGTCGCCTGCTCTGGGAGAACATGCGGCAGGGCCACTTCTTTCCGCCGACCTTCAAGTGGCTGCCGCTGACGACGCTCGACCCCGCAGGCTATGTAGATCATCACCTGCTGTTTCACATTCTACAGATTCCGTTCACCTGGCTCGGCGACCTGCGACTGGCCGCCAAGGTCTCGGCCACGCTCTTTGCCAGTCTGGCCGTTTTCTCCTGCTACTGGTTGATCGTGCGCTATCGCATCAGCTACACGCTGGTGTGGCTTGTGGCGATGCTGGCGTGTTCGGCCCCGTTCCTCTATCGCCTGAACATGGCGAAGGCCCCGCCGATCTCGATCATCTTTATGGTGGCGGGCATCTACCTGCTGTTCGAGAAGAAGTACAGCTGGCTAGCATTGCTCGCGTTCCTCTACGTCTGGACGTACAGCCTCTTTGTGACGCTCGTGGCAGCTGCCTTGATCTGGACGGCTGTGATCGTCTGGAGCGAGCTGCGTTTCGAGTGGCGTCCGCTTGTGTGGACGAGCTTGGGCACGGTCGCGGGCTTCATCATCAATCCGTACTTTCCGAAAAACGTCTCCCTTTTCCTTGAGCATCTCTGGATCAAGGTGAGGGTTGGCGATTTCTCCACGAGCGTCGGCTCGGAGTGGTATCCGTACGAAAGCTGGTTCTTTCTGGGAAGCTGTCTGGTTGCTTTCGTGGCGATGCTGGTCGGCTACATCGCATTCGATTGGACGGACAGACGCCGCGCCGCGCGCCCGCTCTTCTTTCTCATCTTCTCGACGCTGCTGATGGTGATGAGCTTTCGCTCGCGCCGCTTCGTCGAATACTGGCCGCCGTTTGCCGTCCTCTTCGCGGCCTTCGCGCTGCAAACGATCTTTGACGGCGCGCGTGCGCCGGTCGGGCGCTTACCCGAACACGTGCTCGACGACCTACAGCCGTTTCTTGATCGCAGCGAGCGGGCGGAGACGGTCAGTAGTCGCCGCCAAAAAGAGTACTGGCAGACGTGGGCCGCGGCGTTCGTTGCGCTCCTGCTCGGCGTAGTTCTGGTCATCAACGTCCACGAGACGGCGAAGGGGATTGCGGGAGAGGCCGGGCCTGATCGCTACAAGGGCGGCATGGATTGGGTGCGCTCGCACGTGCCCGAAGGCCAGATGGTCTTTAACACGGACTGGGACGATTTCCCCAAGATGTTCTTCTACGACACCTCCCACGCCTATGCTTCCGGGCTCGATCCGACCTACCTTCTGGACAAAAACCCGGAGCTGTCAAAGCTCTACGAGGAGATTACGCTCGGCAAGATAAAGGATGCCGCGCCCATCATACGCGACCGCTTCGGCGCGCGTTACGTCTTCTCGGACAACGAGGACGTACACAACGACTTCTATTTCAATGCCAGAGAGAGCGGCTGGTTCGACATCGTCTACGAGGATGAAGAATGCACCGTGCTACAGATACGCGAGCAGAAGGGGGTGGCGCTCCCGGACGAAGATGAGGGCGGCGGCGACGATAGCACAGACGAGACGGAGGATGCGGGAAACCGTCAGGAAGAACCGTAATGATGGTCAGTGATGTCTTTCACGGATTGAGCGAGGGCTGCCGGCCTTCACCTGTGCCATTGGAGGACGGGATGAGAAGGAAACTCTTTCGTCTGAGTGCGGCGTCGTTCGCGCTCCTGCTGATCGCGTGCCTGCTCGGCGGTTGCCGGAAATCAGATTCGGGCTCGACGGGTTCGGGCTCGCCGCAACAAAAGGCCGCGCCCTCGCCCGCGACCGATCTGGAGCGACAGTTGCAATACGTGCGCGACGGGCAGTTCACTCACATCTACGTCTTCTCGCGCAAAGACGGCGGAGTGTTCGACAAGGAAGACGTGGCGTACCTGACCGCCAACTCGCCCGTCGGAGAGAAGACCAACATGAGAGTGAAGACGGAGGATGGCCGCCGCGTCGTCGTCGGCACGAACTTCGAGTACACGCAGGAGAACTTCGACACGCTCGCCAAACGTTTCAATATTGAGGACTACACGGGAAAATAAAGGAAGGGGAGAACCGGTATGAAAGAGGACGAGGACGAACTGATAGCGGGTGAAGATGAAGGGAGAACGACCGGGGCCGGGGGCACGACCGGCGGCGAATCCGGCGGCAGTACGACGGGAGCGGGCGGCGCGACTGGTAGAGATTTTGAAGAAAAATACGGCGAGGGTGCGAGCCTAACGAACAAGGCCGAGAGTGATGCTGACGGTCGTTAAGGCGAGCCCGTCATCCCTGCTCAGATAGAAACTCGCCTTAACGATAAACAGAAAAAGATGCAGCGAGAGTGTTAAGGCTCTCGCTGCATCTTCGTCCTGGAGACCATTTACTTCGACGCCGTCTTCTGAAAATCGCCCGCCTTGATGATGGTGATCTTCGACGGGTCTATGTGGCGGCGCATGGCGGCGGTGATCTGTTCCGGCGTCAGCGCCGCGACTTTTTTCTCGAAGTCCGCATCCCATGCGAGCGTGCGGTTGGCGAAGAGACGCGCGGCGATGGTGCGCGCCAGTATCGCGTCCTGCGAGCGGTTGACCTGCTGCGCTTGCAGATAGCCGGTCTTGGCCGCTTCCACTTCTTCAGCTGTGAAGCCGTCCTGCAAAGCGCGCGCGATCTCCTCCTTGTAAGCCGTCTCGACGCGGGCCGCGTTCTGCGGCGCGTAGATGGCAAACGAAGTAAACGTGCCGGACTTGTCGAAGGAGCTGACGAGGATGCGCGAGCCGACGCCGTAGCTGAGGCCCTCCTTGACGCGAATACGCATACGCAGGCGCGAGTTGTCGGAATTCCCGAGGATGTAATTGCCGAGCACCAGCGCCGGATAGTCCGGGTCGTCGTCGCGCAATTGTATGTTGAGGCCGGAAGTGAAAAAGGCGTTGGCCTTGTCCGGGGCGTCGTAGGATTTGTTGATCGAAGGCACTGGCTTGTATAGATTGACGAGCCGTGCGAACGGGCTCGCGCTCCTCCAGTTGCCCAAAAGGTCGTTCGCCAGCTTCGCTATCTCTTTGTCATCAAAGTCGCCGACCACGGCCAGCTCGCCCTGCGACGCGCCATAGAAGTCCGTGTAAAACTTCTTCACCTCTTCGATTGTTGTGGCCTTGATCGCTTCGATCTGTTCCTCCGGCGATTGAATGTAGCGCGGGTCGCCCTTCTCGTAAGGATTAAGATGACGATTAAGCGCGACGGTCGCCATCGCCTGCGGGTCGCTGCGCTGCTGCTCTATGGCCGCGAGCTGTCCCTGCTTGAGCTGCTCAAACTCGCTCACGGGGAACGACGGCTCGCGCAAGACTTCCGCGACGAGGCGCAGCACCATTGGGAGATTCTCGCGCACCGTCTCTATGGTTACGAGCGCGGCGCTTGGCCCACCCGTTACCGCGACCGTCGCCTTCAGACGGTCAAACTCGTCCTTGAGCTGCTGTCGCGTGTGCCTGGCAGTGCCGCGCATGAGCATCTGCGCGACAAGCTGTGCTGCGGTCGAGCGGTTCATCAGGCTCTTTTCATCGCCGAAGCGTAAAGACATCGCGGCGACCACCGTGTTCCCGCGAGTCTTTTTCGGCAGCAGCGCCATCTTCAAGCCGCCCGGCGTCTGCTGGCGCAGGGTGCGCGCCTCGATGTTGGCGGGCGACGGGTCGAAGGCTTCGCCCGTGCTGATCGCAGCATCGCCCTTGTAGTCCTTGAGCATGGCGGTTAGATCGGGCACGGGCGGAATCTCCGCGCGGTCGGGTTTCTGTGTCGGGACGAACATGGCAAGCGTCCTGTTGGACGACTTCAGATACTGACGCGCCACGCGGCTGACATCTTCGGGCTTGACTGAGCGCAGGCGGTCGCGATGCAGAAAGAAAAGTCGCCAGTCGCCCATCCCTAGCCATTCGCTCATCGCCAGCCCTATGCGCTCGGAGGAGTTGAAGGTCTGCTCGAAACCTTTCAGGAGTGCGATGCGCGCGCGCTCGACCTCCTCAAGGGTTGGCGGGTTGGCGCTCATGCTCTCGACGGTTTGCAGCAGCGCATCGCGCGCCGCTTCGAGCGAAGCGTCCGTGCGAACCTCTGCGGCGAAGATGACGACGCCGGGCTCGCGCAATTGAAAACTGAACCCGGAGATGGAGCTTGCCTTCTTCGGCTCAACCAGGGTTTTGTAGAGCCGCCCGGAAGGCGAGTCGCCGAGGATTTCCGTTAAGACATCGACCGCGGCGAAGTCCGGATGCGAGCCCGAAGGGACGTGATAGATGGCCTCGACGGCCTGCACGTCGCCGACGCGGCGAAGCGTCACGGAACGCTCGCCGTCCTGCGTGGGCTCAACAGTGTAGAACTTCTGTAGCTCACGCTTCGGGCGCGGGATGGGAGCGAAGTTTTTGTTGATGAGTTCGAGCGTTTTGGCCTCGTCGAAGCGACCGGCGACGAGCAGCACGGCGTTGTCCGGCTGGTAATAGTTGCGATAGAAGGCTTGCAGCCTCTCAATCGGAACATTCTCTATGTCGGAGCGCGCGCCGATGGTCGTGTTCCCGTAGTTGTGCCAGAGATAGGCCGTGGAGATGGCGCGCTCCAGCATAATGCCCTGCGGGTCGTTCTCGCCCGCCTCGAATTCGTTGCGTACGACGGACATCTGGCTGTCCAAATCCTTCCTGGCGATAAAGGAGTTGGTCATGCGGTCTGCTTCCATCTCGATGGCCCAGCGCAGATTCTCTTCGCTCGCCACAAAAGTCTCGTAGTAGTTGGTGCGATCAAGCCATGTCGTGCCGTTGCGGCGCGTGCCGTGGTCGGCAAACTCTTTGAGGATGGCGGGGTGATTCTTCGAGCCCATGAACATCAGGTGCTCAAGCAGATGGGCCATTCCCGTCTCGCCGTAATTCTCATGGCGCGAGCCGACCAGATAAGTGATATTGACGGTCGCGGTCGGCTTCGACGGATCGGGGAAGAGCAGCACGCGCAGGCCGTTCTGTAAGCGATACTCTGTGATGCCCTCGACGGAGGTGACGCGCTCCACACCGCTCGGAAGAGCGACCGCGCCCGTCCCCTGCTGCTGCTGAGGCGCTGCCTGCGAGAGGAGAGAGGCGCGCGCGCCCACCGCGAGCGGCGCAATGAGCGCGCACATCATCACCAAAGCGAGAGCAAGCGGCGCTGGCTGATTCCGATATAAATTCATCTTTGGATTCCTCCGTTGATGCCGATCAGGTTGATGAGGGCCGGAAGCCCCGCGTTCATAATTACGAATTGTTGAGCATGAGGCGCAGGCAGTTGTTTCGGCTGTTCTCAGATGTTGGCCGGCTGGCTCGCCTGTCCAGATTAGAGACTTTAGTACGAGGGCGGTCTCTTTTTTGTTTCCGGGGTCAAGGAAAAAGAGGTCAGTACCGCCTGCGGTAGCGGGCGGGTGTCTAACGCTTGAGACCCGCCCGCTACCGCAGGCGGTACTGACTTGTCTTTCAGGGGACAAGCACGAGCTTGCCGAACTGCGCTCGGTCTTCCATCAGCTCATGCGCGCGGCGGGCTTCCGCGAGCGGCAGGGTGCGGTCAACGACGGCGCGAATCGTCCCGCGCTCGATGAATTTCATCGCCGTGAGCAGCTCCGCCTTTGAGCCCATGAAGGAGCCGAGCAGCGAGAGGTGGCGATAGAAAACCTGTCGCAGGTCTGTACGGGCGTCGTAGCCGGAGGTTGCGCCGCAGGTGACGACGCGCCCGGATTTGGCGAGCGACGCGATAGAGCCCGCCCATGTTTCCGCCCCCGTGTGCTCAAAGACCACGTCAACGCCGCGCTTGCCCGTCAGCCGCCGCACCTCTCTGGGCCAATCCTCGCGCGTATAGTCGATGCATTCGTCAGCGCCCAGCTCGCGCGCCTTCTGTAGCTTTTCGTCCGAGCCTGCGGTGGCGATGACGCGCGCGCCGCGCAGGCGTGCCACCTGTATGCCGATTGAGCCGACGCCGCTCCCAGCCGCGTGGATCAGCACGTCCTCGCCCGGCTGCACCTGGGCACGCGTGATGAGCATGTGCCATGCCGTGACGGTCACAAGGGGCAGGGCCGCCGCTTCCTCCCATGAGAGATTCTTCGGCTTAGGGATGACGTTGACGCCCGGCGCGGCGACCAGCTCCGCATAACCGCCGTCGCGCCTGTACCCCAGAATGTCATACTCCGGGCAGAGATTGTCGCGTCCGCTGAAACACTCTATGCAATGGCCGCAGGACACGCCGGGCTGCAACATCACTTCGTCGCCGGCCCTGACCCAGTTGACCAGTGGGCCAACTTCGCGCACCACGCCCGCGATGTCGTTGCCGAGAATGTGCGGCAGCGGAATCTCTATGCCCGGCAATCCGCCGCGCGCCCAGACATCCAGATGATTCAACGCGCAGGCGCGCACCTCGACCAAAACTTCATTCGCCTTAATGGAAGGCTCAGGCGCTTCCGCGTACTGAAGCACCTCCGGCCCACCATGTTCTTTAAAGACGACGGCTCTCATATGCGGACTACTTTAAGGAATGCCTTTGATTGAAATCAAAGTCTCAGCGCGCGGATCGGAGGCTCGCTTCCGTCTCTTCCTGTGCGACGGGCTCGCCCGTTTGCTGGCGCGCGTGATAAGAGGAGCGCGTGAGCGGGCTGGACTCTACGTGGCGGAAGCCGAGGGTCATGCCTATCTCGCGCCAGCGCGCAAACTCTTCGGGCGTCACGTAGCGCTCCACCGGCAGGCGACGCTCGTAGGGTTGAAGGTACTGCCCGATGGTCATGATGTCGCAGGAGACTGAGCGCAGGTCTTTCATCAGCGCGACGACTTCGTCGAAGGTCTCGCCGAGGCCCACCATAATGCCGCTCTTGGTCAGCATGCCTCGCCCTTCGGCGTCGCGGCGGCGGGCCGCGCGTTCCAGAAGCTCAAGCGTCTGGGTATAAACGGCATCGGGACGCACGCGCCTGTAGAGGCGAGCGATGGTCTCAGTGTTGTGATTGAGCACGTCGGGGCGGGCGTCGAGCACGGTCGAGAGCGCCGCTTCGTCGCCGTTAAAGTCCGGGATCAGAACCTCTATCCGGCAATCAGGATTGAGGGCACGCACCTCGCGAATCGTCTCGGCCCAGTGCGCTGCGCCTCCGTCCGGCAGATCGTCGCGGTTGACGGATGTGATGACAGCGTGAGCAAGGTTGAGATGGCGCACGGCCTCGGCGACGTGGCGCGGCTCGTCGGGGTCGAGCGCGCCGGGCGCTCCCTTGCCGACGGCACAGAAACCGCAATGGCGCGTGCAGATGTCGCCCGCCAGCATGAAGGTCGCCGTCCGGTCAGACCAGCACTCGAAGATGTTCGGACAGCGCGCCTCCTGACAAACAGTATGCAGGTTCAAGCCCTCGATCAAGCGCAGCACATGGTTTTGATTGGTCGGGTCGCCGATGCGAATCCTCAGCCACTCGGGCTTTGGCTGTCGCGGTTTCGTATTGATGACTTTTAGCTCGCGCCCCACTTCGATTAACTCCAAAGGTTTTGATGGTAAAAGCTATTCTAGCACCCGCGCTAGGGGTTGTCGCTCAGGCGAGAAGCGTGGCGAGCGTTTGCGGGTCGATGTTGCCGCCCGAGAGAATGACGCCGATGCGGCGCAGGTCTGCGGGGATTTTACCGGAAAGAACCGCCGCAACCGCCACCGCGCCAGTCGGCTCGACCAGAATCTTTAAGCGAAAGAGCAGGAAGCGAAGCGCCTCTATGATCTCCTGTTCGGAGACGGTCAGGACATCTTCGGCGTTTGCGCGCAGCACGGGAAAGGTGAGCGCGCCGGGCGATTGGTTTCGCATGCCGTCGGCGATTGTTCGCGGCGGCGGGATTGAGACGCGCTCGCCTTTGAGAAAAGAGCGGCGCGTGTCGTCCGCCAGCTCGGCCTCCACGGGGAAGCAACGCGTGCCGGGCCTCAACGCGAGCGCAGCCGTGCTCGCGCCTGCAAAGAGCCCGCCTCCGCCGCACGGCGTGATGATCGCGTCCAACTCCGGCACATCCTCTAAAAGCTCAAGCGCGCAAGTGCCCTGTCCGGCCATGATCAGGTAATCGTCATAGGGAGGCACAAGAAGCAGTCGCTCGCGCCCGGCTATCTCGCGCGCAAAGGCTTCGCGGTCGTCGCGCTGGCGATCATAAAAGACCACCTCAGCGCCGTAGCCGCGCGTCGCCGCGATCTTGGATTGCGGCGCATCAGACGGCATGCAGATGACGGCGCGCACGCCCGCTTCGTGAGAGGCCAGCGACACGGCCTGCCCGTGATTGCCCGAAGAGAAGGCGACGACCCCGCGTGCCCTTTCCTCTGCGGTCAGGGAGAGAATCCTGTTGGTCGCGCCGCGAAACTTGAAAGAGCCGGTGCGCTGCATATTCTCGCACTTGAAGAAGACGCGACGCTCTGATTGGCCCGAGCGCGAGGAGGCCGCCTCGTCAAAGGCGCGCGAAGTGATGACGGGTGTGCGATGAACGCGCGAGCGCAAGCGTGCCGCCGCCTCCTCTATAAGCTCAAGCGTGAATGTTTTTGAAGTCTCTGTTTCGATCATGTCAGGGTCGTGGCGTAGCCTTCCGGTCTACCGGTCGTCGCCTGCGTGCGCGCCGCCTCCGCCGCCTCCTCCTCCACGCGCATCTCGAAAACCTCCGCGAAGCGCGCGATGATACTGTCTTCGACCTCTCGCATCTCAAGCTCGCGCCCCAGCAGTTCCTTCATGGAAGTGACGGGCTCGCCCTCGCAGGCCACGATGAGGTTGAAGAAGCTGAGGTCTGTGTTGATGTTGAGAGCGAAGCCATGCGTCGTCACCCAGCGCGCGATGTGAACGCCGATGGCGGCGACCTTTCCCGCCGTGGTGTGTACGCCGGTCAGCCCCTTGATGCGAAAGCCCTCGATACCGAAATCGGCGAGCGCGCGCATCAGTGCTTCTTCGAGGTCGCGGACGTAGCGATGAACGTCCTCACGGTCGGGGCTCAGGTTGATGATGGGATAGCCGACGAGTTGGCCCAGCCCGTGATAGGTGACTTTGCCTCCGCGATTTGTCTCAAAGACGGTGACGCCGCGCGCTTCCAGCACCTCGGCAGGCGTGAGTATGCCTGCGGGCTTCGCGCCGCGCCCCAGCGTCAGCGTGTGCGGGTGCTCGACCAGCAGCAGGGTGTCCGGCTCGTCCCCATGAAGGACACGTTGCTCGGTCTCCTTCTGGACGGCGAGCGCAGCGCCGTACTCAAGTCGGCCCAGCCGCCTTACTCTTAATCGTCGCTCTCTCATCTTAGATGTGCATTTATTCGGCCAGCGCTCTTTATTGTAGCAGCCCGAAGGCTGCCGCCGCGAGTTGGGCGCGAGCGTGCGCTGAAGACGGCTGCAAGAGACTTGACACACAGGCCCACGCGTCATAGCTTGAGAAACCTGAATGACACTTTCCGGGAAGAATGAAGGCGACTCGGTTGGCCTCGGATGGATGAAGGAGGATTCGGATTGAAACGTATCTCGATGATTATTCTCGCCTGCGTCCTGCTCTTGACGGCGGCGACGGCTTTCGCGCAGACGCGGACGAGGCGCAGCACCGCCGGCAGAAGAGGAACGCGCACGGCCTCGACGAGGAACACAGGCACGGCCAACGCTTCTTCTGTCCGACCGGCAGCCGGACGCCTCGCCGAGCAGATTAAATCCCTCGGCAAATTCCTCTACCTCTACGGGCCGATCTCGAAAGAGCTGGCGGCGAGCGAGGCCGGGGCAGGCAACAACCAGTCGAGCGAAGCGTTGCAGCGCAACCGCGCCAAGCTCAGGGATGTTTTCGAGGGTTATCGCGTCCAGATGGATGAGCTGGAGACGATGTTCAGCAGCTCGTCTGAGCTGCGCCAGTATTACCCGAGACTTCTGGGCGTGGCCGCGGGCGCGTCGCGCGGGGAAGAACTGGTGGCCGCCGGTCGCTACGACGAGGCCGGAAGATCGCTGCTCGAAGTGATGAATCGCCTGACGGACGTGCTGCTTGAGATGCCCTGACCGCGCGAGTTTACCTGCGCTTGGAATAGTAACCCTGGCGCGCGCGCACGCGTAGCTGTGGGCGCGCCGGAACCTGAACACGTATACGCAGGAACTTGCCCGCGGGCGATTCGTCTTTCGAGTAATACTGTAGAAGATACTGCGAGCGCAGCTCGGCTGCTATCTGACGAAAGACGACTTCCAGATTCTCAAGCCTTTCGGGGACGAAAGAGTTGCCGCCCGTGGCGTTCGCCAGTTGTTCCATTCCGTCCTGCGCGCGCTTGCTGATGACGTTCAGGCGCAGCGCCTCGCCGCTGGGGTTGATCGAATAGAAAGCGATCTCGGCCTTTTGAACCTCTCGCTGAACCTCCATTAGAACCTTGTTATAGATCACCCCCTTGGCCGCCGCCGAAACGTCATTCTGCTCATCGCGCGTCGCGCCGATAGCTTTCTTGACCTTCTCGCTATAGTTATCTTCGCCGTCGGAGATGACGACGATCACGCGGCGAGCGTTGGGCGGCGAAACTTTCGACAGGTAGTTGGCGGCCTCGATCACCGTATCGTAAAAGGCTGTCGGGCCGCGGCTCGGGTCAATCGCCATCAGGCGGGCGGAGGCATGATCAGCCGTATCGCGCGCCAACTCAAGACGCGGTTGCTGGTCGATGGCGAAAACGGTCGCGTGATCCGTAGGCTTCAAGACCTGTTTGAGGAAACGCGCTGCCGCCTCTTTCTCGAAAGCGAAGCGCGCGTTGACGCTGCCCGATACGTCCAGCAGGATGGCAATGTCCAGAGGTATCTGCTCAGGGTTGCCGATCTGGGCTATCTCCTGCTGACGCCCTTCCTCTTCGAGACGGAAATCTGTGGCCGCGAGCCCCATCACGGGTTGGCCCAAGGCATCCGTCACCGAGACAGGCACGACCACAAGGTTTGAGCTGACGCGCACCACGTCGTAGTCGCCATCGTCGGGAGGCTCCTCCTGCGGCGTCGGCCTGGGCTTCGGCGTAGGTCTGGGAGGAGGGGGCGGCATGTCCTGCACGGGCGACTGCGCCAGAGGCGCGCTCAGGGCGACGAGCAGCAGAGCGAGCCCGCAGAGCAGGAAAAAGAGGACGCGCGCGTTCGGCCTTTTGAGTTTGCTATCCATCGGTGCGATCTATGATATGAAAAAAGAGAAGGAAAGGGTAAAGAGCGAAAGGCAAAGCGAAAGCTTCGGTTGCCCTTCTCCTGTAGCCCTTTCCTTCTTCGCGTGCCTGACAGGTAGCGCTTACTGGTTAGGTGTCGCCGATGATGTCTCGCCGCTTGACGGCGTCGTGATCGTCGGCGCAGGCTGCACCAGTCCGCGGTTGACCAGTATCTTGACCTCCACGCGACGGTTCGCCTCGCGGCCCGCGCGCGTGGTGTTATCCGCCACAGCATTGGTCTCGCCGTAACCGTAAGGCGTGATGATGCGGCGCAGCGGAATCTGGTGATTCTCCACAAGGTAGCGAACGACAGAGTCGGCGCGCTGCTGGCTCAGGCGACGATTCTTCTCAACGCTGCCGGTCGTGTCCGTGAAGCCCGAAACTTCTATGACGAAGCCTTTGGCCGCTTTGGCCTTGTTGGCGACCGTGTCCAGCTGCGCCTTGGCATCGGGCGAGAGCACGGCGCTGTTGACGCGGAAGTTGATCGCCATCGTGTCCTGCACGACGTAGTCGTCGAGCGCGGAGATGCGGTCGTTGGTCGCGTTAACGCCGGCGACGGCGGCGTCCGCCGTCTCCTGTGCGGCTTTGGCTCCACCGCGCGCCGCGTTGGAAACGGCTGCCAGCTCATCTATCTGGCCGGAGAGGCGCTGTGCATTCTGCTCCACCTGTCCGACGCGCGTTTCCACCGGGTCAACGCGCGATTCGACGGTGCGCGCAACCCTCAGGTCGGACTCGTTGAACCTGATCTTCTCCGCGACGAGCTGTCCGCTCTGGTCGCCGCGCCCCTCGACTTCGAGGTTGAGGCCGCGCAGGATATTTGTCGAGCCGTAGTTTGTGCCGCCGCGCAGGAAGCCGCCCTTGGACTTCACGCTGGTGCGGTCGGTGAGGAGCACGACCGTGTCCACGCCGTTTACGTCTCGGATTGTAAAGGTGTCTGGATCGCGGCGCGTCACGACGCCCTTGATCTTCATCTTCTGGCCGCTGGAAACCGAGCGGACGTTGCCCGTCTGGGCCGCAGTGTTGCCTTGCGCGAAGGCGAAGGTCGCCAGCGCGAGGACAAGACCGAGAGCGAGCGTCAGGGATTGAAACAGTCGGGATTTGTTAGCACTCATCTATTTTAACTCCATCGGCGAGATTCCCGGCGGGCGCTCCGTGGTCGAGCCCCTGCACAGACCTCGCAAGTCATTGGCGATGCCGCTCGATCAAACGGGAGCAATAATCGAACGGCGGCGCGGTTAAAGTTATTTCAGCATTCATACCTGCTTGCAATCTTACTTCTCAAACAAAAAGAGCTTGCGCGAGGGCTCTTTCTCTCCGGAAGCTTTACCATTTGAGACCAGCTAAGCGCGAATTCTAGCGAACAATCAAGGGAAGTCAAGCAGGCGTCTTCCTAAAAAAGGGCGGTGGAGGCCCGATAAGCAATTCATCATCCGATTATCATCGGATTGCAACAAGGGTGCGCGGAAGGGAACGAAAGGGGCGGGTAACGTAAAGGCCGGGAGAGCCGGACGTTCGGTCAAGCGTCCGGTGCTTGTGCGGCCTCGGGCTGCTCTAAACAGGAAGGCCCAAGTCCGTCACAAGACTCACTTCTGAGCCGTGAGCTTGTTCAGCTTCTCGCTGCACTTCTTTATCTGCTCGCTCAGCTCAATGATGTCTTCAAGATCGTGTTTGGCCTTGGCAGACAACTGAAGGTCGACGACGTTGGCTTCTCTGAAGATGGGATTGTTGACGAAGCCTATGATCAGCTTCTTAAGCACGGAGAGCGAAGACTTCAGCTGCCTGACATCCGGGCCGACCTCCATCTGCGGGCGCTCGAAGACGTTCTCCGTTTCCGGCAGCATCATGTTGTCCCTGAGCCGCCGGGCACGCTTCTTTATATCGGCGACGGACTTTGCGATGAGCTTGAGGTCGAGCGCTCCACTACTACGACTACTGCGCGAGACCGCGTCCGACAAATCGTAATTGACGACCTGTAGGCGCACGAAGTCTTCCCTGATCTGCGCTATGTCGAGCCGAGGCTCGCGGCGCGGCACAGCCGGATGCCTGCGCGCTTCCTCCTCCACCATCCTGAGGTCGAAGGCACGTTCGCGCATCTCGTTATCACGCAGCTCACGCTCGCGCGCTTCGCGCATGACACGCGTTCTGGCTTCGGCTGCGCTGCCGCTTCTTTGGCCTGAGACCAGAGGGGCAAACGTCGTCGCGAGGGCAAACGCCGCGCCCGCGCGCAGCATGAAAGTGATCGCGGGCCTCATCTCTCAAGCTCTCCTCTCGCTCACGCGTCTGACGCCCGAAGCGCGCCCGCGCCGCGCGCGCTCCTGAACTTCAACGCCTCACAACTGGAACGACCCGGCTTCGAGCAGCTGTTTGATATAGGCCAGGAATTTTTCGGCGTCCGAGCCGTCGATGACCCGATGGTCAAAGCTCAGGGCGAAGAATGCCATCGAGCGAATCGCTATCAGATCATCGCCTTCTGCGGTCGTGATGACTTTCGGGCGCTTCTCAATCGCGCCTATGCCGAGGATGGCGACCTGCGGCTGGTTGATGATCGGTGTCCCGAAGAGTCCGCCGAAGACGCCCGGGTTGGTGATGGTGAACGTGCCGCCGGCAACCTCGTCGGGCTTCAACTGCTTGCTGCGCGCGCGCTCCGCCAGATCATTGGCCGCGCGTGCGAGCCCTGAGATAGAGAGGTCGTCCGCGCGCTTGATAACGGGCACGATCAGCCCCCAATCCAGAGCCACGGCCATGCCCAGATTTATATCGCGCTTGTAGATGATCTGATCGCCGCTGACCTGCGAGTTGAAGATGGGAAACTGGCGGATGGCGTTCGTCACGGCCTGAAAGATGAAGGGCATGAAGGTCAGCTTCGTGCCCGTGCGCTCCTGAAAAGCGGCCTTGTGCTCGTCGCGCAGGCGAGCGATGCGCGTCATGTCTATCTCGTAGACGGTCGTGACGTGAGCCGAAGTGCGCCGCGACATGACCATGTGCTCGGCGATCTTACGACGCATCACGCTCATCTGCTCGACGCGGTCTTCTGCGGCTGGCTGTAGCGTGGGTGCGGAGGGCGGCGCGGCTGGCGGCGAAGCCTGGGCCGCGCCTTCCGTTGCGCGTCCGGCCTGCATCGCCTCTGCGGGCGACATGGCCGCGCCCGATTCGATAAAGCTCAGTATGTCGTTCTTCGTCACGCGCCCGCTCGCGCCCGTGCCTTCGAGGCGTGAGATATCTATGCCGTGCTCGCGCGCGATGTTACGCACGAGCGGGCTCGAACGCGTGCGTCGCAGTTCTTCAACCGTCTGCTCGCGGCCATTCCCGCCCGTAGAGGTTGCCTGAGCCGGAGTCGTCGCCCCCTGCGCGGACGGTTGAGCCGTGGCGCGACCTTCGGCCTGCTCCTGAGCCGGTGCGGCAGGCTGCGCCGACGGCGTAGAACCGGGCGGCGTGGCTTGCGTTGTTGAAGCGGCCTGCGTCGCGGAGCTTTGCTGCGGCGGAGCAGGGGCGGCGGCGGCGGGAGGCGCTGGCGGCGGCGGTGGAGTCGGGGCGGAAACTGCCGCCTGCGACGCGTCTGAATATTCGAGTAAATAGCCAGACTTAGGCTCGCTCGCCTGCGCCGGTTGGGAGGAGGACGGAGCGGACGCCTGCGCGCCACCGCCGCCATCAAGCACGGCGACCACCGTATTGACCTCGACCGTCTCGCCCTCTTTGAACTTGATTTCGGTGAGAGTCCCGGCGGCGGGAGACGGAATCTCTGCGTCCACCTTGTCCGTGGAGATTTCAAACAACGGCTCGTCGCGCTCGACGCGCTCGCCGACCTGCTTCAACCACCTCGTGATCGTCCCCTCCGCGATGGACTCGCCCATCTGCGGCATGACTACTTCTGTGCTCATACGTTCCCTTCCAATTTTGGATTTTGGATTTTAGATTTTGGATTGACGAACGGATTGAGCTACATGGCTGAACTGCTTTTCAATCCGAAATCCGAAATCTAAAATCCAAAATTAGTAGGCTGCCAGTTTGCGCGCCGCATCCAGCACGTCTTTCGTCTGCGGCAAATAATATTCTTCGAGCGGCGGTGAATAGGGCACGGGCGTATCAATCGAGGCGACGCGCACGGGCGGAGCATCCAGCCACTCGAAAGCCTCTTCGGCGATGATCGCGCTGATCTCGCCGCCGATGCCGCCCGTCCGTGATGCCTCATGCAGCACTATCACCTTGCTCGTCTTCTTAACGGTCGCAAGGATCGCCGCCTTGTCGAGGGGGGCGAGCGTGCGCAGGTCTATGACCTCTACGTCCAGACCCTCCTTCTCCAACTCCGCCGCCGCATCGAGGGCCGTCAAAACCATCGCGCCGAAAGTAATGATGGAAAGGTCGCGTCCCTCGCGCGCCGTGCGTGCCTTGCCTATCTCGACGATGTAGTCGTCGCCCGGCAAATCTTCGCGCAGACGAGGCAGGCGATAGAGCTTCTTATGCTCGAAGAAGATGACCGGGTCAGGGTCGCGTATCGCCGCCTTGATGAGGCCCTTCGCATCATACGCGGTCGAGGGCTCGACGATCTTGAGGCCCGCCGTGTTGAGAAAGAAGGACTCGGCGTTGAGGGAATGAAACGGGCCTGCATGTACCCCGCTGCCGCAGGGGCCGCGAAAGACCGCGGGGAGCGGAGCGCCCCAACGATAACGACACTTGGCCGCGTAATTGGTCAGCATGTCGAAGCCCGCCGAGATGAAGTCAATAAACTGAAACTCCGCGACGGGTCGCATGCCGAGCAGCGCCGCCCCGCACGCCGCGCCGACAATGGCCGCCTCGGAGATGGGCGTATCGATCACGCGCTCGTGCCCGAACTCGTCGATGAGGCCGTCCGTGACCTTGAACGCGCCGCCGTAAGCGCCCACGTCCTCGCCGATGACGAAGACGCTCGCATCCCGCTCCATCTCTTCCCATATCCCCTGACGGATGGCTTCGACAAACGTTGCCGTGCCGCCGCGCGCGGGCCTGTTGGATTTATGCTCTTTCCTTGTTGCAGTTGACATGATTAGGAGTTTTTCGATTACTTCATATGCTTCCGTGCGATATACGGGCTTTCAGGATTAACGATCAAGCGTTGTTGCGTTGGATCAATGACCACGTCAAGGTCTTCCAACGGAATAACGCCGAGCAGCGGCTCGGCATTTCCCGGAATCACTATCGCCCTCACTGTGGTCGAACGATTTTCAAAACGAATTTCAACAGGCCCGACAACTTCTACCCTGATCTCTGAGTCATCAGCCAATCGCACGTTCTGTTCTTCAATGACACGCAGATCAAGCTGCACTTTGATGCGGTCGTTGATGCAAAGCATGTAAGCGCCGCTGTCAACGAGCGCGCTGACTCGCATGTGCTTGATTTGGTCTTCGGCGAGATAGCCGCGATGAAAGAGCGCGAGGTCGTCGCTGCTCACGAGTTCGATGTCCGCGTAAACTAATCCCATCTTCTTTTCTCCGAATGAAACGGCCTCCGAAGTTGGGAGTGCGGGCCGACGAGTTGTGACCGGAAGGATTGTCATCTCTATCTTTCCAAAACTTTTCTATCTCTCTAAAACTTTCGGGCGGAAAGCGGGCGGCACGATCGTGTTATCGTAAACCCCGTAGGCCGCCTGCTCCGGCTCCGGCATGGGCGAGCTTTCGGCCCACGCCACGTCTTCGTCAATCTCGCGCAGTATGTCGGCAGTAATCTCCTCCAGTTTTTCAGGCGTCGCAACGCCGCGCTCTGTCAGGTACGCCTCGTAGCGCTCTACGGGGTCGTTATTCTTCTCCCAGTACTCTATCTCCTCGGGTGGGACGTAGCGTTGATCGTCGTGTTCGGCGTGACCTTTGCGACGGTAGGTCTTCGCCTCGATCAGGACAGCGCCCCCGCCCCCGCGCGCATACTCCGCCGCTTTGCGCGTCACTTCATAGCAGGCGATGATGTCATTGCCGTCAACGATGTGGCCCGGTATGCCGTAGCCGGCGGCCTTCTCGGCAAGGTCTTTGACAGCCGTTTGCAGGGAGGTCGGAGTCGAGTAAGCGTAGTAATTATACTCCGCGATGACGATCAGCGGTAAGCGCTGGACGGCAGCGAAGTTCAGGCCCTCGTGGAACGCGCCCGTGCTCATCCCGCCGTCGCCGATGTAGGCGAGAGCGACCGTGTCCTTTTTCTGCAAGCGGCGCGCGAGCAGCACGCCCGTCATCACAGGGATCATGTCGCCCAGATGCGAGATCGGCCCGATGAAACCCTTTGCCAGATCGCCGAAGTGAATGTTGAGGTCGCGCCCGCCAGACGGCCCCCATGCTTTAGCCATATACTGCGCGAAGATATCGCGCGGGCGTATACCTTTGACGAGCACAGCGCCGAGGTCGCGTATTAAGGGCGTGATGAAATCCTGCGGCGCGAGCGCGTAGGCCGTGCCCACGGCGGTCGCCTCCTGCCCGAGCGAGCGAAACACGCCGCCCACCACCTTCGTCTGGCGATAGAGATTGACGAGCCGCTCTTCGACCAGTCGCGTCAGCTTCAGATAACGATAAAGCTCAAGCATCTGCTCAGGCCCGAGCGTCGTCTCACTCGTGCAGGTAAGCTTTGGCTCACGGGTCGCGCCCTTGCCCTCTGCCTTCGATTTGCCATGTGTCTCTTTGTTCATAAATGAGCGGTCAGCGTTCAGTCATCAGTCTGCCGGTGAAAGCTGAAAACTGATGACTGATGGCTTTTACATATGTATCGTCAAGCCGTGGATGCCTTCGGCGGCTTCCATGACGGCTTCCGAGATGGTCGGATGCGCGTGCATCGTGCGTCCCAGCTCTTCAGCCGTCGATTCGAGCTGCATGGCGACGCAGGCTTCGGCGATCAGCTCCGTGGCGTGCGGCCCGATGATGTGTACGCCGAGCAGCTCGTCGTACTTCGACTCGCTGACGATTTTGACAAAGCCCTCTTCCTCGCCGAGGATGCGCGCCTTGCCCGAAGCGGAGAAGGGAAACTTGGCGACCTTCACGTCGTAGCCCTCATCACGCGCCTTCTTCTCCGTCAGCCCGACGCTCGCCACTTCCGGGTCGCAGTAGGTGCAGGAAGGAACGAGCCGCAGGTTGATCGGCTCGGCTTGCTGGCCCGCGCACTGCTCGACGGCGAGGATGCCCTCTTTCGACGCGAGGTGGGCCAACCACGGCGTCGGGATGACATCGCCTATGGCATAGACTCCCTCTTCGCCGGTACGCAGATATTCGTCCACCTGAATCGCGCCGCGCTCGACCTTGATCTTAGTGCCTTCGAGCCCCAGTCCTTCGATGAAAGGCATGCGGCCCACGGCGACAAGGAGCATCTCTGCTTCGAGGTTGACGGCTTCGCCCTTGCTCGTCTTGCCCGACAGGCGAACGCCCCCCTCCGTCTTCTCCAGCTTTTCGAGCTTCGTATCGAGCTGCGACTTAATCCCGCGCTTGCGGAAAGACCTCTCAAGCTCTTTGGAGACCTCTTCGTCTTCGAGCGGAAGCAGTCGCGGCATCAGCTCCACAATCGTCGTCTCGCAGCCGAAGCGCGAGTAAACGGATGCGAACTCGACGCCGACAGCGCCCGCCCCCATCACGATCAGAGATTTGGGAATCTCCTTCAATTCCAGAATGTGATCGCTGTTGACGACCGTCGTGCCGTCGGTCTCGAAGCCCGGAATGGGGCGCACGACCGAGCCCGTCGCGATGATGATATTCCTGGCCTCAATAGTCTCTTTCTTTCCGTCCTCGCCCGTCACTTCGACCTTGCCCGGCAGCGCCAGCTTTCCATAGCCCTTAAAGACCGTCGCCTTATTCTTCTTCATCAGGAACTCTATGCCCTTAGAGTTCTTCATCACGACCCGCTCTTTGCGTTTCTGCACGTCTGCGAAGGCGAGCTTGATCTCCGAAGCCTGCACGCCGAAATCCTTCGCGTGTTGCATCTGCTCGTAGATGTGCGCCGACATCAAAAGCTGTTTCGTCGGGATACAGCCCCGCAGCGTGCACGTCCCGCCCAGCCGCTTGTCCTTCTCGACAATCGCCACTTTCAAGCCGAGCTGCCCCGCGCGAATCGCCGCCACGTAACCGCCCGGCCCGCTCCCGATAATCACCACATCGAATTGTTCCGCCAATTTTTTCAACTCCTAAGTTTGAAAGGATGAAGGATGAAGGATGAAAGGGATTGATTGGTTGATTCAACTAAGCAGCGATTCAACCACCTCATCCTTCATCCTTCATCCTTGCTCTTATCTCTCCACTCCTGTATTTGCGCGGCGTGATGCGTCATGTGCCGGAAGGTCACGCCTTCGATGAACTTGTAGGTCGGTGACGATTCCTCTATCTCGTCCGGCAAGCCGGCGATGAGGCTCTCCATACGGCTGTGGGCCATATTAAGCTCGTCGCTCACCTCGCGCATCGAAAGCTCGCGGCGCACCTCGACCGCCCGCGCGTTGAACTCGTCTATCATCTCTTTATTGAGACGCTGCGGCTTCCACGTGCCCGCCTCTATCTCGCGGATAGTGTCCGCCCCCTGAAGCTCCCACGCGACGACGTGCGCCAGCGCATCCTTAATAGACCACTGCGGATTGAGCCCGACCCTCGTCGCCTCCTCCTCGGTCAACCCGTCGAGCGCCTTCAACAGCTTCAGGTGCGATTCCCGCACGCGCTCCTCTATCTCCGTCTTCTTCATAGAGCCTCCCTCACACGGGACGCGCGCCCCTCTCTCTCTGCCGCGCCCACACCGCGCCCGCGGCCTTTAATCCCAAAGTCCCACGTCCGCACAGTATATCCGCGATGTCAGTGCTTTTCCCAAAGAGCGGCATTATAATCGCTCCCAAGCTTTTCATCCAATCCGCAAGCGCAGGGTCGCTTTTATTACACCCTGCGAGCGAACAACGACTACCACCGGAAACGAGGCTGGAACGACCCATGCAACACTCCGAAGGATTCCTGAAACTGGCCGACGACGCCAAAGCACGCATACGCGAAATCTCCGTCGAAGACACCCTCAAGCGCATGACCTCAGACGCCCCCCGCCCGCGCCTCATAGACGTGCGTGAAGACCACGAATGGGACGCCGCCCATGCCCGAGGCGCTGAGCACATGGGCCGCGGCATCATCGAGCGCGACATCGAACACTCAATCCCCGACAAACAGACCCCCCTCATCCTCTACTGCGGCGGCGGCTACCGCTCGGCGCTGGCCGCCGACTCCCTCCAGCGCATGGGCTACACCAACGTCCTCTCCATGGCCGGCGGCTGGAAAGCATGGCAAGCCGCAGGCGCGCCCATTGAAGGTGATTGAGAGCGATTTCATTCTCTAATCACATAATTATGCTGTTCTGTTATTATCGCCAAAGCTGAACAGTAGAGCGCTCGTTGCTTCTCGTGCGTTTGGGGCTGCATCAACTCACCAACATGTCGGCGGACTCGGAAAGGAGTTTGCTTAAAGCGTGTCACCTCAATCAAACAATCCTCCTGAAGTATTTGTCTCATATTCTCATAAGGACAACGACTATAAAGATGAACTGGTGAAACAGCTTAACGTTCTGGAACAACAGGGCGTGATTGCCAACTGGCACGATGGACTTCTCGTTGCGGGACAGCGGTGGAACGATGAGATTGTCAAGCGACTCAAAACATCTCGTATCATCCTCTTACTCATCAGCGCTGATTTCCTGAACTCCGTTTACATCAACAACGTCGAGATCGAACACGCCAGCAGGCGATACCAAGCCGGTGAAGTGATCGTGATCCCTGTACTTGTTCGCAACGTCAACGGCTGGAAGGGAAAGCGCTTCGGTGAAATCAAGCTTGGCGACCTCCAAGCTCTGCCCACGAATGCTAAGTTTATCAAACAGTGGAAAAATCGAGATGAGGCTTTCGCAGATGTTGCTGCCGGTATTCAGAAAGCCGTAGAGAAGTTGAAGGAAGATAAAGGTCAGAGCGAGACGCGCTCAGCTCCGCCGCCTCAGGTTCCGACCTCACATCTGACAGAGTACGTCAGGCGTCACGACGAAAAGGGACGCGACATTTTGGAAAGATTGAAAGAGGCATTTACTCCCGGTCAGAAAGGATTGATCGCGCTTTGGGGGAAGGGCGGCGTCGGGAAGACGAGGATTGCCGCCGAGGCGGCCAGCGCATTAACAGATCGCTTCAAACAGCGCATCGTCTGGGCCAGCGCAGAGAAGCGCTCGGATTTCACCTTCTCCACGCTATTGGACGAAATAGCCAAACAGTTAGACCAACCCGACCTGCTCAGGCTCGCGCAAGGGCCAAAGGAAGAGAGCGTGCTCGAATTGATTGCCTCCGCGCCTGCGTTTGTCGTGCTCGACAACTTTGAGACCGTCGAGTCCCCGGATGAACGCGCGAAGTGTGTCGAGTTTCTTATTCAATGCGCGAACTGCTATTCGCTGATTACTTCCCGTCAGAAAATCGCCTCTGCGCGCAACATCCCAATTAAAGGGATGTCATCAACCGAGGCTCATGAATTCCTGGAGCAGCTCATCGAACAGACGCAGGAGCCCGGGATGTTCACTCGGCAGGTTCGTAGCCGCATCATAAAGACGGCAGAATCCAATCCATACATCATGCTCTGGATGGTCGCTCAGATAGACGATGCTCAGACGCCGAAAAAAGTGCTCGATGAGTTGGAACAGGGAAAAGGCGAAGTCGCCGAACGAGTCTTTGACCGCTCCTTTAACCTGCGACAACTCGGCGATGATGGTCGCGCCGCACTCCTCGCGCTTGCCTTGTTCGTCTCTACCGCGTCGCGCGAAGCGTTAAGCGAAGTGGCGGGCTTTGGGGACGACATGGCGCGATTGGATGAGGCTGCGAAGAACCTACGCACGCTATGGTTAATCACGACCACCGAAGAGAATGAGCGCTTGTCTGTAGAGGGCTTGACTCGCAGCCTATCCAGAGCACGCTTATCAAGAGATGCACACGCCGACGAGTTCCGCCAGCGATTCGTAGCGCACTTTCTGAATTACGCCGAAGCGCGTAAGCAGAAAACGCCCGAAGATTTCAATGAATTAGAAGTAGAGAAAGACAACGTGCTGGGCGCAATGGACTTGGCGCTCGAATTAGAGAATTGGCCTGGTGTAACACAGATTCGTTCAGCGCTCGAAGAGTTTCTAGACGTGCGCGGTTACTGGCAGGAAGCGATTGTGCGAGGTGAGCAGGCTCTAAAGGCGGCGCGAACATTGTCCAATGAATCACTGATTGTCATTTTTGCACATAACCTGGCAGTAATATATCAACAACGTGGGGAATTAGTAGAGGCGGGGCGGCTCTACGATGAAAGCTTAGAGATTAACAAGAAGCTTGGCAACCAGAGCGGCATTGCCATCTCCTTGCATCAGTTGGCAATGCTTGCACAAGCTCAAGGTGAGATAGCAGAAGCGCGAAGACTCTACGATGAGAGCTTGGAGATTAGCAAGAAGCTTGGCAACCAGACCGGCATCGCTAATACCTTGGGCCAGTTGGGAATGCTTGCACAAGATCAAGGTGAGTTAGTAGAAGCGCGAAGACTTTATGATGAGAGCTTGGAGATTAACAAGAAACTCGGCAACCAGACCGGCATCGCTATAACCTTGCATAATTTAGCAGCGATTGCACAAGCTCAAGGTGAGTTAGTAGAAGCACGGCGGCTCTATGATGAGAGCTTGGAGATTAAAAAGAAGCTTGGCGACCAGAGCGGCATCGCTAATACCTTGCATCAGTTGGGAATGCTTGCACAAGATCAAGGCGAGTTAGTGGAAGCCCGAAGATTCTATGATGAGAGCTTGGAGATTAAAAAGAAGCTTGGCAACCAGAGCGGCATCGCTACTACCTTGGGCCGGTTGGGCTTGCTTGCTATGCAAGAAGGAAACAGAAAAGAAGCAGTTAGATTGTTGCATGAAGCATTGAGCATCTTCAAGAAACTGAAGTCGCCCAATGCGGAGATTGCGCTGCGGATTTTGGATAGATTAGAGAAGGAAGGGTCTTGATGTGATTTGGGGGCGCTCTGTGGATTGGTGGAATTGTTGCGGGGTGAGGCGATTGTAGGCTGTTAGCTGGAAGGGGAAGGTTGTTCGCAAGGGTGGGTGGGCGCTTTCGGGTTGAGGGGATGGCGTTACGGGGGGTGGGAAGAGTGTTGCGGTGGGGCGGAACGTTGTTGCGGTAGGGCGGAAAGTTGTTACGGTGTGGCGGAAGGGCGTTACGATGACACGTAAGGGCGTTGCGGTGGGGCGGAAGGATGTTACGGGGAGTGGGAAGGACGTTACAGTGGAGCGGAAGGGCGTTGCGGGGGAGGGGAAGAGGGTTGCGGTGGGGCGTTGGGTTGTTCGGGGCGGGGTAAAGTTTGTTGTTGCGTGGGGTTGGGGGGTTGGGTAAGATTTGGGGCATCCTCGCGTGACCTCAATGTTTTCTCACAAAGGAGTTCCCACGATGGCGAATAATACTGACAGATTGAGACCGGCACAGCTTCAGGCGGATAGGGATGCGTTCGCGGCGTTGCAGGCGATTGAGGGGTATGCTCCGGCTAATCCGGCGTATGCTATGACGACGATTACGGCGGCGAGTGCGGCTCTGGCGGCGGCGCAGCTGGCTGAGACGCAGGCGGCTGCTGCGGCGGCGGCGGCGCGTGATGATGCGGCGCGGCGGGAGTGGGAGTTTCATGAGTTGATGCTGGGCGTGAAGGATCAGGTCATCGCGCAGTATGGTAAGGACTCGAACGAAGTACAGTCCATAGGGTTGAAGAAAAGGTCGGAATATAGTCGCCCGAAGCCTCGCGCGAAAAAGAGTGATGCGTAGAGCATAAGATGATGTGAAGCGGGGATGAGAAAAGAGAAAAGTAGAGGCTGAGGAGAAGTCCTGAGCCTCTACTTTTTTGTTAATGGAGATTTGGTTTAGGAGGTGGCGAGCGAGGCGTGGTTGTTGGGGAGGGTGGAGAGCTGCGTCTGTGCGAGCTTGCGCCATTTGCGTAGCTGGGAGCGGCGGTAGTAGGGCATGGTTTTGACGGCTTCGATGCAGCGTTGGAACATCTCCTGTGACTCCGGGGTGTGGCCGAGTTCTTTGAGGGAGCGCCCGAGGTAGTAGAGACCTTCTGGGTCGAAGGGGCGGCGCTCGACGTAGGTTTCGAGGGCTTCGCGGGCTTCATTGTACATGGAGGCGGCGACGTAGGTTGCGCCGATCTCGCGCCAGATTTCGTGGTGGGCGTGGCGGTCGTCCTGCGAGACGACGATTGCGAAGTGGTCTAGGGCTTCCTGTAGGCGGTTTTGCTCGCGGGCGATGCGTCCGAGTTGAAAGCGCGCGTCGCGTTCCTGCGGGTCGATCTCTATGGCGCGGGTGAAGCGTTTCGTGGCTTCGGTCATCTGCCGGCGGTGCTGGTAGACGAGGCCGAGCTGATAGTGCGCTTCGGCGTCGCGCGGGTTGACGGTGGCCTGTTCGAGGTGGCGGCGAAAGTCGCGGCGCTGGCGATAGGAGAAGCCTATGTCGCCTATGTCGCCGCGCAGGTAGATGTAGGCGTAGTAGAGGATGAAGGGCGAGAAGAGCAGGGGCGAGGCCATCGCGAAAAGGTGTACCTGTACGAGCAGGGCGACCCATGAGATGCTGACCGTTGCGAGCGCGTGGCCGAGTGATGTGCCGAAGACCGTGCGTAGCGCAAAGGTCATCAGGAGGCCGAAAGTAAGTGTGCTGAGCGACCAGAGCGCGAGCGCTGTGAGTGTGCCGAGGCGCAGGCGCTCAAGCGCTAAGCCTGCGAGCGCGAAGGGCAGGTGCGAGGCGGCCCACGCCATCAGAGTGCAGGCGAGCAGGGTGGCGTAGTCGCGCCGGAGAACTACGCTGAAGCTGCCGAGTGGGTCGAAGAAGATTAGCACCAGAATCGTCGCCGGGACGTAGAGCAGGGCCAGCCCGAGCACGGTCGAGAAGAGGCTGTAGGGTTGAAAAGAGACTACCCACCAGCCTGCATCGCCGACGAGCGGCAGCGGCTTGCGTACGATGGTCGTCGTCTCCTCTTCGTCGTCGTATTCATAGTCTGCTTCTGCCTGAGCCTCGGCGAGCGTGCCGTCCAGAACCGTAGGCGCAGGGGGCACGACGGGCTGCTGCTCCTGCTGCTGCTCCACTTGCTGGGCGGGTGTGACGACCGCTTCGTAGTCAGTGTAAATGCGCGTCGTCAACGTGAACTGAAGAAGCATGGAGACGGCGGCCACGAGCACAGCGCCGTAGAGCCAACTGCCTTCGTCAATGATGCTGCTCATGGCCGAGAGCGGGCGATAGTAGAGGCGGAAGAAGATTTTAGTGTTTTCCCAGATCATCGGAGGTAACTCGCAAATTCAGGTGACGGACAGTAGTGAAGGTCAAAACTTTTTCTGTGATGCGTGTGTGGCTCTCGTGAGGTTGAATACTTAAAAGGACAACGCCCGAATGAAGATACTTCCAGACCACTGGAGGGCCACCATCAAGAGTAGTTTTTCGCGACCATCGTTGTCAATCGGTTTTTATGGCCGGCAATCGACGCTCGCACACGCCTGCGTGCAAACAGAGAGAGGCACAGGGGAAGCGATCTATCCTTAAGCCTCCCCTGCGCCTTCGGTTTTAAGAATGGCCGCTGCCTTCGCGTGCGAGCAGAGCGTTCGCTCGCGCAATCCTGCCTTCGCCTTAGCCGAAGAACGAGGCGATGCCGGCATAGAGGCCAGTGCCTATCCATCCGCTGAAGCCGGGATACATAATGCCGGTCGCCATGTCACCGCTTGCACCGGGGCCTAGAATGTCGCCGCCAGCGCCCGGAGCGCCCATCTCCCCTGCGACGCCGGGCATGAGTATGTCGCCTGTGGCGGCGGGCGTGTCCATAACGCCATCAGGGCCGGGATTATGGATTACTCCTGCGAATGCCTGCGGCGCGCAGACGCTCGCCACCATCGCTAACAGCATGATTGCCATGACTCTTTTCATTTTACGCATCTGATTTTCTCCATCGGTTGAGGGTTTATGTCCGGGTCGGGGGAAGCTTGACACGCGCTCTTGAACAGGCGCGGATTATACTATCTTGCCGCCGCCGCTGTCTCTATATTTCGCGCGCCGTGTTGTACAATCGAACTCAAGAGCTTTTCCAGCGTAAATACAGGTGGGGGATGTCGCGCGTAAAGTCTGTCAGAGGGGTGCGCGCGCGCGGCCTGTCCAGAAAAGGATGATCTAAGAGAGATGTCACCAGAAGCAACTCAAAGACGGGACGAGAATGATGCAGCGATGCGCGTCGAGACGGATTCGATGGGCGAGATAGAGGTGCGGGCCGACAGGTACTGGGGCGCTCAGACAGAGCGCTCGCTGCTCCACTTCAATATCGGCGACGACCGTATGCCGCGCGAGATGATTCGCGCGCTCGGCCTGTTGAAGAAGGCCGCCGCGCTCGTCAATCAGGATCTGGGAAAGCTGCCGCCGGAGAAGGCCGAGTTGATCGCAAGGGCCTGTGACGAGGTGATAGAGGGACGGCTCGACGAGCATTTCCCCCTGCGCGTGTGGCAGACGGGCTCAGGCACGCAGACCAACATGAACGCCAACGAGGTTATCTCCAATCGTGCGATTGAAATGGCGGGCGGCGTGATGGGAAGCAAAAAGCCCGTTCATCCGAACGACGATGTCAATATGTCGCAGTCGTCCAATGACACGTTCCCGACGGCCATGCACATAGCCGCCGCCGAGCAGATGAACAGGCTCATACCGGAAGTGCAGAAAGTTCACGACGCGATTGATGCGAAGGCGAAAGAGTTTTGCGACGTGGTCAAGATCGGGCGCACGCACTTGCAGGACGCCACACCCCTGACGGTCGGGCAGGAGATGTCAGGCTGGGCCAGCCTCATAGAGCGCGACATAGAACGGCTCGGGCTCGTCCTGCCGGGGCTCTATGATCTGGCTATCGGCGGCACGGCTGTCGGCACGGGGCTCAACTCGCATCCCGAATTCGGCGAGCGCGCGGCGGCGAAGATAGCAGAGCTGACGGGTCTGCCTTTCAAGTCGCACCCGAACAAGTTCGCCGCGCTCTCGGCGCATGACGAGGTAGTGTTCGCCAGCGGCGCTTTGAAGACCCTCGCCGGGTCGCTCATGAAGATCGCCAACGACATTCGCTGGCTGGCTTCGGGGCCGCGCGCCGGCCTTGGCGAGTTGATTCTCCCGGAAAACGAGCCGGGCTCCTCCATCATGCCCGGCAAGGTCAACCCGACGCAGAGCGAGGCCATGACCATGGTTGCCGTGCAGGTCTTCGGCAACGACGCCGCCATAGGCTTCGCGGGCTCGCAGGGCAACTTCGAGCTCAACGTCTTCAACCCCGTCATGATTCATAACCTGCTGCACTCGATTCGTTTGATCAAGGATGCCTGCCACGGCTTTGTGGACTATTGCATCGCCGGCATAGAACTGAACCGGGCGCAGATCGAAACACACCTGCGTAACTCGCTCATGCTGGTGACGGCGCTCAACCAGCACATAGGCTACGACAACGCCGCGAAGATAGCGAAAAACGCCCACAAGAAGGGCATCTCCCTGCGCGAATCGGCGATAGAGCTGGGCCACCTCACCGGCGAACAATTCGACCAGTACGTCAAACCCGAACAGATGACACACCCTTGAAAGAAAGGATGAAGGATGAAGGCGGAAGGATGAAATAAAAGCTTTCAAGACAGAGAAGCATTCCTTTCATCCTTCATCCTTCCGCCTTCATCCTTGCTTTTCGGGCACATCTTGAGGGGGTTCGTGTGCATCTAAATTGGTGCGAGCGGAGGAGGGATTCGGGGCGCTCGCGGGTCTGGGTTTGAAGGGTGTTGGGGAGCGTTCTGTGCGCGCTTGCGCTCTGTTTCTCTGAGTGGGTATAGTTGCCCGTTTGGCGCTCCGGTTGATTGGATTGCTATTGGCAGCCGTGGCGATGCGCGCCGTGACGCGTAAGGAGGGGTAATCAAAGATGACCGCTGTTCTGGAAATGAAAGAGAAGGCCACGGCTCCGGCGCTCGAAGATTATTTCGGGATGTCGGATGCCGAGTTGAGCGAGCGTATCAGTGCGGCGCGGCGCGAGTTGGGCCAGCGCCTTGTCATCCTGGGCCATCACTACCAGCGCGACGACGTGATTCGCCATGCGGACTTGACGGGCGATTCCTTCAAGCTGTCGAAGATGGCGTCGGAGCGTCCCGAAGCCGAGTTCATAGTCTTCTGCGGCGTTCACTTTATGGCCGAGTCCGCTGATATTCTTTCCGCGCAGCATCAAAAGGTGATTCTGCCGGACATGGGCGCGGGTTGCTCCATGGCCGACATGGCTTCCGCCGAGCAGGTCGAGGACGCCTGGGATCAGCTTGAGGCCATCGGCATCCACGAGCGCTTTCGCGTGCTGCCGATTACGTATATGAACTCGACCGCCGCGATCAAGGCTTTCTGCGGGCGGCATGAAGGACTCGTCTGCACATCCTCAAACGCCGTCCCGCTCTTCGAGAAGACTTTGAAGGAGGCCGATAAGCTTTTCTTCTTCCCAGACCAGCACCTTGGCCGCAACACCGGAGTCAAGTTCGGCATAGGTCTGGACGAGATGGTGTTGTGGGACCCGTTCAAAGAGCTTGGCGGGAATACCGAGGAGCAGCTCAGGCGCGCGCGCCTTATCCTCTGGAAAGGCCACTGCTCTGTGCACGGGCGCTTTCGCGAGTGGCATGTCGAGCAGGTGCGCCGCGAAGTGCCGGGCATCAAGGTGCTGGTTCATCCGGAATGCGTTTACGAAGTAGTACAGAAGAGCGACCTGAACGGTTCGACGGAGTTCATTATTAAAACTCTGGAAGCCGCGCCCGCGGGCTCCAAGTGGGCCATCGGCACGGAGGTCAACCTCGTCAACCGTTTGAAAGAGCGTTTCCCCGACAAGCACATTCAGCTGCTCGCCCCCGATTTGTGCATGTGCGCGACGATGTATCGCATCGCGCCGCAGAATCTGGCGTGGGCGCTGGAATCGCTGCTGGCGGGCGTGGTCGTCAACCAGATCAGCGTGCCGGAAGACGTGGCCCACTGGGCGCGTGTCGCGCTTGATCGCATGCTGCAAATACAGTGATGAGTGGCAGGTGGCGAGTGACGAGCAGGAGACGAGCCTTTAAGTTTTTAACTCGTCGCTCGTCACTTTTCGCTGTCTTTTAGGAGGCGGTTTTGGCTGACCCGAATGATCGCGTGGAGGAGAACGTCCCCGGCCCCTACTACGTCGACTCGCTGTGCATAGACTGCGACGTTTGCCGGGACACGGCCCCCGATAACTTCACACGCTCGGACGATAACGGCTACTCCTACGTCTTCAAGCAGCCGGAGACGGAAGACGAGCGTGCCCTCTGCGAAGAAGCGCTCGCGGCCTGCCCCGTCGAAGCCATCGGCAACGATGGAACGTAAGGATGAGGGGACGGCTTCCGAGAGTTAAGAAGCATTCTTTTCATCCTTCATCCTTATCCCTCTCTCACCCTACACGTCAATCTTTATCCACCCGTCTTCTATTACGACCTTGTAGGACTCGACGGCGGCGTGCGGGCGGTTGAGGCATGCGCCGGTGGTGAGATCGAAGCGCCAGCCGTGCCAGTCGCATTCGACCATACGCCCCTGTAGGCGTCCGTCGGCGAGGGGCGCGCCCTTGTGCGGGCAGAAATTCTCGATGGCGTAAAACTCCCCGCCAGTGTGAAAGAGCGCCAGCTCGGTTCCGTCCAGCAGCTCGACCGTCGCGCCGCGACCTTCGGGCACGTCCTCGACGCGACCCACTGTGATAGTCTTGCCCTGCCGCTCAGGTTTTTTGAGATTGCCGGATTTCGAGTTGAACGTTTGCATCCTGGCCGAATCCTAGCAAATGCCCGAAGGGCGCAGCAACCGCGCAAGAAGCCGCGCACCGCAGCGTTCTTTAACTCGCCAGCGCGTTCGATCTCTCCCGGCGCGGCTCTGGCCCAAGAGAGATAAACGTAGGAAAGGGAGAAGAGAAAATGAGAAGGCATCTTTTAATCATGACGAGCGTGCTGGCGCTCGTACTTTTTTGTACGGCGCAAGGTTTCGCCCGAGAGATGACTCTGCGCGGACGCCTCGCGCGAACGGTTGAAGCGGGAGGCTGGCTAATCCTCGCCGACGGCGGGCAGAAATATCTGATACTCAACCCGCAACGCTTTCAGTCGGAAGCCTGGTTTCGCGAGGGCACGGGAGTGGAAGCGACGGGCGAGACCAAGCCGGACGTGATCACGGCCTATCAGGAGGGAATCCCGTTCGAGGTGCGCGCGATGCGACCCGTAGATGACGGCGCGAGGGGCGACGCCGCGGTAGCAGGGCCGCCCAGACGTTTGACGCGCGTACTCGTCAGCGGCGACTCGATTGTGCAGGCCCAGCCCGATACGGCGATCATCAACATCGCCGTCATCACGCAGAACAAGCTCGCGCTTGAGGCGCAAAGGGAGAACGCGCGGCGCAGCGACGAAGTCGTGCGCGCCGTCAAAGCGGCGGCAGGCCCCGGCGCTGAAGTCAAGACGAGCGGCTACAACTTGCAGCCCATGCAGGTCTATAGGGAGAACCAGCCGCCGACGATCACAGGCTATCAGGCGAGCAATAGCGTGACGGTGACGATGAGCGATTTAACGAAAGTCGGGGCGGTCATAGACGCCGCCTCTCTGGCCGGGGCGAACAATATCAACGGCGTCTCCTTCACCCTGCGTAAAGATCGTCCGGCGAAAGATCAGGCGCTCGCCGACGCCACGCGCGCGGCCATGGGCAAAGCGCAAACCATCGCGCAGGCGCTCGGCGGGCATGTGGCGCGCATTATCGAAGTGCAGGAAGGCGGCGTCACACCCCGACCCATTTACGATGCCGAGTACGGTAGAAGCCGCGTGATGAATCAGGCTGCGGCCCCACCGACCCCGATAGAAGTCGGCACGCTGGAGATCACCTCTCAGGTGCAGTTGATCGCGGAGATCGAAGCCGGGCAGTAAACGAAAGGCTTCGGGAGAAGGAGGAAGCGAGAAGCTCTTTCGCTTGGGCTTCTCGCTTCCGCTTTTTCGCTCTCAGCGATTAACCGAACTGGCAATCTCGGGCGAACCGAGTATAATCAAATCAAGTTCCCTTAACTGAATTTCAGATCGGATCGGGCGGCGCATCGGCTGGCTGTCATTTATCTGGTGAGCGCGCCGCTTGAGGGCTCGGCCCCGCCCGGCCATGAAAGCGGGGCGGGCTGTTTCATTCACCTGCAAACGGGGAGGAAGGTCATGTCAAGAGATCGGTACGACAGAGACGACGATGACGACGTTGGCTATTACGGCGCGCGTCGCCGCGGGAGCGCTTTCGATGATCGTTATGAAACGCCGGCGCGCCCCGATTATCGTCACGGCGGCGGAGGCTACCGCGAGAGGGATTACGACGATTCGCAAATGTCGCCGCGCGCGCGCAGTGGCTACGGCGGCGGTGAGCGCATGGATTACGGGCGCGGCGGCTATGATGAGCGCCCGGACTATCGCGATGACGAAAGGCGCTATGGTGACTATCGAGCAGAGCGCGGCGACGAAGATCGCTCATGGCTCGATGAAGGGCGCGATTACCTGCGCCGCACCTTCGGTGGACGCGAACGCCCGCGCGCTCGCTCACGCTCGCGCCTGCGCTGCCGCGACATCATGACCCGCGACGTGACGGTCGCGACCCGCGACACCACTCTGCAAGAGGTGGCCGCGATGATGCGCGAAGAGGATACGGGTGTGATTCCGGTCGTAGACCGCGAGGATGCGCCCGCCATCGCGGGCGACGCGAACCTCTCGGACGCGCCGAAAATCAACAATCGCACGCGCGGCAACGGCAAGCTCGTCGGCCTGATTACAGACCGCGACATAGTGATTCGCGCCGTCGCCGAAGGCAAGGACGCCACCACCACGCGCGCCGAAGAAGTGATGACCGAAGACCTGCACTCTACGCATCCGAATGATCGCGTCATAGACGCGATTCGCAAGATGGGTGATAAGCAGGTCAGGCGCATACCGGTCGTCGGAGAAAACGGCCAACTGCGCGGCATCATCTCCATGGCCGACATCGCGCTGGAAACCGAAGAGGACGAAGAGCTGGCGGACGCCCTCGAAGAGATTTCCAGCGGCGCATCATTCTGGGGCAAAGTCTTTTAAGACACTGACGAGTGACGAGCGGCAAGTGACGAGTTGAAAACTTAAAGGCTCGTCTCCTGCTCGTCACTCGCCACTGCATGCTTATGGCAAATTCAGTCGAGCGTTATTTTCGTCTGTTGCACGGCGAGCGCCGGGCACGACCGGGCAGCCGGACGTGGTGCCCGGCTGCCGACATCTATCGTACCGGGGACGGATGGATAGTTAAGGTCGATCTGGCCGGTGTCCGTCAGGATGAGCTGGAGATCAGCATCCACGGCGCGACGCTTCACGTCTCCGGCTGCCGCCGCGATACCTTTTACGGCGAAGGCATCACCTGTCAACAGCTGGAAATCACTTACAGCCGCTTTGAAAAGACGCTTCAATTTCCCTGCCGCATAGAGGGCGCGTCGCTCGTCAGGGATTACCGCGACGGTCTGCTCATTCTGCATCTGCGCGGTGAGGAAACTTGTGAGGGAAAGACGAACGAAGAAACGGTCAGCGTTGAGTGAATCGAAGAGAGAGCCCGCTCTCTCTCTTCAGCTCATCGTCCGTTATTCGTGGGGGCATGGTTTGGTTATGGTCGAGACTAGAGAAAATATTCAGGCGCAGCCGGACGACAAGGGAGCGCCGCAGGGCCATCCGCAGCAGAATGATCAAATGGGTACGGCAAGCGCCGTCCCGTTCGAGATCAGCGTGCTGCCTTTGCAGAGTACGACGCTCTTTCCGGAGACGGTCGTGCCGTTGGCGGTCGGGCGCACGCGCTCAGTAGCGGCGGTCGAGGCGGCTCTCGCGACGCCGGAGAAGCTGCTCGGCTGCATCACCGCGCGCACGGAAACTGTGACGGGCGCGGACGCCATGCCCGCAGACCTCTACAGCGTCGGCACGCTCGTCATGGTCAAGCGCATGCAGCGTGTAGACGAAGGCGTTCACCTCATAGTGCAGGGCACGGAGCGAATCAAAGTTCTCGAATGGACGCAGGAACAGCCCTTCCTGCGAGCGCGTGTCCAGACCATGCCGCCGCTCAAAGTGGTGGACGCCGATGCTGTCGAAGCCGCCAAGCGAAACCTGCAATCGCTGATTCAGCAGGCGCTCGCCATGCTGCCGCAAGTCCCGCCCGAAGTGCGCTCCGCAGTGCTTACGGCGGACGACCCCGTGCGACTGGCTTACTTCTTAGGCTCAGTCCTCAACCTCGGCGTCGAGCAGGAGCAGAAGATGCTCGAAGCCGAGACGGTGGACGACCTCGTTCTGTTGGCCCACAACTATCTCTCGCACGAGCTTGAGATCATGCAGCTGCGCTCCAAGATTGCGACCGAAGCGCAGAGCGAGATGGACAAAGCGCAGCGCGACTACATCCTGCGCCAGCAGTTGAAGGCGATTCAGAAGGAGCTTGGCGACGACGAGGGCGGCGAGCGCGCCGAAGCCGAGTTGCTGCGCGAGCGGCTCGAAGCCGCAGACCTGCCCGACGACGTACGCACAGAGGCCGAGCGCGAGTTAAAGCGCATGGAACGCCTGCCCTCCGCCGCGCCCGATTATCACGTCATTCGCACTTATCTGGAATACGTGCTCGAACTGCCGTGGAAAAAATCAACGGAAGACAAGCTCGACTTGAAGGAAGCGCGCCGCATTCTTGATGAAGATCACTACGGTCTTGAGGATATCAAGGAGCGCATACTCGAATTTCTGGCTGTCATCAAGCTCAGGCCCGACGCGAAGAGTCCCATCCTGTGCTTCGTTGGCCCGCCCGGAGTGGGCAAGACCAGCCTTGGCCGCTCGATTGCGCGCGCGCTTGGCCGCGAGTTCGAGCGACTTTCTCTGGGCGGCGTGCGCGACGAGGCGGAATTGCGCGGCCATCGCCGCACCTACATCGGCGCGCTGCCCGGTCGCATTGTTCAATCCATCAGGCGGGCCAAGGTCAACAATCCCGTCATGATGCTGGACGAGATAGACAAGCTGGGGGCGGATTACAGGGGCGACCCATCGGCTGCGCTGCTTGAGATTTTAGACCCGCAGCAGAACAACAGCTTCCGCGACCATTATCTGGATCTGCCGTTTGATCTCTCCAAGGTCTTCTTCATCGCGACGGCCAACCAGCTCGGGCCAATTCCTGCCCCCTTGCGCGACCGCATGGAGATCATCCAGCTCGCGGGCTACAGCGATCAGGAGAAGCTGCACATCGCCCGACAGTATTTAGTGCCGCGACAGATAGAGGAGAACGGTCTCAAGCCGGAGCAGTTCGAGATTACGGACGACGCGATCATGCTGCTGGCGGCGCGTTATACGCGCGAGGCCGGCGTGCGCCAGATGGAGCGTAGCGTGGGCAGCGTCGTGCGTAAGGCGGCGCTCAAGATCGCGCAGAACGAGGCGGAGAAGGTCGTCGTTGATGCGAGCGATATCAAAGAGTACATGGGCGCGCCGCGTTTTTACCCGGAAGAGGCGCGCAAGGAGTTGCCTGCGGGCGTGGCGACCGGGATGGCCTGGACGGAGATGGGGGGACAGGTGCTCTTCATCGAAGCGACACTTTTGCCGGGCGGCTCCGGTTTTACGATCACCGGCCAGCTTGGCGAAGTGATGCAGGAGTCGGCGCGGGCCGCTCGCTCATACCTGTGGTCGCACGCCGCGGAGTTCGGCATTGACCCTGAGATGTTCAGGGGCTACGGCGTACATTTGCACGTGCCAGCCGGGGCTATCCCGAAGGATGGCCCGAGCGCGGGCGTGACGATCACTTCGGCCTTAGCTTCGCTCTACACGGGACGCCGCGTGCGCCCGGACACGGCCATGACCGGGGAGATTACGCTTTCGGGTCTGGTCTTTCCCGTCGGCGGCATCAAGGAGAAGGTGCTGGCGGCGCATCGCGCCGGCATTCGTCGCATCATCCTCCCGGCGCGTAACGAGGCGGACACGGAGGAGATTCCCGAAGACGTGCGGCGCGAGCTGGAGATCGTGCCCGTCTCGCGCATTAGCGAAGTGTTGGAGGCGGCGCTGGAAATGCTTGTCGCCAATCCGCCGCCACCGCCCGCGCCGGACGCGCCGCGAGATGGCTCGTCCAGACAGCAAACCGAGCCGGAGACTATGCGTGTGCGGGAAGCGTGAGGCTGTTCGGATTTTTGAAGTCGCAAAATAAGAGAAGCGCCGGGCTCCCCCAAGCCCGACGCTTCAACTTTTACACAGTACCTCCGCTAAAGGGAGGTTAATGCTGAAAGGGACTTTACTGGCAACGGCCCGCGCGGTGGTTGCATTGTGATTGCAGAGTTATTACAAGAGCGTTGTGCGCCACTCATTTGAAAATCTTATGAAGCGTGGATTGCTGGCAGGACTGATAGCGGTTTGCGGAGCGTTCTGGCTGGCGCAAACGGCCAGCGCCGCTGTCGGGGCTGCTGAAAATGGTGAGACGGGCGGCGCGGGGCACAGCCTGAACCCTTTGGTGCTGGTGGGCGTCGCCGTCATCCTGATCGTGGCGAAAGTCGGCGGCGAGTTGTTTGAAAGGGCCGGGCAACCGGCTGTGCTGGGCGAGTTGATCGGCGGAATACTGGTCGGTAATCTGGCGCTCGCAGGGCTGCCGTGGGCCGAGCCTCTGAAAACGAACGAGGTGATCGCGGCGCTCGCCGAGATAGGCGTCATCCTTCTGCTCTTTGAAGTCGGGCTGGAATCCGATCTGGGCGAGATGATGAAGGTCGGCTGGTCGTCGCTGCTGGTGGCTGTGGCGGGCGTCGTCGCTCCCTTCTTTCTGGGGTGGGGCGTGGCCGCCTATTTTCTGCCGGGTGAAGCGCGGCTCGGACACATCTTTATCGGGGCGGTGCTCTGCGCGACGAGCGTAGGGATCACGGCGCGCGTCCTTAAAGACATGCGTAAGCTGGTGACGCGCGAGGCGCGCATCATTCTCGGCGCGGCTGTCATAGACGATGTGCTGGGCCTGTTGATACTGGCCGTCATCGCCGGCGCGATCAAGGCCGCGAGCGCGGGCGCGTCGCTCTCCCTGTTCGGCGTCGGCATGATTGCGCTCAAGGCCGTGCTGTTTCTCACGGGAGCGCTCGTCGCGGGTCATTTCGTCTTACCGCGATTGCTGCGCGGGGTGGGCCGCTTCGAGAGCAGAGGGGTGCTGCTGACCATCTCCATCTCCTTCTGTTTTCTGCTGGCGTGGGCCGCTTCCCTGGTCGAACTAGCGCCGATTGTCGGAGCATTCGCCGCCGGGCTGGTGCTCGACGAAGTTCATTTTCACTCGGCGCGAGAGCATAAGGAGTTGAGCCTTGAGAAACTGCTCGTGCCTGTGACGACCCTGTTCGTGCCCATCTTCTTTGTGTTGATGGGCCTGAAGGTTGACCTGCGCGCGTTCGCGCGTGTAGACCTGCTGGGCTTTGCGCTCGCGCTGACGCTGGCGGCGATTATCGGGAAGCAGGTCTGCTCTCTTGTCGTTATCGAGCGTGGCGTCAACAGGCTGTCCGTGGGGCTGGGGATGATACCGCGCGGCGAAGTCGGTTTGATCTTCGCGGGAATAGGCGCGACTCTGATGCTGCCCAGCGCTGCGACCGGCACGAGCGAGCCCGTCATCAACGCGGCGACGTTCGGCGTGGTGGTCATCATGGTTATCATCACCACGCTCGTCACGCCGCCCGCGCTCAAGTGGTCGCTCGGGCACACACGCTCGTCGTTCGAAACAGGGCCGCCTGCGGAAGCCCTGCGAGAGGTCGCCGAAGATGCGGCGGAGCGCAGCTCACAGTAGAATCTTTGTAGAATGAAGCGGAAAGTGGGGAGAGCAAGATGGCCGGTAAAGAGAGACAGAGCAGCAAAGAGAAACAGAGCAAGGTCGGAAGATCGACGAAGCTGCGCGGGCAGCAAACGGGGAGAGGCGATACTGTTCCCGACCAAAACCGCGAGGCGATGCATGACACGCCCGCACTGCGCGGGCGTCGCAAACAGGCGAGCGAGTTCTTCGGCGACGAGTCCAAACAGCACGCGGGCGCGGACGCCGCCACGCCGCGCTCCAACACGCCCTCGGTTCCGGCGGCGATGCCCACGGGCGGGAGAAAGGGAAAAGTAAAAGGGTAAAAGGCAAAAGTGAAGATGAAGCCGCTTTAATCAGCATGGCTTTCATCCTCACTTTTGCCTTTTACCTTGCTTTAAAGCTTACCAGTCTTCCTGCCCGATAAATTTCAGGACTTGCTTGATGGAAGTGACCGTATAGCTGCCGTCGCTTTTCCTGATGGGCACGTGGCGGTAACGCCCGACGGCCATCTTGTTGAGCGCCGCCGCCACCGAATCCGTCTCGCGCAGCGACTCCGGATGCGCGCTCATCAACTCACTGACGGGCACGCCCGCGGGGCTCGCCTGCGGGCCGGTCATCTTACGCAGGACATCATGCTCGGTAAAGATGCCGACCAGCTCGTCTGCGTCAAGCACCAGCGCGCAGCCCACCTGAGCCTGCTTCATACGCTCGACAACCGCGAGCGCGCTCTCCGTCGGGCCGACCGTTAGCGTCTCCACCTGTTCCAGATCGCGCAGGTCGTCCTCCATGACGGAGCGCGCCAGCCCGCGAGTCGCATCCGGGCGCGGCACGTCCAGATCGCGCAGCGGCTTCATACAATTGTCGCAGCGGTCCATACCCTCTATGTTGTCGTGGCCGCATGAAGGACAAATCATTCGTCGTCTCGCTCCGTTAAGAAAGACAGGTCAGTACCGCCTGCGGTAGCGGGCGGGTCTCAAGTGGCATCACCCGCCCGCTACCGCAGGCGGTACTGACCTGAGTTTGCTATGGCATCTGACATCCGGCCTCCGGTCTCTTATTCTACAGTCCAGGTGTCGCCGCTGTTGATGAGTTTTTCAAGGCTGCCGGGGCCGAACTTGTTGACGGCTGCATCTATCTGATCGACGAGCATGTCTTCGTAGGTGGCGCGCTCGACGGCGCGGAAGATGCCGACCGGCTGCGGGAAATCCGGGTACTCCATGCGCGCCAGCATGAAGGCGACCGATGGGTCTTTCAAATAGATGTCGTGGACGAGTATGTCGTCAACGGTGATGCCGTTTTCGCCAAGGCGAACGACTTCCGGGTGCGCGCCGTTCATGCGAATGCCGCGATCATTATCCTTGCCGAAGATCATCGGCTTGCCGTGTTCCAGATAGAGGACGCGGTCGCTGCGGACGTTGCGCTCGGTGAAATACTCAAAGGCTTTGTCGTTGAAGATGTTGCAGTTCTGATAGACCTCGACAAAGGAGATGCCTTTGTGATGCGCGGCGGCTGAGACGGTCGTGCCCAGATGCTTAACGTCGATGTCGATGGAGCGGGCGACGAACGTGGCCTCAGACGCTATCGCCACCGAGAGCGGGTTCAGGGGGTAATCAATCGTCCCCATCGGCGTTGACTTGGTCTTCTTGCCGAACTCGGAGGTCGGGCTGTACTGCCCCTTCGTCAGACCGTAGATGCGATTGTTGAAGAGTATGTAGTTGATGTCCAGATTGCGGCGGATGGCGTGCATGAAGTGGTTGCCGCCGATGGAGAGCGCATCTCCATCGCCCGTGATGACCCACACGCTCAACTCCGGATTGGCGCTCTTGATGCCGGTCGCCACCGCCGGCGCGCGCCCGTGAATCGAGTGGAAGCCGTAGGTGTTCATGTAGTAGGGGAAGCGCGACGAGCAGCCGATGCCGGAGACGAAGACCATCTTCTCGCGCGAGATGCCGAGTTCCGGCATCACCTTCTGCACGTTGTTCAGGATGGCGTAGTCGCCGCACCCCGGACACCAGCGCACCTCCTGCCCCGACACGAAATCCGCCTTCGTCAGTTTCACGGGCGGCGGCGCGACCTCTCCCGCCGCCATCGACCCCGCATACGCCTCAGGCGAAGCGGCAGCCTCCGCATTGTCCTTGTTTCCGTTCCCGTTAGTTCCTTTACCGTTCGTGTTCATTTCTATTCCTCAGGATAACTTATCGTTTATAGATACTCTTCAACCTTACGCACGATCTCGCGAATCTGGAAGGGACGGCCCTTGACCTTGGAGAAGGCGACGGCGTCCACGAGATACCTGGCGCGTATCATCGTGCAGAGTTGGCCCAGATTCATCTCGGGGATAATCACCGTCTCGAACCCGCGCAGGACTTCGCCCAGATTCTTCGGGAACGGATTGAGGTGACGCAGGTGGGCGCTCGACACGGGCTTGCCTTCGCGCTGCAGCTTCTCGACCGCGGAGGTGATAGAGCCGTAGGTCGAGCCCCAGCCGAGCACGAGCACCTTGCCCGTCGGCTCGCCGAAGATTTCGATGGGCGGAATGTCGCCCGTCGCGCGATCAACCTTCTCCTGCCGGAGCTTGACCATGAAGTGATGGTTTTCGGGGTCGTAGTTGACGTTGCCCGTGAGGTGCTGCTTCTCTATGCCGCCGATGCGATGCTCAAGGCCGGGCGTGCCCGGTATGGCGTAGGGGCGAGCCAGGGTCTCTTCGTCGCGCCCGTAGGGCATGAAGTTCTCAGGGTCTGTCGCAAACTTGATCTCGATCCTGGGAAGCTCTGAGACTTCCGGTATACGCCACGGCTCAGCGCCGTTAGCCAGATAGCCGTCCGAGAGATAAAAGACCGGCGTCATGTACTTGAAGGAGAGACGCACGGCTTCAATCGCCATGTGGAAGCAATCGGCGGGCGTGGACGGCGCGACGACAATCGCCGGGCATTCGCCGTTGCGACCCCAGACCGCCTGAAAGAGGTCTGCCTGCTCCGTCTTGGTCGGCAGGCCCGTCGACGGCCCGCCGCGCTGCACGTTGATGATGACGAGCGGCAGCTCCGTCATGACGGCGAGCCCGATGGCCTCCTGCTTGAGCGCCACGCCCGGCCCGGACGTGCCCGTCAGTCCGATGTGACCGGCGAAGGACGCGCCGATGGCCGCGCAGACGGCGGCAATCTCGTCTTCGGCCTGAAACGTCTTGACGCCTAAGCTCTTGTGTCGCGCCAGCTCGTGCAGAATGTCTGAGGCGGGCGTGATCGGGTACGAGCCGTAGAAGAGCGGGCGTCCCGAAAGCTGCGAGGCGGCGACAAATCCTATCGCCGTCGCTTCGTTGCCCGTTATCTTGCGATACTTGCCCGGCGCTATCTGCGCTTTCTTGACGGTGAAATGGGTCGTGAATACTTCGGTCGTGTCGGCGAAGTTATAGCCCGTCCGCAGGACAATCTCGTTGGCACGCATGACCTCAGGGTTTTTCGAGAACTTGGCCCTGATCCATTCGATGGTCGGCTCCATCGGGCGGTCATAGAGCCAGTAGAGCACGCCGAGAGCGAAAAAGTTCTTGCAGCGATCCATCTCTTTGCGCGAGAGCTGCACCTGCCCCTTGAGCGCGTTGAGATTCAGGGTCGTGATCGGAAGCTTGTGGACGCGATAGCCTGCGAGCGTTCCGTCTTCGAGCGGGTTCGATTGATAGGCGGCCTTCGCCAGATTCTCTTTATTGAACTCATCCGTGTTGATGATGAGCGTGCCGCCCTCCTCCAGGTCGGACAGGTTGACCTTGAGCGCCGCCGGATTCATGGCGACCAGCACATTGGGTTGATCGCCGGGGGTGCGTATGTCCTGACTGCTGAAATTCAACTGAAAGCCGCTGACGCCGGGAAGACTTCCGGCGGGGGCACGAATCTCCGCCGGAAAGTCCGGCAGGGTGGAGATGTCGTTGCCCACCACGGCAGAGGTGTTCGTAAACTGCGTGCCCGTCAACTGCATGCCGTCGCCGGAGTCTCCGGCGAAGCGGATCGTGACGGTCTCCAGCTCTTCAAAATCTTTTTCTAACCGTTCGGAGGGTGTTTCGATGACAGTACTCATTAGCTCCCCATTTCGATTTTAGATTTTAGCCGCCTTCCTGCGTGTCCATCACCTGAGCGGGAACGGGCGGCAGGTTCATCGTCTCTTTCGGATAGCTCTCGGCCAGATACGTAATCACGTCGAGGAGAGAGATCGAGCCGACGAGCCGGTCGTTCTGAATGAGAGGGATATTGCGATAGCCCTTTTCGTTCATGACCGAGACGGCGTCGCCGATGGTCGCCTCCGGCGTCAGCATCTCGACCGAGGTTGACATCCAATCGCGGACGGGCGCGCCGAGGTCAACCTCCTGCCCGATGATCTTGTGCAGGAGATCACGCTCGGTGAAAATACCGACCACGCGCTCGTCCTCGCAGACGATGACACAGCCGCCCTCGTCTTTCTTCATCTGCTCGATGGCCTCTGAGAGAGGCGCGTCGGGCGTCACGCAAACGTAGTCCTTCGTCTCAAGCAATTGAACGCTGTCGTGACGCACGCGCTTTGGCCCATCGGTCTTGGCGTCCGGCGTCAAAGGGTCGCGCTTCTGCGCTTCTGCTGATTGTTCGGCTGACATAAGGGTGTTTGCTCCGTCCCCGGCGAGAATCGTCTGTTTACAACCGTGTCTAAATTGTAACAGTAAAACCGGAAAAAGGTGAAAAGAGAAAACGGCGGCAGTAGTCGGGCAGGATGCGCCGGAAACGCGCTCAATTCGAGACAGCGTGCCCGTCCCCTCCTTTAAGCCTTGGCGGCTTCACCGCTCGACCCGGCTTCCCTGTAGGGCGATAGCTCCGCGAGTCGTCGGATGATCGGCGGCAGAACCTCAAGCGTGTAATCAATCTCGCTTTCGGTGTTGTAGCGACCGAGAGAGAAGCGTATGGAGCCGCGCGCCGCCGTGTAGGGAATATTCATCGCCCGCAGAACCGCAGAGGCTTCGTGCGTCTCTGCGTTGCAGGCCGACCCCGTGGAGACGCAGATGCCAGCCGCGTCCAGCTGCGCGAGAATGTTCTCGCCTTCGACATGCTCGAAAGAGATGTTCGACGTGTTTGGCAAGCGCTCCGACCGATCACGCGTGCCGTTCAGACGAGCGTTGGGGATGGAAGAAAGAATAGTATCTTCGAGCTTGTCGCGCAGGCGACCGATGAGCGCGTGGGCATCGCTCTTGTGGGCCAACTCGCAGGCGCTCCCGAGCGCGACGATGTAGGGCACTGCTTCCGTCCCCGCACGCCTCCCGCTCTCCTGACCGCCGCCGATGATAAAGGGCGGAAGGCTCAGGCCACGACGAACGTAGAGCGCGCCGACCCCCTTGGGCGCGTGAAGCTTGTGACCGGCAACGGCGAACAGGTCAACGGGAAGCGCGCGCAGGTTGATCGGAATCTTGCCGACGGCCTGCACGCCGTCGACATGGAAAAGAGCCTCGGAATGCTCGCGCACAAGGTTGCCAATCTCTTGGATGGGAAAGATCACGCCCGTCTCATTGTTGGCGAGCATCACCGAGACCAGAGCCGTATCCTGACGCAGAGCAGCACCGAGCGCCTCCACATCAAGGCGGCCTTCGCCGTCCACCTCAATCCAAGTCACATCATAACCGTCTCGTTCAAGCCGCTCGCAAAGGTTCCTGACAGCCTCGTGCTCGACGCGCGTTGTGATGATGTGTCGTTTTTCGGGATGCAGCTCAAGCGCGCCGCGAATGGCCCAGTTGTCGGATTCGGAGCCGCAGGAGGTAAAGGCTATCTCGCTCGCGTCGCTTGCGCCGAGGGCTTCTGCGACTTGCTCGCGCGCGCGCGCAAGGCTTCGGCGCATCTCACGGCCAAACGTGTGGGCCGAAGACGGGTTGCCGTAGAGGTCTGCCAGATATGGGCACATCGCCTCGAAAACTTCCGGGGCCACGCGCGTCGTCGCATTGTTGTCAAGGTAGATGATGTCGTCTCTCATTGAGGGGTCTTTCTCGCCGCCTATATCTCTCCGAATGGGGCGCTCGGGTTATATCAGCGTGTCGCGGGTGCGCCAGTAATCGCTGAGAATGTCTTCGATGAGCATGTGGCAGGAGCCGCAGCCGCCGCCGGCGTTGCAAGCTGCGGTCACCTGCTTGACGGTACGCAGCGAGCGCACTCGTATCACGCGCTCGATAGACTTTTCGGAAACGCCGAAGCATGTGCAGATGAGAGCCTCCTCGTCCGTCCACTCTTCCTGCCGCGCGCTGTGATAATCGGCAAGGGCCAGATGCAGAGCCTCGCGGCACAGGGCGGCGCAGTGAAGCTTCTCAGCGGGCAGGCCGCCAAACCAGCCCGTGATCGCTTCCTCAGTTAATACCGCGGCCTTGCTGACAGGAAGCTCTCTGACGGTTTCGGTCAGGGCGGAAGCGCAGGCGATGAGAAAGCCGCAGCCGAGCGCTTTGAAGCGCACGTCCGTAATGGTTTGCCGCGCCGGGTCAATTGCAAGCGTCAGACGCAGCAACGCGCCGCAATAAAGCGAGCCCGCCTCGCCACGCGCGTCCGCGCCCTCCACTTCGCCCGCGTTGCGCGGACGGTCGAAGTGCTCCTGTATGCGACTCGGATAAAAAGACATCTGAAAGGCTCGCTGGCTCGAAGGCCGGGCGCTCGAATGCTACGCCAGAGAGCGTAGCTTCGAGATAAGGTTTTGTCAAAATCGCGGTTGGTTAATGTTTGGTCAAAACAGCCAATATAACTGGCCCAGAGTCTATTAAGACAATCGTTTGGTTGACAAAAGAGACGAGCGAAAATATCATACCTGATGTGTCTGCTGCTATCACAAACGCGCTCGGAGCATCGCGCGAGGAGATCGTCAACCAGTTGCGTATGCGCGGCGGCGTCAATGCCGACGAGCTGGCCGCATCGCTCGGCGTCTCCAAGCAGTGTGTGCGTAAACACCTGGACGTGCTTGAGCGCGACGGCTACGTGCAGCATATAGCGGAGCGACAGGAGCGAGGACGGCCCGCCCACGTCTACCGCCTGACGCCGAAGGCTGATGCTCTGTTTCCGAAGCGTTATGACCTGTTTGCCAAGGCCGTTTTGCAGCAGATCGGCGCGGTCTGGGGCGAGCGCGGGCTGAACACTGTTTTCTGCGGGTGCGCCAACGAGATGATCGGACGCCTTGGCCCGCAGCTCAAGGGGTTGGCCTTCGACGCGAGGGTTGTTCGTCTGGCGGAGCTGCTCGACGGCGAGGGCTACGAAGCGGAAGTTGAAAAGCTGGAGGACGGCTCTTATCTTCTGACCGAATGGAATTGTCCGATGACGGATGTGGCGCGTGATTATCGTCAGGTGTGCGAGCGCGAATTGGAAGTTTACAGAGAGCTACTCGGTACACAGGTGTTCCGCGAATCCAGAATCGCCGTCGGCGCATCACGCTGCATGTACCGCGTGCTCAGACCAGAAAAGCAGTGACGAGTGACAAGCAGGAGAAGGCTTTAAACTCGTCACTTGTCGCTCGAAATTTAATATGTCTCAATTAACCGAACAGAGTGTGCTGGACGCGTTGCGTCAGATCGAAGACCCAGACCTGCACAAGGATATTGTGACGCTTGGCTTCATCAGGGATTTGAAGATAGAGGGCGGCGCGGTCTCTTTTCGCATAGTGCTGACGACCCCTGCCTGTCCCGTCAAGGAACAGATGGAGGGAGCGGCGAGGGAATTGGTCGGGCAGCTTCCGGGCGTCGAGTCCGTGCGGGTCGTGATGGACGCGGAAGTGCCGAAGGGGCGGGGCTTGGGCGAGAAGGTTTCCATTCCGGGCGTGCGTAATATCGTCGCCGTCTCTTCGGGCAAGGGCGGCGTGGGCAAGTCAACCGTGGCGGTCAACCTCGCTGTGTCGCTGGCGCTACAGGGCGCACGCGTCGGTCTGATGGACGCAGACGTGTATGGGCCGAACGTGCCGCTGATGCTCGGCGCGGGCAATACGCGACCGGAAATTGACGGTAATAAGCTCGTGCCCATAGAGGCTTACGGCGTGCGGCTGATGTCCATGGCGGTCTTGAAGCCGGGCGACGAGCCTTTGATCGTGCGTGGGCCAATTCTGCACGGGCTGGTGAAACAGTTTTTGACGGACGTGCGCTGGGGCGAGCTTGATTACCTGATCGTCGATATGCCGCCGGGCACTGGCGATGTCCAGTTGAGCCTCGCGCAGCTTGTGCCCGTGCAGGGCGCTGTGCTGGTGACGACGCCGCAGGAGGTGGCGGTCGCCGACGTGAGACGCGCGCTTCGCATGTTCGAGACCGTGGCCGTCCCTATTCTCGGCGTGGTGGAAAACATGAGCTATTTTGTCGCGCCAGAGACGGGCACGCGCTATAACATTTTCGGCGAGGGTGGCGGCGAGAAGCTGGCAGAGCAGTATCATGTGCCGTTTCTCGGCGCTGTGCCGCTGGGTCTGGACGTGCGTGAGGGGGGCGACCGCGGCGTCCCCGTAGTGGTGGGCCAACCGGATTCGCCACAGGCGCAAGCCTTCCGCCATGTCGCCGAAGAGGTCGCGCGGCAGGTATCTATAGAAGCGATGAAACCGGAGCTTGTCGTCTTGGGCAAAGCTCGATGAAGAGTCGTCAGTTGGAAAAGCTGACGACTGATTAACCGAATTACTGATAACTTTTTTCAAGGAGAGAGAAAGAAAATGTCTGCGACAACGACGAATGCTTCAACAACGAGCGCTCCGACGACAAGTGCTCCGACAATGACGATGGAACTGACGGAGACGGCGGCAGCCGAAATCAAGAAGTTCATGGCGAGCGAAGAGGGATTGCCGGAAACTTCCGGGCTTCGCGTGAGGGTCGTGCCGGGCGGCTGCTCGGGCTTCCAGTACAGCCTGAACATCGAAGAGGCTTCGCGCCAGGGCGATCATGTGATGGATCAGAACGGCGTGCGCCTTTTCGTTGACATGTTCAGCGCGCAGTATCTGAACGGCGTCAAGATCGATTACGTGAGCGGCGTGATGGGCTCTGGCTTTACCTTTACGAACCCGAACGCGACGGGCGGCTGCGGCTGCGGCTCTTCGTTCACGGCCTAAGCCGCGAGTTTCGCGGATTAAAACCAGTGTGGCGCGAGTTGGCCGAGAGAGTGGCTTGCCATGGAAATCTCTTTCCAGATGAGAGAGACGATTTCCCCGGCACGCCTTCGTCGGCCAACTCGCGCCGCCTCTTTTTTTATGAGCCTTGAAGCTTTGCTTTGAAAGGGCCGAAGGCAAATGGTCAAGCTTGTACAGGCCGAGTCCGCGGCACAGTTGGCCGGGGCGCGTAAGATTTTTATGGAATACGCCGAAGCGCTGCCGGGCGTTGATCTCTGCTTTCAGAATTTCGACCGCGAAGTGAATGAGCTGCCCGGCGCATATGCACCGCCCGATGGCCGCCTGCTTCTGGCCGAAGATGACGAGAGCGAAATCATGGGATGCGTCGCCTTAAGACGCCTCGACCCGGAGACGTGCGAGATGAAGAGGCTCTATGTGCGGCCAGCGTTCAGGGGCCGCCGCCTTGGCCCGGAGTTGGCCCAGGGGATTATCGGCGAAGCGCGAAAGATCGGTTATCGCCGGATGCGATTGGATACGATTCCGGGCATGATGGATGATGCGATCAGGCTCTATCGCACGCTCGGCTTCCGCGAGATAGAGCCTTACTACAACAGCCCGGTCGAGTCCACGCTCTTCATGGAGCTATCGCTCGTCTCCTGAAAGGCGCGCTCGGAGGTCGAGCGCGCGTCTCTCTCTCTGAGAAGGATATCGCGGGTTGATCGCTTCATCTTCGCGCGTGCAGCCTTGCCGTCTCGCCGCCAATTATGCCAAAGTCATTTTGCTTTCCATACCAGTCAACATTTCAGGAGGGTAATTCATGCCACGAATAGAGGCGGAGACTGCCACCGGCCCGGTCGCTTTTGAAGCCGAAAAGGGTCGTAAGCTTGTGCTGGCGATTGAGGACGCGGGCGTTGATATTCTGCATCGTTGCGGCGGCAATGCGAAATGCACTACCTGCCGCGTGGAAGTTCTGGCGGGCGACCCCGGAGAGATTGGCGAGCTGGAGCGCAATCGTCTGGCGATGGAGACCGGCCTCGCCGAGAACGTTCGTCTCTCCTGTCAGGTGAGGATAGCGGATGATCTGAAGGTCAAGGTCGTCAATCAGGCGAGCGTGCGCGGGATTCCGGCTGGGACCAGACCCTCCGAGGATTGAGAGGGAAGCGCGGCTCAGCTTACTTGCGCGACCGCCGGTTATTAAGTTATTGCGTCGCTCGCTTCTCGGGTGTTAATCTGCGCGCGTAACTTTTATGAGAGTTGAGACTGACCTCTAGGGCGGCTCGCGCGGCGCGGCTTCGGTCTCCCGGTTACTGCCGGAGACTTCGGAGGGCGGGCGGCGTGGACTGTCTGAGAGTACATCCGTCCGGGAACTAAAGCGGCGGCGAGGATTTTTTTACCCCGGACATAATCAAGCTTCACCCACAAAAAGTTTCGGAGGACGTATGTTGATAGAGTCAAACGCTCATTTCTCATCCCTGCTTTCGCTGATACAGAGTGTGGTAAATGCCCCGGACGGGACGCAGCTTGTGAAGCTCCTTGTCCGCTGGGGACACTTCCTCGGGGGCATCACCTGGATCGGACTTCTCTACTTCTTTAATCTGATTAACGTTCCGTTTCAAAAAACTCTGGACGCGCCGACCAAGGGCAAAGTCAACCCGGAGCTTTTGTCGCGCACGCTCTGGTGGTTCCGCTGGGGCGCTGTCGTGACGGTGCTGGCCGGTCTGATGTACTACGCGATGTACATCCTCGCGCCGGAATCAAGGGCGGCGGGCGTCAACCCCTGGGCTCAGCTCGGCATCTGGCTCGTCATCGTGCTGGTGACTTACGCCATCCTGTTCATGCTCTACCGCGTGCCCGCGCTGACCAAGGACGGGCGCATCCTCGCGGTCGTGATCTTCATTCTCGTGCTGCTCATGTCTTGGGCCATCCTCTACTTTTTGGGCAACGCGAGCAACGTCGTGGATGCCGTCGGCAATAAGACCTATCTGGGCAACAAGTCGCTTTCGATAGGCGTCGGCGGCGGGATGGGCATACTGATGCTGCTGAACGTGTGGGGCGTGATCTGGCCCGCGCAGAAGCGCATTATCGAGTGGACGCGTGATAACGTGGCGAACGGCACACCTGTTCCGCCCGAAGCCGCCGGGCTCGCCCGCCAGGCGTTTCTGGCTTCGCGCACCAACGCCTGGCTCTCTCTGCCCATGCTTTTATTCATGGCGCAATCGCACGACTACGCCTTCTTCGCGGGCAAGTAAAACCCGGGGCGGCGAGCGCTTGCAGAGCGCGGGGTCTGCTAAAGAGCATCCTGCGCGGTGTTTGTCGAAAGCTTTTGTGCCGGGAGAAACCGGTGCGGGCACAGGAAGCGCTCGGGCGAGCGGCGTCTTCCGGGCCTGCGCCGGTTTCCTTCGGGCACGCACATTTCCTCCTCATGCGCTCAATGTATTCACCATACGTGAGTGCGATAGTGAAGTGAAAACCACTTCATGTTTTCATATGAACCGTGGCGCGCCGGGCGTACACGCTGGACGCTCTCGTGCCCGATAACTTCAGGAGGTAAGACGAATGGGCTTCGACACTTCATACCAGCCCAGGCAGTTTGATCTGAGCGGGCTCAAAGGCATCTCGGATCAGACGCTTGAGATGCACTTCAAACTCTACGAGGGCTACGTTAAAGAGACCAACAAGCTGACGGAGAAGATTTCCGAATTTCTGGCGGACGGCAAGGTCGATCAGGACGAGATGCCGGCTTACTCGGAACTGACTCGCCGCCTTGGCTTCGAGTACAACGGCATGGTGCTGCACGAATACTACTTCGAGAATATGAAAAAGCAGGGGACGGGCGACCCCGACCGCAACTCCGCTTTCTTCAAAGCGGCTGAAGCCTGCTACGGCAGCTACGACACGTGGAAGGCCGATTTCGTCGGGGTGGGAAAGATGCGCGGGGTGGGCTGGGCCATCTGCTACCAGAACCCCGCGAACGGTCGCCTCTCCAATCACTGGATTACGCTGCACGAGACGGGCAACGTCTCCGGCTTCACGCCCGTGCTCGTGATGGACGTGTGGGAGCACGCCTTCATACTCGACTACAAGCCGGCTGACCGCCCGAAGTACATAGAGGCGTTCTTCTCCAACATTGACTGGGCGGCGGTCGAAGGGCGCTTGAGGGTGGACGCGGCGCGCCCCACGTCGGCCTAAAGGTTGAGGTCTTCCTGTTCCGGCCAGGACGGAAGCCGGCAGAAAGCCCGCGAGCGCTTCTCTGCCGGCTCCGACGCTTTCCATCTGTGCTATGCTTCTCGCAAAAGTCTTATTCAGTCCCGGAGGAGAGATGAAATCTATGAAGCGCATACTCCTGTCTTTAACTACCCTCGCGCTGACCGCACTCTTGATGGCGGGCTGCACGACCGCCGACAACACGAACCAGAACACGACGGCGACGACCAACGTGTCGCCACCGACGGCGACGCCCGCCACGCAGAATCTCTCTGTCATTGAGCGCCCGCAGAAGATCAAAGACCAGATGACGGCGCGCGCCGAGCAGGATCAGGCCAAGCCCACGTTGCGCTTCGTTGAGCCGCGCGAGGGGGCGACCATCACCGGCTCGACCGTCAACGTCAGGCTTGCTCTGAGCGGCGACCTCAAAGGCTACCAGCCGCACAAAGACCCGGCGACGGGCAAGGGCAATCACATCCACGTCATCCTCGACAACCAGCCCTACGAGGCTTACTACGAGCTGGGCCAACCCTTCGAGCTACGCAACGTCTCCGAAGGCAAGCATACGCTGCGCGTCTTCCCTTCGCGCCCGTGGCATGAAAGCTATAAGAACGAAGGCGCTTTCCAGATGGTGACCTTTACGGTCAAAGGCGGCGGCGATGCCTCCAAGCCGACGACGACGGGCGGCGGGCAGGTGATGGCGAACAACAGCAACAACAGCAATGCGACGAGGAACAGCAATACCGCCGGCAATAGCAACGCTGCCAACAGCAACGCCGCGACTACAGCGCCGCGCGAAGGCAAGGACGTGGCGGCAGGCACGGCGAGCGATGTGGATACGAAGAAGCCGCTCCTCACCTACAGCCGCCCGAAAGGCGAGTACAAAGGCGAGGACTCAGACCCGATCATGATCGACTTCTGGCTGACGAACGCCAAATTGCAGAATGAGGGCGGCGACTATCGCGTGCGTTATTCGGTGGACGGCGGCGAAGCGAAGTTCATAGACAAGTGGGAGCCCATCTGGCTCACGGGCTGGACGGCTGGGCCGCATCGCGTCAAGCTCGAACTGGTAGACAAGACGGGCGCGGTGGTCGCCAACGGCGACTACAATTCGACGACGCGCGAAATCACCGTCGTCAAGTAAGGGCGAGGATGAAGGCGGCAACGATGAAGTAAAAGCTTTCAGGAAAGAGAAGCTATTTTTTCATCGTTGCCGCCTTCATCCTTTCGCCTTCTTCGTCGCCCGTTTTTTGGCGGCGCTTTTCTTTGCGCCGGTCTTCTTTGTGCTGCGCTTGCGTGATGCGGTCTGGCGCGGGGGCGGTGTACGCTTGCGGCCCAGCAACTCTTCGGTGATATCCACGCCGAACAGCTCCTTGACCTTGTCGGCCACGGCAGGCAGCAGGTAGCTCTGGCCCAGGGTCGCCAGCCCGTCGAAGACCGTATCGCCGAAATCATCTCCCTGAGAGGAGCGGCGACGGCGCGAGTGGGCATTATCGCCCTGTCGCATGAGCGCGAGGCTGTAGCCGACGCCGATGCCGACGGCGACCGCGCCCAAGCCCCAGACTAAAGGGTTCTTCTGAAACTGCTCTTTCCAGTCGAGCACTTCGGTGACGGTCTCTTTGACGCTCTCGTACTGCTCCGTGACCGTCTCCTTGATCTCGTCAACGGTCTGCGAGATGGACTCGCGCGCGTCCTCCATACGCCGCTGAAGCTGCGCTTTGCTCGGATTCTCTTCCGTCGTTGCGGCGAGCGCGGGCGCTCTTTTCCTTTCCGCCATATCTTCTTCACCTTTAGCAAGTCGCTCCCTCGCCGCACGGACGGGCCATGACTGACGGGCGCGGGGCGCGTGTCATTGATCGAAGGGGTAAATGTTTTGTTAATATAGTTCTTCGTATGAACATCTTCAACACTGATCGAGCGAGGGCGGCTGAATTATCTGCCGGTCGCAGGCGGGAGTTGTTTGCGGCGCTCGTCGGCGAGGCCACCCGCTGCCGCCTGTGCCCGGCAATGTGCGAGAGAACGGCTGTGCTGAGCGATCACAACGGCGCGCTCGCTGCGCGTGTGATGTTCATAGGCGAAGCGCCCGGAAGGCAGGGCGGCGACCGCACGCGCGTGCCCTTCACGGGCGACGCGTCGGGCCGCAACTTCCAGCGCTATCTGGATTCCATAGGGCTCCGGCGCGAGCACCTCTTTATCACCAACGCGGCGCTCTGCAACCCGCGCACACCGACGGGCGCGAACCGCAGACCGACCGGCAGGGAAGTCGCCAATTGTGCCCCTTTCCTGCGCCGCCAGCTTGAGATTGTCGATCCGCCAATCGTCGTCACGCTCGGCGCGGTCTCGCTTGCTGCCCTTAAAAGCATTGAGTATCATGAACTGACTCTCAGAGAAGCTGCCGGCAAAATCTTCAACTGGGGCGGGCGTCTACTCGTGCCGCTCTATCACCCCAGCCCGCAGGTGCTCGCCTCGCATCGTCGCGAGGAGGCGCAGTTGAAGGATTACACCGTACTGGCGAGCGCCCTGAGTCGCGCCGGTCTGAACGAAAAGCGGGGGCCGGGTGTCAGGGGACAGGGGCCAGTAAAAAACTCTTAAAGGCTCTTAACCGACCCCCGGCCCTGCTCTTAAAAGAAAGCACAGGATGAGCGAAGCAACCGAACAGGCAACGATTCACAAATCTCCGCTCGATGACGCGCACAGACGAGCGGGTGCTGTCTTCAGGGAGCGTGACGGGCGGATGCTGCCGTCATCCTACGGCGACACTCTGGCCGAGTACGTGGCCGTGCGTGACGGCGAGAGCGCAGGCTTGATTGATCTCTCATCCAATGCGCTGATCGAGGTGAGCGGCGCGGAGGCCGTGCAGTTCCTCAACGGCCTCGTCACCAACGACATGAAGACCCTCTTGAACGGGGCTTGGATGCCCGCCGCTTTCCCTAACGCGCAGGGGCGGCTCATCAGCGTCACTCGCATCATCAATCGCGGCGGCGCTTTTCTCTTCAATACGGAATCGGTCTCGCGCACGACACTCTACAAGACGCTCGAACGCTTTACGCTCGCGGGAGATTTTCACGTCACAGACCGGAGCGACGAGACGGCGCAGCTATCCGTACAGGGCGCGCGCGCCGAAGATGTGGTCAGGCGCGCGCTCGGGCAGGAGGCGGCAAGCGTGGGGCACGGGCGTGTTATCGAGACTACGAGAAACGGCGCTACCTTGAGCGTGATGCGCGCTACGCACACAGCCGAAGACGGCTTTGATATATTCGTGGATGCCGCGCATGCCGCGCCCGTTTGGGACGCGCTGCGGGAGGCGGGGGCGCGTCCCACGGGGATGGACGCGCTGGAGATTCTGCGTATCGAAGCGGGCGTGCCGCGCTATGGCCTCGATATGGATGAGACGAACGTGGTCACGGAAGCGGGGCTCGATGACGCCGTCAGCTATACGAAGGGCTGCTATATCGGTCAGGAGATTATCGCGCGCATACACTGGCGCGGCCACGTCGCCAAGAAACTGGCGGGCCTCACCTTCACCGACGAAGGAGAGGTCGAGCGCGGGGCGAAGGTCATCAGCGCAGACGGCAAGGAGATAGGACGCGTCACCTCCGCGACCTTTTCGCCGCGCCTCTCAAAAACGATCGCGCTCGCCTACATCAAGTACGACTACCTTGCGCCGGGCACAACGGCGCGCGTCATCACGAATGATGCCGAGCGCGCGGCCACGGTTGCAGAGCTTCCCCTCGTGCGCGGAAGCTGGTTCGACCGGGACGAGAACGCGGAGGCGGGCGCATGAGCGATGAGACGCCCCCCGAATCCTCCGGCGCGCGCGATCTGGACTTCACGCAGGCGCGTCTGGCCTACTCCATTATTCAATCGCTTCTCGATCACACGCGCGTCATCAGCGACCTCATCGCTTTAATGGCACAGGTTCTGGACGAGGACACGACGAAAGCCCTGACGATGACTCCCAACTGGACGGCTTATCTGGAAAGCCGCCGCGCGCTCGACAAGACGCGCGCCGACATCGAAAAGTTCGTCGAAGTCATGAACCGGCTCGGCGAAGACGACGGGAAGTCCTGATCTCTCCGCGCATTTGTATCTTAAAAAAGCGAGGGCTGGTCTTCCATGTCGGTCGGGTCGATGATGGTCTGGCCGAGCATGCGCTTGAGCTTGTTGGCGCTCGCGGGCGCGTGCCCTTCGTAGTAGTTGCTGAAATAGGCGTAGACATCGGCGACGCGCTCACGAAGGGTTTCAATCAACTCCTGCCATCCGTGAAGGTTCGCGTTCTGCGGGCGCTGGACGATGTCGAAGCGTGTGAGGTCGCGCTCGCCCATCCAGCGTATGTAGGCGAAGGTGGCCGTCGGCTGTTGGGCCAACTGCCACATCGTATCGCGCGGAATCCACTGGCCTTCGACGAGCGCGACCGAGACGTTATACTTACTCAGAAGCTCTAACACGCGTGGCCCTATCCAGTCGCGGCTGCGAAACTCTATGCTGAAGCGCAAGTCTCCGGGCAACTGCGGCAGGAACTCCCTCAACGCGCGCTCGTTATCCGGCGTCGCGTCGAACTGCGGCGGCATCTGAATCAGAATCACCGCCAGCTTCTCGTCCAGAAGCTGCACACGGTCGCAGAACTCCGCCAGAGTCTCTGCGCTTCCGCGCCGCAAAGCGTATTGATGCGTAATCTCCTGCGGCAGCTTTAAAGAGAATGAGAATTTTCGGGGCGTGCGCCTGTTCCAGCCGTCGACGGTCTGTATGGACGGAACGGCGTAAAAGGTCGAGTCCACTTCGACCGTCTCAAAGATTTGAGCGTAGGAGGCGAGCATCTCCGCGGCGCGCGTGCCGCGCGGGTAAAAGACCGCCTCGCTACCCGCCGGGCCTGTCACCCAGTCCTCGTAGTTCCATCCCTGACAGCCTATGTGAACGCGCGCCTTTGATCTTGCGGTAGACATAAAAGTTAGCTCTCAACAATAAAAAGTATGCTTCACAGTCAAACGCGGCACTCGATCAGTTGCATGACGCCGAAGCACCATTGCTCGACGCGGACTGTACGTAGACCTGCGCGTCTCGCTTCAGCAAGCGTCCGGCGATTGAAGTGATCGTCGAAGAGGGCCACGGTCAGGACGCTCAAAGCGTCGAACAGTAGGCCGAGCAAGCCGCCGGGGCGCACATGCTCAAGCAGGACGACCGTTCCGCCCGGGCGGACGACGCGGCGCAGCTCCGCGAAAGCCTGCTGTTGCGACTTGACCGAGCAGAAGACCAGCGTTGCCACCGCCGCATCAAACGAAGCGTCCGTGAAGGGGAGCATCTCCGCGCTGTTCTGCACCAGATGCAGGCCCGCGGGCCTCTGCTTGCCGCCGGCTATCCGAATCATCTCACGGCTCAGCTCGCTCGCCACCGAGCGCTTTGCGGCGCGCGGGTAATAAGGAAAGTTGAGCCCTGTGCCTGCGCCGACCTCAAGAATGCGGCTGCCTTCCGGCAGCGCCGCGAACGTCTTCGCGCGCAGGCGCGAGTAGAACCATCGCTCCAGCGGACGCATGAAGGCGTCATAGCCCGGAGCGAGCCTGTCATAGACGACGCGCGAGCGAGGCGCTGGCCCATCTCTCTTCGCCGACTGCTTTTCACTCTCCATAATTTCCGCTTCCTCGAAAAGCGAGCCCCAAGCATAACCCCTGCGGCGCTTCCCATGCTACAGAGAGTTTTCGTTAAGCCTACGGGGTGCACCTTGCCGAGGGTTTTGAGGAAGACCAGCGCCCGTAGCGCCAGCGCTCTAGACCGACCTCTGTCAGTCACCCAGATTGACCGATGAGCTTTCAGGCTGACCGATTCGGTCAAATTAACACTTCCACGGTGACATTAGCCGATATCTCAAACCCTAGAAACTCAACGACTTGGCATCACCAAGGGGTACGGCATGGGCGTTGCCATGGAAACGCGTGGCGCGTCGTATCACGCCTGCCGCGCGCGCTCGCAAGATATCCCCGAGAGTTGAGTTTAAAGGAGTCAGAGTCGAATCCATGAGACGTTCCCCCGCTACAGCCTGTCTCACCTCTCTTATCTTAGGAGCCATACTTTGTCTGGGCGTTACGCTCAGCGAAGACATGGGCTACGCGCAGTCGAGCCAAAGCGCGAGCGGGCGCTTCGGCAAGCTGTCGTCCGAGCTGAATGAACGAACGCGCGGCGCGCTCCCTGCTCGTCTGGATTGTATTCTTCAATTGAACAATAAGCCGAGCGGTCGTCTCAACGCATTGCTGAACCGCAACGGCGTTCGCCTTCGCGCTCATTTCACGAGCTTCAACTCCTACGCGATTGAGCTTCCGGCCAGCGTCGTCGCAGAGCTTATCTCCTTCGCCGAAGTCGAACACCTCTCCCTCAATAATGCTGTCGAGTCGTTCGGCCACATCTCGACCACGACCGGCGCTGATGCCGTCCGCAAAGTTGCCGGCAAGACCGCACCCGAACTGGACGGCACGGGCATCGGCATCGCCATCCTCGATTCCGGCATCGACACCTCTCACAAATCTTTCCTCGATAAGAGCAACGGCCTGAGAGTCGTCGCCAGCCGCGACTTCACGGGAGAGAACCGCACGGACGACCCCTACGGGCACGGCACGCACGTGGCTTCGATAGCTGCCGGCAATGGCCGTATCTCTAATGCTGAATATGTCGGCATCGCTCCCAACGCGCAGCTCATCAATCTGCGCGTCCTCAACTCTCAGGGGGCTGGAACGGTCGCCCACGTGCTAAGCGCGCTCGACTGGGTGATGGCGAATCGCGCGGCCTATAACATACGCGTCGTCAACATGAGCCTCGGCATGCCCGCCGTGGACTCTTACAGGAATGACCCGCTGTGCCGCGCCGTCAGGCGGCTGGTTGATGCGGGGCTGATCGTCGTCGCCTCCGCCGGCAATAATGGCAAGAACAGTTCCGGGCAGAAGGTCTACGGGCAGATCAAATCGCCGGGCAACGAGCCCTCTGCGATCACCGTCGGCGCGACCAATACATTCGGAACAGACGAGCGCACGGATGACACCGTCACCACCTTTAGCTCGCGCGGCCCGACCCGCAGCTTCTGGACTGACGCTTACGGCACGAAGCACCACGACAATCTGGTCAAGCCAGACATAGTCGCTCCCGGCAATAAGCTGGTCTATGCAGAGGCGCGCGGGAATCTGCTCGTGACACAGAATCCGCAGCTTGACGCGGGCGTGAGCCCGGTTGACGACCGCAAGATGATGTTCATGAACGGCACTTCGATGGCCGCGCCCGTCGCCGCCGGAACCGCCGCTCTGCTGTTGCAAGCCAACCCCAGTCTCTCTCCGAACCTCGTCAAGATGATCCTCATGTACACGGCGCAGCCCCTCGCCAACTGTAATATGTTCGAGCAGGGCGCGGGCCAACTCAATATCGAAGGCGCGATGCGACTGGCCCGGCTGGTACGCAGCGACCTTGCGGCCTCGACGCCTCTCGGCGCAACGCTGCTCACGACTTCGACCGCTCCCGCCCCGCAGACCACTCTGGCCGGGCAGACCTTCACATGGGCACAGGGCATCATCGCCGGCCCGACCTACCTGTATGGCGCTGCTCTCATCACCAGATACCAGAAGGTCTACGGCCTTGGCGTGGTGCTGTCCGATGGCGTCGTGATATCGGACGGCGTGGTCATCTCCGACGGCGTCGTCCTCTCGGATGGTGTCGTCATCTCGGATGGCGTGGTGGTCTCGGACAGAACGATGATGTCAGACGGCGTTCTCGTCGGCAACGAGATACTGAAGAGCAACGGAGTCGTGCTTTCGGACGGACAGGGCTTGCTTCGCGTAAGCCAGTTGATAGGCGATGGCGTAGTGCTATCCGACGGAGTCGTGCTCTCGGACGGCGTGGTGATTTCGGACGGCGTCGTGCTCTCGGATGGCGTGTTGCGCGGCGACGCACTTGTGCAGGCCCAATCGGCGCGCATCAGCGGAGACGAGACGCCCCTCATGGGTCTTGAAACGGACACCGGCATGGATTATCTGGACTACTAAACAGGCCCGAAGGCTCTCCCCTAATCGCATCCTTGATCGGACATTCAAATCAGTTTCAGCAAGGTTTACGGAAGACAGATGCAATCATCGCAGGCGTTAGTCATGAGCACGGGGCACGGGGCAGCGGCCACTGGCGACGGTGAGCAATCTTTAACTATAAGCGGGCTGGCCGCTGACGACTGCAAAGAGATTCTCTCTTTTCTCGCCGCTCGTCCTCTCCACACAGTCTTCATGGCTGGGCTCATACGCGACAACGGCGTCGTCAGTCCCCTGAATCGCGGGGTCTTCTACGCTTGCCGCAATCATCAGGGGCGTTTGGAAGGCGTCGCCCTGATCGGTCATGCCACGCTCGTCGAAGCCAGAAGCGTGGCCGCAAGAGCAGCGTTCGCGCGTCTGGCGCAAAGCTGCTCGCTCTCGCACCTGATTCGCGGCGAGCACGTGGACGTGGAAGGCTTCTGGACGAGCTATGCGAGGACGGATAATGTTGAGCCGCGTCTGATCTGTCGTGAAGCGCTCTTTGAGCATCGCGGGCCTGTGCCGTCGCGTAAACCCGTGACGGGTCTCAGACAGGCGACGCTTGCTGATCTGTCGCTGGTGATGACGACCAATGCGGGGCTCGCCATGGAAGAGTGCGGCGTCGATCCGCTCAGGCGCGATGCGCTGGGCTTTCGCCAGCGCACGGCCCGACGCATAGAGCAGGGACGCATCTGGGTGTGGGTTGAAAGCGGCGAGCTGATCTTCAAGGCGGACATAGTGTCGGACACGCCCGAAGCCGTCTACCTCGAAGGCATCTACGTTCACCCGCGCGAGCGGCGCAAAGGCTACGGCCTGCGCTGCATGACGCAGCTCTCCCGCATTCTGCTGGCGCGCACGGAGGCCGTCTGCCTCGTCGTCAACGAGGAGCAGAAAGAGGCACAGGCTTTCTACAGGAAGGCCGGCTATACGCAGATCAGCGCCTACGACACAATCTACTTGCAGCAGCTTCATTGAGAAGCACGCGCGCCGTGCGCGGAGGCCGCCTCAGCGCAGCATCATAATCACCTGCCGCTCGCGCCCGCCGTCGAACTCGCACAGAAAGATACCCTGCCAGCGTCCGAGCATCAGCTCTCCTTTATGAAACGGGACGGTCACGCTTGAGCCGACGAGGCTCGCCTTGATGTGCGCGTCCGAGTTCTCTTCGCCATGACGAAAGCCCATGCCGTGTTGAGGGATGAGCGTACGAAAGCAAAGAAGCATATCGCGCTGCACGTCCGGGTCGGCGTTCTCGTTGACGGTCAGCCCGGCGGTCGTGTGCTGCACGTAGAGCACGCAGACGCCTTCGCTTGCGCCAGACGCCTTGAGCCGCGCTCGCACTTCATCCGTGAACTCCACCATCTGCTCGCGCTCTCTTGAGCGGACTTTAATCACGTCCATGATCGTCCCTTCGGTTAAAGCCCGAAGCCCCTGATCTTATGGAACAGACCAGAGGCTTCGGGCTAGATGAATTTGAGAGCTATGTTGTCAGTCCCGCTCCGATGCGCGGCGACGCACGATCTTCCAGCAAGCAGGCAGAGCAGCCGCCGCGAGCGCAATCTTGACGGCATCGCCCCCGAGGAATGGCAGCACGCCGGCGCGCAATGCGCCCGTGCCCGTCTTGAACCACAGCGACATCCATGCCCAACCGCCGAACAGTATCAACATTGAGCCAATCGCCATCGCCGCCGCCGCCGTGAGAAAGCGCCTGTCCCAGCCTCTCTCCGCGAGCAGTCCGGTCGCGAAAGCCGCCAGCGGATACGCGAGCAGGTAGCCGGTCGTCGGGCTCGCTAAGAGGTACGGCAGCCCGCCGCTGCCCGCGTGGAAAAAGGGAAGCCCGCTCGCGCCTTCGATCAGGTAAGCGATCATCGCCATCGCGCCCATTCGCGAGCCCAGCAGCGCGCCCGCCAGCAGCACTACGAAGGTCTGACCCGTGATGGGCACAGGCGTCCACGGAAGAGGTATGACGAGCTGCGCCGAAAGAGCGGTCAACAGACTGAACCCGACGACCAGCATCACCTGTCGCGTCACATCCAGCGGATAGATCACCGCGCTCGTCAGCGTCTCGGCTTTAGCATAGGAAGTATTCACCGAAATTCCTCCAAATCAATAGTAGGTCAGTACCGCCTGCGGTAGCGGGCGGGTCGTAGTGATCCAAGAACCCGCCCGCTACCGCAGGCGGTACTGACCTTATTTCCTAGGGCAAGTCCACCTGTCCCGCTCTGGCTTCGTTTCTCTCCGCCTGAGCCACCTCTGTCCCGATACGCATGCCGTAGAACGAGCGGTAGACGAAGACCATCGAGATGATGAAGAAGACGGCGGCTAAGATATGCGTCAGCGTCGTGTCGCCGTCGTAGCGTGCCGTCAGGCTCACGGCCAGCTCGACGGCCAGCAGACCGAAGAGCGTCGTGAACTTGATGACGGGATTGAGCGCCACCGACGACGTGTCCTTGAAGGGATCGCCGACCGTATCGCCGACCACCGTGGCATCATGCAGCGCCGTGCCCTTCTGCTTCAGCTCGACCTCTACGACCTTCTTCGCGTTGTCCCACGCGCCGCCCGCGTTCGCCATGAAGATCGCCTGATAGAGCCCGAAGATCGCAATCGAGATCAGGTAGCCGATGAAGAAGAACGGCTCGACGAAGGCAAAGGCCAGCGCCGAGAAGAATACTGTCAGGAAGATATTGAACATACCCTTCTGTGCGTACTCCGTGCAAATCTGCACCACCTTCTTGCTGTCCTCGACCGACGCCTTCTCCACACCTTCGAGACGTATGTTGGCCTTGATGAACTCGACCGCGCGGTAAGCGCCGGTGGTCACGGCCTGCGTCGATGCGCCCGTGAACCAGTAGATGATCGCGCCGCCCGTGATGATGCCCAGCACGAAGGGCGCGTGCAGGAGCGACAGGCTCTGCGTGTTCTGTGTGAGTCCCTGCGTGAGCGCCATGATGATCGAGAAAATCATCGTCGTCGCCCCGACCACAGCCGTGCCGATAAGCACCGGCTTGGCCGTCGCCTTGAAGGTATTGCCCGCGCCGTCGTTCTCCTCCAGCAGGTGCTTGGCCCGCTCGAAATTGGCATCCACGTTAAAGTCCTTCTTGATCTCCGCCTCGATGTTCGGCACTTGCTCGATGAGCGATAGCTCGTAAACCGACTGCGCGTTGTCCGTCACAGGCCCGTAGGAGTCGACGGCAATCGTCACCGGCCCCATGCCGAGGAAGCCGAAGGCGACGAGCCCGAAGGCGAAGACGGCGGGCGCGAGCATCAACGCGTCCAGACCCTGCGTGCTGAATAGGTAAGCGATGGACATCAGCGCCACGATGCTCATGCCGAGCCAGTAGGCCGAGAAGTTACCGGCCACAAGCCCGGACAGAATGTTGAGCGACGCGCCGCCCTCCTGTGAAGACGTGACCACTTCCTTGACGTGACGCGATTCGGTCGAAGTGAAGACCTTGACCAGCTCCGGAATGATCGCGCCGGCGAGCGTTCCGCAGGAGATGATCGTCGCCAGCTTCCACCACAGGGTCGTGTCCGTCCCCAGCACAGGCACGATGAAGTAAGAGACCACGTAGGTCAGCACGACCGACACCACGGAGGTGATCCACACGAGCGAAGTGAGCGGCTTCTCGAAGTTCATCGTCGCGGCGCTGGCGTAGCGAGCCTTCGCCATCGCCTCGTTGACGAAGTAAGAGAGAGCGCTCGCGATGATCATCATGATACGCATCACGAAAATCCAGACGAGCAGCTGCACCTGCACCGTCGGATTACGCACGCCGAGCAGGATAAAGGTGATGAGCGCCACACCCGTCACGCCGTAGGTCTCGAAGCCGTCCGCCGATGGGCCGACAGAATCGCCCGCGTTGTCGCCCGTACAGTCTGCAATCACGCCCGGATTGCGCGCGTCGTCTTCCTTGATCTTGAAGACGATCTTCATCAGGTCGCTTCCGATGTCAGCGATCTTTGTAAAGATACCGCCGGCGATACGAAGCGCCGCCGCGCCCAAACTTTCGCCGATGGCGAAGCCTATAAAGCATGGGCCGGCGTAGTCGCGCGGAATAAAGAGCAGGATACAGAGCATGATCAAAAGCTCGACGGAGATGAGCATCATGCCTATGCTCATGCCCGCGCGGAGCGGAATCGCGTAGATCGGGTAGGGCCTGCCGCCGAGACTCGCAAAGGCCGTGCGCGAGTTGGCGAAAGTGTTAACGCGTATGCCGAACCACGCGACGCCATAGCTTCCGGCGATGCCGACCAGACTGAAAAGAAGAATGACCAGCACCTTCAACGCAGGGAAGCCGTGCGTCACGGCGCGCGTCACGGGGTCAACCGTGGAAGCCAGCCACCCGAAGTAGAGCGTGACGACCGCTCCGATGAAGACCCAGAGGATGAGTATGAATTTGCCCTGCGTGATGAGATAGGTTTTACAGGTCTCATAGATCAGCTCGGAAATCTCCAGCATGCTGCGATGAACGGGGAGGTTCTTCAGCTGCATGAAGATCACGAGCCCGAACAGCAAACCCAGCACGCAGACCAGCAGGCCCAACAGCAACAGCGTGTGACCGTTGATGCCTAAGAACTGGACGCGCGAAAGGTCTGGCAGAACCAGATTGGCCTCTCCGCCCGGTTCGTGAGCGACGGCCTGATTGGATGGGCCTGTGCCGCGAGCCTCCGGCGGGACAGCCCCCTGTTGGGCCATGGCCGCCGACGAGAAGATAAGCACGGCCATGAGGCTGGCCGCCACGGCCAGCACAGGGCCGCGAGCCCTCAAAGCAAATGGTGACAGCTTACGAATCTTCTGCCCGCCAGCAGCGCGCGTCGCGGCCAACAAGAAGGCTGTTAAGCCGAGCGAGATAATACTGATGATAAAAATCAGTGGTAGTTCCACGATGAGACGATTCCTTTCTGTTCTTCTTCGATAAATGGCGAGATAAAACTGCCCAAAGCCGACCGGCCTCGCAGAGAGAGCAATCGAGACAGACCATCACGCACAGGAAGCGCGTCCCGTGTCTCTCTCTCTACCGCCCTCAGCAAGTCGCGCTAAAATGCGGCCATTATTGCCGATTTACACCCCGACTGTCCACCGAAGAGCAAGGATGAAGGATGAAGGCGGAAGGATGAAGTAAAAGCTTTCAAGACATTAAAGCATTAACCGCCAGCATTTCTTTCATCCTTCATCCTTCCGCCTTCATCCTTTCGTTTACGCTTCGGCAAGGGTCGCGTCCGTGGTGGGCGCTGGTCGCTTTCGGCCTCCCGTCCAGCAGCGTATGGAATCAATCAGCACTACGACCGCAGCCGTCATCAGTATGGCCGTCAGCGCGACGTTGATGTAACCCTGCGTGGATGTCTCGGGTTTTTGCGAGAGCGGCCAGAAGTTATCCGTGATGGATTGCCAGCCGGCAACGAGCGTCGTGATGGCGACGAAGGAGAGCGGCACAATCGTCACCCAGCTGTAACGCGCCTTCCCCATGTTGAAGAGGATGGTCGTCGCAACGCACAACGCGACCGAGGCCAGAAGCTGATTCGCTATACCGAACATGGGCCAGATCGTAGCGATTGAGCCAGACCAGATAAAAGCTGCCCAGCCCGCGACCACCAGCGCGGTCGTCAGGATAGAGCCGGGCAGCCAGTCCGGCTCCTCGACCTTTTTATATAAACGCCCGCCGAACTCGCCGACGAGAAAGCGCGCGACGCGCGTGCCCGTATCGATGGTCGTCAGTATAAAGAGCGCCTCGAACATGATGGCGAAGTGATACCAGTATTTCATGAGGCCGGAGAGGCCCGGTATGTTGTCGAAAATCTTTGCGATGCCGAGCGCCAGTGTCACCGCTCCGCCCGTGCGCCCGCGCAGGTTCTTCTCGCCCGACTCCGCTTCCAGACGGTCGATCTCCTGCGGTTGCAGGTTGAAGCCTTCAGCCGTGTGAGCATCCACCATCTGCGCGTAGGCGGCCTTTTGAGCTTCGGTCTTCTGCATCGTGTTAATGGCGAAATAGTCGCCGGGGAAAAGCGACGTGGCCGCAATCAGCGCGACGACGCCGACCACGCCCTCCATCAGCATCCCGCCGTAGCCTATCATCCGCGCATCCGTCTCCTTCTTAATCATCTTCGGCGTCGTTCCCGAAGAGATCAGAGCGTGAAAGCCGCTGATCGCCCCGCAGGCAATCGTGATAAAGACGAACGGGTAGACCTTGCCCGGAATCACAGGCCCGCCGCCCGCGACAAAAGGCGTGAATGCGGGCATGTTCAGTGTCGGATGAACGAGAATGACGCCGATAATCAGGAAAGCAATCGTGCCTATCTTCAGATAAGACGAAAGATAATCGCGCGGGCAGAGCAGCATCCAGACCGGCAGCACCGATGCTATGAAACCGTATCCGGCCATCAGCAGTATGATGGTCGTGCGCGAGAAGGTGAAGCTTTCAGCCCACGAGGAGTCGGCTATGCGCCCGCCCAGCCACACGGCGAAAAGCAGGCCGAGGACGCCTATGGCGCTCGCCTCCGCAATCCTTCCCGGGCGTAGGCGGTACATGTAGAGCCCCATCAAAAGAGCGAGCGGAATAGTAAACCCGACCGTGAATGTCCCCCAGGGAGACTCCGCCAGTGCGTTGACCACGACGAGCCCCAATCCCGCCAGCGCGATCACCACGATAAAGAGAATGGCAACGCCTGCGACAAGACCGGAGAGCGGGCTGATCTCCGTGCGCGCGATCTCGGCCAGCGATTTCCCGCGCCGGCGTACACTCGCCGCCAGAATCATAAAATCATGCACGGCCCCGCCCAGGCAGACCCCTATGACCAGCCACAACAGGCCGGGCAAAAATCCGAACTGCGCCGCCAGCACAGGCCCGACCAGCGGCCCCGCCCCCGAAATCGCAGCGAAGTGATGCCCGAACAGCACCCACTTGTTCGTCGGGTAATAATTGTGCCCGTCGTACATGGTCTGCGACGGCACTGGCCTGGAGTCATCGAGCGCCAGCACGCGCGCCGCAATGAAAGCAGAATAGTACCGGTACGCGATAGCCATCACGCACAGTGCCCCGACAATCACGGGCAGCGCATTGACACTCATAAGCCTTAGCCCTCCGCTCGCGCCAGATTATAGCGGATACCAATTACTGACAAGGGGTAAGTGAGCGCGCAAAATTTCTATCTGCCGCATTTAATCCATATTCTATGATGATTTTGGTTGCTTTTCTCAATCCAAAACGGTTAATCTGCACGCGCTATGAACGTCTCCTCAACGCCCATAGCGGCGCTCTCCCAGGCGACAACTTTGCACACACTGAGACCCCAGGCCACCCATAGCGGAATCAAGAGCAGCTTGCTATTATTCAAACTGAGTGATCTAACTAGAGCAGTGACGCCACGTTCAGCCAGTAGCCGAAGGCAAAGTCCATCACCGGGCCGGCTATTGAGCTTGAGGTTTGCGAATCGTCCGAAGTGGGTGTGCCCGGTGTCTGCATCTCGCCCGCAAAAACGGGGACAATGAATGACAGGGTCAGGACGACGGCGGCGCAGAGTTGTTGGAAGCTATTCACTTGTTTTCTCCTATGAATCTACTTAGTGTTAAGGATTTATTGCTCGAATTTGATGACCGAATAAAGCCCGGACAGCCATACAATAACACTGTATCAAGCCAAAACACGGCTTCGCAAATAATTTTGCAGTTACATGGAAAGGACGCCCTCACATGAGCTTAGCCAGTCAACTTTTGCGCCAGATAGATGATACGGCGCTCAGCCACAATGAACAGGCGCTTTTGCGTTGCCAGCTTGCCAGGGAGCTTGAGGAATCAGGCAATTATGAGGCTGCGAGGGGCGCGATGGGCGAATTGTGGCAGCGGATTGGCGAGTATCCGAGACTGGACGGGCTGGATCAATGCACGGCGGCGATAGTGCTTTTGCGCGCAGGCTCTCTGTCTGGCTGGATCGGGAGCGCACGCCAGATTGGCGGCGCACAGGAAATAGCCAAGGATTTGATCAGCGCCAGCGCTAATATCTTTGAAACGCTGGGGGATATCGAAAGGCTCGCCGAAGCCTACATCGATCTGGGGATTTGCTACTGGCGCGAAGGGGCTCTGGATGAGGCGCGCATAAGGCTGCGGCAGGTGCTAAGCCTTGTCTCCGACCAGTATAAAGAGCAGAAAGCGAGGGCGCTGCTCAACAGCGTCGCAATTGAAGTCTCGGCCACCAGATTTAACGACGCCCTGCATATTTTGACCGAAGCCTCACCCCTGTTTGACGAGATTCAAGCCCCGGCTGCTAAAGGCAGGTTCCATAATCAGTTCGCGCTTGTGCTGAGAAAGCTGGGGGCAGTCGAGCGCCGTGCAGACTATATAGACCGCGCACTGGTTGAGTACGCCGCCGCCAGTTACCATTTCGAGGAGGCAGGGCATACGCGCTACCGTGCGCGCGTCGAGAACAACTTAGGCTTTCTGCTGCTCACGATAGGAAGAATGAAAGAGGCGCACGAACACCTGAATCGTGCCCGCCTGCTTTTTGCCAGCCTCAAAGACAGCGGCAGCACGGCGCAGGTGGACGACACGCGCGCTCGTGTCTTTATCGCGCAGGGTCGCAATACGGAGGCGGAGAAGGTCGTGCGCTCGGCTGTACGCACCTTTGAGCGGGGCGATGAGCAGTCGCTTCTGGCCGAGGCGCTGACGACGCATGGGACGGCGCTGGCCCGTCTGGGCCGTTATGAAGAGGCGCGTTTGACCTTGGAGCGTGCGTCGGACGTGGCCGAGCGTGTAGGGGATGTGGAGAGCGCCGCGGCGGCTGCGATCACAATGATAGAGGAGCTTGGCGAGCGGCTCACTTTGGAGGAGATGCGCGGAATTTATGCTCAGGCCGATAGGCTGCTCGCCGGGTCTGAGCAGCAGGAGACGCTCGCGCGCCTTCGTGCCTGTGCCCGCCGCGTGTTGGAGGCAGGGCGCGCAAAGGTCAACGAAGTCGCAGCGCCGAACTTTATTTATGCCGACGAGCGGACGGGAGAGGTCTTGCGCCGGGCTCACAGGGTGGCTGCGACGAGCGGCAGCGTGTTGATTACGGGCGAGACAGGGACGGGTAAAGAATTGCTCGCGCGCCTCATACATGAGTGGAGCGGGCGCTCAGGCAAGTTCGTGGCGATCAACTGCGGGGCTCTGTCGGAAACGCTCGTCGAATCGCTGCTGTTCGGGCACAGAAAGGGGAGCTTCACGGATGCCCGGCAGGATCACGCCGGTGCGGTCAGGCAGGCCGTGGGCGGGACGCTCTTTCTCAACGAGGTCGCAGAGCTGAGCACGGCGAATCAGGGCAAGCTTTTGCGCCTGATCGAGCGCGGCGAAGTTCACGCCATTGGTGCGGACAAGCCCGAAAGTGTGGACGTGCGTATCATCGCCGCCACCAACCGAGACCTACAGGAACAGGTCGCTGCCAAGGAGTTTCGTGAAGACCTGCTCTACAGGCTCAATACTTTTCATCTGGAAATCCCGCCGCTGCGCGAGCGCCCCGATGACATTCCGCCGCTCGCCGCCCATTTCATACAGGAACTGGCCGAGCGCCACAGCCGTCGCGTCAGGTTTACGCCCGAAGGCGTGGAGGCCATGCGCCAACTACCGCTCGGTGGCAACGTGCGCGAGCTGCGCTCTCTCATCGAGCGCACGTTGCTGACAGCCCCCGACGGCGCGGAGATTACAAGGCAGTCTGTCGAGATTCTCGCGGCCAGATTGACTAATAAAGCCGCTCTGGACGACGCCTGGTCAGGATGCTCGCTCGAAGAAGAGGTGATGCGCTACGAGGCCAGCCTGATCAGGCTGGCGCTCGAAAATGCCAGCGGCAGCGTGACGCGCGCGGCCCGTCTGCTGGGCATCACTCACCAGCGGCTTAGTTCCATGCTCAAGGGACGGCATAAAGATTTGCTCTCTGCAAAAAAACCGGCGCAACGCAGGAAGCGGAGTATCTTCACCAAGTTACAGCGCTCTTGACCAGACCTCGCGTGTCAAATAATCTCTCGCGGATTTTCTCTTCACGCCAATAGGCCCAATAAAACGCCTTGAGGTCGCCGTGGCCCGATTCCTGCAATGGAACGGGCTCGGCGCGCGACTTTCCCTTTATGGCCCATACCTCCCAACCGGCGCTCCCAAATAGCATCAGCTTTGTGCCTGATTTCGTCGCGCACACGTTCCGGCGCGGCAGGCGCGATATAACGATCATCATCATCTCGGCCAGCGAGTATGGATCAAAGAGTGCAAAAGGTCTTACGCCTGATCGGGGAGGATTTGAGCCGCCGGCTCACGCCGGGCACAGCCGCACGCGCCGTCAATCTCTCGCCGGCCCACCTGCGTTACCTCTTCAAGGCAGAGACCGGGATGTCCATCATGCAGTATCAGAAAATGCTCAGACTCGAAGAGGCCAAGCGACTTTTGGAGAACACTTTCCTGAGCGGCAAGGAGATTATGAACAGGATCGGTATCACGGATGAAAGCCATTTCGTGCGGGATTTCAAGCAAAGCTTCGGCATGACACCGGCTCAATACAGAGCGCGCTATGGGCGCTTGGCTACGGAAAAAGAGCGCGAGTGATTTTAATCCTCATATCCGCCATGGAATCCTCAAATCGGCCAATAAATCCGCATTTTCGCCAATAAATTGTTATTGACGCACCGACAGAATCACTTTACTCTACGTGGCGTTCGTTCATGAGACCTCGCAATCTCCTTTGGTTCAGGGGTCATTCAACAGTACAGAGAGAAGTTGGTGTCACGACAGCTCACCCTGTGGAATGCATCTCTTTTGAAAAGGCAACCTCACTGCTTTAACAGCTCCGGCTTTGTCAGTTGCGAGAGGGGCTTCTGATATTGCTCTACCTTTTGACATCTCCTGAGAGTCAAGCCATGTACAGACACGCAGCTTTAACCGAATTATCCTGCGAGGGCGCGACGTTTTCTGGTCTACGTCGCGAGCGGGGGGCAAGATAACCCGGCGAGAGCGCGTCCATGGTAAATGGCTGGGGGAGGTGTTCCTCACGAAGAGGGGGGCTGTTATTGTCCTCACAGCAGTGCTTGAAAGATGGCACGGGCGGGGACAAACCGCCTGCGGGTTTTGGGAGGCCCGCAGGCGGCTATAATTTTTTGCGTCAGAAAATAAGCCGCCTCTTTTTAATTGCCTTTTTGAATCCTGCCCGTCCCTATCAACTCTTTCAACTCAACTTCAAGCGCGCGTGATGGGTCGCCAGCGTCTTTCGAGGTATTCGGCTACGCGTGTGAGCGGGAATGTCAGGAGCAGGTAGAAGACGGCGACGATGGGCCAGATGGTGAGGGGTGCGGCGTAGCGGCTCGCCAGCTCCTGTCCCGTGCGCGCAAGCTCCGTCAGACCTATAACTGAAACCAGCGACGAGTCTTTTAAGAGAGCGATGCCCTCGTTGGTGAGGGGCGGGACGACGCGGCGAAAAGTTTGCGGCAGAATTATGCGCCGCATGGCCTGCGCGTAGGTCATGCCGAGAGCGCGCGCCGCTTCCATCTGCCCGGCGTCGATAGAGAGTATCCCGGCACGGAAAATTTCCGAGATATAGGCGGCGCAGTTTAGCGTGAGCGCGATCAGACCGCTCGTGAACGCGGGCAGGTAGATGCGGAAGTAGGGCAGCACGAAATAGATGAAGAGTATCTGCACAAGAAGCGGCGTGCCGCGCACTACTTCGACATAAAAGGCAGCCGGGGCGGAAAGCAATCGCGAGGATTGAACGCGGGCGAGGGCGAGCAGAAGCCCGATGGGCAATCCAAGCAGCAGGCTGATCAGGGCCAACTGGGCAGTGAGCCACACGCCCGTGAGAAAGAATCGCCAGGTGCGGCGAAGGATGTCGAGGTCGAAAACTTTCGGCTTGGTCTGGCTGGCCGTCAGTTCGGCGGCACGCTCGGCGGCTTCGCCAAACCACTTTTCGTGTATCTGGTCGTATTCGCCCGTCTCCCGTATGCGGCGCAGCGCGGCGTTGATGGCCTGCTGTAAATCTTCGCTGCCCTGTGCGAGTGCGATGCCGAACTTCTCGTCCGTGAAGCGGCGACCGACCGTCTTAAGCTCTCGGAAACTCTGGCGAATCATGTACTTCAGTACGGGCGCGTCGCCCACCACGGCATCAATGCGACCGTTCCTCAGATCGAGCAGCGCAAGGTCTATGGTGTTGTACTTGGCGACCTCGACATTCGCCCGCTTCTCAAGATCGAATTGCGCCGTCGTATTAATCTGCACGCCGACCTTCCTGCGCGCTAGGTCTTCGGGCGAAGTGATGCCCTCAGTATCGTTGCGAACGACGATCAGCTGGCCGGAGTCGTAGTACGGGTCGGAGAAGAGCATCGAAGCGCTTCTCTCGGGCGTGATGGTGACGGATGACATGACGGCGTCGAAGGTTCCGTTTTGGAGGGCGGGAAAGATGCCGTCGAAGCTGGCGTTGACGAAACGCGCGCGCACGCCGAGCTCGCGCGCCAGAGCGTTGCCCAGATCGATGTCGAAGCCCGTGAACTGTCCGCCCTCTGCGGATTCCAGAGGCGGGTAAGTGGCGTCAGTCCCGATGCGAAGCTCGCCCGTGCGGCGCACGCGTTCGAGCGCCGATTGGGCCAATGCCGCGCCGGGCAGCAGTAGAGACAGAAGAAGGGCCGCCACCAGCGGCCTCACATGTTTCAGGCTCATAGGCTCAATTATTCTTCCTGTCCGAGAGTTGCCCGCGTACCCTGTTGTGCGTCCAGCTTTTCACTCCGACTTGTGCGCGCCTGCGTCCTGCTGTCGTCTGACGGGTCATCTTCCTGAAAGCTCTGCATAAAGGCGCGCGTCTCAGGCTTCTGCGGATTGCCGAAGACCTCCTGAGCAGTTCCGGCTTCGACGGCGTGCCCGCCCTCGAAATAGATCACCTGATCGGAGATGGAGCGCGCGAAGTTCATGTCGTGCGAGACGACGACGAGCGTTTTGCCCAGCTCGTCCAGGGCTCTCAGCATGCGACCGACTTCTTTGATCAGTTGCGGGTCGAGCGCCGAGGTGGGCTCGTCAAAGAGAATCACGTCCGGCTCCATAGCCATCGCGCGCGCGATGGCAACGCGCTGCTGCTGACCGCCGGAGAGCTGCGCCGGGTAATGATCCTCCTTATCCGATAAGCCGACTTTGTGAAGGTAATGCCGCGCCACCTCCGCCGCTTCCTTAGGGCTCATGCCCTTGACGGTCATAGGCGCTTCGATGGCATTGCCAAGCGCCGTCAGATGCGGGAAGAGATTGAAATTCTGAAAGACTATGCCGACGCGCTCGCGCAGACGACGCGTCAGCTCTTTCTCTTCCGCCGCCGAGAGCTGGCGGTCTTCCGTGCCCAGCACTTCAACGCCGCCGATCATGAGGCGTCCGTGGTCGAAGCGCTCAAGCCTGTTCATGCAGCGCAGCATGGTGGATTTGCCGCACCCGGATGGGCCGAGGATGGTCGTCAGTTGTCCTTCCTTGATCTGAAACGTGGCGTGATTGAGTACGGTATTTGAACCGTATCGCTTGACGATGTCGGTGACTTCGATCACTGATCTCTCCGCTAGCGCATGATGATGGAATCGAAACCGGCGATGAAAGTATCCTGCCGCCGCTCGCTTCGTGCGGCGGAGTTTGTCACGGAAGGCGCGGGCTTTGCAACAATAAATTATAGTGTGGCTCGGTATGAGCGAGTAAGAGTTCGTTGACGGTCGCGAAGGGGCTCTGCTAGACTCCGCCGCAAAACTTCTTCTGTCTTAAAGCGCGCCGGGTGACGGTTCTGGTGAAGGCAAAAGTTTATGCATGAGGACGACGCGAAAAATCGTCCGATCCACGAGAATCTGGATACGGCCTACGTCAATCTGGCGGCACTGCTGCGCCACCTGCGCGGGCGGGATTTCGTCGGGCTTGTGCACGTCGCGCTAGATGAGTATGAGGCGGAGGTCTCACTGGACGGCGAGAGCGCGCCGCGCGTGCGCGAGATCGATCATGCTGACGGGCGCGAAGGCGAAGGCGAGGCGGCTTTGCAGCGCCTGCTGGTGCGTGCCAGAGAGCCGGGTGGCCGCATCAACGTCTACGCGCGCGCCGATGAAGAGGAGCTGACCGAGGGGACGACAGCCGCTGTCGCGCCCTCTGCGCCGCGCGCGAAGACGGAAGGAGGCAGCGTTGAGATTCAGGAGGAGCTGGCCTGGACTGAGCTGCTGCGTCTGAGCGGTGAGTTGATCGCGGCGGTCGAACGTGCGACGCTGAGCTTCGGCGCTGATTTCGCGGCCATGTTTAGCGCCGCCCGTTTAGAGCTTGCCGACGATTTCCCTTTCCTGGACCCGGCGACACAGCGTTTTTACTATGCTCACAGCGTGGTTCGCATGCAGGTTCAGGTCGGCATGAATATCTATCTTTCGAGCATTAGTGAGACCTTGCGCCGGGTGGTTGATAATCTTGCCGGGGCGTATCGCGGGCGCAGCACGCGTGAGCGAGTCGCGCTCGAACTGGCCGTGCTGGCGCGCCGACGCGAAACCGCTATCAGGCAGTTCAAGCTGATGCCATATCTGGAACGCATCGCTGGCACGAAGGTATTGTGAGGGAAGGGAGTCAGCAACTGTTGGTCGGTTAAAAGACCGCTGGCGAGCCCTGTTCGCGAATCATCTGATTACTGAGAGCTAATCTTATGCTTAAATGGAGCGCGTTCTGGAGTACCTTTGGATTGCTGGTTCTGGCCGAGATGGGCGACAAGACGCAACTGGCGGCGATCACGCTGGCGGCGCAAACGCGCTCGCCCTTATCTGTCTTTCTCGGTGCGGCGCTGGCGCTTTCGCTCGTCTCGCTCATGGGCGTTGCGCTCGGCGCGCTGCTGGGCCAATACTTGCCGACGGCTCTACTGCACAAGACGGCGGCGGTCGCCTTCATCCTGATCGGCGTGCTCATGCTCTGGGGAAAAATGTAAGAAAGGAAAAAGTAAAAAGGTAAAAGTCAGGCGGCATTTAAGCAAAGTGTTTTTTGTCCTCAATTTTTGCCTTTTTACTTTGATCTGATTATGTATCCATTCCGAAATATTCTGTTTCCGACCGATTTCACGCTGCACGCGCGGGCGGCCTTAAAATACGCTGCGGCCTTTGCGCGCGAAGGTGGTGGGCGCATCGTGCTCTTCAGCGTGCAGAGCGGGACTGTGCCCGCCAATCTGCTGACGCTGCCTGATCGCGTCTTCGATGAGGCGGACAAGCGCTGGCTACAGCAGCTACGCACGGATGTCAGGGAGTTGCTGACCGACCCCATGTTCAACGGGCTTGAGGTCGAGCCGGTGATTATCGAAGGCGAGCCCGCGCCGATGATCGCGCAGGCCGTGCGCGAGTTCAATATCGATCTGGTGACGATTGTGACGCACGGGCGCAAGGGGTTGTCGCGCGCCCTGTGGGGCTCGACCGCCGAAGAGATTATCGCCGAAGCCCCCTGTCCTGTGCTGACCATCCGCCCGCCGCAGCGGGACTTCGTCGAGCACAGGGATGCCCACACGGAAATCCGGCTCAATCGCATACTGCTGGCGACCAACTTTCGCCCTTCGGCCAACTCCGCCACGCAGGTCGCAGCCGAGCTGGCCGGGCGCACGCGCGCAGAGCTTCACGTCATCTACGTGATAGGCGATTACATGGATCAGCTGGCGGAGTTTTTCCCTGACAGCGGCGGGCCGCCGCTCGCACGCCTGCGCGAATACGTCGGCGAGCGCATGCAAACCTTCGCGCGCGAGGCGGGAAGCCGCGCCATCACGCACATCAGCGAGGGACAACCTTACGCGGAGATCGTCAGGCTTGCGACCGAGAAGGATGTGGATTTGATCGTCATCGGCACGAGCATTCATGCTTCGCTCTTCGGCGGCGCGCCCGTGCTAGGCCCTGACATCGAGCGCGTCGTTCGCAACGCGCCCTGCCCTGTGCTTTGCGTCCCCTCCGGGCGAGTCGTCACACCCGCCCCGGTACTGGTAACAGAGCCCATCCCGCAAATGCAGTGACAAGTGACAAGCAGGAAGAGTGTTGAGTGCCGAGTTAAAAGCTTTGCTCTTATTCCCGCCTGTCACTCGTCACCCGTCACTGATCTATAGGAAGCTGGGCGCGTCGCCATGCTTCTGTGCCACCGAGTAAGGCTGCGACGTTTTGGATGCCTGCGTCTTTTAAGTCGAGCGCCGCACGGGCGCTTGAGTGTTCGTTCGGTCAAGAACAGTAGAAGACGATCTTCTTATCGCGCGGCAGCTCGTCTTTGCGTCTGGTGATTTCCGGCTCGGGGATATTGATCGCGCCCCTGATGTGGCCCAGCTTGTAGGATTCGGGCGAGCGCACGTCGACGACGATGGCCGTGCCCTTTTCGAGCGCGTCGCGCAGCTCGGCGGTCGTGATGCGCTCTACGCCGTCGCCGGGCGCTGTTGACGGCGGCGCTGTCGCTGTCGATGAGGAAGGGCCTGTGCTTCTGGCGGCGCTGCCGGCGCTGCCGCTCCCGTCTCTTGAGTTACATCCGGCGAGCGCGAGTGCCGCGAGCATGATCGCTGCCATGAGCGAAAAGAAAAGACGCATTCAACTGACCTCCAAAATAATTATTCGGCTCTGGCGAGCGCCGCTCTCTTATTTACCCTTCGGTTTAGCAGCGTCGCCCTTCTCCACCGGGAGACCCGCATCGAGCCACGCAATATAGCCGCCGAGCAATGCCGCCGTGTTCTCTATGCCAGCAGCTTTAAGGTCACGCGCCGCACGGGCGCTTGAGTGTTCGTGCGGTCAAGAGCAGTAGGTGACGATCACCTTATCGCGTGGCAGCTCCTTTACGCGCTGAGCGACATCCGGCATCCAGAGCGCGCCCTTGATGTGGCCTATACGAAAGGAGTCTTCTCCGCGCACATCGACGATGATCGCTTTGCCCTTCTCCATCAAATCATGCGCTTCCGCTATCGTGACGCGTGCCACGTCGTCCCCTTGCTCGGCCTGCGACGGCGGAGCTTTCGTCTCAGGCTTTTTGGCCGTCCCGCCCTGACCCTGACCCGAAACGACCGTCATCAAAAGGGCCGAGACGAGCAACAAAGCCATCAATAACAGGGTAAGATAACGCATGCGAGTAAAGCCTCCGAATTCTTTCGCGTGAATGGACGGGCGTCCCCCGCCCGTGCGGGATGCTTCGACCATCCTGATAATAGTTCTACCATTTTCCAGCACACGGCAACAAGAGCAAGAGAGGTCGGTAGCGCCAAAGCTCGCGGGCGGATACTCAATGTCGAGAGACCCGCCCGCGACCTTTGGCTGTTCTGACCTGCTTTCCATTGACACGCCTTCATGGGCGCGCCTATGCTTTGCGTGAATATTTAATTCTACGTAGGTCTCCTAATGAATGGACGCCTGCCGTATCAGGAGCGTGGCGCTGGTGTCCCCGAAGCGCCTTCCCTCACGCTGACGGTTCCCCTTGATGAAAAGTCGCCGCGAGGTTTCGTGTTATGTCGCAGCCGACCTATCTCACATCCGGCAACAGGGTCGCCATCGTGGGGGCCGGGCCTGCGGGCTCTTTCTTCGCCATCGAGCTGCTGCGGCGTGCGCGTGCGCTCGGCATCAACCTTCAAGCTGACATCTACGACGGTAAGAATTTTGCGCGCAAAGGTGCGCCCGGCTGCAACATGTGCGCCGGAGCAGTCGGCCATAATCTCATACAGGAGATCGAGCGCTCGACGACGACCATTCCGCGCGAGGTCATACACTACGAGATCGAAGGCTATGCCGTTCATTATCAGGATTCCTCGGCCCATCTGGAAAACGATCCGACGAAGAAGATTTACGGTGTCTACAGGGGGGCCGGGCCTGTCAGCACAGAGAATCCTGACGGCGCGCGCAGCTTCGACCAGTTCCTGCTCGAACAGGCGACCAACCTTGGCGCGCGCCACGTTCCGCAGAATGTGCATGACATAGACGTGCCGGCCACGCTTGAGCGACGCCCGGCGCTCCGCTTCGCGGACGAGACGCGCATCGAATACGATCTGGTGGTCGGAGCTTTCGGCGTCAACTCTCAATTGGCCCAACGTCTGCTTTACGGTTACGTGCCGCCGCCGACATGGAAGACCTGCGTGATAGAGGCGCGCGTCTCGCCCGAGTTTCAGCGCGAGAAGCTGCGTAACATGATTCACTTCTTCGTCCTCAAGCAGCCGGACATACGCTACGTCGCGCTCATTCCGAAGGGCGAGCACGTGACGGTGACGGCCATCGGTGAAGACGTGGACGTGGTCGCCACGGAGCGGCTGCTGCGCGACACCTACATGCGCGACTACCTGCCGACGGACTGGAAGCTGGATTGTCATTGTCACCCGCGCGTGGCGTTGGGCGCGGCGCGTCTGCCCTACAGCGAGCGCTTCGTGATCGTCGGCGATGCGTCCGACTCGCGCTACCTGAAGAATGGGGTGGAATCCGCGCTGGTGACGGCGCGTCTGGCCGTCGACTGCGTCATCAACCACGGGGTGACGGCGCGCGATTTTGAAAAGTATTTCTGGCGGCGATGCAATCGCGTCTTCGGGCGCGACAACATCTACGGGCGGATGCTCTTTGAAATCTACGACCGCATCTTTCCGCACCCGCTCCTTGCCCCCGTCTACTTCGCCGTGCTGCGCTCCGAGCGCCGCTTGGCCCGGCCCGGCGCGCTTCTTTCAAACGCGCTGCTGGCGGCCTTCACCGGCGATCAATCCTACAAGCGTATCCTCATGCGCGCGCTCGACCCGCGCCTCGCCATTCGTATGGCCGGACGCGCGGGCGGCATGGCTTTGGAGCGCACGCGCGCCGCTGTCTTTCAGACGGAGCGTCAGCCCACCAGAGGCTTGAAGCTGCGCGACGGCTCGCGCGTGGCGATCATCGGCGGCGGCCCCGGCGGCGCGAGCCTCGCCATACGCCTGCTGCGTAATGCCAGATCGCGCGGGCTCAATCTGCGCGTGACTATCTACGAGCCGAAGCAGTTTCCGCGTCATCATAACCCTTGCATGGGCGTGCTTGCGCCGCCGACCGCCGAACTGCTGCGCGATAGATTGAACGTCGAGCTTCCGCCAGCGATGATCAAGCGCACCATTAAGGGCTATCGCCTGCACGGCGACCGCAACGACGTGGAGCTTCGCGCGCCGATGACCGAAGAGCCCGCGCTGCTGGTCTCGCGCTCCGAGTTCGACCAGCTTCTTTTGGAGCGGGCCGTGGCCGACGGGGCGCGCCTCCTTGGTGACCGCGTCACGGGACTGGAATTTCACCCGGAAAATCCCGAGCATCCGGTGCGCGTCTATTCCGAGGGGCGCTCCTATTCGGCGGACATGGTGGTCGCCGCCTGCGGCCACGACGACGGCATGCTCTCTGTGCTCGAACAGGTCAGCCCGCGCACCCACCGCTATCATCGCCCGGCGGAGTACATGCACTCGATCATCATCAAGCTGCCGTGCGACGAGCGTTATATAGAGAAGCGGCTGGGTGGTGAGATACACGCGTTCCTCCTGTCTGATCTGCCGCGCATAGAGTTCGGCGCGATCACGCCGAAGCAGGATCACGTGCTGGTCAACATCGTGGGCCGGCGCGTGCGCTCGACAGACATGGAGGATTTTCTGCTGCACAGGAAGGTACGCACGCTTCTGCCGCGATTCAACCTACAGCAGCTCGATTATTACGAAGGGCGCGCGCCCGTTCGCCACGCGCGGCACGTCGCATGGGATCGCTTCGTCGCCGTCGGCGATGCGACGGGCTGGCTTCGTCCCTTCAAGGGGATGGGCATCACGACGGCGATTCAAACCGGCTCAGCCGCCGCCGACGTAATGCTTGAGCGCGGGATTGACAGCGTGGCGCTGGAGGCTTACGCGCGCCGCCTGCGTATTCTCACCGAAGACCACTTTCACGGTCGCGTGCTGCGCCGCCTCTGCCGGATAGGCATGAGCATGGGCGTCATAGACGGCATCATCGATCAGGCGAAGACGAACGAAGACCTCTATGCGATTCTTTATCACACCATCTCGGGCCACTCCTATCGCCGCATCTCGCGCGACCTGCTGCGGCTGGCGACCGTCTGGAAGATGAGCGCCCTGACTTTGCGCCGAGTGCTGCGCCCGAGCTGGTGAAGTGCGAGCGTGGTACTTCACCGGGACACAGGAATGAGAAACACATCATATGCCCACCGTCCCGTATCTGAACGCTGTCTATCTTCTACTTTCGCGCGGTAGCGAAAAAGATTGCCGTAGCGATCACGTCGCCTCGATTCCTTGTAATCAAGCGAGATAGTTTGAAGACTAAGTGATGAGAGAGTGTGCAGCTCACCGGGCTCCGAGACGCCGTTATGGTTCGCATCCTGCCACAGACGCAATCGTGAGAATGTGGCATCTTTACTGTTTATCTTACCGTCGGCGTTGCCGCCGCTCCCCGGTTTATCAAACTCTGCGAGAGCAAGGAAGCCATGAGGTGTGTCGGATGGCGGCTGCGTAGTGAGGTCGCCGAACAACTCCGCACCATTATCAATCTTGCCGTTGCCATTGCGGTCAAAGGCGAGCCATGCATCGTTGGAAGCACTGACCGTCCATGATAATCTTTCGGCTGTGCCGTCACTGTTGAGGTCGAAGTTGACGCCGCCTGCGTTATCTGTCAGATCAAAGCCATTGCCAGCCACGTCAATGAGGATTGGCGAATGCCAGTTCGGACACTGGCATGTTTCGGGGTCGCGATAGCCGCCGTTAGGGCACTCGACGAACTCTCCGCCGTTGCAACCACCCTCAGCAATAAATCCGCAGTCAGGGCTGTAATAGACATCGTTGACTGTCCACGTTCCTCCGTAGTAGCAGTCACACTTACTAGTATCACCCTGACAAAGCCTATCCCTGACTTCGACGCGGCTGCCGCCGCTGGCGGCAACCCTGTAGGTACGACTTGAGATGCTACAACCGGCGTAAAAATTACAGGGGTCTCAATCATTGCAGGCTTGAGTAACAATGCCGGTATAAAGGACACAAGGAGAGGTTTGCACCGGGTTGAAGGAGAGTGCTTTCATTAACGGTGGGGTCGCAATCAGTTAATACGCGGCCTTGCGCGCTAAGACTGTTTCGCGCAAGGCCGCGTTAGGGTTTGGCAGGTCTATCACCTTCCAGTTTCGCGGATTATCAGGGTCTTGGCGAAGGATGTGCCCATTATCCCATGCCGTGCCGTCATCGAAAACAATCATCCCGATTCGCACCCTGACGCTATCGAATGAAGCGCTCCCATGCTTCTCTATGATGAGACCTTTGTATGCCTCGTAGGTTCGGTCAGAGAGTATGATCGCGACCTCTTTATCATTTGCCACAGGATTCGGCGCGGGCGTGTCAGCAAAATCTCCCGGTAAAAGCGGCATCCGGCCATAGCTGACTGGTATCAGCACACCGTGCGCCTCAGGTATCGTGTCGGGAGCCGTAATGTAAACGTACACTTCCATATACACGATTGCTTTGCCCGACTTGTTCTTGACCTTGAAGGTGATGCCCTTCAACCAGTCCTCGCTTCCCTGAAACTTGCTGCCGAACTTGACGGACTGTTTGCCCCCCTGCAAAGTGCTAACCTGCGTATCAACTATCTCGACAGGCTCTTTGGGCTGGAACATCTTTTCTATACCTCGCTCGCGGTTTCCCTGACCATAACAGAGAGCCGGAAGCAACAGGCATAAAGAGATAATGATTGAGCGGTGAGAGAAGGGGTACATAATGTCGCTCCTTAGGTGTTCAGTGATGGTGTGAGGCTAATGTGATTCCGGGGATTCCATTAGCAGTCAGGTGCAACGCGGGCATCATACGCCGAGCATCTTGAATGTTCAAGAGAATCAAATGAAAGCGCGCTGACCCTGCGGCGCGTGCTGCGCCCGAGCTGGTGAAGCCTTGCGCTGCATGAGCTTGAACCTATATTCTTCCGACCTGAATCTAATTTTTGCTAATCGAACATAAAGCAGAATCGAAACAAGGGGGACAGGGATGAAGTAGGATAAAGGCTGGAAGCATTAGGGCATGAATGCTCTATCGCTTTTTCTTTATCCTGTACATCTTGTCTATCCCTGTTAATTCCTATCTTGATGAGAGAGCTACCCGTTTACTCCGCTACTGTGGACAACCCGGTTCAGTGGGGCAAGGTGATTGACCACACGCGCTGCATCGGCTGCCATGCCTGCACGACGGCCTGCAAGTCCGAGAACTTAGTCCCTCTTTCGGTAACTCGCACTTACGTGAAGCACGTGGATGTCGGCGAGTTTCCGCAAACGCGGCGGGCACATCAGGTGACGCGCTGTAATCAGTGCGCGCACGCTCCATGTGTGACGGCCTGCCCGACAGCCGCGATGTTCAAACGGGCGGACGGGATAGTTGATTTCGATAAATCGATCTGCATCGGCTGCAAGGCCTGCATGGCGGCCTGCCCTTACGATGCTATCTTCATCAACCCGGAAGACCACTCGGCGGAGAAGTGCAACTTTTGCGCGCACCGCATAGACATGGGCCTTGAGCCGGCCTGCGTCGTCGTCTGCCCGACAGAGGCCATACTGGTCGGTGATATGAACGACCCGGCATCGAGAGTCGCGCAGGTTGTGAATCGCGATGCAGTCAGTGTCCGTCGGCCCGAGAAGGAGACGCTCCCCAAGCTCTTCTACAAGGGGGCGCATCAGGCGACGCTCGACCCGCTCGCGGCGAGGCGGCCCGCGGGCGGGCTCTTTATGTGGAGCGAGCAGAAGCCGGGTGCTGACGCGGTCGTCTCCGGCAATCCGCATTTCGTCAACACTTCCGCCGCCGCGCTTCTCTCTTACGATGTGCCGCACTCGATTCCGTGGGACTGGCGCGTGAGCCTCTACACCTGGACAAAGGGGCTGGCCGCGGGCACGTATCTCCTGCCGCTGCTCATGGTCGCGTTCGGCCTGATGAGGATTGATAGCCCTTTGTGGCTCTGGGTTGGGCCAATAGCGGCGGGCACGTTTTTAGCCGCGACAGGCGGCCTGCTCATCTGGGATCTTGAGCACCCCACACGTTTTTACTTGATCTTTACCCGTCCGCAATGGAAGAGCTGGCTGGTGCGCGGGGCTTTCATCATCGCGGGCTATTCGCTTGTCCTCGCGCTTCATTTCGCGGCGAGCCTTGCCGGAAGCACAACCATGCAGCGCATACTGAGCTTGCCCGGACTACCGCTTGCGGCGATGACGGCGGTCTATACGGCCTATCTCTTCGCGCAGGCGAAGGCGCGCGACATGTGGCAGAACCCTCTGCTTCCCCCTCATCTGCTTTTACAGTCTCTACTGCTCGGCTCGGCTGCGCTCGCGCCTTTCGCCGTCTGGCTTGAGCCCGCGCTGCTGCGTACGTTGTTATGGATACTGGGCGCGAGCAGCACCTCGCACCTGCTGATGGTGTGGGGCGAAGTTACCCTGCCTCATCCGACGGCGCATGCGCGGCTGGCCGTTTGGGAGATGATGCGAAACAGGTATCGCGCGTTCTTCTGGGCCAGTGCGGCGCTGTCATTGGTCGGAGTCTTTGCCCCCTGGCTCGGACTCGCCGTTGTCCCGTTGGCTCTCGCGGGTCTTCTGCTTTACGAGCACGCCTATGTTCAGGCGGGCCAGTCTGTGCCGCTGGCATAAACAAGAGAGAGCGCACGCTCTCCTGCGAAGCTTCGGAAAGATTTAAGAGTGTATGCGTCCCTGTGTGTGGCGCGATGAAAACTTGCATAGAGAGGATGAAAGAAGCATGTCTAAAAGCCCCCGGCCCATTTGGCGTAGCGTACAGGTTGGCCTGTGCCTGCTCGCGCTCGCGGTCTTTCTCATCTGGCCTGCCGGAGCAGAGGTGAGCGGGCCTGCCGGCGAGCCGCCCGTCTGCGCCTGTTGTTCCGATGAAGGCGAGTGGTATGAAATGCGTCAGCCGCTGGACAGCTCGCAACGCGCCGAGCTTGAGCGGATGAGATTTTCCGCGACCGCTAACACCTACCAGTCGGCGGCGGATGACGGCGAGCTGGCTTCCACCTTTGCGCTGACGCAAAAACGCAACGGCCTGCGATGGGAGTTGAGATTCCGCGACGAGCAGGGGAAAACCGGCACGCTCTCCTTCACGCTCCCTGCGACCATGATCTCCTACGGCACGGATTTGCACGACAGCCCTCCGGGCGGCACGGGGCCGTCGCTCTACAAGGAATGGCGGTTCACCGGGCCGGCGCAGGTCACGGGTATCTTCAAAAAGGGCACGATGCGTGCCCCGCAGTATCGTCTGATTTTGCAGGGCCGTGGGAATCGCTGCCCGATGATGGAGGATTTCCAGCACTGGACGTTACAGCTCACGAGCGGTCGCGTCTCCTACAGCTTCTACGGCTCGCTGAGTAAGCCCTCTTAAGAAGAGGTTGAGAGAAGAGGGTGCGTCTCTTTGCGGTGTGAGAGTTATGAAGCCGAATGAATTGAACAAAAGAGTGAGCGCGGCGCGCAGGGAAACAGAAGGCCGTGGCGAGACCTTTTATCCCGGGCCGAGCCGCATCCACTTAGCCGCTTTCCCGCCCAGGGAGCGTTGGGACGACTGGGTCGAGCTTGATTCAAGGAGTTGGCCCGAGAGGAAAGAGCGACGCTACATGCTCGTGCCGACGACCTGCTTCAACTGCGAATCGGCGTGTGGTCTGCTGGCCTACGTCGACAAAGAGAGCTTGCAGGTACAGAAGTTCGAGGGCAATCCGGAGCATCCCGGCTCGCGCGGGCGCAACTGCGCGAAAGGCCCGGCGACCCTCAACCAGATCACAGACCCAGACCGTATTCTCTACCCGCTCAAGCGCGTGGGCCGACGCGGCGCGGGCAAGTGGGCACGCGTCTCTTGGGACGAAGCCATGGATGATATAGCCGCGCGCATTCGCCGGGCGATCATCGAAGGGCGGCGCAACGAGATCATGTATCACGTCGGGCGTCCGGGCGAAGACGGATTCACCGAGCGAATACTCGCGGCGTGGGGCGTCGACGGCCACAACTCGCACACCAACGTCTGCTCGTCCAGCAGTCGCGCCGGTTATCAATACTGGATGGGGCTTGATCGCCCGAGCCCCGATCATGCGAACGCCAAGGTCATTCTGCTCATCAGCTCTCATCTGGAAACGGGCCACTACTTTAACCCGCACGCGCAGCGGGTGATTGAAGCGAAGGCTGCGGGCGCGAAGTTGATAGTCTTCGACACGCGCCTCTCCAATACGGCGACGCATGCCGATTACTGGGTCTCGCCCGTCCCCGGCTCGGAAGCCGCCATCCTGCTCGCGATAGCCAACTACCTGATCGCGCACGAACTCTATAACCGAGACTTCGTGCGCCGCTGGTGGAACTGGGAAGAGTACATGGCCGTGGAGCGCCCGGAGATAGAGACCAGCTTCGAGAATTTCGAGCGCGTGTTGAAAGAGCTTTACGGCGGCTACACCTTCGAGTTCGCGGCGCGGGAGTCAGGCGTTGACACGCAGGTGATCCAAGAGTTGGCCCGTGTGGTTTCCACCGCCGGGACTCGTTTCAGCAGCCACAACTGGCGGAGCGCGGCAGCCGGAAACAGCGGCGGCTGGCAGGTGGCGCGCTCGCTTCTGATGTTGAATGCCTTGCTCGGAGCAATCGCCACGGAGGGCGGCGTCTTCCCGAACGCCTGGAATAAGTTTGTGCCGAAGCCCATCCATACGCCTCCGCATCCGCCTGCATGGAACGAGCTGACCTGGCCCAGAGAGTATCCGCTCGGGATGAACGAGATGTCTTTCTTGCTCCCGCACTTTTTAAAGGACGGGCGCGGCAAGCTCGATCTCTATTTCACGCGCGTTTATAACCCGGTGTGGACCAATCCGGACGGCTTCTCATGGGTGGAAGCCTTAACGGACGAGAGCCTCGTCGGTTGTTACGTGGCGCTGACGCCGACATGGAACGAGACCTCTTACTTCGCCGATTACATTCTGCCGATGGGCCACGGGTCTGAGCGCCACGACCTGCACTCCTACGAGACGCACGACGCGCAGTGGATAGGCTTTCGCCAGCCGGTGCTGCGCGCGGCGCGTGGGCGCTCGGGCGAGACCATAAGGGATACGCGGGAGATCAACCCGGGCGAGGTCTGGGAGGAAAACGAGTTCTGGCTCGAATTATCCTGGCGCATCGACCCGGAGGGCGAGCTGGGCATACGTCAGTTCGTCGAATCCAAACAGGAGCCGGGCCAACGTCTGGGCGTTGAAGAATACTACGGCTACATCTTCGAGAACTCAGTGCCGGGGCTGCCTGAGCAGGCGGCGCGGGAAGGCCTGACGCCGCTTGAGTACATGCGGCGCTACGGAGCCTTTGAAGTTCGCAAGAAGGTTGGAGCGATTTACGAAGAGGCCGTGCCGGAGGACGAGCTTGAGGACGTGCGCTGCGATAGGTTCGGACGTGTTTATACGAGAGCGCCGAAGCCCGCTTCAACCAACGTCGTGCCCATTCCCAGCCCCGACCCGGACGAGGAAGGCCGAAGGCTCGTCGGCGTCCGTGTTGACGACCTCGTACTTCGCGGCTTCCCGACCCCGAGCGGACGCCTTGAGTTTTATTCGAGCACGCTTGCCCGTTGGGGCTGGCCCGAATACGCTTTGCCGACCTACATCAAAAGCCACGTTCACACCGAAGCGCTGGCGGAAGATCAGACGATTCTCATCTCTACCTTTCGCCTGCCCGTGCAGATACACACGCGCAGCGCCAACGCCAAATGGCTGGATGAAATCGCGCACACCAATCCTCTCTGGATTCACCCGGGCCATGCGTCGCGGCTGGGCCTCGGCACGGGCGACCTCGTGCGCGTCGAAACAGAGATCGGCTACTTCGTCGTTCGCGCATGGGTCACCGAGGGCATCCGCCCCGGCGTCGTCGCATGCAGTCATCACATGGGACGGTGGAAACTGACGGACGAGGGGCAGCGACAATTGATGGCGACCGTCTCGCTCGCTCATCAGGGAACAGAATGGGGATTGAAACGCGAGCGAGGCGTCGTGCCCTACGAGTCGACTGATGCGGACACGCTGCGCATCTGGTGGACGGACGTTGGCGTGCATCAGAACCTGACCTTCCCCGTTCATCCAGACCCCGTCTCCGGCATGCACTGCTGGCATCAGGCAGTGCGCGTAAAACGCGCCGCGCCCGATGATAAGTACGGCGACATCTCTGTCGATACGCACAAATCGCGCGAGGTCTACCGGCGCTGGCTGACGATGACACGCCCCGCAGACAAGTCCTCCCCCGACGGCACTCGCAGACCCTACTGGCTGCTGCGACCCCTCAAACCCGCGCGAGAATTTTTCAGATTGCCAGAAGAACAGGAACCTGTGAGCGTGGACTAGCCCGTAATCGTAAGGCTTGGAAGAAGCATACAAGCAGTCTGGTGAGCGTTAGTTAGTCTTATCTAGTCGGCTCTCTATTTCCGCCAGGGAGATAGTCGGCGCATCGTGTTCAGCATCTTTGGCGGCGCGCAGGTCTAACAAATCCTCCACGTCGGCGAGCCATTCTTGCAGCGCGACAAATTCTTCGTAGGGCAATATGGCAAACTCTTTTCTGCCGTCTTTGGTCAGGATTTCAGGATGTAGCTCAGGTCTGCTCATAGGTTTCTCACGAATACGCGCGGCTGCGATGTTTGATGCGATAGATGATAACGCGGTCGCCTTCGATTTCAAATAGCACGCGGTAATCGCCAACACGCAAACGAAATTCGGGAGTGAAGTTGGTCAAGCGTTTTACGTCACCTGCCAGATCGTTTTCCAGCCCGCGAATCTTCTCCAACACGCGCCGCGCCACAGGACGATCAAGCGCCTCCATGTCTTTAACCGCGCGCGGCTTGAATTCTATATGCATTAGTTTTTCGCCCGGCTTGAGAGCCAACTATTGTGCCACTTTAGCCGCGCCTTCTTGCCTATAGGCACGCGTCTCTTTCAAGCTATATTATACTTAACTTCTCTTCATATATGCTGAAGAGAAATGAAGAACAGAAATCAAGGTAACCGATTCACATAGACATGGAACTCTTCCGGGCATTAGCTGTTCTGGCAGAGCCTCCGGTAGCGGAGGCCGTGCGGGTGGCTGATGCTTTGGGGCTTGGGCCAATCGCGGACGCTGCCGAGTACACGGAGTTATTCGTGTTTCAACTCTATCCTTATGCGTCCGTTTACGTGGGCTCGGAGGGGATGATGGGCGGCGAGGCGCGTGATCGTATAGGTGGCTTCTGGCGCGCTCTGGGAGAGACTCCGCCCGCCGAGCCCGATCATCTGGCGGTGATGCTGGCCCTGTATGCGCGCCTTGTCGAGATGGAGGAGGGCGAAAGGGACGCGGCGCGGCGAGCGCGCTGGACGCTGGCGCGCAGGGCATATCTCTGGGAGCATTTGTTAAGCTGGCTGCCCGTCTATCTGGACAAGCTCGCGGACATCGCCTCGCCGTTTTATCGAGGGTGGGGAGAGTTGCTGGCGCAGGCATTGACAAGTGAGGCGCAGGCGGTCGGAAGACAATTGCAGTTGCCGCTTCACCTGCGTGACGCGCCGGGGCTCTTTGACCCGCGCCGCGATGGGGTCGAAGAGTTCTTACAGTCGCTTCTGACTCCCGCGCGGAGCGGGATGATTCTGGTGCGCTCGGACTTGACGCGGGCGGCGCGCGCTCTCGGCCTTGGGCTGAGATTGGGCGAGCGCAGGTTCATCCTCAAGGCGCTCTTCGGTCAGGACGCCGCCGGTGTCCTCGTATGGCTCGCTGAAGAGGCTGCGCGCTGGCAGCGGCGACACCGTCTCCATCTTCAGGCGCTCGGCGGCGTGGCGGTGGCCTGGGAAGAGAGGGCCGACGCGACCGCGAAACTCTTAAAAGAACTCGGAGCGGCGACCAACGAGACCGTATGAGCCTTTGCCTTTGAGGGCCGGGCCGAGCGCCGTTAAATCCCGCCGAAAAAGCTTCCCGAAAGTTTAAAGATGTGCTATAGAGATGCTCACCCTAGCAAGTAAAAGAGCTTAAAAGGTCAGCAAGTAACCGGAATCCTGGAGATTTAAATTCCTGATGCGGATAGGTCTACCCAAAAATGGGTCGCCCGCAGTGATGCTGGCTCTGCTTTTTATTTGCAACGCTGTTCTGAATGTTTCGGCGCAGGTGAGCGCGCCTGCGATTAAAGAAGATACGCAGCAGTGGAATGATGTGCAGGTCGCCGTGCCGCTTAATAAGGAGATTGACTTTACGCTGAGCAGCACCTTGCGCTTCGGGCGCGACGTGACCCATCTGGTGGACAGGCGCGTCGGCGTCGGTTTCTCATTCAAGGTGGGAAAATACCTGACGCTCGCCCCGAGCTATGCGAACATCGTCATGCGTCCCACGGCGAATCGGAAAACCGATGAGAACAGGCTGACTTTCGCGGCGACCGTGCGCGTGCCTTTAGGAAAGTTCGCTCTCAGTGATCGCAATACGTTCGAGCGGCGCATTCGCACGCCCCTCGATTCGACGCGCTACCGCAACCGTCTTCAGCTTGAGCGCCCTGTAAAATTCGGAAAGACCGCGCTGCAACTATTCGTCTCCGACGAGGTCTTCTATGATTGGAGCCTTGACGACTGGACGCGCAATCGCTTTGCAATCGGATTGAGCCGTAGATTTAACAGGCATTTCACCGGCGACTTTTATTATATGAGGCAGAACGATGGGCGCAGCCGTCCGGGTGATCTTAACATCATCGGCGCGATCTACAGGATACGTCTTTAATCCTGACGCTTCGGGTTGAACGCCGCATCACTATTAACAACCATTCGGGGGAGACGGACGGAGGGCGAAGTGAGAACGGAGACACCTGCCGGCAAAACATTACGTCGCGACCGAGCAGTGAGTGTGTTATGCGTGCTGGCCTCGCTCGCCCTGCTTGTCCTCGGCGGTTGCCTGCCGCAGTCTCCGCAGAGTGGGGCGGGCGGGCGCAGCATTACCCTCTACGGTTTTTCGGTGATGAAGGAATCGCTGGAGAAGGCCGTCTTTCCCGCCTTCGCCGCCAAGTGGAAGCAGGAGCATAATGAAGACGTGCGCTTCACCTCCTCGTTTGCCGGGTCGGAGACGGTGACGAACCAGATTCTTCAGGGCGTCGGCGCAGACATCGCGATTCTTTCCATCGAGCGCGACGTTGATCGCCTCAAACAGGGCGGCGCTGTCACCTCCGACTGGCACAGTTTGCCCAATCGCGGCATCGTCAACAAAACGCCCTTCATCATTCTCGTGCGCAAAGGGAATCCGAAGGGCATACGAGATTTCGCCGACCTCGGCAAGCCGGGCGTGAAGGTGATTCACCCTGACCCGATCAGCTCCGGCGGCGCACAGTGGTCGGTGCTCGCCATCTACGGCTCGGAGTTGATCAAGTCCGAGAAGCAGACGGGCGCGCGCGACGAAACACGTGCCCGAGAAACGCTCAAGGCCATCTGGCGAAACGTCATCTCTACTCCGGGCTCTGCGCGCGAGGCCCGCACGCAGTTCGAGACGGGATTCGGAGACGCGCTCGTCACCTACGAGTTGGAGGCTTTGATGATGCAGCAGGCGAACGCCGCCGTCGAGGTCGTCGTCCCCGAAGCGACCATCTTCAGCGAGCATCCGGCGGTCGTCATTGACCGCAACGTGACGGCGGATGAGCGCCCCGTCATCGATGCCTTCATGCAGTACCTGTGGAGCGAAGCCGCACAGCGCGCCTTCGTGCAATACCACTTTCGCGCCGTCACCAACGAAGCCTTAAACGACGCCAACACGAAGTTCGCGAAAATCAGCATGCCCTTTACCGTCAATGACCTCGGCGGCTGGGCTCGCGCCTATCCCGAAGTCATCGAAAAAGTCTGGCGCGACGAGGCGCAGAAAAAGCAGTGATGAGTGATTTCTTATGAGTGCGGCGCTTTCAAGAATGAGACATGTGCGCGGCTTCGACGTGGTGCGGCCCTTGAGCATCACGGCGATGATAGCGATGATGCTGCCGCTCGTGTTCCTGCCGCTCGCTTCGATCTTCATCTTCGGGACGAGTAAGGGCCTGGGAAGTTTCTGGGCGGCGTTGACTGCGCCGGAGGCCATCTTCGCGCTCAAGCTTTCGATGGTGACGAGCTTCTGGGCTACGCTCTTCAACGTTCTCTTCGGACTGTTTGCCGCCTACGTCCTCTCGCGCTATATGTTCTGGGGACGCACGGCGCTGATCGTGACCATCTCGCTGCCGACGGCGATACCGACCGCCGTGGCAGGCTTCGCGCTGCTGCTCCTGTGGGGGCCTTACGGCGTGCTGGGAAAGCTGATCGCGCCCTACGGCTGGCAGTTGATGTTCACGCCATGGGCCATCGTGATCGCCAACATCTTCGTCACGTTCCCGCTCGCGTTCGGAGTCCTGATGTCGGTCTTCGATACGATGAACCGCTCGCTCGAAGAGGCTTCGTCAACCATCGGCGCGACACGCTGGCAGACCTTCTGGCACGTCACGCTGCCTTCTTTGCGCGGCGCGATTGTGACGGGAGCGCTGCTCACGTTTGCGCGCGCCGTCGGCGAGTTCGGCTCGACCATACTGGTGTCCGGCAATCTGGCCCTTCACACGCAGACCGCGCCGCTCTATATCTTCGCCAAGTTCAACGAGGGGCAGGTCGAGGCAGCCAACGCCGTCGCCATCGTGCTTGCGCTCTTCTCTTTCTTTATCTTCAGTATTCTTTTCTTCACACGCGACTGGCTGGACACGGAGTAAAGGCGGCGCTTATGCAATCGGAAGAGATCACCACCATCTTCGGCGGTGAAGAAAAGTCGACGGGAGCGCGGGGCCATGAAAGGGCACGCGCGCCGGAGTATGCGGCGAGCGTGCGTAGTGTGAGCAAAAGCTTTCGCGGCACGGTCGTGCTCGAAGATATAGATTTCGATGTCGGGGAGGGCGAATCGCTCGTGCTCCTGGGCGCGTCCGGCAGCGGCAAGACCACCATCCTGCGCGTCATCGCCGGGCTCGAAGAGCCGGACACGGGCCGCGTCATCCTTCACGGGCAGGATGTCACGGAGTTGCCCGCGCGCGAGCGCGGCGTCGGCGTCATCTTTCAATCATACGCGCTCTTTCCGCGCATGACCGTCGAGCAGAATATCAGCTACGGCCTGCGTATACGACACCGCTCGCGCGGCGAGATCAGGGAGACGGTGGATCATCTCATCTCGCTTGTCCGACTCGAAGAGCATCGCAAGAAGTATCCCTCGCAGCTATCGGGGGGGCAGCAGCAGAGAGTGGCGATTGCGCGCACGCTCGCCTACAAGCCGCAGATGCTACTGTTCGACGAGCCGTTCGGCGCGCTCGATGCCCAGACGCGCGTGCGCCTGCGCCGGGAGATTCACACCCTGCTCAAGCAGATCAAAGTGCCCGCGCTTTTCATCACTCACGATCAGGAGGAAGCGCTCGAGCTGGGCGACCGCATCGCCGTCCTAAACGCCGGACGGCTCGAACAGATAGGCACGCCCGATCAGGTCTATAACCGTCCTGAGACGGAGTATGTCGCGACGTTTCTGGGCGCTGCCAACCTCCTGCTCGGAGTCGTCAGCCGCGGGATGGTGGAGATCGGCACGGCGCAGATTCCCGCCGAGGAGGAGACCGAAAGGTTTCGCGAAGGTCAGGCCATCAAGCTCGTCTTTCGTCCGGAAGATGTATGCCTGAGCAGAACCGGCACGCTTCCCCCCGGGTGTCGCCGTTTGAGCAACGGAGTGATCGAAGAGATCAGCTTCGTCGGAGCATACGAGCGCATCACGCTGCGCCTTGACCTCATCGCGCGCCAGCCCGCGGAAGGCGAGCCGCCGCTCTACAACGTCACGCTCACCACGCCTGAGCAGAGAACAGGCATTCCCATCATCGTCACACGCCCGAAGCCCGAAGCCGCGACGACGCGCTTAAAGGTAGACGACCGCGTCGCCGTCGGCCTGACCGCCTTCCGCGTGCTCCCCAACTACGCCCTCGCCTCGGAGCGCGGCGGGCGAGTCGTTGATGTTCACAAGTAGGACCATTTTGGATTTTGGATTAACGCGTCGGGAAGCTTGAATTCTGTAATTGGCCGCGCAACTTTCGTCGGCGCGCCAATCCGAAATCCAAAATGAATTTGACGTGCTTCGCCCGGTGCGTTTAGCATTCGCGTTATCGTTGTCAAAGCTCAAGCGCCCCGTGCCGGGAGGAGACGCTCGCCATAGACCCTGATGTCAAAAGATATGTGATCGCGATTGCGTGGGTTCTGATCGCCACGATACACGGTTACGGCGCGGCATGGCTGGCGATTCGCATGCTCTTCCGCCCGTATCGCCCGGTCAAGTTGTTCGGTATCACCGTCTGGCCGCAGGGGATGATCCCGCGCCATCGAGAGCGGTTGGCCCAGACCATCGGCAACGCCGTCGGCAACGAGCTGGTCTCGCAGGAGACAGTCCTTGAAGCCCTCTTCGAGGCCGACTTCTTTCATCGCAAGGTCGAGGGCTTCATCACCTCTTACACCAACGACCTGCTCAACACGACCTATCCTTCCCTGATCGAAGCGCTGCCCGCGGGAGCGCGCGCGCCCGTGCTCGATGCCATCTCGGCGCTGCAAGTGAAGCTCGCCGGCTACATCGCGGACATCCTCAAGGGCGAGGAGACAGCCGCCGCCATCACGGACTTCGTCGACCGGCGTGTGGACGAGGTGCTGGCGACCCGCCTGAACGACGCCGTCAGCCCCGAAACCTTCGAGCAGATTCTGAGTTTTGTCGAAGAGCGTTTTCGCGGCCTCGTCACAGAGGCGCAGTTCGAGCGCAAAGTACAAGACTTCATCGGCTCGCGCCTCGAAGAGTTGGCCCAGAGCCGGGCGACGCTCGCCGAAATCTTCACGCACGAGACCGTCGCGCTCATCAAGGAGAGGGTTGATCGTGAAGTCGCGCCCATCGTTCATCATCTGGCCGAGATAGCGACGAGCAGGGGCACGCGCACGCAGATCGGGGGGCTCATCAAGCGCGAGGTCGACGACTATTACGCGCAGCTCTCCTTCTTCAAAAAGATTTTCATCTCGCGCGAGCGCATCCACTCGGAAGTTGACGAGATGGTCAACAAGACCCTGCCGCGCCGCGTCGAAGAGTTCCTGCACGGCGAGGCCTTCGAGCAGCAGGCCGAAGAGTTCCTCAATACGACGATTGATAACGTGCTGGCGCGTCCCGTCAACGAGCTTGTCGGGCAGATCGCGCCCGACAAGCTCGAAATGATCAAAGATCAGGTGTCGGAACGCGTCCTCATCCTCGCGCGCAGCCCAGAGCTTCAGACCTCCGTGTCGGCTTACGCGACCGACGCCCTGACTAACTTGCGCCCGCATAGTTTGCGTGCCCTTCTGCAACACGTCAGCCCTGAGAGCGCGCCGCGCCTGAAAAGTTTTCTGGCGACGGGGCTGCTCAGTGTGCTGGCCCGCGAAGAGACGGCGCAAGCCGTCAACTCCGTTCTACACGCGCAGATCAAACGCCTGCTCTCCACCCCCATCGGACGTCTCTCGGATCACGTCTCGGACGCGGCCATACAGCGCGCCTCCTCTGCGCTGACCGAGGGCATCACGCAGGCGGCGCGTGAGCGGCTGCCCTCGGCCATCGCCGAGTTTGATGTCGGCGGCATCGTTCGCCGCAAGGTCGTGGACTATCCGACGGAGAAGCTCGAAGAGCTGGTGCTCTCCGTCGCGCAGCAACACCTGAAGACGATAGAGATGTTCGGCGCGGTGATCGGCCTGATGATCGGCGTTCTACAGGCCCTCTACATACTGTTCTTCGAGCCGCGTGCCCATTAGAGCATTTTGGATTTTGGATTTTGGATTGGGCGAGCCGGCGGGACTTAAGAGTTTGATTCCAAAATCCGGGACGGACGAAGCTTTAATCTAAAATCCAGAATCTAAAATCCGAAGTGGACTGAAAACTCATGAATAGTATCAAGTGCCCTCAATGCTATCTGGTCAACTGGGGAACGCCCGCGGCGTGCAAACGCTGCGGCCTCTCTTTTCAAGACCTGCCTCAGCAGGCGTTCGTCTCCGTCCCCGCCGGCGAGCAGGTTTACGCCCCCGGCTTTCCCGGCGTGCCCGCCGCGTCGCCCGCACAGCAGATGGAGCGGGCGCTCAAGGTCTGGAAGTGGTTCGTCGCTTACTGCGTGCTGATGGCCCTGCTCTACCTGTTCGTGGCCGGGATGGGCGCGGCGCTGCTGGTGATCAGGCCGGGCGGCTACACGAGAGGCAGAGGGGCAGGTGAGTTGACCATACAGGGCATAGCCTTTCTCCTTGCCGGACTGGTGTTCGCTGTCCCCTACGCGATGGGGCCTTTCCTCAAAGGTAAATCGTGGGGGTGGGTATTCGGGATTGTGCTGATCGCCATCGGCATGACCAGTTGCTGTCTATGGCCCATCACCATCCCTCTCATCGTCCAGTGGGTCAAGCCGGAGATGAAGCGCTTGTTCGGTCAGGCGTAGCGAGAGCGCCAGACAGAGGGAGATGTTATGAATGAAAGCGAAAGGGGCGCGCCGTCTTTTGTGGACGTGAGCCACGCGGTTGAGCACGGCATGATTACCTATAGAGGCTTGCCCGCGCCCCTCATCTCAGATCATCTGAGCCGCGAAGAGTCGCGCAGGATTTACGCGCCGGGCACGGAGTTTCACATCGGGCACATAGAGATGGTCGCCAACACAGGGACGTATCTTGACTCGCCTTATCATAGATACGCGGATGGCCCAGACCTCTCGGAGCTTCCGCTCTCTTCAATCGCAGACCTCGAAGGCATCTGTATTCGCGCGCGTGGCCTCTCTGGCCGTGGCGTCGATGAATCGGTCTTCGGCGCGGCCAGTCTCAAGGGCAAGGCCGTGCTGGTGCATACGGGTTGGGACGCACACTGGGGCAGCGAACAGTATTTCGAGGGCAATCCATTTTTAACTGCCGCAGCGGCGCGCCATCTCGTTGACGCCGGCGCAAGGCTCGTCGGCATAGACTCGCTCAACATTGACGACACCCAAGACCTCAAACGCCCGGCGCATTCCATCCTCCTGAAAGCGAACATCCCCGTCGTGGAGCATCTCTGCCATCTGGAATCTTTGCCCGACACAGGCTTCCGCTTCTTCGCCGTCCCGGTCAAGGTCAAGCGCTTCGGCACATTTCCCGTGAGGGCCTTCGGCATCATTGCAGAGCAAGGATAAAGGATGAGAGCACGCGTCGTCTGGCTTCTTCTCTGCGTTATCTGGGGCTCGACATGGCTGTTCATTAAGATCGGACTCAACGACCTGCCGCCGGTCAGCTTCGCCGGCATCAGGTTCGTCATCGCGTCGCTGATCCTGCTTTCGATCGTCTTCATGCGAGGCCGCCCCGTGCCGCGCGAGGCGCGCGACTGGGCTTTGATGGCGGCGACGGGTGTGCTGGCCTTCGGGTTCAATTACGGGCTGCTCTTCTGGGGCGAGCAGTATATTCCTTCCGGGCTCGCCGCTCTGCTGCAAACGACTATCCCGGCCTTCGGGCTTCTGATCGCGCACATACATCTGCCAGCCGAGCGCCTGACGCTCGCCAAAGTCATGGGCGTGGCCCTCGGAGTCTTCGGCGTGGGCGTGATCTTTTCCAACCAGTTGAGCGTCGAAGGGCCAATGGCTTTGTGGGGCAGCGCGGCCATCGTCGTCGGCGCTTTCGGCGCGGCCTACTCCAACGTGTTGGTGAAGGCCAGAGGCGGGCACATTGACCCGGCGATGCTCGCTTCGGGCCAGATGAGCTTCGGGCTCGTCCCGCTCCTCCTGATCGGAATCCTTGCCGAGGGCAATCCTCTCAGATTCCACTGGACGACGATGGCTCTGGTCTCGCTCTTTTACCTCGTGCTGGTCGGCTCGGTCGTGGCCTTCCTGCTCTACTACTGGCTGGTCAGGAATATGGATGTGACAAAGACGATGATGATCTCGCTCGTCACGCCCCTGATCGCCGTCGTGCTGGGGATGCTCGTTTTGGACGAGAAACTGTCATGGCGCACCGTGCTCGGCGGAGCGTGCATCATGTCGGGCATCGGCCTCATCGTCCTGCGCCGAATCAGAGAGCAGAGAGGACGATCAAAATAAACTCAGGTCAGTACCGCCTGCGGTAGCGGGCGGGTCTGCAATGTTGAGTACCCGCCCGCTACCGCAGGCGGTGCTGACCTGTGATGCTTGCTAACGAAGTGGCTCTGCGGCGCGTCTTATTAAGCTACATCGAACGCGTTCACTAAATTGAAGAGGCAACGGCGATGAAAAGAGCCTTTAACCGGCAGATGCTTTCAGGCGAGCTGGCGCTCATCTCTTACCTCGCGCTGTTCAAGCTCCTGCTGCATTTCGCGACCAATCGCAACTACGGTTATTTCCGTGACGAGATGTACTACCTCGCGTGCGGCGAGCATCTGGACTGGGGCTATGTCGACCAGTCGCCTTTGATCGCGCTTGTGGCGTGGCTTTCTCGCGCGTTGATGGGCGATTCGCTCTTTGCGGTGCGTTTCTTTCCGGCGGTCGCGGGTGCTCTGCTCGTCTACCTGACGGGGCTCATGGTGCGCGAGCTTGGCGGAGGGCGCTTCGCCATCCTCGTCGCGTGCCTCTCTGTGATCATCGCGCCGAGTTATCTTTACCTGCAAACCGTCCTGACGATGAACGCCTTCGAGCCGCTCTTCTGGACGCTCGGCGCTTACATCCTGATTCTCATCCTCAAGAGAGATAGAGCGCGTTTGTGGCTGCTGTTCGGAGTGGTGGCGGGCGTGGGGCTGATGAACAAGCACACGACGCTCTTTTTCGGCGCGGGCGTGGGCGCAGGTCTATTGCTCACCCCGGCTCGCCGTTATCTCAGGAGCAAGTGGCTCTGGCTGGGCGGCCTCGCCGCGCTGATGATCTTCCTCCCCAACATTATCTGGGAGATCAAACATGATTGGGCCACCATAGAGGTCTTGAGAAACGCCGATAAGAATCAGAACATTCCTTTCTCGCTCTGGGAATTCTTCAAGGGGCAGACCTTCATGACGCATCCGCTGGCCTTTCCCATCTGGGCCGCCGGTCTCTATTACTACCTCTTCACGGACGAGGGCAGACCCTACAGGCTGCTGGGGTGGACATACGTCGTCATGTTCCTGCTCTTCGTAATCCTGCGCGGCAAGGTCTACTATCTCGCACCCGTCTATCCGATGCTCTTAGCGCCGGGCGCTCTCTTCATCGAGAGTCTTATACGCGAGCGAAGCCGGGGCTGGCTCCTCAGACCCGCGACCGTCTGCCTGCTCGTGGCGGGCGGAGCGATCACTGCTCCGCTCACGCTTCCCATCCTTCCCATCGAGACCTACATACGTTACGCAGCGGCTCTGGGCTTCAGCGGCGTCAGGACGGAAAAGCTGACGATGGGAAAACTGCCGCAGCATTACGCGGACATGTTTGGCTGGGAAGAGATGGTCAAAGTGGTCGCAGAGGTCTACCACAGTCTGCCGCCGGATGAGCGGGCCAAGTGCGCCATCTACGCGCGCAACTTCGGAGAAGCGGGCGCTATTGACCTGTTCGGCGCAAAGTACGGGCTGCCGAAAGCAATCGGCAAACACCAGAACTATTTTCTCTGGGGGCCGAGGGACTACACGGGCGAAGTCCTCATCACCGTCGGCGAACGACTCAGTGATGTCAGGAAAGTTTATGCGGAAGCCGAACAGGCGGCCACCTTCACACACGAGTATGTGATGCCTTACGAGAACAACCTGCCGATCTACATCTGCCGCCGCCCGCGCGCGCCGCTCAGGGAGATTTGGCCCGAAGTGAAGTGTTATAGCTGTTGAGGCTCGCGGGGTGGAATTCCTGCACACGCACGCGCTCTCTGTCAGCACGGGCTATTGACTTCACGCGCGAATTGGAATAGATAAGTGCTGTTTTCAATACGGCCCAGGGAAGTCGGGCGCGGCCCATCTATTGATCTGGACGAAGACGGATCAGTTTCCGAACTACCACTCTCAGCCGGAAAGGAAAAGCCCATGAGCTTCACGACCAGAAAGAAGGCTTCGGTCTTTTTATTCACGCTCGTTCTCTTGATCGAGGCCACGCAGGCTGTTTTGGCAGTTCCGCAGGAACCACGGCAAAAGCTACCCAACCCCGTCGCTTACCTTGTCGGCTTTGATATCTTTCAGCAGGATGGCAAGCAGTATACGCGCTACAATCTGTCCATAGACAATTACCAGAGTTACCCGAACACGCTTTTCGCTCCTTCGCCCAATCTGCCGCCCTGCGGTAAAAACAGCAACTCCGCGCGCACCTGGGTAGAGATCATGGATCAGAGCGGCAAGCGGCTCTACGGATTTTGCGCCGTGGGCAGCAACACTGACCTGACAAAGCTGTGGTTCGCCCTTGAGAGCGATGTCCTCCCTCCGAGCTGGGTCTACGTGGTCTTGAACGACCGCCTGACCAACACGACCTACAAATCGAATCTCATCGAGACGACCGGATAGGGCGCTCCCGCCTCCCCTGTGCCCGAAGGGTTCGATTCCCCGGCCATCCGTCCGAAACACTCGCGGGCCGGCCCGCGAGTTTGACCTCGCGCCGGCCCTTTCTCCCGTTCATCTTCTGCTCCCGTCCGTGGTATCCTTTCAAGTGTCAGCCTGCAAGCGAGTGCCCGCGAGCGTCGTCGGCAGTGAATTAATCGAACAATTACGTCTTCATGGACGATCACGAAGGAGAGTTGCGCGTGAGAATCAGATGGTCTACGGTCTGGAGCTTTTTACTCATAATCGCTCTTTCGCTCCCCGCTCTTATTAACGCCCAGCAGAGCAGCTCGTCGCAGCCCGCGAGAGGCGGCTCTGCGGACGCTCCGACCCGTAATGGCCGTGCCCCGCGCTCGACGCCCGCATCCACTGCCAACATCGAGCGTGATGTCTCGGAGGCTTTAGCCGTCATTCAGGAGAACTACGTCGACGGGCCGAAACTTGATTACAACGCCGTCTTCAAGTCCTCCATCACCAGCATGCTGCGTACGCTCGACCCGCACTCAGATTATTTCGACCCGGCGGAGTTCGAGGCGTTTCGCACCGAGCAGCGCTCGGAGTATTTCGGCATCGGTGCGACCATCGGCGACCTGACCGAAGGCGAACGGGTTGAGACCTACATCCGCGCGACCTTCGAGAACGCACCGGCACATCGCGCGGGCCTGCGCTTCGGCGATCACATCGTAGAGGTGGACGGCAAATCGATGCGCGGCAAGCCCTACCCGGAAGTTCGCAAACACCTGCTCGGCCCACGCGGCTCGACCGTTAAGGTGACGGTGGAGCATCCGAACGGAAAAGTCGAAACCGTCCAGATCACGCGCGACGCCGTGCCGCAGCCTTCCATCCCGGAGGCGTACATGATTCGCCCGGGCGTGGGCTACGTGGCGATGACGGGCGGCTTTAATCTGACGACTGCGGACGAGCTTGCCGTGGCCCTCGACACCTTGCAGGCGCAGGGAATGAAGATGCTCGTGCTCGACCTACGCAGCAACCGCGGCGGGCTGCTCATTCAGGCCGTGCGCGTCGCCAACACCTTCCTGCAAAGAGGCCAGTTGATCGTCACACAGAAGGGGCGCATTGAAGGCAGCTCCGAAAGGTACGACGCCATCAACGAAACGCCCGACACGACGCCGCTCGTCGTGCTGGTTGATCGCTATTCGGCCTCCGCCGCCGAGATCGTCGCCGGCGCTCTACAGGATCACGACCGCGCGCTCATCGTCGGCGAGACCAGCTTCGGCAAAGGGCTCGTCCAGCTTCCATTTCAGGTCGGCTACGGCTCGGCGCTACTGCTGACCATCGCCAAGTACTACACGCCTTCTGGCCGCCTCATTCAACGCGACTATACAAACGCCGGCTTCTACGATTACTACACGCGCGGCGGCTCGCTCAATTCCGAAACGCGCAACGCGCCTCAGCCAGCTCCCGTCGGCCCCGTCAGTCGCACGGACACTGGCCGCACGGTTTACGGCGGCGGCGGCATCACGCCAGACGAAGTGGTCAGCCCGCGTATCCCTACGCCCGCTCAGCAGCGACTGGTTGACCCCGTCTTCGCCTTTGCGCTTGAGCTGACTGCCGGGCGCGTGGCCGGGCAGGACGCCTACCGCGTGCAGCGCCCGATTGACTTCAACCATGATTTGAAGACGGCGGATTTCCCCATGACCGATGGGCTCTTCAAAGCGTTCAAGGCTTTCGTCGCCAGCCATCCGGCCTACAAACTGACTCCGGCGCAGCTCGACCGCGACCGCGCTTATATAGAGCTGCGCCTGCGTTATGACCTGGCGACCGCCGCTTACGGCGCGATCACAGCCTTGCAGGTCTTCAATAGCGACGACCCGCAGATCGCCCGTGCGGTTGACCTGCTCCCGCGCGCGCGCGAGCTCGCGCTGGCGGCAGAGCGCGTCCGCAACCCATCATAAAAGAAGGGACGAGGGATGAGGGATGAGGGATGAATCTACAAATCTCAAAATTCAGATTGCAAATCTCAATTCTGAGGTTCATTCATTCATCTCTCAGCTTATAAATCTCAAGTCCGGGGCTCAGGCCTTCGTCCAGCATTCCTTCGCTCTCATCCTTTGCCTGATGGTGCTGGCGTTGTTTTGTATGGCAGCGCCCGCGACCGGTTCGGCACAGGCGTTTGAGCGCGAGCTTGTGGCCTCGGATAAGGCTGAGATTACGATCAGGAATCGCAATGGCCGCATACGCGTGCTGGCCTCCGCCGAACAGCAGGGCAAGGTTTCCATCAAGGCCGAATCGCCCGGCGCTCCCGTCCTCGACAGCGACATCACGACGAAATCTGCCGGAAGCAGTATCAGCATAGACGTGCGCCCTCGGAGCGAGCGCGACCGCATAGACCTCACCGTGCGCGTGCCCGAACGCTCCCGGGTGCATGTCGAGAGCGAGGCCGGGGCGGTTGACGTGATCGGCAACGTCGCTTCGGCTGAAGTCCAGACCAACACCGGAACTATCCTCGGCGACGTGCCGCTCGATTCCGTCCAGTACAACTTTATCTGGGAAGCAAGCCGCCCGCGCTTTTTCAGCGATGTCCCATTGCCCCCGGTCAAGGAGAAGGCCGGAGGCTGGCATACCATCTCCGGGCGGGTCGGCGATAAGAAGGCCGACAAGGAGCTGCGCGTTCGTCTCGATTTCTCCACGCAGCGCGGCGTCATTCTCTTTAACGTTGACCCGAGCATGGTTCCGCCCGACTTGCGCGAGCGCCCGCTGACGGAAGCGGCGCGCGCCATCGTCCGCAGCGGCGATACGCAGTTGATCGAAGCCATACGCAAAGTGGCCCCGCGCATGTTCGGCGAATACGCGCAGACACTCCCGCCGCCCAAAGCTGCTCCGACGCTGGTCGAGCGGCATGCGCCCGGCAGCGTCGCCTCGGAGATCGCCCCGCAGTTGATGCGCCTGAACGCGAGCGTGACGGACAGGAGCGGGCGCGCCATCAGCGGCCTTGGCCCGGCGGACTTCACCGTCTTCGAGAACGGGAAGGAGCGAAAGATCAGGGACGTTACGCCGACCAATGCTCCCTTCAACCTCGTGCTCGTCCTTGATGTCTCGGGCAGCGTCGAGGAGCGCATAGATTTTATTCGCAAGGCGGCGCGCAATTTTCTCAACACCGCGAGCCCGCAGGATCGCATCGCCATCATCAGCTTTCGCGACGACATACAGGTCATCTCCGATTTCACGACCGACCGCGCCCTGCTCTCCGAGCGGCTCAACCAGATCGAGGCGGGCGGCTCCACGGCGCTCTACGACGCGCTTGGTTACGTCATCGTCGAGCAGCTCAAACCCTTGCGCGGCGAGCGCACGGCGGTCGTCATCCTCTCCGACGGCGACGATAACAGGTCTTTCATCCCCTTCGGCGCACTGCTCGATTCCATCTACGAGTCCGGCACGCTCTTCTATCCGCTCTACCTTCCCTCGGGTCTCGTGCCGGAAGCGAGCATGCCCGCGCCCTCCGTCACGCTCGACCCTCTGCGTACTCGTTACCTGACGATGACGACGCGCGCGGACGAGGAGGGACGCAAGCTCGCGGAAATCTCCGGCGGCATCTACTACCCGATCAGATACCTTGGTGATCTACAGCGCGCCTATGATGATGTCGTCGCGCAGCTACGCATGTCATACACCATCACTTACGAGTCGGGCACGGACGCGTCGCGCGCGGGCGAGCGCCGTCTCAGAGTACGCGCCAATCGCGAGGGCGCATCCGTGCGCCTGAGCCCCGCCGTCACAGTCGGCGAAAGCAGGAGCGATAACGGACAACGATGAAAGCAAGGATGAAGGCGGAAGGATGAAGGATGAAATAAAGCATTCAAGACATTGAAGCATTCTTTTCATCCTTCATCCTTCCGCCTTCATCCTTTTTCAGATGACGCATCCTTTACTTCTTTCTTTGTTTGATGAGACGGAGCGACGCCCGCTCTCGGTTTCGGAGTTGACAGCGCAGGTGCGTGGGGCCGTCGAGTCGCGCTTCGCCTCCGTCTGGGTCGAGGGCGAGGTCTCTAACTTTCGCGCGCACACTTCGGGCCACTGGTACTTCACGATCAAGGACGAGACGGCGCAGCTTCGCGCCACCTGCTTTCGCAACACCAACCGCGCGATAAGATTTCGCCCCTCCGACGGCCTTCAGGTGAGAGCGCGCGGGCGTCTCACGGTCTACGAGCCACGCGGCGAATATGAGCTGGCGGTTGAAGGGCTCGACCCCGTCGGCGCGGGCGCTCTGCGTGTCGCCTTCGAGCAGATGCGCGACCGCCTCTCAGCCGAAGGGCTCTTCGACGAAGCACGCAAGCGCCCGCTCCCGCTTTTTCCGCGTCGCATAGGCGTTGTCACCTCCGCCAACGGCGCAGCCCTTCGCGACATCCTCAACGTCATCGCGCGGCGCACGCGCACAGTCAACGTACTGTTTGCCCCCGTGCGCGTGCAGGGCGAAGGCTCTGCCGGCGAGATTGCGCGTGCCATCGAACTCCTGAATAGGTATCATCTGGAAGCCACGGGCGCTGGGCGCGACGATGAAGGCGTGGATGCGATTATCGTCGGGCGCGGCGGCGGCTCGATGGAAGACCTCTGGGCTTTCAACGAGGAGCAGGTCGCGCGCGCCATCGTCGCGTCCGTCATCCCTGTAATCTCCGCTGTCGGCCACGAGACGGATTCGACCATCGCCGATTTCGCGGCGGACGTGCGTGCCGCGACCCCATCCGCCGCCGCCGAGATGGTCGCCGCGCGCGAAGACGAGATGGAAGCCCACGTCCACAGTCTGACGCGCGACCTCTTGCGCGCCATCCGCTTTCGTCTGATGGACGGGCGCGCGCGCGTCGCCGAGGCTGCGATGTCGCAGGGGTTTGACGAGGTTCGCGCGCGTCTGCGTAATCATTCGGCGTCTCTGGATGATGCGACGCACCGGCTCGAAACTCTGATGAGGAGGGCCGCCGAGCGTGCGCGTCGCAGGGCCGACGGCGTCGTGTGCAGGCTCGCGCCCGTGCGGCTCGGCGCGCGTGTCTCGGAAGGGCGTGTCCGGTTCGCAGTGTTGCGCGCTGCGCGCGATGCTGCCATCTCGGCGCGTCTGGATCAGGAGCGCGCGCGGCTGGCCGTGATGATGGCTTCGCTCGATGCTCTATCGCCGCTCGCCGTGCTCAAGCGCGGCTACGCTCTCGCACAGGATAACGAAGGCAGTCTCCTGCGCGATGCGCGGCGTGTGAAGTTGGGCCAACTAGTGCATCTGCGCCTTGCCCATGGCGCTTTGCGCTGTCGTGTAGAGGAACAGGAGGAGAACAACTGATGTCCGCCCCCGTCGAAGAAGAGAAGAAAGATCGCCCGAAACGCAGCCGTATCGTCGTCGATTTTGAAAAGGCCCGGCAGATCGCACACCTGCCCGCGCGCGGTTCGAGCGGCGCACGCATACTCCTCATCGTCGCCATCACTCTCGGCGTGCTGCTCATAGGCTTGATTGCCGGCGGTTACTTCTACTGGCAAAGCTATAAGACGAGGCCCGCTTACACGCTCGCGCTGCTGGTGGATGCGTCGCAGCGCAACGATCAGGCCGTCTTCGATCAGATAGTCGATACGGATAAGATCGTGCAAAACTTTGTGCCGCAGGTGACGGAGAAGGCCATCGGGCGCTACGCCTCGGCGCTGACCGCGCCGCTTCGCAAGCAGGTCGAACAACTCGTGCCCAAGCTCCTGCCCGGCGTCAGGCAGCAGGTGCATGACGAGGTCACGCGTCACGTCAAAGAGCTGTCGGAGCGCGCGGGCAACTGGCCCTTTCCCATCATGGCGCTCGGCGTGCCCTACGTCGTTGATGTCAAGGAAGAGGGAGACGCCGCGACCGTCGATGTCACCCTCAAAGATCGCCCCGTGCAGTTGACCATGCAGCGAAACGGCGAGCAGTGGAAGATCGTCGCCGTCAAAGACGACGCGCTCGCCGCGCGCATCGTGGACGACATAGCCAAGAACTTACCGGCCATCGGCTCCGAGCTTGAAAGAGAGATACGCAAAAACCTGCCCGCCGGCGTGCCCAACATTCCGCTCCTCAATGACCAGAGCGACAATAGCGGACAGCAGCAGAGGCGTCGGCGGTGAAGCCGAGAGGGCAGCGGGGAGGGAAATGAAAAAGACGGAAGGACAAAGCAAAAATTTCGAGGCCGGGCTCGCGGCGCTGGAAAAGATCGTGCGCGAGCTTGAGCGTGGCGACTTGCCGCTCGAAGAAAGCCTGAAGCTGTTTGAAGACGGGGTGCGCCTGTCGCGCGAATGTCAGGAAAGATTGAATCAGGCCGAGCGGCGCATAGAGCTACTGTTGCGCGACGGCGAGGGCCGTCCCGTCCTAAGCGCATTCGATGAGGATGAGGAGCTGCGCGTGACGGACGCGGCGGACGGGGCTGAAGGTGATGAGAGCATCTTCTGAAGCCTTCAGGGCGCTGGACGAGCGCGAGGTGCGCGACTTCTTCCGGGAGTGTCGCAAACTGACGGACGCACGGCTTGACCGCCTCGTCCCGGCTGAAACGACCGAGCCCACCGTCGTGCATCAGGCCATGCGCTGGAGCCTGTTCGCGGGCGGCAAGCGCTTGAGGCCCGCGCTGCTGCTGGCCGCTGGCCGCGCCTTCGGTGCAGAGGACGAGCAGCTTCTCAACAGCGCGTGCGCGCTTGAGATGATTCACACCTACTCGCTGATTCACGACGACCTGCCCTCTATGGACGACGACGATCTGAGACGCGGGCGTCCGACCTGTCACATACGATTTGACGAAGCGACGGCCATTCTCGCCGGCGACGCGCTTTCCACGCTCGCCTTCCAGACCATCGCCGAAGAAGAGGGCCTGAGCGCCGAAACGCGTGTGCGCGTTATCTCTGACGTGGCGCGCGCATCCGGCACGCCCTACGGCATGATCGCAGGGCAGGCTTACGATCTGGCAGCCGAATCGCGCGCGGTCGCGGGCGACGAGCTTGAGCGCATTCATCTTCATAAGACCGGCGCGCTGATACGCGCCGCCGTCTGCTCGGGCGCGCTCATCGCCGGAGCGCAGGCCCAGGAGCTGCAAGCCATGACCACTTACGGCGCTCAGCTCGGACTGCTCTTTCAGATTACGGATGATCTGCTGGATGTGACGGCGACAGCCGAAGACCTGGGCAAGACGCCCGGCAAAGATGAGCGTGCCCGCAAGGCCACCTACCCGGCGCTCTACGGCATTGAAGCCTCACGCGCACGCGCACGCGAGGCCCACGCCCGCGCCTGCGCGGCGCTCGAACATCTGGACAGACCAACCGCCACCTTACGCGCCATCGCAGACTTCATCCTCGAACGCAGAGCATAAATTAAATTATGACAGCGTACAGGCCAGTACCGCCCGAGGTCTCGGGCGGGGGTCGGGCGTTGAGTGCCCGCCCGGCTTAAGCCGCGCGGGTACTGACCCGATTCATGCTCATTTGTAATTATCAGGACTCATCCCGGCAAAATCTGATTCGCTTTCGGTCTACTCACTCGGGAATCCACTGGGCGAGGTCTCTGCTCGAATGAAACGGAAACGAAATCGGTTGTTCGGATATGTGAGCCGCGCGGGCCTGCTCGTCGCGGCGCTCTTTGTGATGTATGCCGGGCCTGTCTCCGCGCGTCCTGAGGCCGAGCGCGGCTGGCAACCTGAGAGAACCTGGGTCTTTGTCGTCGGCACGCTGGAATGGAAGCACGAAGAGATGTGGGACTCGTTCCCGAAGGAGAATAGGCGCGACCGTGAGCTGGTCAAATTCTTCAGGCAGGAGGGCGTGCCTTCAGCACAGATCGTCTACCTGCGCGACAGGGAGGCTACCGAGCGGCGCATCGAAGAATCCCTCACAAGGCATTTAAGCCGCGCGCGTCCGGGGGATTTTCTCTTCCTCTATTACACGGGGCATGGCTATCAGGAAGAGGATTCGGGCGACACTTATCTCGCGAGCTGGGATGCGGGCGACGATGGTGTGCCGGGCTGGGCCGTCCATTCCATCCCTGCCAGCATAGAGCGCCACTTCAAGGGAGACAGGGCTTTAATAGTTCTGGACAACTGCTACTCCGGCGCGCTCACGAGGACTGTGCGGAGGATGGAGAGCCGCGTCTCTTACGCGGTGCTGACATCTTCGACCTCGAATCAGGTTTCGACCGCAAACTGGACGTTCACGGAAATCCTGCTCGCCGCGCTCGAAGGCAAGCCCTACGTGGACACGAACAGCGACGGTGAGATAACGCTCGCGGAACTCAACGATCAGGCCCGCGAAGACATGGCCTTCGCCGAAGAACAGCGCTCCACCTTTACCACCACGGGAGAGTTCAGCCCGCAGACCGTTCTGGCTCTTGCCGGTAGAAGGGCGGACGAGCGTATCGGCGCGCGCGTCATAGTCAGGTCGGAAGGCGACTGGTACAAGGGCCGCATCATTGATGTCGCCCGCTCCAAATCACTTTTTCTCATTCACTATTACGGGTACGACGATACCTACGACGAATGGGTGAGCGCCCGCCAGATACGTTGGCCCAATGCCAGACCGGCGAAGCGCACCTTCGCGCGTTCCGTCATCGAATCAAAACCGGATTGGCGTCAGGATTGGCTGCCTGCTTTACGCATGGCGCGTATCGGCTCCGGGATCAGCGTCGTGATGTGATGGGTCGCCGTGTGCCCGTCGGCGAAAGCCTGATAGAGATTAAACTCCGGCAGCTCTAGACAACTGAGCGGCGAGTTCTGGTTATAGCCCGTGTCTATGCCGATGGCGCTGTGGAAGATGTAGATGCCGTGGCGGCCCAGGCGTCCGCGCAGCGGAAGAAAATGTGTCGGCGTGTGGCCGAACACACAGGGCTTGCCGTTATAGTTCGTATAAAAATCCCTGTCGCGCGACCAAAGCGTATAGTGCGATTCGGTCTCGCGCGGGTGCTTGCCCTGATCGAGCCCGGCGTGAACGTAGATCGCATAGTCGTCTTCGTAAAAGATCGGAAGAGAGCGGAAGAAGTCCAGATGCTCAGGCGGAATGTGGCTCTCTATCTCGCGGCGCGCCCGCTCGAAGTCCTCGTGCGTCTCTATCGTGAGAGGCTGTCCGGTGTATTGCTCGAAGGTGCGCTCGCCGCCCGTCGCGGGCGAGAACCAAATGGTCGCCCCTTCCTCTATACAATCGAGCAGCATCTGTTCATGATTGCCGCGCAGACAGACGACGCGCTCCGGCTGCTCTCGATGCATGGCGAGGACATCGGAGACGACGCCGGGCGCATCCATCCCTCTGTCAATAAGGTCGCCGAGAAAGACGAGCGTGTCCTGAGCGGCATCGCGCGGCAGCATCTCTATGAGGCTTTGAAGCTGCTTGCGCCGCCCGTGTATATCTCCGATCACAAAGGTTTTCATCGCTGCTCGTTTCCCGTGCTGCCGCCACCACCGCGCTCGCGCCCCTGTTCGATGCGCTGCATCAACTGCGTGAAGCGTGGGTCGCTTCGGAGCGTCTCCCAGATCGGATTGGATTCAAACCACGGCTTGTTCTCGTTGCCGAGGTTGATGGCGCGCTCCAACCATTCAAAGGCTTCGTCGGCCATGCCTTCCATCGCGTAGGCCGAAGCGAGCCAGTACGGAACATCATGATCGGCCTCGGCAATCTCATGCACGCGCTCGGTCAACTGCGCGAGCGCCTCTTCGTGACGCCCCAGCGCGCTCAACGCCATCGCCAGATGCGGGCGAATGCCGTCCATCTCCGGATGGCTTTCGAGCACTTCCTGTAAAAGCTTGACGGCGGCTTCCGGCTGACCGCTGCGGAAGAGCGTGGTCGCGCGGAAGGTTCTCAGCAGAGGGTGGTCAGGCTCGACCTCCGCGCCCTGATCAAGCTCAAGCATAGCATCCTTGTAGCGCCCCTGATACATGAAGATGCGCGCGCGGTTATAGCTGACGACGATACGCTCCGCGGGATTGAGTCGCAGCATGCGACTGAGGCTGCGGAGTGAGCGGTCGTATTCTCCGTCCAGACGATACAGGTACGAGCTGACGAAATGAACGCCGACATCATTGGGCGCATCGCGCCTGAGGCGTGCGACGAGGGCACGCGCCTGCCTCTTTTCGCCCCGCGCCAGATGAAGAAAGACCATGTGCATGCGCGCTTCCAGATTCTTCGGGTCGAGCTTGAGCCCTTTGTCGAAAGCATCCTGCGCGTGGACGTAATCGTCGGCGTCGCCCATGCACTTGATGACGCGATTCGCGTAACAGCCGCCGAGCGCGCAATGAGCGAGCGCAAACTGCGGGTCGAGCTGGATGGCCCGCCTGAAATGACCTATCGCCGCCTCGACATCCTCGTTGGCGAGCGTGTGGTAGATGTAGCGGCCCATCAGATCGCGCCCGCGCAGATACTCCTCGTAGGCCTCGGCGTTGGTGGTCGCGTGCGCCGCCAGCTCAGCCTTCTCCTCCGTGCCCAGCTCAAGTCGGAGTCCGTCCACGATGCGCTGCGCGATGGTGTCCTGAACGGTGATGATGTCCTGCGCGTCGGAATCTATGCGGTCGCTCCAGAGTATATCTCCGGTCGCGACATTCAGGAGTTGCGCTGTAACGCGCATACGCTCTCCGGCTCGCAGAAAGCCAGCCGCCAGCACGGCGTTGACGCTCAGCTCGCGCCCGGCGTCACGCGGGTCTATCAGTTGATCCTGATACTTGATGATGGAGGAGGAAGGCCGGACGACGAGCGAGCGCACGCGCGCCAGCTCCGTAATGACGGCGTCGGCCAGCGAGAATTCGTAAAAAGCGGAGGCGGGGTCTTTGCTCAGATTCTTGAAGGGCAGAATGGCGACGCTCTTTCTATCCGTATCGCCCATGCTCGTGAGCGGCGTCTCATGTATTTCGCGCGGCACTGAGGTCGATGCGGGGAGGTTGGCCGAGCTTGTCGGCGGCTCGGTCGCGCCGGTAATGGTGCGTAGCCAGCGCATCGCGCGTGCGACGGGGCCGGGGGTTGCCAGGTGTCGCGGCGCGAGCGTGCTCGCTCCCTCGACCAGCCGAGAGTCCTCGCCGTTGGTGGAGATTTCGCGCAGGACTTCGCGCAGGTCGTCGCCCATCTCCTTGATCTTCTGGTAGCGATCACGCGGCTCTTTCGCCATCGCGCGATCAAGAATCTGTTGAAGGCGCGCAGGGACGGCGTCGCCGCGCATCTCCGCGATGGGGCGCGGCGCATCGTGTAGAACCGCGTGGCGCACGTCGATGCTGGTCTTGCCCTGAAAGGGCCATGTGCCCGTCAGCATTTCGTAGAGCAGCACGCCGGTCGAGAAGATGTCGGCGCGCGAGTCGACGCGGTCGCCGCGCGCCTGCTCCGGCGCGGCATAGGTCGCCGTCCCGTAAGGCACGCCTATCTCGGTCAGCTCCGTATGATGAATGCCGGAGGTTCGCGCCGCGTCTTCATCCAAAAGCTTAGCCAGACCGAAATCGAGCACCTTGACCTGTCCCGTGTCCGTGACCATCACGTTGCCCGCTTTGACATCGCGGTGGATGATGCCGCGCGCATGCGCCGAAGCGAGCGCGTCAATCACCTGAATGGCGATCTTGACGGCATCGCGCAATTCCAGCGGACGCCCCGCGACCAACTGGCGGACGTTGCGGCCCTCGACGTACTGCATGCTGATGAAATGGACGCCGCCCACTTCGTTGAGGTCGAAGATGGTGCAGATGTTCGGGTGATCGAGAGCGGAGGCGAGCCGCGCTTCGCGCTCGAACCGTTTGAGATTGGCTTCCTTGACCGTCAGTTCAGGTGGCAGAACCTTGACGACAACCGTGCGACCGAGTTTCGTGTCCAGGGCTTTATAAACCGTGCCCTGTCCGCCCGCGCCGATTTTCTCCAGGATGCGGTAATTTTGCAGGGTAGCGCCAATCATGGAGGCTACATTCTATCAAGCCAAAAGTGAAAAGGTAAAAGGTAAAAGTCGGGCCAGCAAAGCCGGGCGAGCCTTGCTGCTTCACTTTTACCTTTTACCCTTTTCCTTTTGGCTTCTTTAGCTCGGCAGACCGCCGATCAGTCGTGTACCGTTCAACCCCGAGGCGGAGTGCCCCAGCCTGAGCCGACGTACTCGCCGTTCTCCACGATGCAGGGCACGGTCGGGTCGCCGTCCGAGTAAGCGAGCATCTCGGCGCGACGCTCACGATCATTCTGCGCGTCGTATTCCGTAAAAGCGATGCCCTGCGAATTGTAATAATCGCGCGCCTGCTGGCAATACGGACACCCCGGCTTGACATAGATCACTAAGGACACGTTGGTCTCACCTCCCACACTTTCGGTTTATCTCGCAATCAGTTTAGCAGCGCCGCGCCTGATGTGGAAAGATGCTCGGCATGAGGTGGCTCACAGCCGACTCTGTGCGACCTCGAAGTCGTAGGTCTCGCCGTGGCTCAGGTATCTGACACGATCCTGAAATCCGGCCTCCGCGACAGCCTTCTTGAAATCCTCAAGCGGCGACTTGAATACTTCGTAGTCGTTATAGTGGATGGGAATCACTTCGCGCGGGTTGATGATCCTGATGGCCTCCACGCCCTGCTCAGCATCCATCGTCAGCAGGATTCCCATGATCTGCGTGCCTCCCAAGTGAAAGAGCGCCAGATCAATCTCCGGGTAGCGACGCGGAATCTCGTGCAGGTCGTCGTGTATGAGCGTGTCGCCGGTGATGTAGAGGCGCAGGGCCGTGCGCTCCTGCGCCGTTTGAAACTCAAGCATACTGCCCATGACGGGCGGCAGGAACTTGTCCACGATGGCCGGCCCATGCTTGCCCGGCATGGAAGTGACGCGGACGCGCGCGCCGCCTTTCTCGACCGTCACGGAATCCCATGTCTCAAGCGCGAGCGTCGCGGTAAAATTCTTGTCTTTAAGCTCCGTGGCGGCGTGCCCCGTGGTGATGATGGGCAAGTCCTTTTGAAGACGCTCCTCGGCTATGCGGTCGAAATGGTCGCCGTGATAGTGTGACAGCACGCAGAGATCGAGCGCGGGCAGTTCTTCAATCTCAATCGCAGGATTGGTCAGGCGCTCAGCCGTCAACCCGTAGCCGAGGTGCACGTGGTCGCCCGCATGAAGAAAGTTCGGGTCGGTGAGAATCGTAAAGCCCGCGTAGCGCAATATGACCGTCGCCGTGCCGACGAAGTAAATCGAGCCGCGTGAAAAGTCAGGAGTCGAGCCTTCGGGTGAGCCGAGACGAAGCTCTGTGGTATTTGGCATGATATGTTCCCCCCATGTCCGTTAAGTTTGAATCTGTTGTTCTCGCCCAGTCTGTTTATCACAGGTGACTTTGATATACAAGAAGGACAAGAGAAAGGATGAAGGATGAAGGATGAAGGATGAAAGAAATGCTTTAATGCTTTTACTTCATCCTTCCGCCTTCATCCTTCATCCTTGCTTTTCTGCTATACTCTCGGCGCTGTATTGAAGTCGCCAGCCGGAGTCGCCTGCCACATGATAGAGAGCGATCTGTACGACCCCTTCGAGAAACTGATCGGGATAGAGATTTTAGGCAATCGCGTCGAAGTGCCTGAGAACAATCACCTGCTTCGCTGCTTTCAGTACCTCTCGATGAAGACCATCTCTTACGGAGATTTCTGCTGGAACGGCGAATGCACCAACTGCCAAATCTGGTATCACACGCAGGGGCAGACCGAACTGGACGACAAGCCTGCGCTCTCCTGTCGCCTCAAGGTGACGGAGGGCATGGTCATCAGCCGCGTCAGCCGCTTCGTCGAGCTGGAAGGAATCAATAAGTAGCTGCTGCGAGCCCGGTCGATGAAGAAAGTGCTATTCCGCTTTTAGTTCTCCTCCTGATAATCTGCGGCCCATCCCTGTTAATTCGTCGCTCATGTGCGCTACACTCTCTCGCATCATCTTTCAATTTGCGAGGTATCGCCGACATGCGATTCGAGTATTACCATGAGGGGCTTGGTGATGTGCCCAAGCTCTCGGTCGACGGAACAGTCCCGAACAGTCTTCACTTCTCACACTGGCAGGGCAACCAGACGCCCGGCGTGGTCAAAGCGGACACTTCGACGGAGATCGCCTTGAACCTGATCAGCCATAGCGCGCGCCGCGAGCTGACGCAGGGGATAGAGCTTGTCACTAACAACCATTTCGATACGGACGGCGTGCTGTCCGTCTGGACAATGCTCAATGCAGAGAGCGCGCCCGCTCTGCGCGATGGCTTGATTGCCGCCGCCGAGGCCGGTGACTTTTCCGAATACAGCACGGAGGCGGGAATCCGCGCCAGCATAGTCATACAGGGCTCTGATCAGGTCGCGGCTGGTGAAGAGACGGGCTCGCCGCTGGCTAATCATCTGGCGGGTGAGAGGGTTCTGGACGAGGCGCGCGCCTATGCTCTGGTTCTGCCGTTGGTCGAGCGCGTCATCACGCGCACCGGTGATTACGAGCCGCTTTGGCGCGACCCTTGGAGACGTATAGAGGCTGCCGTTGAGAGCTTTGAGCGCGCAGCGTCGAGCGTCGTAGAATTCGCTGATGCTCGTCTCTCGCTCGTAACGCTCTCGCCAGAGTTGTTTGGCCCTGAGGGCTTCGACCCTGTCCGTCATGCCGTGCCCTTCACGGCCATCTCTCGCTACGCGCGCGGTCAGGTCTTTCTCATCGCCGCGCGGGCGGGCGACGGGTGGAGTTATAGAGTTGATTACCCTTACTACTCCTGGGCCGAAACACTTGTGCGCCCGCGCATCTCTCGCAGAGACTTCGCCGCGCTCATCAAGAGGCTGAACGAGTTGGAGCGAGGCGCGAAGGGGCGCTGGCAGAAGGACACGGGTGAGTTGTCCTCCGCCTTCAAGTTTATGGACCAGACGGGGACGCCGTCGGTTTCCAGTCTGACGCCGGAACGGGTCGCAGAAGAGATGCGCGCTGCTCTGGTCGCAACGGAGACCGCTGCTCTCGCCGGGGCACAATGATGGCTGACTGGAATGAGCGTTACAGTCGCGGCGAGCACATCATCATTGAGCCGATGTCGCTCCTTGTGCGAATTGCCGAAGGGCTCAACCCCGGACGGGCCTTAGACCTGGCGTGCGGGCCGGGCCGTCATGCGATTTATCTGGCCGAGCGCGGCTGGCGGGTGACGGCGGTTGACGCTTCGCGCGTCGGGATTGAGCTTCTGCAAAGACAGGCCGGCGAGCGCGGCTTAGAGGTGGACGCGCGCGTCGCGGACTTGGAGCGCGGCGAGTTCGAGATCGACGCCGAAGCCTATGACCTGATCGGCGTCTTCTACTATCTTCAGCGCGACCTCTTCCCCCGAATTCGCGCGGGCGTTGTCAGCGGTGGAGTAGTGGTCGCGGCCATTCACATGACGGACGAAAACCCGGATGCTCACACGATGAACGAAGACTACCTGCTCCAACCCGGCGAGTTGCGCGCGCAGTTTCGCGGCTGGCAGATCATCCACGATTACGAAGGTGCATCGACAGAGGGCGGCCACCGACGGCGAACAGCAGAGCTGGCGGCGAGAAAGCATTAACGAGTGACAACTCTGAAGTGACGAGCAGAAAGAGAAGCGGTGATCAGTAATGAGTGATGAGTGAAAACATCTTGCTTTTAACTCGTCACTCGTCGCTGCTTTTAAGGGGGTCGAGTTGATTAAATTACTGGGAGTGGCGGGAAGCATGCGCGAGGGGTCGCATAGCGCGCAGGCTTTAAATGTCGTCCTTGAGGCGGCGCGGGAGCGTGGCGCGGAAACGCGTGTGCTTGATCTGCGTGTCGTTGATCTGCCGATCTATCGCCCGCAGGGCCTGGCGGAGTCCGGCGGGATGAGCGAAGCGAATGAGGCTGTCAACTGGGCGGACGCTTTCATTCTGGCCTCGCCCGATTATCACGGCTCGATGTCGGGGGCGATAAAGAATTTTCTCGATTACTACTGGAGCGAATTTGCCGGGAAAGTTTTCGGCTATCTCTGCGCCTCGCACGAGAAGGGCCTGACCGTGATGGATCAGATGCGCACAGCCGTCCGCCAGTGTTACGGATGGAGTCTGCCCTACGGCGTCTCTTTCAACGGCGGACAGGACTTTGACGATGCGGGTCAGGTGAAGAATACGCAGTTGGCCCAACGCCTACGCATGCTTGCCCGCGATACGGTCGTTTACGGCACGCTCATTCATGAGCAGTTTCGGCGCGACCTCGAAAGCGAGGCGCTGGATACATTCGCCGCGCGCTACAGGAAATAAGAGCGGTTGAGATTAACAGTTGAAGAGGCTTGGAAGACAGGCCCGCCCGTGGCTACCGGAAATTCAAAAGTTCTCTCGGCTGAAATCTCAGGTCTCATATGCATGATGTATTGATTATCGGCGCTGGCCCGGCGGGATTGTCCGCCGCCCTGTGGTGTGACGAGCTGGGGCTCGATACGCTCATGCTTGAGCAGGGCACGGAGATAGGCGGGCAGCTTCTGTCTGTTTATAACCCCGTGGGAAATTACCTTGGAGTAAGTGCGGCGAACGGGCGCGAGTTGCGCGACCTCTTTGCCGCACAGCTGGAAGGGAGCGAGTTCGACCTCTGGACCGAGGTTGAGATTGAGAGCGCAGACCTGCGGGCCAGACGCATCTCGCTCCGCAGCGGCGAGCAGCTTCAGGCGATCAGCATCATCATCGCGACGGGCGTTCGCCGCAGGCAGCTGGGCATTCCGGGCGAAGCCGAGTTGAAGGGACGCGGCGTCGTTGAGTCAGCGACGCGCGACCGTGAGCTGCTCGCCGGAAAAGATGTGTGCGTTATCGGCGGCGGCGATGCGGCGGCGGAAAATGCTCTGCTTCTGGCCGAGGTCTGCCCGACCGTGACGGTCGTGCATAGAGGGAAATCCTTGCGGGCACGGCGGGAGTTTACAGAGCGTCTGGGCACAGATCACCGTGTCACAGTCTTTACGGAGGCAGTGGTGCGGCGCATCATCGGCGAAGAGAAGGTGGAAGCCGTGGAGATTCAGCGCGACGGTGCGCTCAAGCCTTTCCAGATGGCCGTCGGCGGCGTGCTCGTACGCATCGGAGTTGAGCCGAACACGGAGTTGTTTCGCGATCAGGTACACATGGACGAGCGCGGCTACATTGTCGTGACGGGCGAGCAGGAGACGAGCATCGGAAATGTTTTCGCCGTCGGCGACGTTTCCAACCCGCTGGCTCCGACCATCAGCGGCGCGACCGGCGCGGGCACAACCGCCGCTAAAATCATCGCCGCGCGCCTCTCGCAGGGAAGGCTAAGATTATGAGCTACGAGACGATTTCGCCGAGAGAGCTGGACGCGCGAATCAAGCGCGGCGAAAGGTTGCGCCTCATCGACGTGCGCGAGCCCGTAGAGTTTGAGATGGCGCGCATAGAGGGCGCGGAGCTTTTGCCGCTCAGCCGGTTCAACGAGTGGGCCTACGGCTTGAACCCGGAAGAAGAGCTGGTCGTGATGTGTCATCACGGCATCCGAAGCGCGCAGGTCTGCATGGCACTCGCACGCGAAGGGTTCGGCAGGCTCTACAATCTTGAGGGCGGTATTGATCGCTGGTCGCATGAGGTTGACCCGTCCGTGCCGCAATATTAACTTCTCGACCGGTAAGAATGATGAGCGCAACAGAGGACAGTGAGGACGAGCGCCCGCCCTACACGGACGAGCATGTGGCCGCGTACCCTGAAGATTACATAGCCGGTATTGAACTGTACAATGCGGGCGAGTTTCATGCGGCGCACGATGCCTGGGAGTCGCGCTGGATGGATGATGTCGGCCCGTCGGAAAAGCTTTTCTTACAGGCGATGATTCAATCGGCGGTCGCCTTTCATCATCTGGAAATCGGTCGCCCCGGCGCGGCGCGGCGTATGTACCAGATGTGCAAAGAGAAGTTCGCGCGCCTGAAGACGGATCGCTTCATGTCGCTCGATTTACAGGATTATCAAGCGCAGCTTGATCGCTCGCTCTCCTGGCTGCTGGACGCGCCAGACCCGCGCGTGCTTGTGCCGCCGGACGTTGCGCCTCCCGTCATCAGATTGTTGCCGGGAGTCATGGAGTTCGATTGAAGAGCGAATGGTGGCGGCGCGAAATGGCTCGCGATGCGTCGCGGCTCACGCCAACGGTTCGAGCCAAAAGCAGCGGAGTGGATTTTAACGGCCCGCACGGTTATGCTGTCGGCGCATGGTGGGCACTGCTTAATCTCTTGTGAAGGATAAGGGTGAAGCTTCGGTGGAGACGATTGAGAGAATAGACGATTGGCGTGCGCGCTATTCGCGCTGGCGACAGGGAAGAGGAAGCGAGACGGGCGCGGGGCACGACCCGCTCGGCGACGATTACCCGTTTGTCGAGAATAAGCGCGCGCCCTTTCGACCTTTGCGGCGCTCGCTGCCGATGCTCAATCTGGCGTTGATCTCATCGGCGGGCGCATATATTGACGGAACCGAGCCGTTCGATATAAATGCCGCCGAGGGCGACTTCAGTTTTCGCGAAATACCGACGCAGGTGGAAGCGGAAGACCTGCGCTTTGCCGCGCGCGGGTATGACCCGGCGGCGGTGACGGAGGACATCAACTCGCAAGTGCCCGTCCCGCGTCTGTACGAGTTTTCGAGCAACGGCATCATAGGGCAGTTGAACCCCGTCTGGTGGAGCTTCAACGGTTTCATCCCCGACGCCGCGCGCATGGCGGAGACGATGCTGCCCAATCTGGTCGAAAGCGTCAAACGCTACGAGGTGCAGGCGGCGCTGCTCGTGCCAGCCTCCCGTTTGTGTCATCAATCCGTAGCGCTGGCAGCGCGCGCTCTTGAGGAAGCGGGCGTGCGAACGATCATGCTTGCCGTCGCCCGTGATGTGGTCGAGAGTATACGGCCACCGCGCGCCGTCTATTACGACGGCGAGACGGGAAGCGTGGCGGGCCGTCCACTGTGGCCCGAACACCAGCGCCGCATCCTTGACGAAACACTACGGCTGCTCGAATCCCTTGACCAGCCGACGGTGCGTAAGCTCGCCGTCGAACTGGAAACGCAGGTGCAGAATGCCAGAGGGGAAAGATGAGTCGTGAGCGATGAGCGAAGAGCAAGCACTTGCTTTTCACTCATCACTATTCACTCATCACAGCATGTTGTGTGACCGCGGCGATGGTTTCCGTGACCTGTGCGAAGTCGAAGGGCTTGCCGATGACGCCGTCCACCAGATGTTTTTCATTGGGGGCGGGCGTGGTCTGTTTGCCGTAACCTGTGACGAGAACGATGTGTGTGCCCGGCCAGCGGCGTCGTACCTCACGCGCGACTTCCCATCCGTCCATCTCCGGCATCGAGAGGTCTGTGAAGACCATGTCGAAGCGAGCGCCGGCGAGCGCTTCCAGCGCCTTCGGCCCGCTCGAAGCCGTCGCTACCTTGTGATTCAGAATCATCAGCATCTCGGCCAGCGTGTCGCGCACGAAATCTTCGTCGTCCACCACCAGCACGGAGAGCGCCGGGACTGTAGCCTGCTCTTCGCTCGCCTCAACACTCGTGTGTGCGACCTCCGCGGCGGGTAAGTCGATCTCGAAGGTCGTGCCGCGCTCGACTTCCGACTCGACGTTGATCATTCCGTCGTGGCGTTCGATGATGCCGTAGCTTACGGCCAGACCCAGACCCGTCCCCTGTGCGCCCTTCGTCGTATAGAACGGCTCGAAGATTCTCTCGCGCACGTCTTCGGGTATGCCCATGCCCGTGTCTGTAAAGTTCAGGCAGAGGCGATTGTCTTTGCTCGCGCAACTGATCGAGAGCTGGCCGCCGTAGGGCATGGCGTCAACCGCGTTGACGATCAGGTTGACGAAGACCTCGCGCAGCTCCGAGGCGTTGCCCATCGTGTAGTAGCGCGCGGGCTCAGCCAGCAGCTCGACATCATAGTGCAATCCGCGCATGCGCGCTTCATTCTCCCAACGCGTGCGCGTGATCTCCACGGCGTCGTGCAGAAGGCCGCCCGCGTCCAGCAGCTCGAACTCTTTCTCCTGCGATTTTCGCGCGAAGGTCTGGATGCGGCGCACGGTGGCGGCGGCGTCCTCGGCGGCTGTCTGGATGATGTCCAGATTGCGCGTCAGGGCTTCGGATTGCACCTGCCTGCGCATCAACTGCGCGCGCCCGAGGATGGCCGCGAGCGCGTTGTTGAAGTCGTGTGCGACGCCGGAGGCGAGTTGGCCCAAGGCCCGCAGCTTGTCCGCCTGCGCGGCGCGGCGCTGGTGCTGCTTGTGTTCCGTGATGTCGCGCGTGATGCCCAGCACGCCCGTCGTCCGGCCTTCGATCACCAGCGGCGCGTTGTAGTAGAGCGCCTCGCGCACCTCTCCGTCGCGCGTCAGGTAGCGAACCTCGTACGAACAGGGCTCACCGTTGACCGCGCCCTCGAAATTCTCTCTCGCCATATCCCTGTCGGCTGGATGGATCAGCTCAAGATGGTGATGACCGATCAACTCGTCCGTGCTGTAGCCGCTGGTCTCGGTCGAGGCCGTGTTGATCCACATGAAGCGGCCCTTGGTGTCGATGGCGCAGATTGGATCGCGCACGCTCTCCAAAATATTTGTCAGCAGCGACTGGCGCTCGCGCGCGACCGCCTCCACCTTGCGTAGCTCCGAGAGATCGCGGGCCGTGCAGACCGCGCCGACAGTATTGCTCTCACTCTCGAAGACGGGCTCAATCGTCACCAGCAGCGGGCGATTGTAGCGCTCGGGTGTGACCTCGACGGTCACGCTGCGGCCCTCGCGAATACTATTTTCAACGACGCATGTTTCCTCGGCTTCGCTCTCGCGCAGTATGTCGCAGCAGCGCCGACCAAGGAGCAGGTGCGGCCAGGTGTCCTCCATCGCCGCCCCCGTGCGATTCACCCGAATCAAACGCCCGTGGTTGTCGAAAATAAAGATGCCGTCGGACATCGCGTTGAAGGTGGCTTCCCACTCCTTCTTGGCGCGCTTGGTCATCTCGAAAAGCTCCGCCTGGGCGATACCCGTCGCAAGCTGAGCCGCGACGGCCTCAACCAGCGCCACCTCATCCTCAGTCCAGTGGCGCACGCGATTGGTCTGGTGAATGCAGAGCGCGCCGCGAAAGCGACCGTTGACGACGACGGGGCAATCTATCTTCGAGCGCACGCCGACCAGCTCGGCGCGCACGCGCACGTAAGAGTTCAGCTCCGTCGGCCCAGCCGAGAACTGGCGCGTGTCGTTGATGACTACCGGCTGCGTCGAATACATCAGGCGCTGGCCGATGGGGTCGTTGAAGCTGACATCGACGTGGCGGATGCTCGAAGAGTTCGGGGCGACGTATTCATGCTCGACGGGCGAGCGCTCGCGGTTCGGGTCGTAGAGGTGCAGGTGGACGCGCGAAGCGTTAAGTGCGAGCCCGAGCTCGCGCGTCGCCGTGCTGAGAACTTCCGGCAGACTGAGCGAGGCGCGAATCGCGAGGCTCAGGCGATTGATGAGGGCTTCGCGCGAGCTGGTCGCCTCGGCCTTCTGGTAAAGCTCCGCGTGACGAATCGCAATCCCGGTCTGGTCGGCGGCGGCACGCGCCAGCGCTATGTCCTCCTCAGACCATCGCCTGAGACTTCGGATGGTCGAGATGGCGAAGACCGCCGGAAGCTCCTCGCCCACCTTGATCGCCACGTACATCAGGGAACGAATGCCGCGCGCGCGCAGCACACGATTGTAAACCTCCGTGATGCGCTCATCGGTCGCCGCGTCGTCAAAGGTCAGCGCGCCGTGCTCGCGTATGCCGGCGATGACATCCGCGAACTGTGACAGGTCGTAGTTGAGACCGGCGGGAGGAAGACCCGGCGCGCTGTACTCCGCGACGTAACGCGCCAGTCCCGCTTCGATGTCGAACCGAAAGAGCGAGCAGCGATCAACGCCCAAGTGCTTGCCCAGCTCTTCGACCGCCGAGCGGAAAACTTCCGCCGGATCGAGCGAGTGCCGGACGGCTCCCGAAATGCGATTGATGAGCGCCTCGCGCTTGACCTGCTGGGCCAACGCGCGCTCTGCACGCTTGCGCTCCGTCACGTCGCGACCGATGCCCTGCACGCCGACGGGCCTGCCGTCCCTGTAGATCAGGCGCGTGCTTACTTCGAGCGAGACGCGGCGTCCGTCCTTCGCATTGATGTCAATCTCGTAAACGGTCGGCACGTCCTCGCTCGTCTTGCGCGTGATCATCTGGCGGGCCATCTCCAGATGATCGGGGACGACGACCTGCGCGATACTCATACGCAAAGCCTCGTCGCGCGTGTAGCCTGTGATGCGCTCGCCGGTCTTATTGAGCGAGGTGAAATTGCCCGCCATATCGTGCGTGTAGATGAGATCGTTGGCGTTCTCGAAGAGGTCTCGATAGCGCTTCTCGTTCTCCTTCAAAGCTTCTTCGGCCCGCTTGCGCTCCGTGATGTCGCGGACAATCGTGCAGAGCGCCTGCTTGCCGCCGAAGGAGACGCTGTTGAGGCTGATCTCGACATCCACCAACGAGCCGTCACGGCGACGGTGCTGCCGCTCGCCTATAAAGTGATAGCCTTCGGTCAGGACTCTCTGAATATTATCGTCCACGTGCTTCGGGCTGGCCGTGACCACGTCATAGAGAGTCATCCCAAGGATCTCTTCGTCGCTGTAGCCGAGCAGCCTGCAATAAGACTGGTTGGCTTCGAGAATGCGCTTGGTCTCAACGTCGGCGAGAAAGATTCCGTCCGAGGATTGCTCGACGAGGGCACGGTAACGCTCCTCGCTCTCGCGCATGGCGTCTTCGGCCTTGATGCGCTCGGTGATGTCGCGCACGACAGCGCGCACGCCCGAGGGCTCGCCCTCGTTGTCGCGCACGAGCATGATGATGCCTTCCAGATAACGCTCGACGCCCTGCGCGTCTTTGAGGCGATAGAGCGAGCGCAGCGGCTCGTTCGACGTGTGCTGACGGAGTTCTGAGATGTCTCGGGCCGCGTCCGCCGGGTCGATCAGCTCGCCTAGATGTGCGCCGACTATCTCCGACGCCGGACGACCGAAGAAGCGCGTGCCCGCTTCGTTGATGCTGGTGATCTGGCCGTCCATGTCGCGCGTGTAGATGATGTCGGCGGATTCTTCGACGATCTCGCGGTAATGGCGCTCAACGCGATGGCGCTCCGTCAGGCGAGCGACCTTGACCAGTAGCTCCTGACGGCGAAAGGGCATCTTTAAATAATCGTCAGCGCCCGCCACAAGGCCGTCCAGACTGTCCCTGTCCGCGGTCAGCATGGCGCTCATCAACAACACCGGCACGAAGGCCGTGCGTGGGTCTTGCTTGAGACGATGGCAAAGCTCGAAGCCGTCCATCAGGGGCATGACCACATCGCTGATGATGATGTCGGGCTCAAGCGTCGGGGCAAGCTCAAGCGCGCGGGCTCCGCTCTCAGCCGTGACGACCCTGTAGCCCTCACGCTCAAGGAAGACCGTCAGCAGCTCAAGCACACTCGGTTCGTCATTGACGGTCAGGACGACTGGACGTTTCGGGGCAGTGTTCATCTTCGTCACAGACAGTTGGCCCAGGCAGTCAGGCCGGAAATGGGCAGCCGCGATTCAGAGTTGCGCCTAATTAAACTCTAACGTCAGGGGGTAATTCTGGTCTGGCGTGCCCGGGCAATTCAGGCACGTTTCAAAGGGAAAGTCCGGGCCACTACGGTTGGTGAGAAAGCGGCCAGGCTATTGCTCACTTCACAAGGCAACTCGCACGGTCGGGGCACAGCGAGCCGCTCACGGCAAGTATAACAAAGCAAAAACAGGCTTGTCACGCGGAAATAAACATAAGGCGGAAGGCGGAAGGATGAAAGAAATGCTTTAATGCTTTTACTTCATCCTTCATCCTTCCGCCTTCATCCTTGCTTTTTAGCGGCGTTGGATTTGGCGAAATAGCCCTGCCTGTAGGTCAGGCGCAGGTTCTTTCGTGTCTGCGGATTGACGACTTCGATCTGAACTTTGCGGAAGGAGCCGTCGCGATTCTTGTTCGTCGGAGAATAGGCGACGAGGTATTGCGAGCGTAGCTCTTCCTGTATCTGGGCGAAGGCGGCGCGCAAGTCCTCTTCGTCGCGCGGAAAGTAGGCTCTCCCGCCCGTGCGCTCGGCCAGCTTCTTCATTGAGCCTTCGTTGATTCCGCCGAAATACTCGTCGCCGATGCCAATGGCATAGATCACGGCATCGGCCTTAATGGCGCGGTCGATGGCATGCTCCATCTTCTTCTGGCTGCTGGAATCGACGCCGTCCGAGAGCAGTATGATGGCGCGGCGCGTCTTATCGGAGGTCTGCGTCAAGACTTCTTCGGACGTGACCCAGATGGCATCCCAGATGGCGGTCGAACCGGCCAGACTCTGGTTAGTGCCGGAGATGGGCGGAGTTCCGGCGACCTGCCCTCCGCCGATGTAGCCTGCGGGAGGCACGAACTCGACGCGGTTGATGGCGCGGCGCACGCTCGCCACGTTACTCGTGAGGCCCTGTTCGAGCGTCGCCTCGCCCGTGAAAGAGACTACGGCCACCTCGTCCTTTTCGGGACGAAGCACGGCATCGACGAAAGAAGCGGCGGCGGCTTTCTCTATCGGAAGCGTGCGCTCTTCCGAGGCGCTCGTGTCGATCACGATGGCGAGCGAAAGCGGAAGGTCTGTCTGGCGATTGAAGGCGAAAACCTCCTGCGGCTGCCCGTCTTCGAGCACGCGTATGTCTTCCTGTCGGAGGTTGGTGATGAAGCGCTTCTGCTTATCGACGGCGGTGAATAGAATGTTGGTCAGGTCTGTCTCGACGCGCACGACATCGCTGTCATCCTGAAGCGTCGTATCATCATCCTGAGAGGTAGGCGGCTGTTGCTGAGGCTCGGTCGTCCGAGGGGAATCAACTGTGCGGCGCGTGCGCGTCGTACTTGGTGTCTGCGGCTGCGGTTGCTGAGCGCGGACGCCCGGGGCGGGCGCGCCCCCGAAGGGAAGCCATGTGATGAGCATTAATGCCAGAGCCTGTGCAAACTGCTTTTTATTGAACATTACTATTGACCGCCAATTCTAAAACCTGTAGACCGATTCTGAGATAAAGACCGACCGCCACAGCTTCACTATGCCGCCTCTTATCTCAAATATTTATTGCGCCGCCATCACGCTGTCGCCGACCGCCGTATAGCCGCGACGCGTTCGCACCTTCATGCCGCCGCGCTCGCCCGTGAGCTTGACATCTATGCGCCGGAAGCTCCCGTCGTAAGCGTCGTTCGACGGCTTGTAGGTGACAATGTATTGCGAGCGCAGCTCCTTTGAAATCTTGGTAAAGGAACGCTCTAGCGCGAGCGCGTCGCCTGTGAAAAAGGCGCTGCCGCCCGTCTCGGCGCAGAGCTTCTCAAGGTCGCGGTCGCCGCTATCGGAAACCTGCCCAGCCTCTACGCCCGGAACCGTGCCGGAGAAACCGGCCTTGGTCGAGATGGCGAAGATTGTGGTCTCCGTGCGCTGCGCGATATCGATCGCATCCTGTAGGCGTGCGCGGCTGTAAGTATCCTCGCCATCGGTGATGACGACGATCACGCGTCGGCCCTGCGCTGTCCGCATCTTCTCGTCGCAGAACTGCCAGATAGCATCGTAGAGCGCCGTCTGTGTGCCGGGCTTCTTGACGCTGTCGACGGCGCGGTCGAGCAAATCCAGCTTGTCCGTGAAATCCTGCCGGAGCGTAATCTCGTGATCGAAGGTCATAAACGCGGCCTTGTCTTTGCGAAGGCGCGTCACCGTATAGATGAAGGTCTTGGCGGACTCCTGCTCGAACTTGAGCTTACCGGCGGTCGAGGGCGAGGTGTCCATCAGGACGCCGACGTAGACGGGAAAGCTCTCGCTCTCGTCCGAGAAGGTCTCGATCTGCTGCGGCTTCTTGTCTTCGAGAACCTGAAAATCGTTGATGGTCAGCCCTGAAACGAACTGACCCTTCTTGTCCAGCACGGTGATGGGCAGGCGGACGCGTCGAATGTTGACGCGCACGGGCCGATCCTGCGGGTCGGTCTGTTGATTTTGCGGCTGGGGCTTTTGCTGCGACTGGGGCTGAGCCTCGACGCGCGCCGCAGCCGTCAGCAGCAACATGCAGCCGAGCGTAGCGAAAGAGAGAAAAAATGCTGAAAGTCTTCTCATAAAAATTGTAAGTCAGTGTAAGCGACCGAAAGCTGATACGTCGTTCGATAACAACGTCTTATGATGCCCCGCGGGGGAAAAGCCGTTGCCCTCGCCGAAGAGCGAATGCCCGGACTTCCATGGGCGATAGTATAGCAATAGGGCGGGGAAAGCGCATAAAGGAGAAAAGGCAATTAACAGGGACGGACAGAGGTGGACAGGGTAAAAGCAGAAAGCATTAAGATCTGAATGCTTCAAAGCATCTTCTTTATCCTCGGAATCTCTGTCCATCGCTGTTAGATTCCCCCGCCCGTTAACTGAACCGCCGCCAGATTTTACGCAAACCTTCGGGGATGAAAATCCCGCTCCTTGATAGAACTCCACTTAGCCGAGTTTATAAGTCAATGGTACAATGCGGCTGCGACGCAAGCGTGATAGACAGTTTCAAGGCCGCTTCCTTTAAGCTTTGCAAAATCAGTTTTCGTTCTGTCCCTGCAAATATGGATAGCCGTGCGCCTATCCTGAGATAAAAACCGTGACGACCCCCCGGCTCATCTCTCATTACAGGGTTATCGAGACGCTCGGCAAGGGCGGCATGGGCGAAGTGTTTCTGGCCGAAGACACGAAGCATCACGACCGCAAGGTGGCGCTCAAGCTGCTGCCGGCAGACATGACGCAGGACGAAACACGTCTGCGCCGCTTTCGTCAGGAAGCACGCGCCATCCTCGCCCTCAATCATCCGAACATCCTGACCATCTACGAGATCGGCGAGGAAGACTCGATCTATTTCATCGCCACGGAATTCATCGCGGGCGTGACGCTCAGAACTCATCTGGCGCGCAATCACATGGAGACCGAGAAGGCTCTGGATGTTGCCATACAGGTCGCGGCTGCGCTCGATGCGGCGCACACGGCAGGCATAGTGCACCGCGACATCAAGCCGGAAAACATCATGCTGCGGACGGACGGCTACGTCAAAGTGCTGGACTTCGGCCTCGCCAAGCTGACGGAGAAGCTGGCCGATGGCGAGACGGGCCACGACCCCGAAGCGATCACTGTTCCCCTGAGCGATACCAATCCGGGCGCGGTCATCGGCACGACCGGCTACATGTCGCCGGAGCAGGCGCGCGGCCTCATGGTGGATGCGCGCACGGACATCTTCAGCTTCGGCGTAGTCCTCTACGAGATGGTGGCCGGGCGCGCGCCCTTCGTTGGAGAGACGAAGAACGACATCATAGTCTCGCTGCTCAATCGAGACCCTTTGCCGCTCGCGCGATTCGCGCCGAGCGTTCCGCCCGAGCTACAGAGAATCGTGACGAAGGCTCTCTCCAAGGACAAGGAGGAGCGCTACCAGACGATCAAGGATATGCTCATAGACCTGCGCGGGTTAAAGAAGGATTTGGAATTTACGACCCGCCTTGAGCGTTCTGCCGACCCGGGACTCAGCGGCAGCGGCGGCACGCGTCTGAGCGGCCAGTCCACCTTCGAGCCGGGCCAGTACCAGACGCGCACGGACGAGATGACGGCGGCGCGCTCGACCACGAGCGCCAATTCCGTGATTGAGAAGGCCCATCGCAACCGCGCCGTCCTGGTCTTATCCATCATCGCCATCATCCTCGCCCTCAGCCTCGGCGGTCTATACTTTGCGCGGCGCGGCAAGACCATCAATTCCGTCGCCATCCTGCCCTTCGTCAACGGCAGCCAGAATCCCAACGCCGAATACCTCTCCGACGGCCTCACGGAATCCATCATCAGCAGTCTTTCGCAGTTGCCTAACCTGAAGGTGATGTCCAGAAGCGCCGTCTTTCGTTACAAGGGGCAGAACATCGACGCGCAGGAGGTGGGCCGCAAGCTCGGCGTCGGGGCCGTTTTGATGGGAACTGTAGATCAGATCGGCGACAATCTCGTGATCAAGACGGAGTTGATAGATGTCTCGGACGGCTCGCAGTTGTGGGGAGAGCGGTACGACCGTAAGATCTCCGACCTCATCGCTGTCCAGCAGGAGATTGCCTGGAAGATATCGAAGCGGCTACGGCTGCGCTTAACGGGCGAGGACGAGAAGCGCATCACGAAGCACTACACGGAGAACACGGAGGCTTACCAGCTTTACCTGAAGGGGCGCTACTTCTGGAACAAACGGGACAAGGAGAGCCTCAACAACGGCATTCGCTCATTTCAGGATGCGATCAAGATAGACCCGGCCTATGCGCTCGCCTACTCCGGCATGGCGGACTCTTACGCTCTTCTGGCAGACATCGGAGCGGTCGCGCCCAACGAGGCCATGCCGCGCGCCAAGGCCGCCGCCGAAAGAGCCATAGAGCTTGATAACGAACTGGCCGAAGGCTACACCTCTGCCGGCTTCGTCAAGCTGTCTTACGACTGGGCATGGCCCGCCGCCGAGAGCGATTTCAAACGCGCCCTCGAACTCAACCCGAACTACGCGACGGCCCACCAGTGGTACGCTTCTTACCTCTTACAGATGGGCCGCTACAATGATGCCACCGAAGAGATCAAACGTGCCCAGCAGCTAGACCCGCTCTCGCTCATCATCAACGCCAACAAGGGCTACTATCTCTATTTCGCCAGACAGTATGATGCGGCCATAGAGCAATACCGCAAGACGCTTGAGATAGACCCTAACTTCGGAGTGGGGCGCTACTATCTGGCGCAGGCTTACGTGCAGAAAAGGATGTACGGGGAGGCCATCGCGGAGTTTCAGAAACTGATCACAACACCCGCGGACGATCTGGAGACGGCGGCGGCGCTCGGCTTCGCCTACGCTCAATCGGGCCGTCGCGCCGAGGCGCAGAAGATTCTCACAGAGATCACAGAGTTATCGAAGAGTCGCTATGTCTCGCCGCTCTACATCGCCACCATCCACACGGGCCTTGGCGAGCGCGATCAGGCGATCGAATGGCTCTACAAAGCCTATGACGCCCGCCATCCGGGCCTCGTCCTTATCAAAGTAGACCCGATGTTTGACAGCCTGCGCGACGACCAGCGCTTTCAGGAACTGCTGCGCCGCTTCGACCGCCCGTCTTAATCGCCCTCATTTATTTAGGCTCGACCAGATTCAGTTTCTGCCAGCCGAACTTGCCCGCGCTTTTCCATAGGCCGTCGTCGGAACCGATGATGTAAGGCGTGCCCTGATAGATGAAAATATCTCTGGCGAGTCCACCCATCGGATGCTCCGTCCATGTTCCATCTCCGTCATGCGACCAGATTCCGTTGTTCATGTTGACGATCCAGAGCTTGTCATTATCGTTGTCGGAGGCGATACGTTTGCCCGCGCCCGCGCCCGGCAATCGAGTCCAACCGTTCAGGCTCGCGCTCTTCCATACGCGGTCGTCCATGCCGATGATGTGCGGGACGCCCCTGAGCACACAGATGTCTTTGGCGGAGCCTCCGCCGGGATGTTCCGCCCAACTCCCGGTCGGCGGATTGTAGCTCCAGATGCGAGTGTTAAGAGCGACCATCCAGAGCCTGCCGCTCGTCGCATCAACAGTAATGCGCTTGCAGGTCGGACTATTGGAAAGAGGCGACCACCCATTGGGCAGACCTTCCCAGATTTTGTCGTCCATGCCGATGATGTATGGCTTGTGGCCGCGAAGCGCGATCTCCTTCGCCGAGCCGAGTGGGTCTAAATCAAGGAAGACGCCAGACCCTTTTAGACTCTCGCTGGTCGTGCGGATTTTGTTATCGCTCTTAACAACCCAGACTTGGCCCTCGCTGATCGTAAAGTGCCGGATCGTCACGTTACTCAAATCGACGGCTCTGGAATCCGAAGGCCAGACGGCGCAATGCTTGACTGGTATCCCGCGTCCGCTGAGCTTCACCCACAGGCCGCCAGCCGCCGTCTGACCAAGCGATGCCCAGGCGACGGCGTGAGCGTTGTGAAAAGGCATCGGGCGCGGGGCATCAACCCATGATTGCGCTCCGGTATTGATTCTGTTCGCGTGGATGTGAAGGTGCGGCCCGCCGGATGCGCCGGAGTTTCCGGCGAGACCCAGAAAGTCTCCCTTCTTGACGACGGCTCCCTTCGAGAGCAGCTTCGGATTCAAAGAGTTCGTCCGCATGTGCGCGTAGAGCACGGTCTCGTTACCGGTCGTGATGGTGAAAAAGTTGCCATTGCCGTCCTTGCCCAGCCCTCCCTGCGAGGGGGGCGTCCAGAACATTTCCAGTTCCGCAGGGACGAGACCCGGAATCGGGTTCGTTGGAAAGTAATAGCGAAAGTCCGTGACCGTTCCGTCCGCAATCGCGTAGATCGGCTTGTTCCAGATACGATGATGCTCATTCTTAGAGCCATCCGTACCCGGCAGCAGTATGTTGTGTCCGGCTTGAGCGCTCGCGTCATCCACCGCGACACCGACATCGTAGGCGTAGAGCTGGGCCGAGTTGTCCTGTGAATGAGATGTTCCATGCAACTGCCAGTACTCTCCGGGCCGCAGGTCTCGCACCTCGCCCCAGAAACGGTAGCTACCTTCCGGCGTCGGGCTCGCGTGCGGTACGAGTGTCGTGAGAACGTCTGCCAGTTGGGTCGAGCCATCGAAGAACTTGAGCCTGAGCGTCGGATGCGCCGGGATCGCAAAGACGTAATCCTCCGTCTGTACCCATGAGGCCGTGCCTCCGGCCTCCATCGTGAGATCGGTCGTGAACGGCTTGGCCGCAGTGGACGAGCCGACGACAGAGACTTCGATCTTATTAATATGAATGCCTGACGAGCCGTTGTTCCTGATCGTGAGAAAGAGATTGAGATAGCCCGCCTCGTTGCCAGCCGTGATGGGTGGTGCACACTTGAGGAAGTGGGCGATACCGTCCTCACTCGGTTCGATAGTGACGGTAAGGTTTGATGAAGACATCTGAATCCTCCTGTAGCCTGTAAAGGTTTTGACCTTTCACCGGCGAGTGTCTGAAGAATGTGAGAGAGCCGGTCAGTCGGGCACGACGGATGATTTCTGATGAACCGGTCTGTGATTCAAGGTAAGTCGGGGAGATGCTATCTCGGGTCTGACGGAGCGTCAACGATCTTTCCGTTGCACTATCATTCTATTTTTCCAGCGCGACGAGAAGCTCTGCGAGCGGCGCGGGCAGAGGCGCGCGGAAGCGCATCGCTTCACCGGTGCGCGGGTGGCTAAAGCCCAGTTGCTCTGCGTGTAGAAACTGGCGACCGAGCGCATTGATACGCGAGCGCACGACGGCGTCAATGACCATCTTATCGCGCCCGCCGCCGTACACCGCGTCGCCCACGACCGGATGCTTGAGCCATTCCAGATGAACCCTGATCTGGTGCGTCCGGCCCGTCTTAATCTCCACATCGAGCAGCGTGAACCTGTCGTAGCGACGACGCACACTGTAGAGCGAAAGGGCCGGGCGGCCTCCGGCGCGCGCCACAGCCATGCGCGTGCGGTTGCGCGGGTCGCGCGCGATAGGGCCTTCAATCCGCCCGCTATCCTGCGCGACGCGTCCGTGAACGAGCGCGACGTAGGACTTGAAGACAAGGCGAGAGCGAAATTGATCGGCCAGATTTTCGTGCGCCTCTTCGGTCTTTGCGACCACGATGAGGCCCGACGTGTCTCTGTCAAGGCGATGAACAATGCCGGGCCTGATTGCGCCGCCCGCCTGCGAAAGCTGCTTGAAGTGATACGCGAGCGCGTTGGCGAGCGTGCCGCCCTGTATGCCCGAAGCCGGATGAACGACTAATCCGGCGCTCTTGTTAACGACCACCAGAGAGTCATCCTCGTAGATGATTTCAAGCGGAATGTTTTCGGGTGTGAAAAGGGAGCCGGGCGCAGCCGTCAGCTCGACTTCAACCACTTCGCCCGCGCGCAGCTTGTAGGAAGGCTTGGACGTGCGACCCGTGACGAGCACATCGCCGTCTTCGATCAATCGCTTGATGCGCGAGCGGCTCCAATCATTGATGTGTGCGGCGAGGAAGGCGTCGAGCCGCGTGCCCGCGTCGGGGGCTGCAATCTCAAACGTGAGTATGGGCGCTTCCGCGATGCCCGGCGCGTCTACAGCTTGCTCTTCAGGCTTTTCTTCGCTCACACGCGCGCTGCCTTTGTCGTTGAAGAGACCGTCGGCGTGCCGGTGGCCGCCGCTGCTGCACGCCGCCACCGCAGGATGAGAAGGATAAGCCCGCCGAGGCCGATGATGATGCTGATCATCTGCGAAGTGGAGAGACCCGTCAGCGTTGTCAGTCCCGCGATATCGCCGCGCGGGTCATCGCGCAGAAACTCTACGCCGAAACGCAGCGCCCCGTAGAGGACGGCGAAGAGAAGTATGACCTGCCCGTCGAAGCGCCTGCGCCTGTGAAGCCAGAACAGAAAGAAGAAGATCAGGAAAGCCGCCGCCGATTCATATAGCTGCGTCGGGTGCAGGTGTGCGTCAATGGGCACGCCCGTGATCCGATGGCCCAGCTCCGTGAACCGCACGCCCCAGGGAAGCGCGGTCGGCTTGCCCCAGCAGCACCCGGCGGCGAAACATCCCTGACGACCGAGCCCGAGGCCCAGAGCGATGCCCGGCGCGAAAGCGTCCGCCGTCTTCCACCAGGGGAGGCCGTAGCGGCGCATCAGGAAATAGCCGGTCAGAGAAGCGCCTATAAATCCGCCGTAAAAGACTCCGCCCGAGCGCAGGAAATCGAGCGAGATGAGATGCAGGGGATTCTCTCTGTAGCTCGGCTCCGTCCACAGCATCAGAAGCTTAGAGCCCAGCAGCGCCGCCAGCAGCATCCACAGGCCCAGATCATAGATGCGCTCGCGCGGCAGCCCGTCTCGCGCCGCGAGTCTCGCCGCGATCAGCAGCGCGAACAGAAACGCCAGCGCCAGCAGCACGCCATATGTGTTGATAGGAAAACTGCCGATCCGAAAAAGCTCTGGATACATAAAAGTAATCAGTATGAGAGGAGTAGAAAAATTAATACGGGACGGGAGAGACGGGCTCAAGAAAAAGCAAAGACAAGTTCATAAGGCCATGCTTTCTGCTTTCATCCCCATCATCTCTGTCCATCCCTGTTTGATTCTGCCGTCTGTCATACTGTCAAATTCGGTTAAGGATGCCAATGCTCAGTCGTTCGTTTCCTGACTGACTGTTGACGGCTGGCTCGTGATTACCTGTTTCCGCTTTCCTTCAAAGAAGAGGTCAAGGACGAGCAGGAGCGCGCCCGCGCAGATGCTCGCGTCCGCGACGTTGAAGGTGGGCCAGTGATACTGACCCCAGTGTACGAGGATGAAATCTATCACGTAGCCGAGACGGACGCGATCCGTCAAATTGCCAAGGATGCCCGCCAGCAGTAGCGCGCACGCGCCGAGCACTCGGTCGCCTTCGCGCGGCGTCTGCCAGAAATAGTAGAGGACGGCGATGGCTGCGAGCGCCGCCAGCACGACGAAGAACCAGCGCCCGAATGATCCGCCGTCCTGCAACTGCCCGAAGGCGATGCCGCTGTTCTCCGCGTATTCGAGCGCGAGAAAGCCTTTGACGAGCACCTGCGCCTGACCGAAGCGCAGCGCGCGCACGGCCCAAGCCTTGCTCGTCTGGTCAACCATGTAGATGCCGAAGGACGCGACGAGGTAGGCCGCGCGCCACAGGGCCGCCGAACGATTCACGCCGCCGCCTCCCGCTCGATCTCAGACAGAGCCCCAACGCAACGCTCGCAGGCGGTCGGGTATCTTTCGGATTCGCCGACGCGCGTCGAATAGTTCCAGCAGCGCTCGCACTTCTCGCCCGCAGCCCGCTCGACTTCGACGCCGAGCAGGCCCGTCACCGTCGTCGGAATGTCATCCAGAGGTTTTAAGTCTGCTTCCACTAACTCCGTCTGCGAAACGATAAAGAGGTATCGCAGCTCGTCGCGATCCTGATACGGCTTCAGCAGATCGTAGTTCTCTCGGTTGAGCGAGAGCCTGACCCGGGCTTCGAGAGAGCTGCCGATGACTTTAGCGATGCGAGCCTCCTCAAGCTTACGCAACACCTCTTCTCTGATTTTGAAGAGCAGCTCCCAACGCCTGATAAGCTCTACGTCGCGCTCGCCCTGTGCGACGGGCAGCTCCGCGATGTGAACAGAGGCCGGGCGCTCGTGGCCGCCTGCGCGCGGCAGGTTCTCCCAGATTTCGTCGGCGGTAAAGACGAGTATGGGCGCGAGCGAGCGCGCCAGCTCGTCCGCTATACGATAGAGGGCCGTCTGCGCCGAGCGGCGCGCGTGGCTTCGCGGCGCGGCGGTGTAAAGCCGATCCTTGATGATGTCGAAGTAGCGCGCCGAAAGCGTAACCGTGCAGAAGTTGTAGAGCGCGTGATAGACGGTGTGGAACTCGTAAAGCTCGTAACCGTGACGGACTCTCGCCATCACTTCGTCCAGCTCCGCGAGCGCCCAGCGGTCTATCTCAAGCATCTCCGCCTGCGAAACGGCATCGCGCGCGTGGTCAAAGCCGTCCAGATTGCCGAGCGCGAAGCGCGCCGTGTTGCGTAGCTTGCGATAGCCGTCCGAGACCCTCTGCAATATCTCCGGCGAGACGCGCATGTCCTCGTGGTAATCGCTCGACGCGCACCACAGCCGCAGGATTTCCGCGCCGGAGTCTTTGATCACCTCCTCGGGCGCGATGGCATTCCCCGTGGACTTGTGCATCGCCTTGCCCTGACCGTCAACGACCCACCCGTGCGTGATAACCGTGCGAAAGGGCGCGGCGTCGTGGGCCGCAAGGCCCACCATCAGGGACGAGTTGAACCAGCCGCGATACTGGTCGCCGCCTTCTATGTAAACGTCCGCAGGCCAATCGAGATGCGGGCGCTGTTCGAGGACGGCGACGGAGCTAGAGCCGCTGTCGAACCAGACATCCAGAATGTCCGTCTCCTTGGCCCAATCCGCGCCGCCGCACTTCGGACAAACAAAGCCTTCGGGCAGCAGTTCCCGCGCCTCGCGCGTGTACCACGCGTCGGAAGATTCGCGCTCGAAGATCGCGGCGACGTTATTGATGATCGCCGGGTCTGCTATCGCCTCGTCGCAGCCCTTGCAATAGAAGGCGGGGATGGGCACGCCCCAGACTCTCTGGCGCGAGACGCACCAATCGGGCCGCCCGCGCAGCATGTTACGCATACGCTCCAAACCCCACGCGGGAATCCACCGGACGCGCTCTATCTCGCGCAACGCGCCCGCGCGCAGATTCTCAGGCCCGCTCGATTCGCTGAAATTGTCCGTGTAGTTAGAGAGCGCGCGCCCGTCCTCGTCCGTCTCAACCTCTGTCTCGTCGGACGGGCCTGCGGCGTCCAGTGAGATGAACCACTGCGGAGTGGCGCGGAAGATGACAGGGTTTTTGCAGCGCCAGCAATGAGGATAACGATGGTCGTATTCCTCGCTCGAAAGCAGCACGCCGCGCTCGCGCATAAACTCCACGATCAGCGGGTTGGCCTCGAAGACGGACTGGCCCGCGAAGTGTTCGACCTCCGGGGTGAAACGCCCCGCGTGGTCTACGGGACAGTAAATCTCAAGCCCGTACTTCTTGCCTATCACAAAGTCGTCGTGCCCGTGGCCGGGCGCTGTGTGAACGAGGCCCGTGCCGGCCTTGCCCGTCGCCGTGCGGTCGCGCGCATCCTTAACGTCCAACTCGGTTTCGGCATCCGCTTCGCCGCCGAGCGTGACGTGCGCTCCGTTCATCACGAGCGACGCACGATCCAGCCAAGCGTGCCGACATTCGAGGCGGTCAAGCTTTGAGCCGGGAAAGCGCGCCAGAACTTTCGGCGCGTTGCGCTCGCCGTTCTCGCCGACCTCACCAAGGCCACACTTCGTCGCGACCGAGCCGATCAACTCGCTGGCGACCACGTACACTTCGCCGTCCTGCTCTATGGCCGCGTACTCGAAATCGGGATGGACGGCGATGCCCAGATTGGCGGGCAGCGTCCATGGCGTCGTCGTCCAGATGAGAAAGAATACCTTACGCCCGGCGAGCGCCGGGTCGATCAATGCCGGGTCGCTCAGGAGCGGAAACTTGACGTAGACGGAAGGGCTGCGATGCTGGTGATATTCGACCTCCGCTTCGGCCAGCGCCGTCTGGTCGCGTATGCACCAGTAGACAGGACGCGCTCCCTTGTAGACGTAGCCGCGCTCGACGAAGCGACCGAACAGGCGTGCGGTCTCCGCCTCGTAGGTGTTCGACATCGTGAGATAAGGGTCATTCCACTCGCCCAAAACACCGAGCCGTTGAAAATCTCTCGTCTGGCGTTTCAAGGCTTCCGCCGCATGCTCGCGGCAGGCGCGCCGTATGCTCGTCGCCGGCATCTGCGCCTTCTTCGCGCCGAGCTTTTTCTCCACGTACAATTCAATCGGCAGGCCATGACAGTCGTAACCCGGAACATAAGGCGCATCGTGGCCGAGCATCGTGCGCGACTTGACGATAAAGTCCTTGATGATTTTGTTCAGCGCCGTGCCGATGTGTATGTCTGCGTTGGCGTAGGGCGGGCCGTCGTGGAGAATGAATTTCGGCGCTCCCTCGCGCGAGCGGCGAATCATCTCGTAGAGGCCCATCTGCGTCCATCTCTTCAGGCGAGCGGGTTCGCTCTGCCCGAGGTTGGCCTTCTGCGCGAACGCGGTCTTCGGCAGATTGACGGTTTTCTTCAGTTCGAGTGGCGTTTCTGTAGACATTTGCGATTCACTTTCAATGGGCACGCGCCATCGCTCAATAGCGAAGCACACGCGCCGGTTCAGGAACTTCCAATACTAGCAGTAGAAGGCAAAGGGGCCAAAGCGACGAGGAAAGGATGAAGGCGGAAGGCGGAAGGATGAAAAGAATGCTGCTCGTTCTTAAAGCTTTTCCTTCATCCTTCACGTTGCCGCCTTCATCCTTTCATGAAAAGGCCCGAACCATGCTCGTTTCGGAGGCGATGGTTCGGGCCGCTTCTGGTTGCTTTCTCGCGGGACTCTTTAACCGATGAACATCTCCTCTTCGCCATAAGTCTGGTTAATGGGCTTCGGCGCGGGCGCGATCAGTACTTCGAGCCCACGACGGAAGCCCGCCATAATGGCCGCCAACTCGCGCGCCGGCTCGATCACCTTATCGCGTATGAAAGTCGTGGTCGAAAAGACCTGCCGGTGCGTCTGGTCTATCGAGCGGGAGATCATCTCGACCTTGTCGCGCGCCTTCACGGAAGTCTCTCCGACGAGCAGCTTCAATTCGCGAACTTCATCTGTGATCAGTGCAGCCGATTCGGAGAAGTGCATCGTGGCCGTCTTCAGGTGGCCCGACATAACGCTGAACTGCTCGACTATCTCCTGCCCCTGCACAGCGATCTGCTTGCCCTGCTCGCTCAGGGCCGTAACCTTCTGCATCAGAGGCTCGACGCGCTGCTCAAGGCGACTGACGGTCTGTATGGCGCGGTTGACGAAGACCGCGATGGCGACCATCGCACAGGCGATCACGAGAAAAGAGATGGCGACAATCACCATCACCCAGAAGGCCGGGTCGTTCATACTCATCTGTAGGGCTAACATAACCATTTTGGATTTTAGATTCTGGATTTAAGATTAACGCTGCCCGCTCGTTTTGAATCCTGATTCACAGAGCTTACGCTCGCCGATCCAAAATCCAAAATCTAAAATCCAGAATTGAATCAGTTTTTCCTCTCGCCGTCGTAATAGGTTGGCCCACCTTCGAGCATGGCGGAGGATTCCGTACGACGTTTCTCTTCCGTGTAAGCCTGTTTCCCGGCTTCGATGGCGGCGGTGAGCTGACCGCCCTTGCGTGCCGCCACGTCGCGCGCGCTGTCGGCGATAGTGCCCGCACGGTCTGCCGCCGAAGTGTACAGCTCCGAAGCGCGCTCGCGCGTCACTTCGTAATACTCGCCAGCCTTGGCTCCGATCTGCGAAGCCGTCTCGCGCGAGCGATCAATGCCCTTGCGCGTCGCGTCGGCGATGTCTCCGCGCAACTCCTGCCCTGATTTGGGCGCAAACAGCAACGCGACGATCGCGCCGATGCTGCCGCCGACGAGCAGACACGTCAGGCGTGCGGCCACGTCCGAGCTTTCACGCTCGCGGCGCTGTCTTTCAGTTTCTTGTGGCATGAAAAGACTCCTCTCTTCTTCTGGGTCGAAGCCCACGATTGATATGCGCGCTCGTCCTGACCTTAACAGGATATCCTGCGGCCCGACTATATCAAAAGCTTAGGAAGCGGGGCAAGAATCAGTTTGACGCGGATGCGAAAGACAGGCTCAGAGGCACGGCAAAAGATTTTAGACCCAGCCCATACGCTCGCGCAGCGCTGTGATGTGTGCGATGTGGTGTCGCCCGTGCCAGGCGTAAAGACCGACGTTCTTATTGAGCGAGACCCTGCCAAGGTCAGGATGCCGAAAGGTGCGCCGGAAATCTTCTGTCGAAAGCGACCTGAGCAGCACGACCCAGCGCTCGTGCAGCGCTTCGAGCAGGTCTAGAGAGATGGCGGGCGGTGTGAGCCGGGTATCTTCAAGACGTGCCCAGCGGTCTTCGTCGTAAGGCCGTATGGTCGGCTCCTCCTCCGTCAGCGCCAGCTTAAAGCGCACGTACCTGTTGAGGTGGCTGTCGGGCAGGTGATGCACTACCTGCCGAACAGTCCAACCGCCCGGGCGATACTCCGTATCCAGCTGCTCCTCCGATAATCCACTGACGGCCTCCCTGAGCCGCGAGGGGGCTTCTGCGATCTGGGCGATGAACTGACGACGCTCTTCATCCGTCGGCTCATTCTCAAAATCGAATTGCCCGAGCGGATAGCGAAGATCACTCATTTTTGTCTCCTCCTGCAAAAGCACAAGGCCCGTTGGCCCATCCTCTCCCGGCGCTTGATGCCTAAACTTTCCGGCGCACATTTAACCATAACAGGTGAGCCGAAGGCTATCCTTCATAATTTCGTATATCCATACACCCGGTCGTACATCTCTCCTGATTTCAACAGGCGATTCTTCAGGCCCGCTCTCTCCCTCGTACGTAAATTCGTATCGCCGCCGCGTGTGCCCTCATACGTGCGGCGCTTTTATCACACGACCCTGAAAGTTTTTGCCACAAAATTTTAGCGTGTGGTGTTCACCCTTATAGAAGCGGTCGGCGGGGAGCGGACTCCCGAAAAATTCTCAGACACCTTGTTCCGGCGAATGAACTCTTGGAACTATATTTCGCTTCCGGCGTAATTAAGATGAGCAGGAGCCTGACCCGACTCGGCAACCTCTAAACTTAGGTAATCAAGGAGCGCAGTATGAAAAAATTTGTCAATCGTTTTGTCGTCCTTCTAATGGTGTGTGCCCTGACGAGCATCATGGCATTGGCCGCAGGAAAAAGTAAGAAAGTAACCTTTCTCACCGATGTCACGCTTAACGGAACGACCATTAAGAAAGGTACTTACAAGGTGACTTTCGATGAGAAGACGGGCGAATTAACTATCGCCGATAATAAAACTGTCGTCGCGAAAACGAATGCCCGTCTGGAGAAATTCGCCGGAATTCGCGGCACGTCCTACGTTACCGGCAATGATAAAGAGCTGGTCAGCATCGTCTTCAGCGACAATCAGGCGTCGGTCGGCGGCGGTGGCGGCTCAACCTCGACCGCCCCGTAACCAAAGCAGTCTTACGCTTATTCCTGCTCTCGCGTGAATTCACGGATGGTTTGCGGCCAGAGCCCGCATGTCTGTAGCTCAGACAGCATTACTTTCAAACAGCTTTACCTGAGGAGCGACGTGTCCAACTCCCCGGCACGTCGCCCTTAACATTTTAAGAGATCATCGAAGACCTCTTCGATGATTGAGCCATTCGTCGCGCAGGACGGCGTATGAATAAAATTGATGTGATGCAGGAAGCTTCTTTTCGTGCCCGGCTGTATCGCAACCCGCTGTAGGAGAGGCTTATGTCAGGACTGATCCGTGTCGGCTGATTCCTGATCGCGTGCGCCGTCGTACTGTTGGAGCTTGCGGTAGAGGGTTTTGCGACCGATGCCGAGGGCACGGGCGGCGCGTGTCTTGTCTCCGGCGGTATAGTCGAGCGTGGCTTCGATGGCGCGGCGCTCTATCTCGTCAATGGATGAGGGCACGTCAATCTCAAGCGTAATGGCGCGGCCCTGACTGGCGGCCTCAAGTCGTTCGTGGCGCAGGTTCGCGCGCTCGTCAATCACGCACTTGCTGACGGCTTCCGGCAGATCGTCCAACTCTATCTGGCGGCCCGAAGCGATGATGACGGCGCGCTCGACGGCGTTCTCAAGCTCGCGCACGTTGCCCGGCCAGTCGTAGCTCATCAGCGCTTGCAGCGCTTCCTTGGAGATGCCTGAGATGAAACGCCCCGTCTTCTGCTTGTAGTGTTCAAGGAAATGTATGACGAGCGGGTGAATATCTTCCGGGCGCTCGCGCAGCGGCGGCAGCCGTATGGGAAAGACCGAGAGACGATAAAAGAGGTCGCGGCGGAATGTGCCCTGCTCGACGGCGCGCTCAAGGTCTACGTTAGAGGCGGCGATGACTCTCACGTCCGTCTTCAGAAGTTCGTTGCCGCCGACGCGCGTAAACTCGCCGTCCTGAAGCACGCGTAAGAGACGCACCTGCGCCGACAAGCTCATCTCGCCTATCTCGTCAAGAAAGAGCGTGCCGCCGTCGGCCTCCTCAAAGCGTCCGCGACGGCGCGAGCGCGCGTCCGTAAATGCTCCCTTCTCGTGTCCGAAGAGTTCAGATTCAAGGAGCGTTTCGGGGATCGCGCCGCAGTTGAGTTTGATATAAGACTGATCTTCGCGTCCGGAATTGAAGTGAATGAGATTGGCGAGCAGTTCCTTGCCCGTGCCACTTTCGCCCTGTAGCAGCACGGTCGTCTGCGTGTCGGCGACGTTCAGGGCTAGCTCTATGGCGCGGCGTATGGCCTGGGCCTGTCCGATGATGCGGCTCTCCGCGTAACGCTCGTGCAGGGCGCTCCTCAGTCGCATCACTTCCGCTGAAAGCTGGTCGCGCTCAAGCGCCGTCCCGATCTGATCAGCGATGCCCTCGACGAGCGCTATCTCGTGATCCTCAAATCCTTCGCGAGCGGCGCTCCAAACCATGCCCAATAGCCCGAAGGTCTGGCCGCCGATACGCACGGGCGCGATTAGTGCAGCGCGCCCGCCAAGCGTCGCGTTGAAGATCAAACGCAGCGGGAGGGGAAGCTGTGTGTCCAGAACCTTCATCGTCTTGCCTTCGGCTAAGACTTCGATGACCGCCGGATATTCCGAAATGTCCAGTGATTGACCGTGTACGTCGATGAGCCCGCGCACGGATTCCGTGGCGGCGTGCGGCGCGGCTGTGAAGGCCGCGAGAGTGATACGCCCGCCCGCCGGGTCTAGCACGCCGAGCGCGCCGTAATCTGCCTTGATGAGGGCGATGGCGCGTTCGAGCACGAGCGACGTGACTTCGCCGAAATCCGAGCGCGCGTTGAGCGCGTTGGCTATCTCAAGCAGGGCACGCGTGGTTTCGGCCTCGCGCTGCTTGTCCGTGTAGAGCCGCGTGTACTGGTAGCCGACGGCAATCTGCCGCGCGATGGATTGAAGGAAACTCACTTCGTCGTCGAGCCACGTGCGCGGCGCGCGCGTGTTGTGCAGGCCGACGAGGCCCAGCAGGTCTTCGCCCAGTACGACGGGGACGACAAGCAGAGAGCGCGTGCCCAGTGACGCGGCGAGAAAACGCACCTTCTGATCTAGGCCCGGCGCGGAAGTATCATCCAGGCGAATGGGCTTGGTGAGATCGACGTGCTCGGCCAGCATCTTGAGGTCGAGCGGAATGGCTATCCCCTCGCTCGAAGGCACGTCCTCGGAGGCGCGCCACTCGTGGCTGATGCGTAGCTCCGAGTTCGAGGCCATCTGAATCACATCGCAGCGGTCGGCGTTCATCATCCGCCCAAGCTCCGAGACGACGGCGCGCAGGAATCTGTCCAGATCAATCGTTGAAGGCAGGTCGAGCGCGAGACGATCAATGATCGCTTCGCGCGCCTCATGCATCTTGATCTTGCGTTCGAGCGAGAGCGATTGCGCCGTAGTAGTGGACATATTAAGCGATGGTCTCTGGCCTCAGAGAGCGTGAGACGTGCGACTTTCTTAATTGATGCGCGCCGCCTCGCGTTGAAGAGAGAGAAACGCAGTCGAGCGCGCTCTTACACACCTTGTTTGATATGCACGGATGATAGCGAACCATCCAGAGAACTGCAAATAAGAATGGCAAAGGGAGAGAGGTGAAAAGAGAGACGCGCCTTGAGTCTTTTCACTCAAAGCGCGCCTTACTGTCTGAGGGAGTGTTGATCGGGTCGGCGTACTTACTGCTGGTTGGTCGGCGTTTGAAGCTGGGCGAGTTGCTGCGTAAGGCGGAATTCGTTGATGGCCTGCTCAGGGGTGAGCAGCGGGTGATACATCTTGCCGTAGCGGCCTGTGATGATGCGTACGTAGTTCTGCGTCTCGTTGTAGGGCGGGATGCCGTCGTACTTGTCGACAGAACCTTCACCGGCGTTGTAGCCAGCGAGCGCGAGCGAGACGTTGCCGTTGAATCTCTTCAGAAGAAAGCGCAGGTAACGAGTTCCGGCCTGAACGTTCGCTTCCGGGTCATTAACATCTGTGCATCCGAAGCGGCGCGCCGTCGCGGGAATCATCTGCATCAGGCCCTGAGCGCCCGCGCCGGAGCGAGCCATAACCTTGTATTTCGATTCCTGCCAGATCACGGCGTGGAGCAATCTGGGATCGACGCCGTACTGCTTGCCGGCGCGAAGGATAATCACATCCAGATCATGGTTGCCGGAAGTGGGCACATCCGAGGGAATGTAGTTTTCGTCGAAGGCGACGACTTCAGCCCTGACTTCGGCATGAGCTGTAGGGGCAAAAGCGACGTTGAAAAGAAGGCCCGTAACGTTAGTGAAAAGGAAGAGTGCGATGATGGCGAAGGGTGCAAATTTGAAAGAGCGCAGACGGGCGGCAAACGGGGTCAAAGTCATTCTTATATTCTCCATGTGAGCGATGGCTTTACTTAAAAAACCATCTAATCTGCATATCCAGCGACGCAGGTTATGGGGGCTACGCATGGCGAAGATGAGCTACAAAGAGCAGGCCATCAAAACCGAGACTATGATGGTGATTGTGTTGCGGCGGTTGCTCCGGGCGCATGGAAATTGTGCAAATAAGTCCTTTTTCTGTATGTATTTAATCCGACCAAGCGTAAGCTCTGCGATTGCAGCCTTTCCGCCGCCCATCGTTCAATTTGAGAGTCGGTTTGAGGCGCATTTGAACAGTAGTGCGTACTGAATGGCTACAAAAAAAATTACGTTTCGGAAAATTTTAATGCGAAACGAATGCGACACTAAACACTTTGACCAAACCGAGCATCATAGGTTAGTCACAAGTTGCGGGCGTTGTAAGTCATCCCTATAATTTATCCTCAATCGAGAATGCTTTTTGCCGGAGAAAAGAACTCTTATGCCCATCTACGAATATGAATGTAAGAAGTGCAAAGCGCACATCGAAGTCTTACAGAAGATGACGGACAAGCCGCTCACCAAGTGTCGCAGGTGCGGCGGTCGTCTCGAAAAACAGTGGTCTGCGACGGGCTTTCAATTCGTCGGCTCAGGCTGGTACGTGACCGACTACGCCGCGAAGAAGTCTGACGGTAAGGAAGAGAAAAGGAGCGCGTCCGCGGAGGCAGCGACGAGCGCCGTTGATAAGCCCGCCGGTAAAGAGAGCAAGAGCAAAGAGGGGAAGGCGGCTGAGTCTAAAACCGTGGAATCTAAAACCACCTCGTCCACCAACACGAGCGGTGATTGAGAAGATGTAATTTTATTTCCGCACGGGTGAACCTAAAGATGCGCGCTTTACTGACCACATTAATCGCAACCTGCCTGTTGCTTGCTTTGATCGCCACGTCGGCGGGACAGGCCGGGCGGCGTCCGAATCTGACGGACGCGCGCGGAATAATACTGAACGTCAGCGCCACACGCGAAGATAATCCGCAGTTGCCCATTACGGGGCAGGATTTCGCCGTCTACGAGAATGGCATAGAGCAGCCGATTAAAAACTTCACGCCCGACCCGTCGCCCGCACGTATCGTCCTGCTCGTTGATAATTCTCTGACGCTGCGCGCCGACGTGGACAAGCTTGAGGCAGCAGCGCGCGAGTTCGCCTATGAAATCTACGAGGGCGATCAACTGTTGATCGTCGGCTACGACGAGCAGGCCGAGATCGTTTCGGACTGGACTGATGATGCGAAGAAGATAGAGGCTTCGCTGAAGACCTTTCGCAAGAAGGGTGAGCCGCATCTGTTCGACGCTTTGAAGGCGGCAGCCGATCAGGGCCTGTCGCCGTTTCTCAACTCTACTCAGAAGCGCGTCATCATCGTCATCGGCGACGGCCTCGACCGCGTCAGCAAGACGAACTTTGATGACATCCTCGCCCAGTTGCAAAGACAGAATATCACCGTCTATGCCTTGCAGATTCCAGACCGGACGGGCGGAGCGTTGCGGCGCGATCAGCCAAAGCCCGTCCGCGTCATCGAAAAGCTGGCCGAAGGAACGGGCGGTCGCGTCTTCCCGGCCAACCAGCCGCAGGAAGCAGCCAAAGCCATCTGCGACGAGCTGCGTAAGAATCGCTACATGATCTCGTATGTGCCGACGGGCGCTGCCTACGGCGAGGCGCGTCGCCTGCTCGTCGTCGCCGATTCCGGCATCAACGTCCGCTTCAAGACGAATCAACCGCCGATGCAGTAATGGTTATCAGTAGTCAGCCGCACGGTTTTACTGATGACTGACTACTGATTGCTTTTTCTTGAGTAGATGTAGAACATGACGAGGATGATGACGACGAGCATTGCCTCCATGAAGATGAAGAGGTCGCGGTCGAATCTTCTGTCGTTGTCATAGGCGGCGGAATAGACGAAGAAAGTGCCGAGGGCCAAGCCGACCGCCAGCCAGATGATTTGACGCTTAGTATCCCACACGATTCGGCGTCTCCCGCAGTCTCCCTCTCGCCTGTCTCCTGTTACTTCTGATTATGACCCGCTCACGCGGCGCGGTCGCCTTTGTCTCTCAATACTGCTTTGAACTTTACGCATTAAGGATGAAGTAAAAGCTATTAAGAATGAGAAGCATTCCTTTCATCCTTTATCCTTAGTTTTTCGAGACGCTCAGCCGCCGCCAGTAGTGTCGAGTCCTTTTTACAGAAACAGAAGCGCACCTGCTGCGCGCCTAGCTCTGGCCGGCTGTAGAAGCTTGAGCCGGGAACGCAGGCGACGCCGATGTCGCGTACAAGGTGGCGCGTGAAGTCAACGTCCGAAGGGAAACCGAAGGCGCTAATGTCCGTCATAACGTAATACGCGCCGTCCGGGCGAAAGATGCGAAAGCCTGCCGCTTCGAGGGCGGGCAGAAGCAGGTCGCGCCGTGCCCTGTAATCCGCTTGCAGCTTCTCGTAGTAGGCGGGCGCAAGCATGAGCGCGTGAGCGCCCGCGGCCTGTAGCGGGGCGGCTGCGCCGACGGTCAGAAAGTCGTGAACCTTACGCACGGCGCTTGTGATCGCGGGCGGAGCAATCACGTAGCCCACGCGCCAGCCCGTCACCGAATAGGTCTTCGACATGGAATTGATGACGACAGTCCTCTCGCGCATCCCTTCCAGTTGGGCCATCGAGATGTGCTCGACAAGAGCGTCTTCGCGCGGGTAAAGGATGTGCTCGTAGATTTCGTCCGTAAAGCAGAGCGCGTCGTGCTCGCGGCAGAGCGCGGCGATGAACTCCATCTCGTCGCGCGTGAAAACTTTGCCCGTCGGGTTGTTGGGATTGCAGACGATGATCGCTTTCGTCCTGGCGTTGAAGGCGGCGCTCAATTCGTCGCGGTCAAACGTCCAGTCGGGCGCGCGCAGAGGGACGTAGCGCGGGCGTGCGTCCGACAGAATCGCGTCGGGCGCGTAGTTCTCATAGAAGGGCTCGAAGAGTATGACCTCTTCGCCGGGGTCAACGGTCGCCATCATCGCCGCGAGCATGCCCTCTGTCGAGCCGCACGTGACGGTGATCTCCGTCTCGGGGTCAATGTCGAGGCCAAGATGCCAGCCCGTCTTATGAGCGATTGCCTGACGGAAATTGGGCGCGCCCCATGTGTTCGCGTATTGATTGATGTCGTCGTCGATTGCCTGCATGGCGACGCGCTTGATGTCGTCGGGCGCGGCGAAATCCGGGAAGCCCTGCGAGAGATTGACCGCTTTGTACTTGTTGGCCTGACGTGTCATATCGCGTATGACAGATTCGGTGAACAGGCTCGCTTTGCGCGAGACGTAACGAGGCGTATGCTGTGCGGGTGATGTCATAATTGTTCGAGCCTTCGGGAAGTATTGTGTGCTATCTCTCTCGAAACTTTTCGCCTGATGCTCTCACAAGACACGCGGGCATGGCAACCGGCACTCCCCCTGCCGGCATCTCTCCACAGGCGCGCTTTTCTTCCCGGGGCTTGACCATCACACTGAGACGGAATAAATACCGGGCGCGGCACACTGAGCGGGACGACGCTTGACTTGCGGGGCGGCACAAGCACTCAAGCCCGTGCCGGCTTGAAATCTCTTTAACTTTCGCCTTATTGATGGCCCAATCGGAGGAGACTGATGAAAACAGTAGAACGAAGCGGCGCGCCGAAAGCCTGGGCCATCATGCTCGCGCTGGCGCTGCTGACGCTCACCGCGTCCCTGTGCCTGTCGGATTCCATGGCGCTCGCCGTGCAGCAGAACTCCAATCGCTCAGCTCCCCGGTCGAGACGCGCCCGTCGTATCCCGTCAAACGGAAATCAATCAAACAATCGTCGGGCCGAGCAAGAAGCCCAGGCGACAAACGCTAACGCCGAGCCCTCAAGCTCTAATGCTCAGCAACAGCCGGCATCCTACCGCATGGAAAACCCCAGGTCGGATGTGAGGATGGACAAAGTTCTTTTGATCGGTGATAAGGAGCTGACGGACGACATGATCGTCCAGCCGGGAACCGAGATTACCTACGCCACCGCCTTCGTCAATCAGGGCACGGGAATCTCTCGTAGCCTGAGCATCATCGATCCCGTGCAGGACATGACGGACTTCAAGCTCGGCAGCGTCACGAGCGAGCTGGGCACGACGGGTCTGAAAATTACCGTCAGCTATTCAAAGGACGACGGGCAAACCTGTAACTATACGCCCGTGAGCGGCGGCGGGGGCGCGCCCGCCGGCTTCGACCGTCTGGTCAACGCCGTCTGCCTGAATTTCAGCGGAGACCTGAGCAATACGGCCCCGAACAATTCCGGCAGATTCAGCTATGTCGGGCGCAGGCGATAAATCTCCGCTCATCTGGAGTATAATGATTAAGGTTAGGAGGGTGTTCGCCCGGGAATGATTGACGACGTGATCAGAAAGCTTGAAGCGCTCTCGCTATGTCTGGTTTTCATGGCGAGCACCCTGCTGTGGGCTCCCGCTGCCGAGGCGCAGGTCGCGTCGACGAAAGTGCGCGGCATTGAAAACGCTCAAGCGCTTGATCGCTTCTTCGGCGCGCTCTCGGCGACGAAGTCGCGCCGCCGCATAGAGCCTGTGCGCGTCATGCACTATGGCGACTCGCACACCGCCGCCGACATCCTGACAGCACAGATTCGCCGCAGCCTGCAACGCGACTTCGGCGACGGCGGGGCCGGCTACATGTCGGCGCGCAATCCCTTCAGCACGCCGCGTCGCGGAGTGCAATCGGGCGCGACCTCCGGCTGGTGGATAGACGGCGTCGGCAAGGGCGGCGCGACCGACGGCATCTACGGACTGGCGGGTTTCAGCCTCTCGACAGACCGCTCTGAAGAACGCGCGTGGATCGAGACGGCCTGCAACCACTTTGAAATCTACTTCCTCAAGCAGCCCGGCGGCGGTCGCATAGACATCACCGTCAACGGCACGAGCGTCGTCGAGCAGCCCATCTCGCTCCAATCGGATGCGCCCGCGCCCGACTACTACACTTTCGATTCGCCAGCCGACCGCGTCCAGCGCATAGAGGTACGCACGGTCGGCCCGGGCAAGGTGCGGCTGCTCGGAATCGTCACGGAGCATATCGCTCCGGGCGTGACCTACGACGTGCTGGGCATCAACGGCGCGCGCGCCACCCGTCTTTTGAGCTGGAACGATACGGCCTTTGTCGACAACATCGTCCAGCGCAAGCCCGACCTGATCATCGTCGCCTACGGGACGAACGAAGTGACCGACAGCGATTGGAGCATAGAGTCTTACCAGCGAATGTTCAGTAATATCCTGCGCCGCTTCCGCCGCGCCGCGCCGCAGGCTTCCATCCTCGTCTACGGGCCGCCGGATCGCGCCGACAATGCGCTGGCGGTGAGTAAAATGCCGGCCATGATCGAAGCGCAGCGGCGCGCGGCCATCGAGACGGGCGCGGCCTTCTGGAATTCCTACGCGGCGATGGGCGGCGCTGGCTCTATGGACAACTGGGCCTCGCAGGGGCTCGGTCAGGGCGACCGTGTACACCTGACGAAAGAGGGCTACATCAGGATGGGCGACATGTTCTACGCCGACCTGATGGAGGCTTACAAGCTGGCGCTCACGCGCCCGCGCCGCAACAACGTGCAAAGGCGCGGGCAGTAGTAGTCGTTGTATGTAAGCGACCGCCCGTCAAAAAGTGACTCCTTCAAGCCCGCCCCGGCAAATAAGTTTAACTCTTAGGGTCGAGGGAAGTTGACGCCGCCCGAGCGGCTTTTGTATAGTCGCGTTGATGCCAGACGCGTGGGCCAATCTGCCGAAGCCCCCTCGGTCGGTCAGGCGCACGGGCAGCAGCAGCAGCAGCAGAGTCCATCCGGCAAGGGACAAGCTCAAAAGGCAGTTTTAGGTATTAACCTAACCACTCGAAGCTCGAACTCGTGCCGCTTCAGTCATAGCACAACAATAGTGATAGCCCGTCCGTTTCGGAGCGAAGCGAAGCTCTTGCGCCTCCTGTGTGGATAGCCACAGCGAGGCGAGCGTGGTTGGCCCAAGGGGGTCATGGCCCGCGCCGCCTCTCGTGCCCATCCGTCCAGATGGATAATCAGCGGGGTTTCAGTCAGGGAGTAAATCGGGAATGTTTTTTACGAGCGGCCAGTACATCATCTTCCTCGCCATCGTCTTCTTCGCCTACTGGCTGTTGGCGACGCCGCGCAGGCGTGTGCCCGTCCTCTTCCTGCTCGTCGCGAGCTACTATTTCTACGCGCTCTGGAATCCCCGTTTTCTCGCCCTCGTGTTTCTCGTCTCGACCGTCGACTTTCTGACGGCGCGCTTTATCGGTGCGAGCGAAAACCAGCGAAGGCGTCGGGCTCTGATGGCCGCGAGCATTCTGGTGGACATCGGCGCGCTCTTCACCTTTAAGTATTTCAACTTCTTCTCCGGCTCGCTCACGGAGCTTCTGAACAGGTTCGGCTGGCACGCATCCCCTTTGCTGCTCAACGTCATCTGGCCCATCGGCCTCTCGTTCTTCACGTTCCGCTCTCTGAGCTATGTGATAGACGTGTATCGCAAGACGATGAAGCCGACCGAGAGCTACATTGACTATCTGGCGTTCGTCTCGTTCTTCCCGGTCATTGTCGCCGGGCCGGTCGTGCGCGCCAAAGAGCTGCTGCCGCAGTTTCGCGAGCGTCCGGCTTTGACGAGCGATGAAGCTGGACAGGCCATCTTCCTGATCATGCTCGGGCTCGTGAAGAAGATAGCCGTCGCGGATTACCTGGCGAACAATCTGGTGGGCCGCGTCTTCGATCAGCCGCAGCTCTACTCTTCGGTCGAAACGTTGGCGGGAATCTACGGCTACGCGCTGCAAATCTACTGCGACTTTTCAGGCTACAGCGACATCGCCATCGGCTCGGCCTTGCTGCTGGGCTTTAAGCTTCCCATCAACTTCAATTCGCCTTACCGCGCCGTGAGCTTGCCTGACTTCTGGAAACGCTGGCACATCACGCTCTCGAACTGGCTGACCGATTACGTCTACTTTTCCATCGGCGGCCTGCGTAAGCGCCCCTTCAACCTGTATCGCAACGTCGTCCTGACGATGCTGATCGGCGGACTCTGGCACGGCGCGGCGTGGACGTTCGTGATCTGGGGTGGGATGCACGGGCTTGGGCTGGCGGTCAATCGGTGGTGGGAGAATCGGCGTAGACAACGGAAGAGGCGGCCTCGTCAGGAGTGGTGGATAAAGGCCGCGTGTATCGTGGCGACGTTCCATTTCGTCTGCCTGACGTGGGTTTTCTTCCGCGCCGCCAGTTTGCAGCAGGCGTGGGACGTGCTCGCCCGGCTCGGCGCAATGAAGTTCGAGACGGCGAATCTGGCGTGGCCCGTGCTGGTCGTGATGGCGGTCGGATACTTAGCGCACTGGATACCGAAAGATATGCTGGACAAGGTTCGCGACGGCTTCATGTGGCTGCCCGCGCCCGTGCAGGCCGCTTTAATGCTGTCGGTCGGCGTCGGCCTCTACTATCTTTCGAGCGTCGAAGTGCAATTCATCTACGGTAATTTTTAGAAGAAAGCGAAAGCCCCTGATCTCATGTTGACGCGTCTCGGTTTACTGGATGTCGAAAGCGACGGTGCTGCCGCGGTGGTCGCCGTCGAGAGTAATCTTGAAACTCAGCTTGCGCCGGATTGTGATGCTGCCGGGCCGCGGGATGAGCCCATGAATCGTGTCCGGCGGCCTCGCCACATACTCCTGAGCAAGCCGGCTCAGACCATACTGTTCGTCTTCATCTTCGCCTCTCTGCCCCTCTTCGTTCCGCATCTGGACAAGTTTCGCGAGATGCTTCCGAACCCGAAGGGCCTCGTCTCCTTCAAAGGAAGCGAAGCGCCGCAGGCGGGCGGCGGCGGCGACATACCGGGCGGCGCGCCCGCGAGCAGCGATTCGACCTTTGCCGCGACAGCCGCTCCCACCCCCGTCATCGTCGGCGCAGATCATCCCGTCGAAGACCCTTCGAGCGCGCTCGACGCCTTCTATGCGACGCTGGCGCGCACGGACGCGCACGCCCCCTCGGCCATCACTCGCATCACGCATTACGGAGACTCGCCGATCACCAACGACGGCATCACCAGCACCGTTCGCAGACTGATGCAGACGCGCTTCGGCGACGCAGGCCACGGCTTCATCCTGATGGATCGCCCATGGGCATGGTACGGGCACGATGCCATCAGCTTTACGCCCGGCGGAGGTTGGAGCGCCGACCCGATGATGAACGGGAAGGCGAACGACGGCGATTTCGGTCTGGGCGGCGTGACGTTTCGCGCGACGGGGCCGGGCAAGTACACGCGCTTCGGCCCGGCGAGTCAGGGCGAGACGGGTAAGAACTTCTCGCGCATGGACGTTTACTACTTGCAGCAGCCGACGGGCGGAGAGTTCAGCGTTGACGTTAATGACGGCAATGCTCAAACCATCTCGACGCGCGGCGCGGACGTGCGCTCAGGCTTCTTCGAGGTCAAAGCCCCGCAAGCGGGCGCGAACAACTTCGATGTCAGGACGGTCAGCGGTGAAGTGCGCCTCTTCGGCGCTGTGCTGGAGAACGACGGGCCGGGCGTGGTCTACGACAGCCTCGGCGTCAACGGCGCGTACGCGGGGCTGCTCGCTTCCGCCATGAGCGAGGCGCACTGGACTGAGCAGTTGCAGCATCGCAAGCCCAACCTCGTCATACTCAATTACGGCACGAACGAGAGCCAGTATGCGACGCCCGAACAGTTGGAGCGTTACGATAAGGATTTACGAGAGGTGGTGCGCCGCGTGCGCGAGGCTTTGCCGGGCGTCTCTATCCTGATCGTCTCGCCGATGGATCGCGGCCAGATGTCTCCCGGCGGCAAGATCATCACCAAACCCTCCATCCCTTTGATCGTCGACCTGCAGCGCCGCGTCGCGCTCGAAACGAACTGCGCCTTCTTCAACACCTACACGGCGATGGGCGGCGAGGGCACGATGGCGAAATGGGCGGCCCTGCCGAAGAAGCTGGTCAGAAGCGACCTGACGCACCCGACCGCCGAGGGCGCGGAGATTGTCGGTCGCCTGATCTACGAAGCGCTCTATGACGGCTACACGAAATTCAGGGGGCGCACCGGCAGCCAACCACTGATCGCGCAGGGCAAGGGCAACTGAGACCCAAGGCGAGACGGCTAAAAGAGGAAAGCGTGCTGATTCTGGAAGGAATCAGCACGCTTTCCTCTTGTCTCTCTTATCGTCGCTTATCCCTTGCAGCGAATCTTGAATTCGTCGACCGTAACTTTCATCTCACCGTTGGCGGTTGTGATCAGATGGTATCGAACGTCAAGCAGGTAGTTGGCTCCCTTGCCCTGACTGACAAAGCGCTGGGTCAGTAGAAGAGTCTCCTCTTCCTGCGGGGTGATGGTATTGGAAATGATCGGCTGGTTACTGACGGCCACGTACTGGACGCCTGTGGTCTGACCAACACCGGTCATCCCCTGATAGTTGGCCGCCAGTTGGAAATGCTGCCCGCCGTTGGCATCGTATGAGAGCTTGGCCCTGACGTGCAGATTGCCGCTCATGTTGATTATCTCTCCCGTGCAGGGATTAACATCATCGAACTCAAAAGGAATGATGAGATTCTGATCGAAGGCTGGCTCGGGGTCTTCCGCCCTGACTGGCATGGGCAGCGCCATGCCGGGTAGAAGAAAAGCTGCCGCGAATATCAGGAACATGGACAGTTTCGTTACGCTTCTTTTCATAACATGTAACCTCATAGGGGAAAGCACCGCATCGGATTTCGCGGCGCGTGGGTTAATCGGGGCAAGGCCGTGGTCGAAGAGACGCGCGCCCTGGGTTAAGCGTGCGTCCGTCCGTCTAGACCGGTAAAGATCACCCTCAAGCCAATTCCTGCCCGCCTCGCCGCCATCCGCGTACATTTCGCCCGGAAGCGGTCGCCGCTGTCGCCCGACGCGCAGGCACGAGTTGGCACGGCGAAGGCGTCAATCTATGGCTATAAAGTTGTCGGGTTGACTTGAGAGTATAAGAGACCAGCGCTCCCGTGAGCATTTTGATCGCGCACAGCCTAGACCCTGCGGCATAGAATTGTCAACCGGAGTTTTCCCTAAGCTCCTGCCCGCTTTGATCGGACACCGGGTCGCATCACCTGATTGCAGACAAAAGAGAGTACTAACCCGCCCCTTTTTCCAGAAGTGCGGGCAGAGGCTTCTATGCGAGAAGAGAAAGAGAGTGTTTAGGGGGCGGGTGTTTCCTGCTCCGCGGCCTGTCGGCGTAGCTGGTCTATGATCGAGCGAACGGCGGGGGCGAGGCTGCCTTCCGGCGCGAGCTGCAAATATTTCTCGTAGGCTTCGACGGCCTCCCTGTAGCGCTCCATCTTCTCGTAGACAGCGCCGAGCAGTTGGTACAGCACCGGCTCTGTGTCTGAGAGCTGCGCGAGCGCGGCGCGAAATTCCGCGACCGCCTCTTCGTTCATTCCTTTCTCTTCGTAGACGAGGGCCAGACCCGTGTGCGCTTCCGGCTGAAAGCCGCGCGCCTCGCGTATCGAGCGACGGAAGGCTTCGATTGATTCGTTGACGAAGGCAGAGGCGCGAAGGATGCGTCCTTCGACGGCGGACGCTTCCGGGTAGACGGGGCGAGCGCGTCGAGCGAGCGCTATCTCATCGAGCGCGCCCGTGTAGTCGTTCAGGTCCAGCAGCACGCGCGCCAGCCCGACGTGTGCCGCCGCGTAAGCGGGACGAGACTTGAGCGCGCTGCGATACACTTCGGCGGCAGCCTTGCGCGCCTCGTCATCTTTCGCCTTCTCGCGCTCCGCTTCGGCCTGCTGAAACAGAAGCTCGGCCCGGTCGGTCGTCCGCACGAGCGCCACCTTGAGCTGGCCGCGCTGGGTGGGAAGAACGGGCAGCGTTCTCTCTTTGAACCCGCCGGCGCGCACGCGCAGCGTGTGTCGTCCCGCCGCGACGTTATTGATTTCGAGCCTGCCGCCTGTGTCCGTCACACCGCGCCGCACTTCGTCTAGCCAGACGACGGCCTCCGGCTCGGTCTCAACCGTAATGGATTTCGCCGTCGCTCTGGCTGCTGCTGCTGCGGCTGGCTTCCTACGCTGCGCCGACTCGACGAGCGCGCCCGCCGGCAAAACAGAGAATCCCAGGAGCGCACAAATCAAGAGCGCGCGATTCGCTGAGGTGCGCCTTTTCTGCAAAGCGATGTTCACTATAAATCCCCTGATTGATAAACCATCTCCCCACCTGCGTGCCGACCGTTGCCTATTCATCGTCCTCATCGCCGCTCACGCGACGCGGGCGAATGGTCGGGTCTGTCCTCTGTCCGGCGCGCGCGCCGACTTCGGGACGAAACTGGCCGTTGTCGTCGTAGAGACGTTTGTACTGAAGAGTGTTGCGTACCACTCCCTGCACGTAGCCGCGCGTCTCTTTGAAGGGAATGGCCTCGGCCCACTCGTCAATCTCAAGGGGAAGCGAGGCGCGCCATTGCACGACGCGACCCGGCCCGGCGTTGTAGGCGGCGGCGACATACTCTATGCGGCCATACTTGTCCATCTGGTCGCGCATGTATGCCGTGCCGAGTTGTATGTTAAGACGCGGCTCGTAGAGCGACTCGGCTGTGACGGAGCGATCAACGCCGTAACGCTTGGCGACGAGCATGCCCGTCGGCACGAGCAGCTGCATCAGGCCGTAGGCTTTCGCCGTCGAGCGCGCGCGCGTGTTAAAGACCGATTCCTGTCTGATGAGCCCTGCGACCTGATGCGGGTCCAGATTCCTGGCGCGCGCTTCCTGAGTAATGATGTCCCAGTAGGCTAAGGGGTAAAAGACATCCCACTCTTCGCGCGTCATCTCTTCCGGCTTCATCTGCGAATAGTCCGGGTAACTCGCCTTCAATATATTCAGCGCGCGCACGTTGTCTTCACGCGCGCGATAGATGCGCGCCAGCGCCAGATTGACGCGCGGGCTTGAGGGCACGGCCTGCGAGGCCACGGCCAGCTCTTCGAGCGCCCAATCCTCAGCGCCGATGTTAGTCAACTGGTCAGCCTTAGTGATGCGCTCCATTTCATTGGCGGAGGCCGTCTCTTCGGCGACCGTCACGGTCTGAAGGTTGGCGACGGCGCGCCCAATGGCCGAGTCGGGCGGGAAATTTCCCTCAGCCGAAACGCGATTGCGCTCCATCGTGTCGAGCCTCTGCTTCGCCAGTTGGCCGTACCAGTTCGCGCCGTAACGCGATTGCAATCCCTCGTAGATGGCGCGCGCCTCGCTCGTGCGACCTGCGCGCTCGCTATCGCGCCCGGCCCAGTATCCGGCACGCCCGCGATTGTCCGTGTTCTTGTCCGCGTAGTAGGCCAGATGCTCCACCAGTAGACGAGAGGATTCGGCGTAGTTCTTCGCTTCGTGCGCGGCCCAGGCCATCTCGAACTGGGCCTGTGCCACTTCAGCCGTGCCCGGATAAGCCGTGACCGCCGTGCGGAAGAAGTAGTTGGCGTCCGCCACGTTCCTGGCGTCCTCGGCCATCCGACCCACGTTGGCGAAAGCGCGCGGCGTCCAGCTGCTCTGCGGAAAGACCCTTCGCATCTCATCCACGGTCGCGCGCACCTGATCCCACTGCCGCGCAGAGGCGTAACCCTGTGCCAGATAATAGAGCGCTTCGGCGCGCAGCTCGCCGGCTGAAGAAGGCAGACCACGCAGGGCTGCGACAGCATCGGTCGTGCGCTTGGCATACACGGCGGCAGTGCCGCGACGCAGTTGCGCCTGCGGCGTCTGCGTGTTCGGGAAACGCGCGAAGGCTTCCGTGTAAGCGTTGAAGGCGTCGTTGTATCGCTTCGCCGCGTAGAGACGCTCGGCGCGAGTCGTGGCCTCTTCGGCTGTGGCGGGCGAGGTCGTTGAAGAGAGGCGCGCGATGGCTGTCGCGGCCTCCGTGCTCTCCGCAGAGGCAGGCGCGTAGAAGTAGAGGCGTCGATACGCGGCCAGCGCGCGCGTCTGGTCAGACGCCTGCTCCGAAGCCCTTGCCGAGAGTAGCAGCGCCGCCGCGTCATCCTTCTCGCTTAAATCTTTCAGGAGCAGGGGCACGCCCGCCGCCTGACCGTCCTGCATGACGATCTCCGCGTCTTTGAGCGAGGCTTCGCGCGAGCGCATGCTCGACGGGTAATCGCGCACGAGCTGTTCATAGGCGGCGCGCGCTTCCGCTCGCCGGTTTGATTGTTCCAGAGCGCGGGCACGCATGAGCAGCGCGTAATCGCCGAGCGCCGTGTGCTTGTGGATGACGCTCGCTTCCAGAAGGGAAGCAGCCCCGGCGTGATCGTTCGCCTTGAGCCTGATTCGAGCGCGAACCATGCGCGCCAGACCGGCGGCCTTCGTTTCGGGGAAATCACTCTCGATGCGCGCGACCGCATCCTCGGACGGCAGGACTCCGTTGCTGGTCATCGCGCGCAGGGTTTCGAGCGCCTTCTGCTCGGCGCTTGTGCCCTGCTGCCGCGTGCTGCAACTAGCGCTCATAAAGGGCGCGAGCGATGCGCCGATCACCAGGACCAGCCCGATGATGATGAAGGTGATGCGATGCTGGCGGAAGTTAAAGCTCAAGATGCCTTCCCTCTCATTAATCAAAAACTCTTAGCTTGACGTGAACCCACAGGTGGCGCTTGGATGCCACGCGCGAGGAGAGCGGTTGCTATAAAAACAGTGACGAGCGACAAGTGAGAAGATAAAAAAACTCGCTTTCACTCGTCACTCGTCACTCGTCACTTGCCACTGCGCTTAGGCCGAGACGGCTGCGCCCGGATAGGTGTCGCCCAGCTTCGTGGGGTCGCCTTCGGCCAGAGTGTTGACCAGCTCCTGATGAAAATAGTCGTAGCGGGCGGCGACAGGAGGCGCGACGCGCTTGTCGTACATCTGGCGCGAGCGGTCTATGTCCTCGCGCAGCCGCTCGTAGATGTTGCCCTGCGTGCGCCCTTCCTTGACCTTCTGCTCGTTGTAGAGCTTGATCTCGGAGACGAGCAGGCGTGCGAAGCGGCGCGCGTCGTTATGTAAGCGCCGCTCGTCGTCGCTGACCTCTATGGGCAGCTCCGCCTCGGCGCTGCCGTAGCGACGCGACGTGCCGAGGCGTGCGCCGTACTGCTCGGCTGGCTGCGAAGCCGAAGGCGAAGAGACCTGCGCGGAATCTGTCTGGACGGGCGCGGCCTCAGGGGGTGGAGAAGCTGCGTCATCCCATGAGGGGGCAGCCGGTATGTAGGGCGCGACCCCCTTTTCTTCGACATCGAGCGGCATGGCCTCGACGGTCGGCGTCTCGTCTTCGACAGGCCATGCCTCCTGTGCGGGAGCGCTTGCGCTATCCCAGCTCTCGGACGGGCTCGTGGTTGCTGCTTCCTCTGTGGCCGAGGGATATTCTTCGACAGTCGTTGGCGCGGGCTCTGCCGAGACCTCTTCCTGCTCGTCGGCGACCGTCGATGCCTCCTGCTCCGGCGCTACGGTCTCGGCGGCAGGCGGCTGTGCACTCTCCACTTCAGTGACGGGTTGCTGGCGGCCCGTGGTGCGCTGCGGTCGTGCGGAGTTGCGCGAGAGCGATAGCAGCTCGACGGCCATAGCGGCGACGCGCGCCAGCGTCTCCAATGCTTCGAGGTTGACGGCATCGGCTTCGAGCGCGGCTGAATCCGCATAGAGCACGGCGACCGATTTGTCGCGCACGACGAGCGGAATGGCGACCATTCGTTGCGGGGGTTCCGATCCAAGTCGGCTCAGCAGGTCGTGGTCTTCGGCGTTAGCGCCGGGCGCGCCGCTCCATGTCGTCCGCGATCTGGCGACATCGCCGAGCAGGGTGTCGTCCGTGATGGAGAGACTGATGTCGCGAATCGCGTCGTCGCCGACCGTGCCCTCGAAGCCGCGACCCCGCCAGCCCGTCGCCTGCTCGTTCTTAATGACGAAGAATGCGACGCGCGGCGCGAAGGAGGCGGCGCGGTTGACGAGCGCGTCGAGAATGCTGGCCTGCGTGCGCTGGTCGTCAATCTCTTCAATGGCGGCTTTGAGAATCGCCATGTCGCTCGAAGCCTTTGTGCGCGCGGACTCGGCGGCGGCCACCTCTATGCCCTGCTCGTGCGCGGCGCGTATATGCTCCGCGATAGAAACGGCGAGAGATGTGTCGGTCTCGCCCTCGCTCGTCGAGCGTTCGAGGACACGCGTGAACGCTTCATTGACCTGACTCTGAAGGCGTGCGACCTCTTCCTGTATGCTGCTCAAGCGCGAGTTGATGTGATCGTTAAGCTCTGAGCGCAAGCTCTTTTCCAGTTCCTCACTGACCACCTTTCGTCCTCCTTCAATCTTCGGTCGTTTCCTTCGTCTGAATCTGTTCGGGGGGCCACCGTCGTAATTAAACGTGCGGGCCACAAGGGAAGCTCAACTGCCGTGGCTGCAAACGTCCCTTTCGGATTATGGACGGGCATAACGAATAGTGTCAAGAACCTCTTTAATTAATAGCACTTGAAAGTTTGACACTCATCGGGTTACTAGGCTATAGACATTTTAGATTTTGGATTTTGGATTGGCAGGCAGGGGAGCTTGAAAGGCGGCACTCCCAAATTCAGGACGCGGAAAGCGTTAATCCGAAATCCGAAATTCGAAATTCGAAATTGAGTGATGCCTACCAGTATTCTTATCTGCGACGACTACGAGGACAACCGGGAGTTGTTGCGCCTGATGCTGATGACGGACGGGCACGCGACCCGCGAGGCGCGCAACGGTCGCGAGTGCGTCACGATGGCGATTGAGGAGCAGCCGGATCTGATTCTGGTTGATCTCTCGATGCCGGAGCTGGATGGCTGGGGCGTGCTCAGGGAGTTGCGCGCAGACGAGCGGACGCGCCGCATTCCCTGCGTCGCCGTCTCGGCCTCGGCCACGGCGGGGCGCGAGACCGCCCTTGAGCGCGGGTTCAACGATTACCTCTCGAAACCTTTTCGCAAGCAGGACTTGCTCGGCATGGTCGCACGCCTGCTCAGCGAAGGGCGCAGTAGTAGCAGCTAGGTCAAGCTGATGCCAGCCGGTAAAAAAGCTGAGACATCCGAAACGGACGAGCCCGGCGCGGGCGTCATTCTCGTCGCCTTCGAGAAACTCTTCGGCGGAGGGCGCGGCGTCCGCAAGTTCCCTCGCTCCGGCCTGCGCTATGTCAATCTCAAGGACGGAGCGGTGCTCGTCGAGCAGAATCCGAAGAAGCGCAGCGAGTGGGCCAAACTCGCCAACGACGGCCATCGCGTCGCGTGGGTAATGCGCGACGGCGAGTACCTCGCACGCGTCGTTGACGGCGAAGTCGTCAGGCTCGACTGAAGCAGCGCCCCGCTGAAATCCATCCAATTTACTGCTGCGGGTTCTGGTAGACGATCTCGCCGCCGATGACCGTCATCATGCAGCGCGTCTTGAGAATCTCCGGCTCAGGGATTTTCATAATATCAGCGGACAGCACCGTCAGGTCTGCCAGCTTGCCGACCTCGATTGAGCCTTTCGTCTTTTCCTCAAACGCCGCGCGTGCTGCCCAGATGGTGAACATCCTGAGCGCCTGCTCACGCGAGACGGCCTGTTCGGCGTGCCAGCCCTCGCCCGTAAAGCCTTTCTGATCGCGGCGCGCGACCGCCGCGTAAAACTCTATCATCGGCTCGCCGCGCTCGACCGGCGCATCAGACCCTCCGGCGATGATCGCCCCGGTCTTCAGAAGACTCTGCCATGCGTATGCGCCTTCGAGACGGCGCAAGCCCAGACGGCTCGGCGCAAAGAAGAGGTCGCCGATGGCGTGCGAGGGCTGCATGGAGGGGATGACGCCGAGGCGTGCGAAGCGCGGGATGTCCGCGGGGTTGACAATTTGCGCGTGCTCTATGCGCCAGCGCGGCTCGCCGACCTTTCTCTGTGCGGTGGGCACGGCGGCGAAAGCCTTTTCGTAGAGATCCAGGGTAACGCGATTGGCGCGGTCGCCGATGGCATGCGTCTCGATCTGTATCCCCTGTCTCAACGCTTCGATGAACATGGGCAGCAGCTCGTCGGGTTTGGCCGTGAGGAAGCCGGAAGTTTCGGGCGCGTCCGCGTAGGGCTCAAGCAGCGCCGCGCCTCTTGAGCCGAGCGCGCCGTCCATCACGACCTTGATCGTGCGTAGCGTGAAGCGTCCGTTGTAATCCCCGACACTTGTGCCCTCGCTCAGAAGCCTTTGCGAATCCGGAGTAGGCCCATAGACGGCCTTGTAGATGCGTAGTCGAATCTTGCCCTCGCCGTAGAGCTTTCGATAGAGCGCCACTTCGGCGAAAGTGCCGCCCGCGTCCTGAATCTCGCACCAGCCAAGCTCGATGCTGCGTTTGACGCCGAGGATGACGGCCTGCTCAGCCTCCGCCTCTGTGGTCGGCGGGATGTGCCTGTTCACCAGACCCTGAGCGTTATCGAGGAGCATCCCGGCGGGCTCTCCCGTCGCCTTGTCCTTAGAGATTTCGCCGCCGAACGGATTCGGCGTGTTGCGGTCAATGCCGGCGAGTTTCAGGGCGGCGCTGTTGGCGACCGATGCGTGGCCGTCTGCGCGTCGTAGGAGAACGGGATTGTTCGGAGCGACGCGGTCAAGGTCCTGACGGGTCGGGAAGGCTGGCGGCTTCCAGTGCGTCTCTATCCAGCCGCGCCCCGTTATCCACTCGCCGGGCTTCGCCCGCTCGACACGCGCACGGACTTTCGAGAGCAGGTCTTCGAGGCTCGTCGTGCCTTCGAGATTGAGAGTCATCTCGCGCTGACCGATGCCGAAGAGATGATTATGAGAGTCGGTCATGCCGGGCACGACCGTCCGGCCATGAAGATCAACGATGCGTGTTGCCTTGCCCTCGTATCTCTTCACATCGCGGTTCGAGCCGACGAAGATAATACGGTCGCCTTTAACCGCGATGGCTTCGGCGCGCGGCTGGCGCTCGCTCACCGTGTAGATATTGCCGTTCACAAAGACAAGGTCGGCAACTTCGACTCCGGCCCAGCCCGACACGAGGCCGAGCATCATAACGATTAACAGCATCGCCGCAATAATTTTCATATGAAACCTACAACGGATTGATCGTCCGGGAAGATGGTGGAGCGGCAGTCGTTATATCACTGATACGGGCGGGAACGCACGCGCCTGAGATTGGGAACTCGCTGCCGGATGCCATATAATTCAGAGCCATTCAACCTGATAAGCACGAGTCGGAAGCTTGATTTCAAGCAGGAGGATGATCTCTCATCATGAAGACAGAAACTATCAATTTTGAGACGAAGAACGGCGCGACCACAGCCTTCGTCGCGCAGCCGGACACGGCGACGCAAAGCGCGCCCGCCGCTGCTGTCATCCTCATACAGGAGTGGTGGGGCATTAACGACCACGTGCGCGATCTGGCCGGACGCTACGCCGAGCAGGGGTATCTATGCGTCGCGCCAGACCTCTATCGCGGCAAGCTCACGAAGGACGCGGACGAAGCCTCAAGGCTCATGCACGCCCTTGACATTGACGACGGCCTCAACATCATCAACCATGCCATCGAAGAGACGACCGAGCGCTACGGTGTAACGAAACTCGGCATCACGGGCCACTGCATGGGCGGAACCTTCGCGCTGCGCGCCGCCTGCGAGATACCGGCGCTCGGCGCGGCGGCCCCTTTCTACGGCGACATCCCGGACGAAGCGACGCTCTCCGGCCTTAAAGTCCCGACGCTTTTCATCGCCGGTGCGCGCGACAACTGGATTACGCCGGAGAAGGTGGAGGGGCTCAGGGAGGCCGCACGCAAGTACGATCTGCCGCTCGAAGTCGTGAGCTACGATGCCGACCATGCTTTCTTCAACGACACGCGCCCGGAAGTCTACAATGCCGAAGCCGCCGCCGACGCCTGGCAACGCGTGCTCAAGCTGTTCGGCGAGCGCCTGCAAGGGTAGATCAATCGCGTGCTGCTTGAAGTGGCGCTGGATTGCCTTGAATAAACTGGTGTAGCTCCGCCTGCGTCGGTAGAGACGTGCGTGCGCCGAGCGAGCGGCATTTGAGCGAGGCCGTCGCGTTGGCAAGCTGCAAGCTGGTCTCGATCTCTTCGCCGGTGAGCAGTCCGTAGAGAAAGCCTGCGTGAAAGGCGTCGCCCGCGCCGGTCGTATCGCGGCAGCCGCCCGGCACACACAGTGCCGGGGATTCCAGAAACATTCCGTCGAGGTAGAGCAGAGCGCCGCGCTCGCCGAGCGTCATGCCGACGAGCGCGCAGCCGTATCTCGCCCTGATCTCTATAAGGGCGGCGCGCGGGTCTGTGATGCCTGTCAGGCGGCGCGGAAACTCAGAGGAAGAGATGAGTATGTCAATCAGGGGCAGAAGCTCAGGCAAGCCCTCGTAGATGTTGTCTATATCGGCGGAGACAATCGTGCCGCCGTCGCGCGCCGCCCGTGCCATACGCGCGCAGGCCGGCGGGTCGTGCGCGTCCAGATGAAGCACGCGCCCGCGCGCCGCCAGCTCAAGGGGCGCGTCATCAGGGCCGTATGCGATGCGGTCGTCGCGATCCCATATGACCGTGCGCTCGCCGCTCGGCGCGTCGATGAGGATAAAGGCGATCTGCGTGCTGGCCCCCTCGATCATCTCCGCGTAGCTCACATCGACGCCCTCTTCGCGAACGGTCGCCAGCCCGAAATGCCCTTCGGCGTCCGAGCCGAAACGCCCGGCGTAGGCCGTACGCAGCCCCAGCCGCCTGAGCGCGACCATCGCCGTCGCCGTCTGCCCGCCCGCCGCCTGCACGTGCTCGCTGAGCCGCGTCTTGGTATCGAAGGCCGGATAGGCCGGCACGACTATAAGATGGTCTACGGCATTGAGGCCGAAGCCGACCGCGTCGAACTCTTTTTCATTCAGCGTGAAAGGGAATTGCACTCAAGGTTTCCTCTCTATGACCGATAAGTTATCATAGCCTGAGAGAATCAACGTCAGAACCGAAAGCACAAGCAGACTGAAAGCAGTGACCCTAGAGGATAAACTCCAGAACCTCCCGACCTCCCCCGGCGTCTACCTGCACAAGGACGACGCGGGGCGCATCATCTATATCGGCAAGGCTAAGAACCTGCGTAATCGCGTGCGCTCCTACTTCCAGTCGGGTCACGGCCATGATCGCAAGACGCGGGAGCTGGTGCGCCGCATACGCGACCTCGAATTCATCGTCACGGACACGGAAGTCGAAGCCCTCGTGCTGGAATCGAACCTCATCAAGCAGCACAAGCCGCGCTACAACGTGCTGCTCAAGGACGATAAGCAGTACCCGCACCTGAAGCTTACCGTCAACGAGCCCTTCCCGCGCGTCATGATCACGCGCCGCATACAGCGCGACGGCGCACTCTACTTCGGCCCGTTCCTGCCGGCCTCCATGGCGCGGCGCACGATAGACCTCATCAATCGCACGTTTCAACTCCGCACCTGCGACATAGAGATCGACGGACGCCTGCCGCGCCCGTGTCTCGAATACCACATCAAACGCTGCCTCGGCCCGTGCGTCAAGGGATTATGCACGCCGACGGAATACACCGAGGCCGTGCGCGATGTGCGCCTGCTGCTCGAAGGAAAAAATCACGAGCTGGTGGATACGCTCGAAGCGCGCATGATGCAGGCATCCGAAGAGATGCGCTTCGAGATGGCGGCCAGATATAGAGACATGCGTAAGACCGTGCTGGCTCTGGCCGAGCAGCAGAAGATGGCGACCTCGCCCGAGCGCGACGTTGACATCTTCGGCTATTATCAGGAGGGCACGCGCCTCGCCCTGCAACTCTTCACCATGCGCGAGGGCAAGATCGTAGGCCGCCGCGAGTTCTTCTGGGAAGACCTCTCGGAAGAGGGCTTCGACCCGTCGTCTTTTTTGAGCGAGGTGCTGACGCAGTATTACTCCACCGACTACGTGCCGCGAGAGATTTACGTGCCAGTGGATTTCGAGGATCGCGAGCTGCTGGAAAGAGCGCTGACGGAGCGGCGCGGGCGCAGGGTTCACATACAAGACCCGCAGCGCGGCGAGAAGCGCGACCTGATCGAGCTGGTCGTGAAAAACGCACGGCTGGCTTTCGAGCAGCGCTTCCGTGTGCTTAAGCCCGACATGGAGCGCGTGCTCGAAGAGTTGCAGGAGACGCTTGAGCTGCCGCGCTTCCCCGCGCGCATAGAGTCTTTCGACATCTCCAACATACAGGGTGCGGAGAACGTCGCCGGGATGGTCGTGTGCGAGAACGGCAAGATGAATCGCGCCGAGTATCGCCGCTTTCGCATCCGTGGGGTGGAGGGCGCAAACGATTTCGCCTCGATGCACGAGGCCGTGTTTCGTCGTTACCGCCGCCAGCTGGATGAAGGCAAACCTCTGCCCGATCTCGTTATGATCGACGGTGGCAAGGGCCAGCTCGGCGCGGCTTCGGCGGCCATGCGCGAGCTTGATCTGGAAGCCGTGCCGATGATCGGCGTGGTCAAGCCGCCGCGCCGTCACAACGATATCTCTCACCTGCTCGTCAAGGGGCGCGAGCACGAGCCCGTCTTTCTCGATTCACATTCGCCCGTCCTGCGTTTCATACAGCTGATCCGAGACGAGACGCACCGCACGGCTGTCTCATATCATCGCAAGCGGCGAGAGTTGCGCGATTTCACTTCCGAGTTGACGGCGATTCCCGGCGTCGGCGAAAAGCGCAAGACGCGTCTGCTGCGGAACTTGGGCTCAATCCAGCGAGTCGCTAATGCGAGCGTCGCGGAGCTTTCACCCTTCGTGGGCCGCAAGACAGCCGAAGAGATCGTGGAGCATTTCGCGCGTCAACGCGCGCTGGCCGAAGGCGGCGGAGAAGAAAGCGCCGCCGCTAACGCGGGCCTTGATGCGTCAGCCTCTCCGGTCGCCGCCGCCGACGGCGCAGGTCTTGAGCCGTCGATGATCGAAACACGCCTTGACGACCCGGAGGGAGACGCCGCAGACCTTCAACCCATACGCTCCGTAGACCACTCGGGCGAGATACGCCCGCCACGCCGCACGACGCGCAAGCGCGGCGAGCGCTCCACCAATCCCCACAGCGTCAGGCGCGAAAAAATCGGCAAGGCCGAAGCCGAAGACGAAGAGACGACCTCCTGACGAACGAGCGTCTTCCGCCTGATTTCCCGCACGTAAAAGGCACGCGCCGTGGGCCAGAAAAGCCTATTATTTGGCACACAAAACGTATATCTGCGGCTTGCAACCCTCCCCATCACTCACACATCTATAACAGTTCCAAAAGCCCTGACGGTGGCTGTGGCAGTTAAAAAAGTGCCACACGGGCCAGGCTTATACTCATGCTCCTCTCCTACAATCAGAGCATATTCCCCTCGTCGGGATGCATCTGTTTGCAGCAGGGAGTCGAGGGATAAGCGAAGGGTTTGCGGAGCAAGTCAACTGTCGGATTTTTATTGCATGAAACCTCGGTGAGCGATGAATAGCTCAAGCCGGTTTCGTGCTTTTACAAGGGGTTACGGCCTTTGCCGCTTCTGGCATTACCTTTGCCCTGTCATCCAACAGTTGGACACATGAGAGCCCCAAAGAGGGTGTCTCTATATATCTATCAAGGGATAAACAAGGAAAGGGAAATAACCAATCATGCGTAAGTTGTTACTATTAGCAAGTCTCATTCTCGCCTGCGCGCCGCTCAGCTTTGCGCAGGGCACGGATGAATACAACAAGGTCGAGTTCTACGGCGGCTACACGCACAACCGCGTGGACACAGGCATCAATGACGACGACCCGGACTTCGACGACATCATCGACGAGCGCGAAGGCTTCAACGGGTTTGAGGCGTCAGTGACCGGCAACGTACACAAGTACGTTGGTCTGAAGTTCGATGTCTCCGGCGCTTACAGGTCGGACAACTTCACCATCGGCACGGCCACCGGCGATGTTGATTCGAGCATCTACAACTTCCTCGGCGGTGTGCAGTTGAAGGACAACCGCAAGGACGCCGGCACGGTCAAGCCGTTCGCGCATTTTCTGGCGGGCGCGGCTCATCAGAAGATCAACGTCAACAGCCCGAGTCTCAATGCCCTGATCGGCGTCAATAGCTTCGAGACCAGTGACACGAGCTTTGCGCTCGGTATCGGCGGCGGCGTTGATATTCGCGTTCACCCGCGAGTTGATATTCGCGCCATTCAGTTCGACTACAATCCGGTCTTCAGCGGAGACCAGACGATTCAGGGCCAGACCTTTACGGGTCAGACCCAGCACAACTTCCGCATCGGGGCCGGTATAGTGATTCACTAAACCCTGCCGAGCAGAAGAAACAGAAGAGGCCGCCCGGGTTTCATAAGCCCGGGCGGCCTTTTTTTTGTACGCGACCCATGACATTTATACTTGCCTGAGCCGTGAGCATAAAGCTTGACGACGAGCCGTGCGTGAGAAGAAAATGCCGGGGAGGATTCCCCCACAAGCTGTACGTTTTAGTCGAATGCGGCGCGCACGCGTTTTGATTGCTTCATCGCCGCTTGAGCCTTGTGGGCCAACGTGCCCCGGATGAAAGGGAAATCTTTATGGCAAGCAAAGCCAGCATCATGGGCCACCCGGTTCACCCGATGCTGATACCATTCCCTCTGGCCCTGTGGGTCTTTTCGTTCATCGCCGATCTGCTCTATCTGATACGCGGCGACCTTATATGGCTGGTGCTCGCGAAATACACGCTGGCGGGCGGTATACTGGGAGGCTTGCTGGCCGCCGTGCCGGGCATAATTGACTGGCTCGCGCTTAAATCCGGCGAGGTCAAAGCAATCGCCAACTGGCACGCGCGCCTGAACGTCATCGCGCTCCTGATCTTTGCCGCGAGCCTCTACCTGCGGACAAGATACGGCGCACCTATGGTCAAAGGAAGTCTGACCGTCCCCATCCTGCTCTCGGGTCTGGGAGTCATCCTGATCTCGATCTCGGGCTGGCTCGGCGGCTCGCTCTCCTACGAGCACGGCGTCGGCGTCAAACCGCAGCACGACTCGCCCGAAGAAGAAGCGGCCAAACTCAGATTCTGATTAAGGGCGGAGGGATGAATTAGAAAAGCACTTCTCTTTTTCTTATTCATCCCTCATCACGTGTCATTGCTTCTGTCCGGTGAAGTCGTAGGTGATGTGTAGGCTGAGCCTGCCGTTTTGTATCTCTTCGCGCACGTCCTTGACCTGCGCCTTGAGGGTGCTGTTGCTGGCTTTGACGGGGAGGGCCAGCATGAGCTGGTGCGACTGTAGAATCTCCAGCGGGTTGACGTTCTGGTTAATGGAGCGCTGAACGAGCGCCGTGACGACATCGCCCACACCCGAGGGCGTGTTGTCCAGATTGACGCCTTCGACGTTGATCTGTCCGTAGACGGTCTGTTTCCCCTGATCGAAAGAGAGCTTGATGCTCGTTTGTGCCCACCCCTTAAAACGCACGCAGCCGAAAAGCGGTGCGTTGAAGCTGCCGGAAAAGGCCAGCGGCGCGAGGATCTTGCCGTCCGCCAGCCTGACGCTCGTTTTGACGTTGCTGCCTTCGGGTATGAGCGTGACGGCGCTCACGCAATCGCCCTGAAAAACCGCTCGACGAAAAACAGGCGTGCCCTCTTCTTGCGCGGAGTCATCCGGCCTGAGCGCGCTGAATTGCAGCGGGAAGGACGGCGCGTTCATGTCGCGGAAGATGGTGGCGAGCACCGAATCGAAAAACTTTTCGTCGAGCGTAATGACAGCCGTGCCCGCGGGGTCGCCGCCCTGATCGGGCGCTTTGACGGGAACGCCCGGGAGCGCGCCCGCGCGCGGCGCGCCGACGAAGATAAAGAAGACGAGCGCTCCCCCTAAGATCAATCCAAGCAGTAATGAAAGAACGTATTTCATCCTTCGCCTCTCCCCCAGAGAATTAGCGTGCCGTTGGCGACGGGCTGGCCGACGGCGACGGCGTCGCTGTCGTCGTCGTGGTGGTAGTCGTCGTCGTGCTGCTCTGCGTGCCCATGTTGGTCAGGAGCGCTTTGATAACGGCGGCGACCGTGTTCGTCAACACGTCTATCTGCTGCCGCACCTGTTGCGGCGTGACCTGACTGTAATCCTTCGGCACTTCAAAGATCGCCGGGTCAACGTCCGTCTTGATGTCGCGCATCTCGGCGATGATTCTCACTCCCTTGACGCCCTCGACGTTGCCAGATGTCTGGCTCGTCAGCGTTGCGCGCAGCGGCAGGCCCGTTTCCTTGTCAACGAAGACGAAGGCTTCGGATTGAACATTGCCGGCCTGCGTGTTGGTCGTCGTCGTATTCGCGTAGCGATACTTCTCAGCGGTTCGTCCGTTCAGCTGTTCCTCGCCGACGCGCTCGTAGCCGCGCTGGTTCTCAAGAAACTTGACGAGCTGTCCCGGCGTCATCAATCGCTGTATCTCGAAGCCGGTCGCTTCAGGCGTCAGCTCCGCATACTGTTTGCGCGTCGGCGAAATGACGTAGTGCTTGTCCGGGCTGTCCACGTAGATGAGCTGTTCGTTGTTCGGAAGCTTGAAGGAGAGTCGCTGCTGCTGGCCGTTGCGGGCCACGTCCGCCGAGATCGGCGGAATGCCGACGGCCTTGTCGCCGCCTTCTGTTTCGGCTGTGAAGACGAGCGTGGCGCTGTACTTCTGCGGCTCGCGCGTATTGATGACCGAGCCAGCCGGAACACTTGTCGTGACCTGATTGGCATTGATCAGGGTCGTGTTGGCGTTCGCGACGTTCGCGTTCGCGTTGCTGTTCGTGACGGTCGTCTGCTGGCACGCGCTGCTGATGAGTGCAAGCAGGATAACGAGTGACAGGGAAAAATGGGCGGGCGATCTCTTCAAGGCAAAGCTGAGCATAACTATAGGCTCCTTCGGCTCGTGCGGCGTCGGGGTCTCGCCGTGATTTTGAACTTAATCGAGGGAAAACGGTGGCGTGAATATAGCACGCGTCCGGCTCGTTGGCGAATGCTTTGACTCGTGGGCCTATGGGCCTTGACGGAGGCGTCTTTAAAATGTTGACTCGCCGCGTGAATTAAAGTAGAAGCAGACGTGCTCTAACCAATCCACATCAGAACCAGAGTCAACTAACGATGAAACACATCCCCCTGCTCGTCACAATGGCCCTAGCGCTCTCGCTATGCAGCATCACAGACAGGTTCACAAGTAAGAACGCGAATCAATCGAACACGGGCGCGGGCTCCGGCACGGCTGGAAGCGCGGCTGACACGGACAACGTGCCCGTCGATCATCCCGAGCCGACCGCTGCACAGACCAAGGCGCTCGAAGGCGGGCAAGAAGCCAAATGGGATCAGCAGGGCATCACATGGACTGTGCCCGCCGGGTGGAAAAAGCAGACCGTGGAGACGAAGATGCTCACATATGGCGCGCCCGGCAACTCGGCCTTTCTGATCGCCAGCATCTCGACGATGGACGAGAGCTTCCCGACCGCCATCAGCCTCAAGGCTTATTACGACAGCACGGCGTCGCGCAAGAAGAACGGCGAGGTGGACGAGCTGCGCTATCTTGAGATTGACGGCGTCAAGGGCGTGCAGTTTCGCGAAGCCAACCCGGAGAAGCCGGACGACATACGCCGCCTGCAATGGATAGCCTATCGCAAATTCGCCGGGCAGACGCAGATGGTCAATCTCATCCTCTCCGGCAGCGGCAAGAGCTTCCCCACACGGCAGGACGAACTCTACGCGATTCTCTACTCGACCAAGCTGGTCCACTAGGCTGTAGTCCGTCTGAAAAAGAGTGAAGGAGGATGAAAGTGAAGCCGAAAGGGTTGTGCTGCTTCCTTCTGATGATGTTGGCCTGCTTGCTGGCGTGCCGTTTGAGCGGTGGCGGCGCAGATGACAACGGAGGAAGCCGGGCCGGGGACGATAGCGATAGCCCTAACGTGCAGCTCTGTAAGAAGTACGACTCGTGCGGTTGCCAGTCTTACAGGGACTGCATGGCGGCGGCGAAGAACAGCCCGGCGCTTGAGAAGCCGGGCGTGCGCGAGTGCATGCTGGCTTCCGGCTGCGAGAGCCTGTGCGCGGGTAAGCCGGACGGCTGTATTGGCCCATCGGCGGGCGAAGGCGGTTCTTCGACCACGCCGCAGAAATCCAATTGCGCCGCCGTCTCTTGCAGCAAGAATAGCGATTGCCCGAGCGATTGTTACGGAGGATGCGACGGCGTCCGATGTTACAGCTTTTGACCGTCGCACGCCGTGGAAGCTGAGAGCGGGCATTCGATCGAATGCCCGCTCTCGTGGTGCATGTGCCTCGCTAACGCTTGACGTAGCTCCTGTGTATCCACGCTTCATTTTCCATGAGGTCGCGTGTCTCGAAAAGCACGCCCTGATCTGTCTGGCGCGTCACCAGCTTGATGCGCGTCGTGATCCCTCTTTCCGAGGCGCGGCCTTGTTCGGCATTTGCCAGAAAGCTTCTGATGGCATCGGCGTTGACCGGCTCAATCCTTTCATCCTTCTGCAATTCGGCGATGGCCTCCACGGCGGTCGCGCGCAGGAGCTTGGGCCAGAGTTTTTTGAAAAGCTCGCTTGAAGCGTAAACGTCCGCGCTGTTGACGTGGCCGTTGATGGCGAAGGCGTAGCCTCTGACATCCCTTTGGCCTTCGACGATCTTGACCAGCTTCTTGATGTAGGCTTCCCTCATCTCCTGCAATCTCTTGTTTTCGAGACTGAGCTGAAGGCTCGATGCCGAGACCGTGGCGTTGACGCTTGCTCCTATATTCCCGCTTATCCTGGTTTGCGCCTGCTCGACTTTGTCCCAGACCTCGCTCTGCGAGTTTGAGATGTTGGCGGCGACCTTCAGGTCTTTCGTCGCGATGCGCTCCGAAGATGTCTCGAAGGTGCTGGCCGCTTCACTCCCGCGCTTGCTCCAACGCCCCTGCTCGACACAGAAGGCGGCAATCGGCACGCGACCCGAACGAGGCGGCACGATCAGGTCGACGGCCAGCACGCGGTCTTGCTGTCCGCCTTTGACTATGTCGCCGGATTGAACAAAGACATCCTCATCCCGCGAGACGTTTTCAATCGCCAGCTCGTTGACATCCTTCGTCTCGTGGACGATGACGCGCTTGCGCTCCAAGGCCTCTTGCAGCGTCAGGATTTTACGGCTATTGATCGTGTCATGGCCGTGAATGAGAAAGATCGTGAGGTTTTCGTGGGTGAATGGGCCGGAGAGACGAAACTCTGCGGCCTGCCCGTTAATAGTCTGTCCCGATGAACCACCCTGCTCGACCTGCGCTGTCGCAAACTTTGGCAAAGAAAATCCAAATACCATCCAGAGAAGCGCGATTCCAAGGGAGAAAGCTCGCATCTTCATGGGTACACCTCCTTAAGAGCAATGAAAAAAGAAGAAGGGGAGACACGAGGTGTTTGCCGCTTTGCACAGAGAACGAGGTGACAGACCCTTGCGGGTCATCAGTGCACAAAACAGCGGAGAGACTGTCGCTTGGTTGCCGCCGCGTGCCGTGAGAGTTGCCACGTGCGCTCAGGATAATTTAGCTGTCGGGAAGGCCGGGGAGCTTATGTTGCTTCCGTAATGTAGGAGGTGGGCGCATCCGCGTGCGGGACGAAGCAGCGGCGACAGCGCGCTTCGTACATGCCGCCAGCGCCGACGGCGACTCTCTCTTCGGATTCGAAGGTGCGCTGCGAATAGTTGGCGGGCTGGCCGCAGCGCACGCAGATGGCATGCGTCTTGGTAATGTACTCGGCGATGGCTAAAAGCTGCGGCATCGGCTCGAACGGTTTCCCCGTGTAGTCCTGATCGAGTCCGGCGATGATGACGCGCAAGCCCCGCTGGGCCAACTCGTTCGCCACCTCGACCAGTTCGTTATCGAAGAATTGCCCCTCATCTATGCCGACGACCTCCGTGCCCGGCTCGACCTTCGCCCGCAGCTCCGCCGCCGTTTCGACCGTGGAAGATTCATGACGCATCTCCGAATGCGAGACGATGTGATCGTGCGAGTACCGCTCGTCAATCACCGGCTTGAAGACCTGTACCTTCTGGCGCGCTATCCGTGCGCGGCGCAGGCGACGAATCAACTCCTCGGACTTGCCCGAGAACATCGAGCCTGCGATCACCTCTATCCAGCCCGGCGTGGTTCTCAGGTGACTGATATGCTCGTCATTGCCCTGTGCTGTCAGCTCATCCATTATAATTAATCCTTCAACGCAATAGCTTTTAAGTATAAAGCTTTCGATTATAGAACGGTGCGAAGGCCGCGACGAGCGCCGCCTCGAAACTATCCGCCCGCGTCAGCAAATCACGCGAGAGCACGCCCCACGCTCCCTGACGGCTACGCACGTCCTGTGCTCCCGTCACCTCGTCAATAACCTCGCTCAGCTCTCGTCGCCCGTCAATCACGCTGCGCGCTATGAAATCGGGAACGCTCACAGAAGGGGCCGCGCCGAACATCCCGCGCTCGCCATCCGTCGCATAGGCCCACCCGCACAGAAACGTGTGCCATCGCCCGTCAATCTCGACCGAGTGAAACCCGCCTTCGAGCCCCACGTAAAGCTCAGCACTCGTCCCTTCCTTCAACAACGTCTCGCGCACCGCCTCTGCCCTGTTTCGTGCGCCGCGCATCAACTGCTCTCCCGACAAAGGCATCACGGGCACACCCGTTTCCACAGACCGCGCGACAATCTCGGCCTCGCGCCACGCCGCGTCTGCCGTCGCAATCCGCGCCGCGCTCACGCGCACGGCCTCGACCTTAGCGGCCCGTTCCGACCCGAGTGCGATTTTCATAGTAGTCAAAAAAGGAAAAGGCTTCAGGCTTCAAACATTCGAGAGGCTATAACAGAGCGCGCCCGTGCGTCAAAGGAAGCGACCCGGAAGGGCTTGCTTGACATTCACTGCCGCGCTTGTTGTAATCAAGTTTCCCTTACTGAAGTTAGATTCGTGCCGGATTTTTTCTCCGAGAGAGGTGTCCAGAAAGTGCCCGCTGAAGAACTCATCTATGATTGGAACAGAATCGCGCGGGCGTCCGAGCCCCCGGGCCGTCATATCGGTTTCGATGACGAGACGCTGCGCGATGGTCTGCAATCGCCGTCGGTGTGCGACCCGCCGATTGAGAAAAAGCTGGAGCTGTTGCACCTGATGGATGCGCTCGGCATAGACACGGCGGACATAGGGCTGCCGGGCGCGGGCGGCACACACGCGGCGGGCGTCGAACGCCTGGCGCGCGAGATCGTCGAGCAGAAGCTGCGCATTCGTCCCAACTGCGCCGCGCGCACGCACGAGGCCGACATACGCCCCATCATAGACATCTCTCAACGCGTCGGCATCCCCATCGAAGCCTGCACCTTCATAGGCTCTTCTCCCGTCCGCTTTTACGCCGAAGACTGGACGCTCGATAAGCTGTTAAGACTCACCGAAGACGCCGTGACATTCGCCGTCAAAGAAGGTCTCTCCGTGATGTACGTGACGGAGGACACGACGCGCGCCGACCCGGAAACGATTCGTGCTCTCTACACGACGGCCATACGCGCGGGCGCGCGCGCCGTCTGCGTCTGCGATACGGTCGGGCATTCCACACCTGACGGAGCGCGCGCAGTGGTGCGCTTCGTCAAAAGCATCATCGAGGAACAGGGCGAGCGGGTGCGCCTTGACTGGCACGGCCATCAGGACAGAGGGCTCGGAGTCATCAACTCCATCGCGGCCATTGAGGGCGGCGCTGATCAGGTACACGGCTCGGCTCTCGGCGTCGGCGAACGCGTCGGCAATACGCCGATGGATCAACTGCTCGTCAATCTGAAGCTGATGGGGTGGATTGACAACGATCTTTCGCGGCTTGGCGAGTACTGCCATGTGGCAGAGTCATCCTGCGGCTGGACTATTCCCGTCAACTACCCTGTCTTCGGGCGCGACGCCTTTCGCACGGCGACGGGCGTTCACGCCGCCGCCGTCATCAAGAGCTATAAGAAGGGCGACCCCGGCCTCGCCGACCTCGTCTACTCGGGCGTGCCCGCCGGGCTCTTCGGCATGCAGCAACAGATCGAGATAGGCTACATGAGCGGCAAGTCCAACGTTATCTACTGGCTCGAAAAGCGCGGCATAGAAGCCAGCGAAGAGCGCGTCGAGCGCATCCTCTCCCGCGCCAAACAGTCTCCCTCTGTCCTGACCGAAGACGAAGTAATGAAGCTGGTTTAAAAGCAGCTGTGAGTGGCGAGCAGGAGGAATGCTTTAACTGGTCACTTGTCACTTCTCACTCGTCACTGAATTTATATGTCTACTCCGACCATCACGGTTGCGCCGGACAAAATAGTGCAGGAGTTGCTCGGCAGCCCGCGCGTGCGTAGCGCTTTTCAGTTTTTTGAATCGCGCGCCGCCGAAATCACCGAAGACCACATACGGCTCTGCTCTATCCCCGCGCCGCCTTTTGGCGAGGCGGTGCGCGCCGCCTATCTCTCCGAAAGATTTCGCGAGCACGGGCTCAGGGATGTGCAGCTTGACGAGGAAGGCAACTGCGTGGCGCTCAGACCGGGCCGCTCTCTCTCGCCGCTGCTGGTCGTGAGCGCGCATCTGGACACGGTCTTTCCGGCGGGCACGGATTTTACGGTGAGACGCGCACAGCACAGGCTGCTCGCGCCCGGCATAGCCGATGACGGCTGCGGGCTCGCGGCGCTCGTTGCACTGCTGCGCGCGCTCGAAGCCTGCGCCATCGAGACCGAAGGGTCGCTGCTTTTCGTCGGGACGGTGGGCGAAGAGGGCGAAGGGAACTTGCGCGGCGCGCGTCATCTGCTGACTCGCGGGCGCTGGGCCAACCGGATCGACACTTTCATTAGTTTCGACGGGCCGGGTGTCGAGCGTATCACTCACGCGGCGCTCGGCTCGCGCCGTTATCGCTTGCGGCTGCTGGGCGCAGGCGGTCATTCGTGGGGAGATTTCGGCGCGGCCAATCCCGTTCATGCCCTGGGCCGCGCCATCGCCCGGCTCGCTTCCTACCCCGCTCCCGTCGAGCCGCGCACGACCTTCAACGTCGGTCGCATAGAGGGCGGCGCTGGCATCAACGTCATCCCGCGCGAAGCCCTGATGGATGTTGACCTGCGCTCGGCCTCCGCCGAAGAGCTGCAACGCCTCGACGCATTTTTCAGACGCGCGGCGCGCGAAGCCGCCGATGACGAGAACGCCGGGCGGCGCGCGGGCGACCCGCCGCTTGAGCTGGATTTGAAATTGATCGGAGATCGACCGAGCGGCGAGACTCCGACCGATGCCCCAATCGTGCGTCTGGCCGAAGAGGCGACGCGCGCTTTCGGCTACAGTCCGAGGCTTGACCGCTCGTCCACGGACTCCAACGTCGCCATCTCTCTGGGCATCCCCGCCATCACCATCGGCGCGGGCGGCTCTTCCGGCAACTCGCATACGCTCGACGAGTGGTACGACGCGCGTGGCCGCGACATTGGGCTCAAACGTGCCCTGCTTATCCTGCTCGGCATGGTCGGGATTAAATAAGGGAGAGAGAAAATAGTGAGAGGGAGAAGGAGATACTAAGTTCTCCTTCTCCCTCTCACTATTTTTACCGCCGAGGCTTCGTTAGTTGATCGGAATCGTGATCGTCGTCGTGCCCGGCTTGCCGGAGGGGAAACGTTTCTGGCGCGCGATACGCAGCGCTGTCGGGTCGCTGCCCGACGCCTGCGTGACGCGGCCAGCCTCGTCGTAAGTGACCTGAACCGTCACCGTCTTCGGCCCAGCCTTTGGCGCATCGGGCTTCTTCGTCGCGGCAACCGTGGGCGTTGAAGGCGCGGGCGATTCGGCGGGTGCTGCGGTCTTCGCGGGCCATGCATCCGTAAGCTCCTCCGCCTTGCGTCGCTCCCTCTCTCTGGCTTCGCGCTCGCGCAGTAATCTTGCCGTAGCATCGGCATGAGCGCTGCTGCTGCTGCTCTCTGTTATGCCCTGATCGGGAACTGCCGTCTCCGCGAGCTGTCCCGTCGCCGGGTCAGCCGCGACGCTCGACGACGCGTCCGCGCTCGCCTCGCCCATGTCGCTTAAGGCCAGCGGCGGAATCGAAGCCGTGGACTCTGCGCGGGCGTATCCGTTGGTAAGCACGACCGCCGCGCTGACGCACACCAAAACAACTATCGCCGCCGCGACGTAGAACATCTTTCTTCGACCGCCGCCGGAAGCCATGCCGACCGTCATCGCCATCGGCAGCGCCAACGCCTCGCGGTCTCCCTCCGAGATGACATGCTCAAACGCCTGTTCGAGGTCATTCTCATCCGGCAGCTCGTCCTTATTGATGGGCGACTCGGGCGCGATGCCCTCATCCATTCTACGCAAGCCTTCAAGGACAACCTGCGTCCATGGTTGATGAATGGTACGCTGCTCGGCGTCGTATTCGGCGTCGAACGAGAAGGAAGCGTTGGGCAGTGTGAGCGCGTAGTAGATGGCTTCAATACCGCTCAAAGAGCCTATGCGCGCATCCACCAGAGCGCCCGCCTGAATATAGAAATAGCCGGGCAGATTCGGGTAGATAACCTTTAACCGTCCGGTCTTACGCTGGTTGCAGAAGAACTCTATTAGTTCCGCGAGTGAAAGATCGCTTAATTCTCCGGTCAGTGCCATTGTGTGCTCCGTGGCTGGTGAGGCGTAAAGTTTATTTGACTATCGAACATCTTCGATTCCGTCGGAGACGGCGCGCGAAGCCCCTTCATCAATCGATGCTGAAGTTGTAGTTAAGTAGTCCGGCGATTTTGACGGGCTGTCCCGAAAGCTTGGTCGGCGAGAAACGAGCGCGCAGGGCCGCCTTCACAGCCGTATCCCTGAGCAGCGTAGGGCCGCTGGAAGCGCGTGCGGAAATGACCTTGCCCGTCTCGTCTATGACGACTTCGACCGTGACCATCCCCAGGGCTCGCGCACGCTTGGCTATCTCCGGATACTCCGGCTTTGGCAGATCAATGGCCGCGCCGTTGAGCACGCCGCCCGAGACGGGTTTGGTCAGGGGCTTCGGCGCGGGCCTCGACGAGGGCGGCTCTCCGCCGGCGTCAACCTTAACGACCGGACTATTAGAGCGCGCATTGTTCGCGCCGCCCGGCATCTCGCCGCCACGATTGGCGGTGGAAATCATATTGGTCTTGTCGAAGCCGTTGGCCGCCGGCAGCGCAGCCGTCTGCGCGTTGAGGCTCACGCCCGTCTTGTTGCTGCCAGCCGCGGCAGCGCCCGTGCCTGCGGGCTCTGTCCGGGCCGTGGCATGAGCTTCGGTAACGGTCGAGGAAGGCGCGACCGTGCCGGTCGAAGCCGGCTGAACCATCCGCGCCATGTTCTCGTCCAGATAGTAGGTGATCGTCCGGTAGGTAACTTCGGTCGGCTCAAAGCTCAGCTTGCCTCCCTCTATCACCGCGACCGAGGCCGTCATCTTGACCCAGTTGCCGACGAGGTCGAACTCATACGTGTAGGTCTCTTTGCTGATCAGGGAGCCGTCCGACCCGTGCAGCGTCATCTCGCTGATGTTGCCGCGCTCGTCGTATTTGTAGACCTCTCGACCCGTCAGGGTCTCCCCGGCGACCGGATAGTACGCGTTCTCGCTCTTGTTCCCCTTGATGTCGTAGGAGGCCGTCTCAAGAAGCGCACGCTGCCCCTCCGACACCTTCGCGTTTTTCGTAGAGAGCTTCACTATCTCGGTGCGAACTCTGCGAACAGGCCCCGAAAGGCCGTCGCGCGCCCTGTCGCTGTCGGCGCTGGCGGTCGCCGCGACCAACGGACGAGATTCGGCGGCTGGAGTCGTGCCCTGCGCACGGACGCAGAGATTGAGCGCCGTCAGCATGAGAGCCACGGCCAGAAATCCCCGCTTGGTTCGGTAGGACATCACTTTCCCTCCATAATTTACAGTGCTTGAATGGCTTAAATGAGCCGGGACAGGTGAGATTTGAAGAGTGGCCCGGCCAGGGGCTGGCCTGCGAATCTGGCGGCGCGTCAGGGGCAACAAACGCGCCACCTCAATATTAGCCTGATAAACGAAGTTTGTCTATAGCCAACATAAACGAGCAGTTTAGAGGCTCGATTTGTGGGACTACTCTCGATAAGAGGCCAGAAGCCGTGCGATTTCGTCAATGACGCGCGTGCTGCTGCCCTCCGCCGTCTCGTTATTACAGATGATGGAGAAGACTAAGGGCTCGTCGCCTGCCGTACGCACGTAGCCGGAGAGAGAGTTGGTGTAGGTGAGCGTGCCGGTCTTGGCCTGTATGCGTCCGGCGCTGTCGCGCAGGCGGCCACCCAGCGTCCCGTCCCGCCCGGCGACGGGCAGCGAGTCGCGAAAAACGCTGGCCGAAGCTGTCCCGGCGATGGCGGCCAGCAGGCGCGCCGTCACTTCGGGAGTTACCAGATCAAGACGCGAGAGGCCTGAGCCGTCGTGCAGCGAGAGCCCCTCTGTAGGGATTCCTGCGCGCCCGAGCCACAGGCGTATGACAGCCGTCGCGGCCTCGTCGTCTCCGCGCGTACTATTGCGGTGCGAGTCCGGGTCAGGGGCCATCTGGCCGCGCTCTTTGCCCAGAGAGCGCAGGATCAGCTCCGCGTAGAGGTTGATGCTCTCCTTGTTGGTCGAGCGAGCGATCTCGCCCAGCGTCCTGCTCTGGACGGACGCCAATTCGACAGCGCTCTGAGGATCAAAGCGCGCCCCGGTCTCAGAGCGCGCGTCTCTGGTTTGCGCTTCGCCTTCGACCGTTATGCCGCGCGCCCGCAGGGCCTCGCGAAACAGTTCTGCGGCCCAGAGGGCCGGACGGTGTACGGAGAGACGCGCGCTGAAGCCGCGCCCCCCGGCTGGAAACTGCCCCCAGACGCGCGCCTCGTTGTCGGAGAGGCCGCGTGTGATGCCGATGGTGGTCGGCGTGCCGCGCTCAAGCGTGCTGGCGTCGTTTTTGATATGAAGATGGTTTGACGCAATATCGAATTTGACGCCGACTGCGTCGCCGGCTTTTGCGCCGGGCGTGACCGTGATGGTCGTCTCGTTGCCGTTGATGGTGAGCGCGCTTACTTCAGCGCCGAAGTACCACTGCACATCGTTCCACAGCCAGCCGTCGCCGAGCGCCTCGCCGCGGAAATAGCTCTCGTCGCCGACGACATGCCCGCGCACACGGCGCACACCGCGACTATAGAGAGCGTCGGCCAGTTGGCCCAGACTCGATACCCGTCCACCCTTCGTCTCGGACGAGAGATCGGGAGCGCCGCGCCCGTATAGAATGATATCGCCGCCGATACTCCCGTCTTTGTCCGGCTCTCGTGCCGCGTAAACCGAGGTGCGCCAGCGATAATCCGCGCCGAGCAGATCGAGCGCCACGGCGGTCGTGTAGACCTTCATATTCGAGGCGGGCATGATCGGCTTGTTCCCGTTGCGCGCATAGAGGACGCGCCCGTCGCGCAAGCTTCGGACGTAGACACCCCAGCGCGACGAGGCGAACGCGCTCTCGTCAATGGCGCGATCAATCCTGCCGCCAAGCTCAAGGGCCGCGGGCGAGCGCGTGATGGCTTCGTCCGTTTGCTGGCGGGAGGTGGCCGTAGCAGCGGGCGACGGCGAGCCCTCTTCTTTCGACGCTTCACGCGGCTGCTCTTTATCTTTTCCACGCGCTCGCTCTCTGGCCTTTTCACGCGCCGGGGCGCTGGCACGTTGCGCGTTAATCAGCGGTCTGGTGACGGCCAGGGACAGAACGATCAAGAGCGCCCCGCAGAGGCTCGCGACCAGAGCGTTGCGGCCAGTGTAGTTTTTATTATTCATTTGATCGGACACTGTAGCTTCTAGCTGGCGAAGAGAGAGGCCGTGCGGCCTGCGGCCAGCAGTTCCCGCGTCGCACCGTAAACTTCATCGGCGGTCATCTCCGAGATCCTGTTGCTGTAGATGATGCGGTGGCGCGGTTCGATGGGGATGAAACTGTGCGGGGTCGGGCGGTCGAGCAGTGCGACGACGGATGTGCCGACGGCTGTGGCGACGTGCATCGGCCCGGTGTCGTTGGAGACGAAGACGGCCAGTCGCGCCAGCGCGGAGGCGAGCTGCGGAATGTTGAGCCGGTCGAAGATGAGCGTCGAGCGCGGAAAGGTGGCGCGCATCTCCTTGACGAAGCCGCGCTCTTCCGGCCCGGCGAAGAGCGCGATCCGCACCTCGTCATTTCGCACCAGACAATCAGCCAATTCCGCGAAGCGCGCGAGCGGCCAGCGCCTCGCCGGATGGCCCGCGCCCGGAAACAACCCGACGAGCGGCGCGCCCATGTCGGCCTTCTCTTTTTTCAACATCCGCTCGATAGTCGCGTCGTCTTCAGGGCGCGTGCGCAGGCGCGGCACTCTCTCGGCGTCCTTGATGCCGAGCGGGATGAGCACGTCCAGGTAGCGATCAACGGCGTGTTTTGACGGGCGTGTGTCTTCGACGGGCGGACGCGGGTTGAAGTGGGCCAGAAAATCCAGCGAGCGATTGGGCCTGCGCGCGTAGAGCCTGTGGGACGCGCCCGAGAGATAGCCGAGCAGGTTCGTCTCGTAGAGGCTGTGCAGATCAATGACGAAGTCGAACCGGGCGCGCCTTACTTCTTTCACGATGCGCGCGATACGCATCAGCGAGAGCGGCTTCGGCCCATCACGCAGCGCCACGCGGTCAACGACGAGCGTGGCATCGCTGTAGCCCGAAAGCTCCACGATGGGAGCGCCCGGCGAGCCGACGGCAACGGTGATACGCGCGTGCGGAAATCTCTTGCGGATAGCGCTGAGCGCGGGCAGGCTCAAGACCACGTCGCCCAGCTGGCCGAAGTCAATGACGAGTATGTTGACCGGATTAAAGCTCACTGCCAATCTCTCAAGCTCGCGGTGTTTCGGTTAAAGCTCTAGGTTTCTCTCAAATCGCGCCCGGTCATCTCCGCGGGCTTTTCCACGCCGAGCAGCCCGAGGATGGTCGGCGCGACATCTTCGAGCGCGCTTCCCTCGCGCAGCTTGAGCCCGACGGAGGCTTCATCGATCAGGTGAAAGGGGACGGGGTTGGTCGTGTGAGCGGTATGCGGCTGGCCCGTCACGAGGTCAATCATCTGCTCGCAGTTGCCGTGGTCGGCTGTGATCAGGCAGCGCCCGCGCGCCGTGCGTATGCCCTTCGTTATCCAGCCGAGGCACGTGTCCACGTACTGCACGGCTTCAATCGTCTCCTTGAGCTTGCCCGTGTGGCCGACCATGTCCGGGTTGGCGAAGTTGATGATAAAGACATCCGTTTCTCTGTCTTCGATGGCGCGCAGGATTTTGTCCGTGACCTTGAAGGCGGACATCTCGGGCTCAAGATCGTAGGTCGCTATCTTCGGCGAGGGGACGAGCAGCCGCCGCTCGCAGGGATACTCCTTCTCCACGCCGCCGTTGAAGAAGTATGTGACGTGCGCGTACTTCTCCGTTTCGGCGAGGCGATAGTTACGCACGCCCGTGCGACCGAAGACCTCTGCCAGCACGTTCCTGTGCTCCTGCGGGCCAAAGGCTATGGCGAGCGGGAAGGTCTCGTCGTACTTCGTGAAGCAGACGAAATCAACATGGGGTCTATGCGGTGTTGAGAATCCGCCGAAGCCGGGCACGGCGAGCGCGGTCGTGAGCTGTCGCGCGCGGTCGGGTCGAAAGTTGAAGAAGACGACCGCATCGCCTTCCTCAATAGTCGCGACCACCTCGCCCGTTTCGCGCAGGCAGACAATGGGCTCGACGAACTCGTCCGTCACGCCGCGCTCGTACGAAGCCTTGATGGCTGCGACCGGGTCGACGGCGCGCTCGCCCGTCGCGTTGACGAGCAGATTATAAGCGCGCTCGGTTCTCTCCCAACGCTTGTCTCTGTCCATGGCGTAGTAGCGCCCGACGACCGATGCGATGCGCCCGCAGCCTATCTCGCCGCACTTGACCTGCAAGGCTTCCACGTAGCCGTAAGCGGAAGCGGGCGGCACATCGCGTCCGTCCAGAAAGCCGTGGACGTAGACGCGCTGAAGGCCGCGCTCCTTCGCCATATGCAGCAGCGCATAGAGGTGCGTGAGCGACGAATGAACCTGTCCGTCGGAGACGAGGCCCATCAGGTGAAGGGCCTTCCCTTGCTCTTTCGCACCGTCCATGGCCTTGACCAGCACCTCGTTCTGGAAGAAAGCGCCCGTCTCAATGTCGTAATCTATGCGCGAGACATCCATGCGAACGACGCGGCCAGAGCCCATGTTGAGATGGCCGACCTCGGAGTTGCCCATCACGCCTGCCGGAAGACCGACGCGCGTGCCGGAGGCTTCAAGCAGCGTGTGCGGGTATCTCTCCGTCAGCTCGTCGTAAAAAGGAGTCGTTGCCAGAGCCAGCGCGTTACCTTCGCGCGTGGGGCTATAGCCCCAGCCGTCTATGATGATGAGCGCGAGCGGCCCTTTATTGTCGGTCAAAGACTTTTCTCCTCCGAATCCTTTTCTTCAGGCGTTCGCCTGATAACGCGCTTTACAGTTAGGGCACTGCAACAATCGATTGACGCCGCTGACGGGGATGACGGGAATGACGAAAAACAATGTGATAAAACGCATGCCCTTCCTGATGATGAAATTCGCCACAGTGCCGCACTCGCCGCAACGCGTCTGCTGAGGCGACCGTTCAGAGCCCCATGTGAAGTAGTGCGTGCCGATGATGAAAAAGAAGAACATGCTCTTATCAGCCTTTCGTGCTGAGCGTCTATTTTTTCGCCGTCAGAGCTTTCTTCTGGCGTGTGTTCGCGGATGTCTCCCTGGGCGCGCTCTGCTCTATCTGGTAGAAGGCGCTGCGGCCCGGATAGCGCGCGGCCCCGCGCAGGTCTTCTTCGATACGCAGGAGCTGGTTGTACTTGGCTATGCGGTCGGTGCGAGAGAGGCTGCCCGTTTTGATCTGCCCGGCGTTGGTCGCCACCGCCAAGTCTGCGATGAAAGAGTCTTCGGTCTCGCCGGAGCGATGCGAGATGACGGCTGTGCGACCGCTGGTGCGCGCAAGCTCTATGCAATCCAAAGTCTCGGTGAGCGTGCCGATCTGGTTGACCTTGATGAGAATGGAATTGGCGACTCCTAGCTCTATGCCCTTTTTGAGGAAAGACGTGTTGGTGACAAAGAGGTCATCGCCGACCAGTTGAACGCTCTGGCCCATCTCGTCGGTCATCGTCTTCCAGCCGTCCCAGTCGCTCTCGGCCATGCCGTCTTCAATCGAGATGATGGGATAGCTGTCAGTCCAATGCTTCCAGTAAGCGACCATCTCGTCGCTTGAGAGCTTGCGCTTGTCGGATTTCTTAAAGACGTATGAGCGCCCGTCGTAGAACTCGCTCGCCGCCGGGTCGAGCGCCAGCATACAATCGCGCCCCGTCGCGTAGCCGGCCTGCTTAATCGCTTCGAGGATGGTTTCAATCGCCTCCTCGTTCGATTTCAGGTTCGGGGCAAAGCCGCCCTCGTCCCCAACGCTCGTCACGTAGCCGCGCTTCTTCAAAACATTCTTGAGCGCGTGGAAAATCTCCGCGCCCATACGCAGCGCCTCACGAAACGCGGTCGCGCCGACGGGCACGACCATGAACTCCTGAAAGTCCACGTTATTGTCGGCGTGCGCGCCGCCGTTCAAAATGTTCATCAGCGGGACGGGCAGCGTGCGCGCATTCGGCCCGCCCAGATACCTGTAGAGCGGAATCTCAAGATAGGTCGCGGCGGCGCGCGCCGTCGCCATCGAGACGGCCAGAAGAGCGTTCGCGCCCAGATTCGATTTCGTCTCCGTCCCATCCAGAGCGATGAGCGCCTGATCTATCTCCGTCTGGTCGAGCGCGTCCATGCCCTCTATCTCGTCGGCGATCTGGCCGTTGATATTCTCCACGGCCTTCTGCACGCCCTTGCCGCCGTAACGCTTCTTATCATTGTCGCGCAGCTCAATGGCCTCATGCTCGCCCGTCGATGCCCCGGAGGGCACGGCTGCGCGCCCCGTCTCGCCCCCCACCAGAGTGACCTCGGCCTCGACCGTCGGATTGCCACGCGAATCCAGTATCTCTCGCGCGTTGATATATTCAATCATGCTCATAATAAGAAGCGAGCCTCCCCCAAGCCGTCCGTTTTGGTTATTGCTATTTCGATAACTCTACCACTTGTCGCGTGAAGAGGAGAAGTGAGAAGGAAATTAACGGCGAGGGGGCAGAGATGATCAGGATCAGGAAAAAGCTGTGAACAATTCATCCACGAATGCTTTTAGTTCTTATCCCGACCATCTCTGCCCCCTCGCTGTTTGAATTCGCTTTGGGCCATGCTCAACTGGCGGCTCTGGCGTCTTTGGCGGTGGTCTCGCCGGTTTCGGCTGGCTCGGGCTCGGTTCGTTCGAGGTGGACGCGTATGACGCGGCGGCGCTCGACGCGCTCGATGCGGAAGATAAGGCCGTCGTGCTGGACGACTTCTCCGGGTTGGAGTACGTGGCCGGCGGCGGTCATCAGGAAGCCTGCGATGGTCGTGTAGGTTTCGGACTCGGGCACGTTGAGGCCCAGGCGACGGTTGAGGTCGCGCACTGCCAGCCCGCCGTCAAGGATGTAAGTTCCGTCCGGTTGTTCGTTGATCTGATCGTCAACTTCGACATCATGCTCGTCAGAGATGTCGCCGACGATCTCTTCGAGCAGGTCTTCGAGCGTGATGACGCCTTCGACCCCGCCGTGTTCGTCCACGACGAAGCCGAAGTGCGCCTTGGCCTTCTGCATCTGGCGCAGCACGTCTTCGAGCCGCGCCGTGTCGACGACGTAGAGCGGAGCTTGCAAGACCTCTTCGAGGCGAAAGCTTTCGGGGCGCAACAGGTAGGGCATCACGTCCTTGCTGTGAATGACGCCGACGACATCATCGAGCGATTCGCGGTAGACGGGCAGGCGCGAGTAGCCGTGCTGGCGGAAAGCCTTGGCGATCTCCGCGAGCGAGCAGTCGCTGGAGATGGCGGCCATGGCCGTGCGCGGAACCATGGCCTCGCGCACCAGAGTGTCCGAGAACTCGAAGACGCGGTGAATCAAACGCCGCTCAGCCGGGCGCAGATGCCCGCTCTCCTGCGAGATGTCAACGAGCTGCCGCAGCTCTGTCTCCGTGTAAACGGCTGTGTGTTCGAGCGATGACTTGAGGCCGAAAAGCCGCCCCAGAGTTGTGCCCGTCTTATTGAAGACCCAGATGGGCCATTGAAAGACTTTGGCGAATAGCTCAAGCGGGCGCGCGGCGATGAGCGCGAGCGTCTCGGCGCGTTCGAGCGCCACCATCTTCGGCATCAGCTCGCCGATGACGATGTGCAGGAAGGTGATGACCGTAAAGGCTATGACGATGGCCGCGCCGTGCGCTATGTAGCCGGCCCACCCTTCGGTCGCTATGCGCGAGGCGACGGGCATGAGCAGGGCGGCGACGGTCGGCTCGCCTATCCAGCCCAAAGCGAGCGAGGCGAGCGTAATCCCCAACTGCGTGGCCGAGATGAAGATGGTCGGCGCGTCCAACAGGCGCAACGCAGCCTTCGCCGCTTTACTTCCGGCGGCTGCGCGCGCTTCTACCTTCGGGCGGCGCACGGAGACGAGCGCGAACTCGCCGCCGACGAAAAAACCATTCGCCAGAACGAGCATGAAGACGGCTGCAAGTTTGAGCAGGGCCGCGACGGGAGAAATGGATTCGTGAATCTCACCCTCGGATAGAAGGAAACTCAGAAGATAACTCGCAGGTTCGTCCATCGTCTAAATAGAGAGGGGAAAGGCTCGAAAAAAATATTCTGGTAGAACTTCGTGGAAAGTATAGCACGAGGCGGGGCCGAAGTGCCCCGCGCGGGTGGTCGGAGAGAGCGCGGGCAGAGTACGGGGCAGAGCCCACACAGAGAGAGAGCGCGGCACGGGCCTTCGGAGACCTGTGGGCTAAAAGGGAGCTTTCGCGCTCCTCTCTTTCATCTTGATTGTGAAAAGCTTTCCGGTCAGTGACCGGCTGCCGCGCCTGCTGCCAGCTTACGCGCAGGACGGCGATCATGCTTGGCGCAGGAACGCGCGAGGGCCTGTTCGACGCGCGGCTCGATATTGCATTCGGGCTGGCGACAAACGGCTGCAAGCTCTGAGATGACCAGATAACGGGCGCGTTCAAGCATGCGCTGCTCGCGGAAAGAGAGCGGTTTGAGATGGCTCAGGTATGTCAGGTTTTTGAGCACGTCGGCGACCTCGAAGATATCGCCGGTGCGCATCTTTTCCGTGAAGTCTTTGAATCGGTCTTTCCAATCTGTGGCGGGGGACGTGAAATCGTCTGCTAGATTCTTGAAGAGCAAATCGCACTCGCCGGAACTGATTGGGGCTCGCAGGCCAACCTCTCCCGCGTTGGCGACTGGAACCAGAACCAGTGAATTGGTAGCAGCAAGGCGAAGCGTGTAGAAGGGAAGGGAGGTCTGACCTATTTGCTTCTGCTCTATCTGCTCGATGGTTCCGATCCCGTGGTTCGGATAAACAACTTTCTGGCCGACTTTAAAGCCCACCATAGCACCTCCATCGAATTACAAAAATCAGACTGCGCCGCACGCGCGGGTCATAGGGTTAGCCCCGTTTGTGACGGGCGACGCAGCAAGCGTCGGGTCTCGCTTAAATCTCACAAAAGTGTAACAAGCCCTCAGCAAGAGCGTCAAGGAAAAGGCGGAGACACGGATAACGAAAGGTGAACGAGGAAAGGCAAGGCGGAAGGATGAAGGCGGAAGGATGAAGGATGAAAGGAAGGCTGTAGAGGCTTTAATGCTTTTACTTCATCCTTCACGTTGCCGCCTTCATCCTTTCTTCAAAATCTGAAGGTGGTGTCGAACTGTAGGCGTGTGGTCGCGCCGTTGGGGGAGCCGGCGGGCGTTGCGCCGAAGACGCCGAGCAAGCCGTTGGGGCGCTGGCCGATGAAGCCTGTCAGTGTGAGCGCGACGTGCGAGTCGGCTGTGTAGTTGAAGCTCAGACGATGCGTGCGTACGTCGGATTGCTGCAAGAGGTCTGAGAAGTTGAAGGGCGTCAGCACCGCGTCCTTTTCGATGCGGATGAAGGTGTAGCCGAGCAGCATATCGCCGCGCTCTTTCGATCTGCCGACCTGAACCTCGGCCCAGTAGCCGTTGTCCTCGTCGTTATTGAGAAACTGCGACGCGCCGCCCGGCCCTGCGACCGAAACGTCGTGAGCCTGCGTGTTGTGTACGAAGTTAAAGATGAGCGCGACGGGCCAGCGCTTGCTGCGCGTCAGGTCGAGGCGACCGATCAGGTCAACCAGATTGAAGCCGGAGGCGAGCCGACCGTCGCGGTTGACGGCATTGTTCGAGGCCGTCGAGACTCCCAGATTGCCGTTGCCCGATACGAGCAGCTCGCGCGCAATCGTGACCTGCGTGGTGATGGTCTGCGCGGGCGCGTTGGCGGTCGCCGGGATGGTGAAGGTGACGGGCAGTTGCAGAAGGTTGCCGAAGAACTGAACGGGCGAGATAAACTGCGTGCCGGAATAGAAGAGGTCTGCGGCGGAGAGCGTCAGCGCAACGGTCGGCGACGGCTCAAGACGGGCGCGCAGTTGCGCTCCGTAGAGCGCCAGGTCGCGGCCAGCGCGCCCGGATTCATCCACGTTGACCGTCCCGTTGGCATTACGCACAAAGGCCGAGTTGCGTTCGAGGAAGGGCAACTGCCACGCGACGAAAGTGAGATTCTTCAAGCCCGAATGCTTAAAGCCGCGCGAGTAGATTTCCGTCAGTCCTTCGGGGTTGAGGTCATTGTCAATGGTCATCTCCGTTCTGAGCCACGGTACGTCGAACTTGCCTGCCTGTATGCGTAGGCCCGACACGCGCTGCGGAGTCCATGCGATAAAAGCGTTGTCGAGGCCGAAGGGCTTGCGGTTGTAAAAATCCGTCAGCGTCTGATTCGACGAGATGGTGTCGGCGAAGCTGCTCGTGCCGAACCGTATGCCCCAGTCGAACTCCTTACCGATGGAGCCGCGAATGGAAAGACGCGCGCGAAGGCGGAAACGCTGGCGCGTGGAGAGGGGGTTGCCGACGAGTGACGGATTATCGCCGCTTGCGAGCGCGTTCAATTGTCCGTAGAAGGATTCGTAACGAAAGCGCAGGTCTCCGCTGAAGCTGATCGCGCCGAGCTGGCGGGCCAGCGTCTCGCTCGTCTTCTTTACCTGATCTTCCACGCGGGCGATGCGGGCATCTGTGTCGCCGGCCTGCGGAGCGTTCGTCGGATTCTGCACATCGGCGGGCACAGGCGTCGTCGAGTCGCTCAAGGATAGGTCGCCCGTTTTGCTGACACCCGGCGTCGCCGCCGCGCGCTGTTCTGTCTGCTCGACTCTCTGCCTGAGCCCTTCGATAACGCCCGATTGCTCATTGATGATCGAGCGCATGCGCTCAAGCTCCAGGCGCTGCTCGCGCAACTGACGGCGCACCTCGTCCATCTCCGATGATGTCGTGGCAGCGCTTGAGCCGTCCGGCGCATCATTCGGGGCAGAGACGCCGTCGCCACTGCTGCTGCTGGCCGCAATCTCTTCTCGCGGCACGGGCGTCTGGGCGGAGGCGCTGAAGGCCAGAGCGGCACAGAAGAGAGCGCACGACAGCAGGGCACGCCACTTTGTAGTCTGATGCATAATCCGAAATCCCTTCCGCTGAAAGTTTTCTGTCCGGGTCGCTGCCGGAGAGGCCGTGCGGGATGAGTCGGGTTCTCGCCCCTGCGGCAAGCCAGCATGCTCAGAAGGCTGAAATTAAGATCATATAAACCTGACGTTACGCCAGCGTTAACGGAAAGCCCTTTTTGAAAGAGACGCGACCCTTTGGCCGAAGGGTATAACCGGATGGAAAACTCGAATTTGAGAGCGATGCTTTTCGGAGTCGGGCAGCTCAAATGCGGGGGCGCGGCCATCAAGCTCGCGGCCCGCGTCCGTGATTCCTTAGCGGAGTTGTCAGCTTTTGCCAACTACTGCTAGGATCAAAGGGAGTTTCCCTGTAGAATTAAGCGCCTCCGACGGGCGCGATTGACAGTTTCCTTATTCAGCGAGAGCGCAGCAGCGCGGGCGCTCCTCGGCTTTCCGAAAATCGTCATGGCTTTCCTGAGAATTACTGACGCAAGCGGGCGCGAGTGGCAATACAATTTGTCGCCGCAAGCCCCCTGTACTATTGGTCGAGCGCCGGACAACTGCGTCGTGCTGGATGACCCGCGCGCCTCGCGCCATCACGCGCACGTCAAGTCAGAGGACGGCACGTTCACCATCGTGGACGGCGTCTTCGAAGGCGGCCAGCTGCGCCGCAGCGCCAATAAGCTGTTCGTCAACGGCGAGCAGCGATACGAGCATCAGCTCTCGAACGGCGACCGCGTCACCATCGGCGCGAGCACGCTGCGCTTTGAGCAGAAGGTCGAGGAGCGCACGACCGACATGCGCTACGACGACAAGCCGCTCGGCCACACGCAGCTGCTCATCTCGGCCAACGATGTGATGTCAACCGTGCTTCGCTCGAAGACATCGTCAGCGTCGTCGGCCTCGACAGCCCCGACGCGCGATAAAGAGATTGAGGCGCTACAGCGCAAGGCGGATATCCTCGCCGCGATGTACGAGATGAGCAAGACCCTGGGCTCCGTCTTCGACCTCAACGCCATCTTCGCCAAGGCCACGGACATCATCTTTCGCTCCACGCCCGCCGACCGCGTCGTCGCGTTGCTGGCCGAAGGCAAGGCGAACGGCGACGGCGAGGATGTTCACCTCGTCCCGATAGCGACCAGAGCGCGCGACGAAAAGCTCGAAGCGCACGCCAAAAAGCTGACCGTCGGGCGCACGATCACGCGCAAGGTGATGAAAGACCGCGTCGCGCTGCTGTCGCAGGACGCCGCCGCCGAAGAACAGTTCGCGGGCGTCGAATCCATCGTCTCGCAGGGCGTGCGCTCGACCATCTGCGCGCCGCTCGTCGCGGAATCAGGCGTCCACGGCGCGCTCTACGCAGACCGCCTTGACCCGTTCGCCGCCTTCAAGCCAGACGATCTGGAGCTGATCACGGCGGTCGCCGCGCAGACAGCCGTCGCGGTCGAGAACGCGCGCGCCCACGAGCGCCTCGCGCGTGAAGAGGTGGCCCGCGCCAACTACAGCCGCTTCCTGCCCGAGTACGTCGTCCGGCAGATGCTGGAAAACCCTGAGTCGTTCAAGCTCGGCGGCGTCAACCAGACCATCACCGTGCTCTTCGCGGACATACGCGGCTTCACGCGTCTCTCCGAGCACGCCAAGCCGGAAAAGGTCGTACAGCTTCTCAATAAATATTTCTCCGCGATGACGGACATTATCTTCGCGCACGGCGGGACGCTCGACAAATATCTGGGCGACGGATTGATGGCCCTCTTCGGCGCGCCCACAGCCACACCCGAAGACGCTAAGAACGCGCTCAACGCCGCGGTCGCCATGCAGCGCCGCATCATCGGCATCAACGAAGAGCTGCGCGCCGAAGGCTTTCAGGAGATAGGCGTCGGCATCGGCCTGCACACGGGCGAGGCGACCGTCGGCTACATAGGCTCCGAGCGCCGCTCAGAGTACACGGCCATCGGCGACACGGTCAACACCGCTTCCCGCCTTGAATCAAACTCCAAGGCGGGGCAGATTCTGCTGAGCGCCGAGGCGGCCAAGTCCGCGGGCAACCGTTACCCGCTGACCCCGCGCGAGCCCATCGCAGTTAAGAACCGCGCCCAGCCCGTCGCGCTCTTCGAAGTCGAATGGCAGCAAGCCGCGGCGCAAGAGTATTAAGAGCAGTGACAAATGACGAGTGACAAGTGACGAGTTAAAGCATCTCCCTTGCTCATCACTGGTCACTCGTCACTGTTTTAAAGGGAGTTGTTTGTGAGCATCGTCAGTTTTTTTCACAGGCAGATTACGGTGGCGCGCGTTTACGGGATTCCGGTGCGGGTAGATTACCGCTGGTTTCTGGTCTCCCTGCTGTCCCTGTGGCTGATCGCCTACAACTTGCAGCACGGCGAGATGCGGCTTCCGATTCAAAAGGGGCCGGGTGCGCTCCCGCCCGTCGACACCCTGACCGCATGGTTCTATAGCGCCATCACCACCATCGGCCTCTTTCTCTCCGTCTTCGGCCACGAGCTTTCACACGCTTTGATGGTACGCGCCGAAGGCATAGAGATCGAAGAGATCGTGCTCCATCCGTTCGGCGGGCTGACGCGCTTCAAGCGCGAGCCCGATAGCCCGCGCGCGGAGTTTCGCATCGCCATTGCCGGGCCAGCCGCCAGCTTTCTCTTCGCCGTGCTGGGGCTCGCCGCGATGATCGTCGCCGCGAAAAGTAATCTGATGAATGCGGCGCTGGTCTTCTTCATCATCGGGTCGAGCAATCTGCTGCTCGCCGTCTTCAATCTATTTCCGGGTTATCCGCTCGACGGCGGGCGGGTGCTGCGCGCAATCATGTGGCACAGCAGCGGTAACATCGTGTATGCCACGCGCATGGCGGGCTTCTGCGGAATGCTCATCGCGGGCACGCTCATCATCTTCGGCCTCTACATGATGACGTGGCCCGCCCTGCTGATGGGATTATGGTCTGTGCTGGTCGGCTACTTCATGCTCGATGCCGCCTATAAGGTCGTGAGGCAGGCGGGCTCTTCGAGGACGGCGACCGTCGGCGAGGCGATGACGTTCCCGATAGCGATTGAGCCGGACATTCTGATGAGCCACTTCGTGGATGCGATTCTCCCGCAACACCCGCAGACCAGTTTCCCCGTCGCACACCAGCGCCGCCTCTACGGCATCCTGACGCTCGAAGACCTCAAAGCGCAGCCGCGCGAGCGTTGGCCCAGATTGCGCGCGCGCGACGTTATGCGCCCCGTCGGCCCGCAGCTTTTCGTTGAGCCTTCGACCAGCATAGCCCGCGCGGACGAGATCATGCAGAAGAACGGAACGGGCTCGCTCGCCGTAGTTGACGGCGCGGGCGATCTGGTCGGTTTCCTCCAAAGAAAAGCGAGAATGAAAAGAAAGGATGAAGGATGAAGGATGAAGGATGAAAGTGTGATTATTCAGAATTGAATCATTAACTCTTTCTTTTCCTTCATCGTTGCCGCCTTCATCCTTCATCCTTTGCTTTACGCCGTTGCCTTACGCCCTTTTTTGCCTCATAATCCATTGCGGAGCAATCATTTCAAGGCTGGGGGAGACTGTTAATGTTAGCAGTGCTCGGTGCGCTCTTTGCAAACGGCTTAATCACGGTTCTGAAATTCATCGCGGCGGTGATAACCGGCTCTTCCGGAATGATGGCCGAGGCGCTGCATTCGCTCGCCGATACGACCAATCAGGTCTTTTTGCTGTTGGGATTGCGCTTTTATCAGCGCCCGGCCTCGGAGAAGCATCCGTTCGGTTACGGCATGGAGCGCTTCTTCTGGTCGTTCATCGCGGCGATCTTTATCTTCGGCGTCGGCGCGACCTATGCGCTTTACGAGGGCTACGAGAAGCTTCGTCACCCGCACGCGCCGGAGAATCTGAACGTCGCCTACTGGGTGCTGGGCATCTCGTTCGTACTTGAGGCAGGGTCAATCGCGCTGGCTATCTATCAGGAGGTCAGGGAGGCGCATCACGAGGGGCTCTCGTTTCGCGAGTACCTGCGTGAATCGAAAGACCCTACGGCCAAGACCGTGCTGTTTGAAGATTCGGCGGCGCTCGTCGGTATCATCATCGCGGGCGCGGGCCTGTACCTGACGGAGCATCACGCGGGGCCTGCGGGCGGGGCTTACTGGGACGGGCTGGCCTCCATGATGATCGGCGTCGTGCTAGCCATCGTGGCCTTCGCGTTGGCTCGTTCCTCGCGCGGGCTTCTTCTGGGCGAGGCGGCGACGCCCAAATCTGTCGAGCGTATTCGTCAGGCCATTCTCTCCCATCCGAACGTGGTGGAGGTCGTCGAGCTTTTGACGATGCACCTTGCGCCGAAGCAGATTCTGATCAACGCGCACATCAACCTGCGTGACGAGCTGGCGACGGACGATATAGAGCAGACCATCGCTGAGATAGAGGAGTCCATGAAGCGCGCGGAACCGAAAGTGCATATGATCTTTTTAGAGACGGCGCGGGAGAGCCGTTCGGATGCGCGGGAACCCATCCCGCTACACATCGGATAGAGCCATTTTGGATTTTAGATTTTGGATTTTGGATTAACGAGTAGCAACGGTTGAAAGCCCGGCTTCTAAGATTCAAGATTTCCCAAGCGCTAATCTAAAATCCAAAATCTAAAAATCCAGAATGTTGTTACTGCTGCCATATCACGAATACCTGGGAAGACTGGGCGATGCGCGCAACCTCGCGGACATCGCGCTGGTCTTTCTGATCGTGTATACGGTGCTGAAGCTCGTGCGCGGCACGCGCGCCGCCCCGATGGCCGCCGGGATTACAGCCTTCGCGCTGCTCTACTGGCTGGCCGTCAATCAGGATTTGGCGACGCTCGAATTCGTCCTGCGCGGCGGGCTGCTCTATATCGGCGTCGCCATCATCGTGCTCTTTCAATCGGAGATCAGGCAGGCTCTCATCTCGTTCGGCAACCGTTTCCGCATGCCCTTTACGCGTCGTCACAAGGGGCAGTTCGGCGAGGGCGTTTACGACGAGATAGTTTTAGCGGCGACCACGCTGGCCTCCACGAAGACGGGCGCGCTGATCGTGATCGAGCGCGGCGTCGGCCTCAAGAACGTGACGGACGGCGGCGTCAAGCTGGACGCGGAGCTGAGCTACGATCTGCTGGTGACGATCTTCAATCCGGCGACGCCGCTGCATGACGGCGCGGTCGTCGTGCGTCGCCATCGCGTGGCGGCTGCGGCCTGCTTTCTGCCGCTCACGCTTAACCCGCGCCTCTCCAAAGACCTCGGCACACGTCATCGCGCCGCCATCGGCATCACGGAGGACTCGGACGCTGTGGCGGTCGTCGTCTCAGAAGAGACGGGCTTAATCTCTTTCGTGCAGCGCGGGCAGATCAAGCGCGGTCTGGACGCGACAAAGCTTCGCGCCTCTATCTTCCAGTCGCTCGAAGTCTCAGGCAGACGACGCGAGCCGGAACAATCGCGGACGGAAGCGGAAGCCGAAACCGAACGCGCAATCTCGACATGAAAACAGTGACGAGTGACAAGTTAAAGACAGCATCGCTCTCGTCACTGTTCGTGCTTTTGGTCTTGCTTGTCACTCGTCACCCGACACCGCTTTAAGAATGGCCTTTAGTGAGATAGAGGATGAGGATGAAGTCGTAGCGCGCCGAAGCTCTCAGTGGGTGCGCGAGGTCAAGGCGTGGCTGCGCGCCGTCTTTATCGAAGACTGGAATCTGAAGCTGCTGGCGCTCGCCATCACGCTCGGCCTCTGGTATGCCGTCACGGGCCAGCGCACGCCCTCCACGATTCGCCTGCGTAATGTTCAGCTGCAATTTCGTCTGCCTGAAGAGATGGAGATCAGCAACGAGCCGCGCGATATGGTGGAAGTCGTCCTGACGGGCAACAAGCGCGAGCTTGATCGCATCCGGCGCAGCGACCTTGTCGCCTACGTTGACATCAGCCGTTACGCCCCGGGCGAGCGCGTCGTGCAGTTGACGCGCGAGAGTGTGACGATGGATTTGCCAGAGGGCGTGCGCGTCGAGGACATCGAGCCCAACGTCGTGCCCTTGAGGCTTGAGCCGCGCGTCGAAGGACAGTTAAGGGTCGAGCCTCGTCTGGAAGGCAAGCTGCCCGAGGGCTATGAGCTGTACGGCGTCGAGGTCAAGCCGGATAAGGTGCGCGTGCGCGGCGCGGCCAGCCACGTCAACGCTTTGCAGAAAGCTCCGACCGAAGTGCTCTGGCTGAGCGGACGAAAAGAGAGCTTCACCGTTCAGCAGGCGGCCATAGAGATCGCTGATCAGAGGGTAAACGTGCTCGACACGGTCGTTAACGTGAGCCTTGAAATCGGCGAGCAGCGCATTGAAAAGAGCTTCGCGGGCGTCCCCGTGCGCGAAAGCTCCGGCGCGCAGGCGCGACCCGAAACCGCCACCGTCACGCTCTACGGCCAGCGCTCCGTCATCGAGCAACTGCGGCCCGAAAATATGCAAATCCTTCTGGACGTGGGCGCTGACGGCGCTATCTCGCCGCGACTGATACTGCCCGCAGGGATGGAAGGCCGCGTACAGTTGCGCTCCACCACACCGTCCGGCTTTTCCATCATCAGGTGAAATCGTCAGCTAACTTATGAAAAGACTTTTCGGCACAGACGGGATGCGCGGCGAGGCCGGGCAGTTCCCGCTTGATACAGCAACCGTACGCACGGTCGGCGCATCGCTGGCGCGTCATCTCTCCGACAAGGCTGAAGAGGGAAGCGCACCGCTCATTATCGTCGGGCGCGACACGCGCGAGTCCGGCCTGTGGATCGAACGGGCTTTCATGGCGGGCGCGCGCAACGCCGGAGCCGTGTGTCAATCCGCCGGCGTCATCACCACGCCGGGTGTAGCCTTTCTCACGCACACGCTCCCGGCGGAGGCGGGCGTCGTCATCAGCGCCTCGCATAATCCATATCAGGATAACGGCATTAAGATTTTCTCGCCCTCCGGGCGCAAGCTCGACGACGCGACCGAACGCCTCATCGAAGCCGACATCGAAGCGGCCAGGGGAACGATGAGGAGCGACGCGCCTGCCACTGAAGATGCGAGTGAAGAGGTCTATGATGAAGAGAGCGCACGGCTCAGGCAGCGTTATCTGGACTATCTGGCGCAAGAGGCCGGGGCGGGACTCTCGCTTGAGAAACTGAGCATCGTGGTCGATTGCGCCAACGGCGCGGCCTCGCGTCTCGCGCCTGATCTTTTCGAGCGCCTGGGCGCGCGCGTTCGTCAAATCAATTGTGAGCCCGACGGACGTAATATCAATCGCGACTGCGGCTCTCTGCACATCGAAGGCCTGCGTCAGGCCGTATCGGAAGGGGGCGCTGACCTTGGCGTCGCTTTCGACGGCGATGCCGACCGCGCGCTTTTCGTTGACGCGCAGGGACAGTTCGTTGACGGAGACGCGACGCTCTGGATCATGGCCCAGTACCTCGCCTCGCGCGGAGAATTGAAGGACGGCATCGTCGTTGCCACCGTGATGAGCAACATCGGTCTGGAAATCGCGCTCGGCTCGCGCGGCTGGCAGCTTCGGCGCACGGATGTCGGCGACAAGTACGTGCTCGAAGAACTCCTTCGCACGGGGGCCAGCGTCGGCGGCGAACAATCGGGCCACATCATCTTTCCGCGCCAGAGCCTCGTGGGCGACGGCATCACGACCGCGCTCGGCCTCCTGCGCGCCATGCACGTCACCGGACTCCCGCTCGACCCTCTGGCGACGGGATTCAAGCGCTACCCGCAGGTGCTGGTCAACGTGCGCGTGCGCGAAAAACGTCCCTTTGAAGAGGTCGCAGAGATCGCGCGGGCCGCCGCCGAAATACGCGAGCGTCTCGGCGAGCGCGGGCGTTTGCTGCTCCGTTATTCCGGCACAGAGCCCCTCGCGCGCGTCATGATCGAAGGCGAACAGCAGGAGACGGTTGAGCAGTACGCCAATCACCTGTCCTCCGTCATTGAGGAGTCGCTCGGCGCACTCTGAAGTAGGGCCGGGTGGGAAATTTTTGCGCGGTCGGCGGTGTAAGACTTACACGGCGAGCCGTTTTTTACAGGGTGGCTCTTAGCCCTCTGACAGGGCGTCCGGGCCAAAAGTCCTGTAATATAGGGGGGCTGTCGGACGAATTCTTCACTGCTTGACATGGCATAGTCCTTGCGATGTATATTGTGGGGCAAGAGAGACGGTTGGTGAATCCTCCGTCTCAAGTGGTTGCTGGGGTGAGGACAGTAACCACGAATATGAATGGGCGCGACACACTCCCACGTTGTCGCGCCCATTCGCTTTTTTTTACAGCCGACGCCCGAGGCAACCCTTCCGCCGGCCCATCTTCGTGTTAGAATCCCTACAAGTCTTCTCCGCCATAACTGTTTTTTTGATCGTAATTCTTTAGGTTCGGTTTTCCCTCGCTTGACGATGAATACCAATCTGTATCGCAGCGAGTTTGCCGACTATAGCTCGGCGCTTGAGCTCGCGCATTACCAGCATCGTGCCGGTCTGGAGCCGGGGCTGCGTACCGAGCCTGTCTACGAGCGCTACAGCGACCTCTTCACACGCGAGGCGATTGACGACCTGCAAAGAGCCTTAGACGAGACGCCCGCGCATCAGGAGACGGAGCGCGCGGGCCTGCGCGCACTCACGGGCGCGGCACGCATAGCCTATCTGGAAACGCGCGCCAGAGACGTGACGGACGAGCGCGCTCGCTGTGAATCGCTGGCGAGAGTCCGTTGGGAGGGCGAGGAGATTCCGGCTCATAGCGTGCCGAAAATAGTCGGCAACGAGCCCTCCGCCTCGCGCCGCCGCGAGCTTATGGCTCGCTGGATAGACGCCATCGAAACCTGCAACGACCTGCGCGCGACGCGCATGGAGTCGTTTCAGGAATCGGCGCGCACCCTCGGCTTCGATTCCTATCGTGCCCTCTTCACGGATATCACCGGCACGGATTACGAGCAGTTGGCCGCGACCGCCGGGAAATTTCTTGAGCGCACGGCGGATGCTTACATGGCTGCGCTCGGGCGTGCCGCGGCGCGTGATCTGGCGGATGTCGAGCGCGACCAGTTACAGCACGCCGATTTTCTCTTCTTCCAGCGCATGCCCAGACTTGACCGTTTCTTTCCCGCGCGCGAGCTGCTGCCAACTTATTCAGCCGCGATGAAAAGTCTCGGCATAGGCATCGAGCGGCAGCCGAACATACATATCGACGACGAGCAGCGCCCTTTGAAGAATGCGCGCGCCGCCTGCTTTCGTATTCGCGTGCCGGATGACGTACGACTGCTGCTCGCGCCCATCGGCGGCGTCTACGATTACACGACGCTCTTTCACGAGGCGGGCCACGCGCAGCACTTCGGCTGGACTTCGCGCGAGTTGTCGGCGCGTTACCCGGAGTTCATCTATTCGCCCGACAATTCGACGACGGAAGGCCACGCTTTCCTGCTCAATCATCTCTTTCACGACCCCGCGTGGGTGGCCGAGCACAGAAGCGGGACGAGCCCCGCGCAGGCGCGCGACATCACGCGCGACCTCGCGCTGCTTGCGACACACACCGCCCGCCGCTCATGCGCCAAGCTGAATTACGAGATCGCGCTCTACGATAGCCCGCAGGTGCAGTCCGAGCAGTTGGCCCAGACCTACGCGGCGCTGCAAATGGAAGCGACGGGCTTTCGCCGCGCCCCAGCGCTCTATTTGTGGGATGTGGACGACGGGTTCTACTCGGCTGCTTACCTGCGCGCGTGGGCCTTTGAGGCCGGGATGCGCGAACACCTGCGCACACGCTGGGGGCATCGCTGGTGGGCCTCGCGCAAGGCCGGCGATGAGTTGATCGATCTCTGGAACACAGCCTCACGCTATACGGTCGAAGAACTGGCGCGCCTCGTGGGCTTTGGCGAGATCAGCTTTGACTTTCTCGCCGACACGCTCACGGAGGCGATGCGCGAGGAGTGAGGTAAAAGAGAGAGTGCAAAGCGTGCGCGTGCGCCTCCAGCGGGCGCAGGCTACCCAGTACGAGATTATCATCGGGGAAGGAACGCTCGCCGCTCTGGGCGAGCGAGCGCGTCGCACTCTGCCTGAGGCGGCGCGCTCTGTTGCCGTCATCTCTAACGAAAAGGTCTTCGGTCTCTACGGGCAGGAAGCCGTGCGCTCGCTGCGCGCCGCCGGGCTCACGCCGAAGCTCTGGTTGATGCCTGAGGGCGAGCGCCATAAGAATCTACGCACGTTGGGCCATGCGCTTGAGTTTCTCTCCGGGGCGGGCTTGGAGAGAAGCGACGGGGTTGTGGCTTTGGGCGGCGGCGTGGTGGGCGATCTTGCCGGCATGGCTTCGGCACTGTACCTTCGAGGTCTAGCGTTTCTGCAAGTCCCCACAACCCTGCTCGCGCAGATAGACGCTTCGGTCGGCGGCAAAACGGCTGTCAATCTGGAGGCGGGAAAAAATCTGGCCGGTACATTCCAACAGCCCGCGGCTGTTCTCGTAGACACGCGCACGCTCTTAACTCTGCCCCGTAGAGAGCTGACCGCCGGGTGGTGCGAAGCCGTCAAACAGGGCGCAGCCGGAAGCCGCCCGCTCTTTGATAAGACATACGGCTATCTGCTCGATGAGAGGGAAGCTGTCTCGCACCCTGCCGCTCGCCTCGAACGCCTCATCGCCGCGCAGTGCGGCTTCAAAGCGCGCATAGTGATGAACGACGAGCGCGAAGAGATTGCGCGCACGGATCATCTCTCGCGCCGCATACTGAACTTCGGCCACACGACCGCGCACGCGCTCGAAGCCGTCACGCGTTACCGTCGTTTCCGTCATGGCGAGGCCGTCGGCTACGGGATGCTCGTCGCCGGGGAGGTTTCCGTCGGGTTAGGCTTACTGGAGCGTTCGGAGTTAGAATTGCTGCGCGACGCCGTGCGCTTGTGCGGGCGGCTGCCGCGCGCCGACGACCTTGACAGGGAATCGATCAGACGCGCGCTGGCCCATGATAAGAAGAGCACGGGCGGTCACGTGAAGTGGGTTCTGCTTGAGCGTCTGGGTCGCGCGCGCATCGTTGACGATAGAGAGATTGCGCCGCGACTCCTGCGCGCCTCACTCCGCGCAGCTTTCAGCCTCAGAGTGTCTTGACATTGAGAACAGGGAGACGATCAAGTATGCACGTATCTCGCGCAGCACGGACGAGAATTGGCGAGCGCGGTGGGACGCGTCTCAAATTTCTGATCGTCATCATCGTGCTCGCCGTGGTGGCCTATTGCGGGTATCAGTATATCCCCATCGCATATCAAGCCTACCTGTTCAAAGATTACATGCAGCAGACGGTCGACAAGGCGGTGGGGACGGGCCAGAACGTGGCGTGGGTCGAGACTCAACTGAGAGAGGGCAGCAAGCCCTACGGGTTGACGAACCCGGAAGTCAAAGCGTCGATGCGCGATGGTCGCATGGAGGCCAGAGTAAGATTCACACGCCCCGTAGCGATGCCCTTCTATACCTACCAGTACAACTTCGACCACACGGTCAGAAGCACCGAGTTCTTCCTGACAAAATAATATAAAGACAGGTCAGTACCGCCTGCGGTAGCGGGCGGGTCTCAAGTGACGCTTGCACCCGCCCGCTACCGCAGGCGGTACTGACCTGATGATGTACTTAACCGATTGAGAGCGCGCGAGTCGAGGCGCTCACGCTCTGCAACTGTACGAGTCCAGCGGGCGTCGAGCCGAGCCACGTCGTCGGGCAGACGCCGCAGCGCGTGCATTCGCTGACGGACGGGCACGGCGCTGTCGAGCGTGCGACATGTGCCCTCTCGTGCTCCCGCTGCATAAAGTCGCGCGAGAGGCCCGCGTCGATAATCTCCCACGGCAGGAATTCGTCGTAGGCTCGCTCGCGGCTCGTATAGAAGGCCGGGTCAACGCCCGTCTCTCTCAAGGCCGCGTGGAAGTCGCCGCCCGTGCGAGCCATCGCGTCGATCACGCGCGCCGTTCGACGGTCGCCGCTCGAAAAGAACGACTGCTCGTGAGCGATGCGCGCCGACATGGCCCGCACCTCGACGTTGGGAATGCGCGATAGATTCTTTGAGGCCCATTTCAGGCGGCGCTTCAGCTCGCGCTCGTCGCAGATGGCGTCCCACTGCAAAGGGGTGTTCGGCTTGGGCACGAAACCGTTGAGCGAGGGGATAATCTTGCCCGCGCGCCCGAAACGCTTGCCCGCTTCGAGCATCCTGTCCTTGATGCGCTCGACGAGCACGATCATCTCTGCGAGGTCTTCGTCCGTTTCCGTCGGCAAGCCCACCATCAGGTAGAGCTTGACGGTCAGCATCCCTCGATCAAAGACCGCGCCGCAGATGTCAACGATCTCGTCGTTGGTCAGGTTCTTGTTGATGACTTTACGCAGGCGGTCTGAGCCAGTCTCGGGCGCGACCGCTATCTGCTGGTCGCGCGACTCGACGAGCGCATCCAGCAGCTCATCCGAAATCTGGTCAAGCCTGAGTGAAGAGACGGAGATGCGGTACTGCATCTCTCTTAACCCGCTGAGAATCTCGCTGATCTCCGGATGATCGCAGACGGCTGTTGAGACCAGCCCGATCTTATCGGTTTTGGCGCGCCACTCGCTCGCCTTCGCCAGAATGTCGCGCGCAGGCACGACGCGCGGCGGCCAGTAGTTGAACCCGGCCCAGCAGAAACGGCAGCCCTGCGAGCATCCGCGCGAAATCTCTATCAGAAAACGCTCGCCCATCTCCGCTTCGGGAGCCCAGATGCTTGTCGACGGCGCGAAGACTTCCAGATTCCTCAACTGCTCTGCCACTTCCGTGTCGCCCCGACGCATCGCCCGGCGCAGGCTTCCCTCTTTCGGATTCTCTGCCGAGACGGCGCGCCCCACGCGCGCTGGCACTCCCGCTTCCTTAGGCGTGTAACCCTCTATGGTCCCGTCCGCGTTGTAGGCCACGTCATAAAGCGACGGCACGTAGAAGCCGCGCCCGACGCGTGCGAGCGCGAGCAGAATCTCTTCCTTCGATTCGTGCTCGAAGATAACGTCGACGAGCTTTGGGCCGAGGATTTCGCCTTCGCCGACGGCCACCACGTCCGTGAAATCTGCAATCGGCTCGGGGTTGAGAAACGAGGCCGCGCCGCCCATCACGACCAGAGGGTCGTGGCGCGTGCGATCCCGTGCCCAAACTGGCACGCCGCTCAGGCGCAGCATTTGGGCCATGTGCAGGTAATCGGTCTCGAACGAGATGGAGAAGGCTAAGAGATCGAAATCGCGCACGGGCGTCTGAGATTCCAAAGAGAGGAGCGGTGTGCCGGTCTTCTCATACTCGCGCAACTCTCGCTCCTCAGGCAAAAAGACGCGCTCGCAGGAGACCTCCGGAATCTTATTAAAGAGCTCGTACATCGCGTGCAAACCCAGATTCGCCATCCCGACGGCGTACACGTTCGGGTAGCACAGCGCGATGCGAAGCTCCGCCCCACGCTTGAGCGTCCAGCCCTCTTCCGAGGCGAGCTTCTCTCTATAATTTTCGACAATTCGTTTCATAAAGCGGAGATAGAGGCAAAGATGTTTGATGCCGTGTGACGGATATCAGTTGTCGCTTCTGACACCCAACATCCGGCATCTTACATCTATTTTCACCTTTGTGCGCTCTCCAGGAAGGCTTTCAATTTTCTTGAGCGCGAGGGATGACGCAGTTTTCTGAGCGCCTTGGCTTCGATTTGACGTATGCGCTCGCGCGTCACGGCGAAATGCTGGCCGACCTCTTCGAGCGTGTGTTCCGAGCCAGATGTGCCCAGACCGAACCGCATCTTGATGACCTTCTCTTCGCGCGGCGTCAGCGTCGCCAGCACTTCATCCGTTATCTCGCGCAGGTTAGAGGCGACGACCGCGTCCGCGGGGTTCAGAATGGACTTGTCTTCGATAAAGTCGCCCAAGTGCGAATCGTCCTCTTCGCCGATGGGCGTTTCCAGCGAGATGGGCTCCTGCGCGATCTTCAAGACCTTGCGTACCTTCGAGACGGGAATGTCCATCTTCCGCGCTATCTCTTCACTCGTCGGCTCGCGTCCCAACTCCTGCACCAGAGAGCGGCTTGTCCTAATCAGCTTGTTAATCGTCTCGATCATGTGGACGGGGATGCGAATCGTCCTCGCCTGATCTGCTATCGCCCTTGTGATCGCCTGACGAATCCACCACGTCGCGTAGGTCGAGAACTTGTAGCCGCGCCGCCACTCGAACTTGTCCACGGCCTTCATCAACCCGATGTTGCCTTCCTGAATCAGATCGAGGAATTGCAGGCCGCGGTTGGTGTACTTTTTGGCGATGGAGACCACCAGGCGCAGGTTGGCTTCGACCAGTTCGCGCTTGGCCTGACCGGTCTGCTGCTCGCCGATGATGATCGCCTGAAACGAGCGTTTGATCTCGACGGGCGCGATATTATATTCGGCCTCGATCTGTTGGAGCTTCTTCCTCGCCGCCCCGAGACGCCGCTTATATTCCTTCTCGTCCTCCGGCTTGATTCGCTTCCTGTTAAGCTTCTCGGTAAGGCTCTCTATCTCGCGCTCCGCCGCGCGAATCTCCTTCTGCACGCCGCGAATCGAGTTGATGAGACGCTGCCGCGCGCGCTCCGTCAGGTTGAGGCGTCCGATCTCCTGTGCTATCTCAAGGCGCATGCGCGCGACCTTGCGCTTGAACCGCAGCAGCTTCCTGCTCTTTTTACCGCGCAGCATCTTCTGCTCGGCGCGCAGCCTTTCCCACTCCTTGAGTCCGGTGCGAAAAATCCTGCGTATGTTCTGAATGCCCTCGATGGTCCACTTCAGATACTCGTCGGCCTTATCCTCGTCGCCCGTCAGCTCGGCCTGCTCCGAGAAAGTCACTATGTCGCGGATGTTGAGGGTGTTCGCTTCCAGCTCGTCGCCCATGCGTAGCAGCTCTTCGACGGCGATGGGCGAGCGGGCGATTGCTTTGCGCGTCTTGATCTGGCCGCGCTCGATGCGCTTGGCGATACTGACCTCGCCTTCGCGCGTCAAAAGCGGCACGACTCCCATCTCGCGCAGATAGAGGCGGACAGGGTCGTTGGTTTTATCGAGCGTGCCGGCGGACAAATCCAGCTCGATGTCTTCGTCAATCGAATCGTCTTCGTCTTCATCGTCGGTGGCGATGGCCGCCGCCTGCTCTATGAGTCGCTCGTCGGAATCGGCGACCGCGATGTTAGAGCCTTCGAGCTTCTGTAGCACGTCCTCTATGTCGTCGGGCGAAACGACAGTCTCAGGCAGCTCGCGGTTGAGATCGTCGAAGGTCAGATACTTCTTATCACCGCCGAGCTCCAGCAGCCGCTGCATTACGTCGTCGCGATCTTTTTCTTCGATGCTCAATATCCACCCCAAAGAATTTTAGATTTTGGATTAACGCTTCGTCCGTCTTGATTTTTGGATTAGAGCTTTCAAGCTCCTTTTGCTCGCCAATCCAAAATCTAAAATCTAAAATCCAGCATGGCCTGCTGTTTCGGCGCGAGGTAAAAGCGCGCTCCTGCGACGTGATAATTCAAGGTGTTCCAAAGCGAGCCGGTCGCGCCGCTCCGCATCGCCCTCGCGTTCGGCAGCAGCAATCTCCATGCCCAGCTCGCCGATCCGGCGATCCACGGCCATCAGGCGCAGGGCCATGAGACAGCTTTCGGCGATCATGAGTGTGTCGTCTAAGGCTTCGCCGTCGGCGCGTTGCGGCTCGTTCATCAAAAAGAGCGGCACGAGGTCTGCGGCCACGGGGTCGTCCGCCGTCTTCTCGCTCAAGGAGCCGAAATCAACGCTGCGGCCTTCCTCGTCCAGTTCCATGCACGCGCGAAAGATGGCGGCGGTCGGAAGCTCTTCGTAGTCGCCGGCTTCCATGCGCGGCAGGATGGAGCGCCGCAAATCCTCATCGGTCAGAAGCAGTTCGAGCAGCTTCTGTTCGGCGACGGTCGGCTGCGCGTTTGCCGCCCGCACGACGCGTTGCCTGACCGTGGACGTGTCGGCGCTGGCGTTTGCCCTGAGGGTCTGCCACAGCTCTTTACGCAGCGTCGCCTCTTCAATGCGCAGAGTATCCATCACGATGTCAAAGTACTCGCGCTTCTGTATCGGGTTGCGGACGGCACGGACGTACGGGAGGACTTCTTCGACCGCCGCGGCCTTCTCTGCGGGACGATGAAGATTCCGATCCCGTACTGCCTGATTGAGCGCAAATTGTATGTGGGGGAGTGCCTTGCCTCGCAGCTCTTGATACGCCTCAACGCCGTTACGCCTGATGTATTCGTCCGGGTCGGCATTGTCCGGCAGAACCAGCACCTTGACTTCAAAGTCTTCCGCGAGAAGCGTCTCGGTGGCACGCCCCGCAGCCTGCACGCCTGCCCTGTCACCATCATAGTTGATGACTACTTTGCGCGCAAACCTCCCTAAGAGCTTCGCCTGCTCGGGCGTCAGCGCAGTGCCGAGGCTCGCCACCACGTTACGCACGCCCGCCTGATAAGGGATGATCAAATCAAGATAACCCTCGACTAAGATGACGAACTTACGCCTGCGTATCTCATCGCGCGACAGGTTCAAGCCGTAGAGATGCCGGCCCTTCGTATAGGCGGCTGTCTCGGGCGAGTTCAAGTATTTCGGCTCGCCCTCAGGCGACAGAGTTCTGCCGCCGAAAGCGACGGCGCGGCCCTGAGCATCGAGGACGGGAAAGATCAAGCGCCCGCGAAAGCGATCATAAAATCCGCCAGCATCCTTTTTAACCACCAGACCGCTGCGCTCTATCTGCGCGAGCGTGGCCCCGCGCTCCTTCAAGTGCGAGGAAAGCGCGTCCCAACGATCAGGCGCGTAGCCCAGACGAAAAGCCCTGCTCGTTTCATCCGTTATCTCCCGACCCTCCAGATACGCGCGCGCGGCACGCGCCTCAGCATTCCCCTGCTCAAGCTGCGACTCCCACCACTCAAGCGCCCACGAATTCATCTCTATAATCTCGTCCGCGTCGCGCCGCCGCGCCTCGAACCGCTTGTCCTCTTCCATCACGGGCAGCGGCACGTGCGCCTTCTCCGCCACGATTCTGATCGCTTCGGGAAACGTCACGCGCTCGATCTCCATCACGAAATTAAAGACGCTTCCTCCCTTGCCACACCCGAAACAGTAGAAGATATCCTTCGCCGGATTAACGGAAAACGACGGCGTCTTCTCCTGATGAAACGGGCAGCAGGCCATCCAGTTTGTGCCCTTCTTCTTCAGAGAGACGTAGTCCTGTATGACGCGCACGATGTCGGCCTGACGCCTCAGATCATCAATGAATGTTTGCGGGAATCTCATCGGTCAATAGGGGGCTACGCGCCCCTCGCTTTCCCCTTTGCAGGAAGAGCGCGGTTATTGTCTCAGTTCCACGAGGGTCGCGCCTGCGCCGCCCTGATCGGGCGGGGCTTGCATGAAGCGTTCGACGTGCGGGTGATTGTTAAGGAGTTTGGCGATGGCGCGACGCAGCGCACCCGTGCCGTGGCCGTGTATGATTCGCACCTGGCCGAGGCTGCTCAGGAACGCTTCATCGAGAAACTTGTCCGTCTCCTCTACGGCCTCATCCGTCGTGCGCCCGATAAGGTTAAGCTCACTGCGAGCTGCGCCTTCCTGCGCGCTCAAGCGAACCTCCGTGCCGGTCGATACGCGCAGGCGCGCGCCGCGTCCGGTCTCAGGCGCGGGCTCACTGGCCGTGATCAGCTCAAGGTTCGAGACCTTTTCCCTGAAGCGCAAAGACTTGACGCGAACCTCCGCGTCCTCTCCGTTGAGCTTGTCCACCACGCCCACCGAGCCGAAGGAGAGAAGGCGGACACTGTCGCCGACTTTGATCCTGCGAGACGAAGCGGCAGGCGTCTTCTGCTCCACATTCTCGTCAGGCGTTGCATCCAGGTCTATGACTTGTCCATCACGCACGACGCGGACGGGGCGGGTACGCGCAGGAGGCCCGGTCGCGGAAGCTGAGGCGGCGCGAGCCGTGCTTTTGGCTTCGCGCCTGAGCGCGGCGGCGCGCCGCTGCGCCTCGCGCTCCGTCCGCGCTCGCTCCGCACGGTCTTCGATTCCCGAGACGAGCTCGCGCGAGCGCTTCTCGAACTCTTCGATGGAGGTTAAAAGCTCGCGCTCGAATGCGGCCTCACGCTCGCGCTCGCGCCGCGCTGCTTCCACATCGAGCGAAGCATACTTTTCGGCAACCGCCGAGCGTTCTTCTTCCAAGGCCCGGCGCAAGGCTTCGGCCTCTTCCGCTTCGCGCTTGATGCGCCGCAGGTATTCCGCCGCCTCGCGCGCCGAAGCATCGACGTGCGCGGAAGCATTGCTCACGATCTCTTCTGGGAAACCGAAGCGGCGCGCAATCTCAATTCCCGAAGATGAACCGGCGATGCCAACCAGCAGGCGGTAGGTAGGCTTTAAGCTCTTTTCATCGAACTCGACGCTCGCGTTGATGACGGCATCCTCGTTCGCCGCGTACATCTTCAACCCGCTGTAGTGAGTGGTCGCCAGCACATGCGCGCCGCACGCGCGCCGGAAGTGGTCTACCACGGCCACACCCAGCGCAGAGCCTTCTTCGGGGTCTGTGCCCGTGCCGACCTCGTCGAGCAGCACGAGCGCGGGCGCTTCGCACAGCTCTATCATGCGGCTGATGTTGGCGACGTGCGACGTGAAGGTGGAAAGGTTGGCGGCGAGCGATTGGTGATCGCCTATGTCGGCGAGCACGGACGCGTAGAAGGGGATGCGGGCAGAGCGTGCCGGAACGGGCAGCCCCGACAGGGCCATCAGCGCAAGGAGCCCGGTGGTCTTGAGCACGACGGTCTTGCCGCCGGCGTTCGCGCCGGAGATGACCATCACCGGGTGCTCGGCGTCGAGCGAGAAGGAGACCGGAACGACCGTGCCATTCACGGCGCGCAAATTCTCTTCAAGCAGGGGGTGACGCCCTTCCGTCAATTCAAAGATTCCGCTTTCGTTGATTTCGGGGACGACCGCCTGAAAGCGCGAGAGAAACGCGGCCTTCGCGCCGACGAAATCAAGCTCGGCGACGGCGCGCGCGGCAAGGGAGAGCGCTGGCAGCTCGCGCCGCAACTCTTCGGAGAGCGACAAGAGGATTCGGTTGATCTCGCGCTCCTCCGTCTCGCGCAGGGCCTGCAATTCGTTGTTTGAATCTATGGTTTCCAGCGGCTCGACGAAGATGGTCGCGCCGGAGGAAGAGAAACCGTGCGCGACGCCCTGCACGCGCCCGCGATGATCCGACTTGACGGGAATCACAAAGCGGTCGTTTCTGACCGTCACCAGCTCGTCCTGAATCGCCGCCTCGCTCCGTCTCATCAAGCCTTCGAGAGAGCGCGTGATGGAAGAGCGCAGGCGCGCGATATCGTGGCGTATGCGCGCCAGCTCAGGGCTCGCGCGATCATCCAGTTCTCCGCTCGGAAGGATTTTCGACGAGACGCGCGCGGCCAGACTATGTAGCTCGCGCGGCAGAGCCTCGACCGCTTCCCACAAGACGGGCGCTCTGTCACGTTCCGCCAGAATACCGGCGCGCGCCGAGAGAGCCTGCTCGCACAAACGGGCCAGCTCAAGGATAGCCAGCGGCTCAAGGCTCGTGCCCTCTATGCCAAGGCGCGCGAGCGCATCCCCGGGGTCGGCCATCTCGCCGAACGACCATGACGCGCCGCGCTGCCTGAGCTCCACGCACTCCGCGACGGCGCGCAAAGCTTTACGCAACTGTGACAGATCATCCAGTGGCGCGAGTGCATCTACGCGGGCGCGTCCCGCCGCTGTCTGCGCGCCGCGCCGGACGAGGGCACGCAACTCATCGTATTCGAGCGTCCTGAACGCTTGAGGGTTCATCGTTTCTGAAAACTTAGAAGTGTTTTCCTCCGCCGTTTATCTTAACACTCACACTTGCGCGCGCGGAAACAGTCGGCGCAAGACTCTGCCGGTCAACTCGCAAGGGCGAACGTCTTTAGTTTGTTTTACTGATCAGGGCGGCGAAGATGTCCAGGACGGGTTTGTTGTAGCCGCGCAGCATGTCCAGGCGCTTGAGGTCGTCCCACTCGTCGTTGGTGTCCGTCTGGCGTATCTGCCTGTACATGGTCGCGGCTTCGTCCTGTTGGCCCATGCTGTAGAGAATCGCGGCGGTGTCGGCCTTGTATTTAAGGTCGCGCGTTTTGTTGAGCTGGGCGGCGAGCTGTATGGTCTTGAGCGCCTCATTCGCCGAGTTGCGGGCGAGCAGGATGAGAGCTTTGGTGTCGAGAAATGAGGGCTCGTCCGTCTTGAGCTTGAGGGCCTGTTCGATTTCGGCCAGCGCTTCGTCCAGCTTATTCTCACGGCGCAGCAGAACTCTGGCGAGGGCGTGATGCGCCGCGGCGTTTCTGGGCTCAAGCTTGAGGGCCGAGCGCAGGGTCGCCTCTGCCGCCTCGTCGTGCTTCTTGATGGCGTAGAGCGAGCCGAGCGTGAGCAGCGTATTCACGTCCCTCGGGTCAAGGCGCGAGGCCGTGTCGTATTCCGTGATCGCCTCGCCGTAGCGCTTCTGTTCTCGATAGACGGAGGCGAGCTTCAGGTGCGCGTCCCTGTCGTCGGGGTCGGCCTTCACTATCTCGCGCAGCTCGACCTCCGCCTCGTCATACTTTTTGGCGCGCATGAGCGTTGCGGCGCGTTTGGCTCTATCTTCCGGCTCTGCATCCTCATCGCTCGGAGCAAGCGCGCGTTTCAGATCAACCGTGACGGGCTGAGTCCAACTGGAAGAGACCTTCACGTCCCTGTACCAGAGTCGGTAGCCGGGGGCGGCGACGCGCACGTTACGAAGGCCAGCCGGGGTCTGCGCCGTGAACTCCTTATTTGCGCCGACCGTTCCTTCCTTCTTATCGTCGATGAAGACCTCGCTGCCCGCCGGAGCATTCAGGCGCAGCGTGCCCGTCACCATGCTCGCGCTCAGGGCATCATTGTTGGCGACGGGCTGCAACACGCCGGGTGCGCCTCCGTTCTGCGCCTGCTCCTCCTCGGTGTCCGCGTAGTGATGATAGATAGAGACGGCGAGATAGGCGACTCCGCCGCCGATGGCGACGAGCAGGAGGCTGAGTACGGCCAAGCGAGCCCAGCGCGGAAGACCTCTGCGCCTGGCTTCGACGGCGACGGGAGCGGCTGAAGCCTGCCTCGAATTGTCCTGTTCGATCAAACTTCTGGAAGCGCGCGCCGAAGAGGGGACGAGCGTCATCTCGCCGTCCGCTTCCGTGGGCTCGTCGGGCTGCGTGGGCATGGCCCATGGGCGCGCCACCTCCGGGGCTTGATAACCGACGATGCTGCGTTCGAGCGACTCTTCGGTGGTGCGCTGCGCTACAGCGGCGGCGGCGCGTTCCGCCTCGTCCGTAGAGATGCTCGCCTCTGCGGCGGGTTGCGCCTCCTGATTCTGCGCGCTCACCTCGGCTTGCGGTGAAGGCGGAGGCGCAGCAGCAGCGGCTACTTCGTCCTGATGCGGCTGGTCTTCGACGCGTGACTCTTCGGTTTTCCACGCGGCGGCCTGCTGGGCCTCGAAAGCAAGGCGCGCAGCTTCCTCCGCGCGGCGAGCCTCTGCGGCGGCCATCGCCTCTTTGGTGCTGGGCGGGCGCGGCGTGTCGCGGTTCGCTTCCAACTCGCCCGTAATCATCTCCTGCGTCTGACGAAAGCCGTCATGCGTGGAGCGGGCGGTGACCAGATAGCTCTCGTTGTAGGCGCGACGCAACTCCGAGGCGAAGACGGCAGCGGTCTGCGGGCGGTCGTCGCGGTCTTTTTCCAGAGCGCGAAGAATGACGCGGCTGACGCCTTCGGGCACGTCCGGCGCGAAATCCGTCAGGGGCGGCGGCACGGCTTCCAGGTGCTGGCGTCGCATCTCGGAAGTCGTGCGCCCGACGAACGGAGTGCGGCCCGCGAGCAGCTCATAGAGCGTGCAGCCGAGCGCATAGATGTCCGTGCGCCCGTCAAGCCCGCGTATGCCTGAGCCCTCGCCGAACCATTGTTCGGGCGACATGTAGAAGGGCGTCCCGATGGGCGCTCCGAACTGCGTCAGTTGCATGGAGGCATCGCCGCCCTGCTGGCTGCCTTTGAGCTTGACGATGCCGAAGTCCGCGATCTTGATCGTGCGCAGGATGTGGCCGCTGACCGTCTCTTCCTGCGCGCGCAGGATATTATCGGGCTTGAGGTCGCGGTGAATGATGCCGCGCTCGTGCGCCGCCGTCAGCGCGTCGCAGACGGCCTTGGCAACTTCGATCACCTCTTCGAGCGTGAGCCGCCCGCGCAGGCGCAGGTCTTCGCGCAGGCTGTGGCCCTCGACCATCTCCATCACCATGTAGGTCAGGCCCGGCACGGAGCGGTCGAGGTCGTAGACGGTGACTGTGTGTTGATGGCGAAGCTTACGGAGCGCGCGCGCTTCGCGCAGGAAGCGTTCCGAAAGCTTCATGTCTCCCGGTGGGCCAAGCATGACTTTGATTGCGACATCGTCCAGATCACGATGACGCGCGCGGTAAACTGCGCCCATCGCGCCTTTGCCGATCAGGCGGGTGAGGGTGTATTTTGCGCCGAGAGCTTCCTGTAATTTAGTTGCGAGGGTATCTTCAACGAGCGGCTGCGCGTCGTTGGGGCAGCCGGTTTGCCCATCGTCGGCAAGGATGTTGCACGTCTCACAGCGCTTCATATTGCATATGGCGGTTACGGACACAGCGGTTCTAACATGACGGCAGAAGCGTGTCAACGCTTTATGAAATAATGAAAACCGGCGCGGTGCATTGTATTCTATTCATCCTGTTCATCCTGTCCTTCTCTGTTCATTATCTTTCTTACCGCTGCTTTCTGCTTTCCGTTCGCGCTGGTGTAGAATCATCTTCAACAAAATTGCCGTGAGCAAAGAGAGAGATGAAGGTCTTCAGTGGTCGAATCAGGTAAAGGAGTATATACGGGACGCCCGAGCGTGTGTCGCAGTTGCGGCGCACTGGTCGGCGCGGGCGAGCAGGAGTGCACGCAGTGTGGCGCTCGGCTCGCTTCGACGGCGTACCCGGCGGGAACGCGGGAGCGCTCCGCTTATGAAGGGGACGCGATGCGCTTTGCGCTCGCCGTCCTGAATCGCCCCTCCTTCTTTACCATTATCTTCCTCGTCGCAAACATCTTCGTCTTCCTGTTGATGTGGGCGAGCAGCCAGCCCGGCTCAAGCCTGTGGGAGTTCTCCGGCCCGCTCTTGCAGGCTTACGGCGCAAAGCTTAACCATCTGATCAGAGACAACCATGAGTGGTGGCGGTTCGTGACGCCGATCTTTATTCACGTCAGCCTTCCGCATCTGCTCATCAACATGTACACGCTCTGGATGATTGGCCCATACGTCGAGAAGCTTTACGGCTCGGCAAAGTATGTCGTCTTCTGGGTCGTCTCGGGTGTGGCCGGGGTCGCCGCCAGCTACTTGACCGTCAGGCAGGAGATGCCGGTCAGCTCCCTCGGTCGTTTTCTTTTCAAGACGGCGGATAACCCGTCGGCGGGGGCATCGGGCGCGCTGTTCGGACTCGTCGGCGTCCTCTTCGTTTTCGGCATAAAGTTTCGTCACGAATTGCCGGATGGCTTCAAGCGTGCTTTCGGCACGGGCCTCCTGCCGATGATCGCGCTCAATCTTTTCATAGGGTTTCTGGGGCGCGGCTTTATAGACAACGCCGCGCATCTGGGAGGGCTCGCGGCTGGCGCAATGCTCGCGCTCTTCGTCGGCTACAAGCGTCCGCACGAGCGCGCGGAGGTGGCTATCTTCTGGCACATCCTGCAAGTCGGAGCGCTCGCCCTCGTCATCTTCAGCTTCTTTATGGTGTGGCACAGGTACAGCGGCCCGCCGCCGGACTTCAACAACGTATCGGTCGTTCCGCAGTTGACGCAGAATGATAACGCAACGGCTTTCGCCGCCAACCTCAACGCCATTAACGAGGCGCAGACTGCCTTCGTGAAGGCCGTTAATAAGGGGGAGGCTTCTGAGATTGACCGCACGGTCGCGGGGCTGGACGCCGCGCCGCGTCTGGACGACGAAACAGAGGCGCTCCGAAACGAGCTGAAATCTTTACTGGCGCGCGCCAGGGCACTCCCCGCCGAAACACATTCGCCGCGCCCGACCCGTCAACAGCACCTTGCGCGCGCCAGCCAGCAGCTAAGGCTCACGGAGGATTTCGAGGTGTGGAATAAGAAGTATCAGGAGTGGGCCGAAACGGAGAGCCGTAAGTACGGAGTCGAGCTTAAAGCGCCAGCGCCCGCCACAAACAATTCATCAAACGGAAAACAATCCGGCTCTGATAAAACATCCAACAGGAGATAAGCGAGATGGAGATTAAAAAAGTAGGCGTCCTTGGCTGCGGCCTGATGGGCTCAGGCATAGCGCAGACCGCCGCCTCGGCAGGATTCGAGACGGTCGTGCGCGAAGTGTCGGACGACCTCATCCAGAAGGGTTTCGCCGGCATAGAAAAGTCGCTCGCCAAATTTGCCGAGAAGGGCACGATCACAGCAGACCAGCAGCGAGAGACGCGCGGACGCCTCTCGGGCACGACCTCTTTCACAGACCTTGCCGATTGCGACATCATTATCGAAGCGATCATCGAAAATCTGGACGCCAAGCGGGATACCTACCGGCAGCTGGACGAAATCTGCAAGCCCGAGACGATCTTCGCCTCGAACACCTCTTCGATCTCGATCACGGAGATGATGACGGCGACCCGGCCCGAGCGCCAGCAGCGCTTCATCGGCATGCACTTCTTCAACCCCGTGCCGATCATGAAGCTCGTCGAAGTGGTGCGAACTATTCTGACTCTTGATGCGGTCTATGAGGAGGCCGTGGAGTTCGGCCAGCGGCTCGGCAAAGTGCCGGTCAGGGCCGGAGACAAGACGGGCTTTATCGTCAATCGCCTGCTCGTGCCCTACATGCTGGATGCCGTGCGCGCGCTCGAAGAGGGCGTCGGCTCAATCGTGGACATCGATAATGCGATGAAGCTCGGCTGCGGCTATCCGATGGGGCCATTCACGCTGGGCGATTTCGTCGGCCTCGACACGACCTACTATATCGCCGAGATCATGTTCAACGAGTTTCGCGAGAAACGCTTTGCGCCGCCGCCGCTTCTCAAGCGCATGGTGCTCGCCGGCCTCTATGGCCGCAAAACCGGGCGCGGATTCTACGACTACACCACAGACCCCAAGAACCCGACACCGATGAATCTGATTTAAAAGCCGTGACGAGTGACCAGTCTCAAGCCTCGACTCAAGCTCTTCTCTTGTCACCTGCCACTTGTCACTCGTCGATCTTCTCTTATGGTCGTCCTTGAGCTAAAGGGTCATCTGGCGGTCGTGCGTCTGGAACGGCCAGAGAAGATGAATGCGCTGTCGCGGCGTATGCTGGCCGAGCTGGGCGAAGCCTTCGCGCGCGTCGAGCTTGACGGGGACGTGCGCGCCTGTATCCTGACGGGCACGGGCGAGCTTGGCGTCTTCTGCGCGGGCACGGACATCGCTGAGCTGAGTGAGTTGGACGAAAGCGGGGCACAGGATGCGGCGCGGCGCGGGCAGGAGGTTTGCGAGCGTATAGAGCATTGCCGTGTGCCCGTCACCGCCGCCGTCAATGGTCTGGCGGCTGGCGGCGGCTGCGAGCTTGCGCTCTCGTGTCACCTGCGAATCGCATCAACACTGGCCCAATTCAGTCTGCCGGAAACGAAGCTCGGAGTCATTCCTGCCTACGGCGGGTCGCAACGCCTGCCGCGCATCATAGGCCACGGGCGGGCGCTTGAGATGATGCTGACGGGCGCGAGCATGTCGGCTGTTGAAGCGCAACGCGCCGGGCTGGTCAACCGCGTCACAACGCCCGAGCAGCTTCTGGCCGAAGCAGAGTCGCTGGCGGGCGAGATCGCCGGGCTTGCGCCGCTGGCGATCCGAGCCTGCCTCGAATCGGTGACGCGCGGCGGCAAGATGCCTCTCCCTGAAGGGCTCGCCCTTGAGGCCCGGCTCTTTAGCCAGCTCTTCTCGACAGAGGATATGCGCGAGGGTACAAGCGCCTTTCTGGAGAAACGCGCGCCCGTCTTTAAGGGGCGATAATTAATTCGTGTGCCCTGCGAAGCATGCTAGAATACGGCTCAAGGAGGTAGCTACCATGAGCGAAGAACTCACACAAAATCTGCCGCCCTCACAAGACGGCACGCTCGCTCAGATTCTCACGATAGTTCAGAATCTCAGCACAAGATCAGAAAGCCTTGACCAAAGATTAGAGAGCCTTGAACAAAGGTTCGTAAGCCTGGAGCAGAAAGTCGAAGACAGGCTCTACGACACGCGCCCGATCTGGGAGAAGGTGCAGGCGGACATCGCACGGTTGCAGGAAGGTCAAGAGGGCTTGCGAAAGGATGTCCGGGAGTTGAATACGCACTGGCGTGATATGAATCGCAAGCTCAGTATCTTCAACGACACTCTGGCCGAGATACAGGCTGACTATCGGGATATCTACGACCGCGTGCGCGGGCTTGAGAGGCAGAGTTCCTGAGCGGCCCACGAAACCCCAATGAACATTTGAGAGCGTGGTCGAGGCGGAGAACCGATAGTGGTTTGCTTCCACGGTGCGGGAACTTGTCACTCGTCGCTTGTCACTCTTGTCTGCCTTCACTATACTTCGGCAACGTTTTCACTTTTTCATTGATCGGAGTCGTTCGGAGGAAAACTCTTGCAGCCCGTCACGCATCAAGGACACTTGAAGGCTGAAGGCTTTCGCTTCGCGCTCGTCGCCAGCCGTTGGAATGATTTTCTGACCTCGCGGCTGGTCGAGGGCGCGCTCGACGCCCTTGAGCGTCTGGGCGCGGAGGAAAAAGCGGTCGCGCTTTTCAAAGTGCCGGGCTCGTTTGAGATTCCGCTGCTGGCCTTAAAGCTCGCGGCGTCGGGCAAATACGACGCGGTCATTTGCCTCGGCACGGTCATCCGCGGGCAGACGCCGCACTTCGAGTACATCGCGGGCGAGGTCACGAAGGGCATCGCGCAGGCGGGGATGGAGACGGGCGTGCCTGTGATTTACGGCATCGTCACGGCGGATACTTTGGAACAGGCGATTGACCGCGCGGGAGTGAAAGCGGGCAACAAGGGGTTCGACGCCGCGATGTCGGCTGTCGAGTTGGTTAATCTTTATAAGTCGGTAACGAGCGAGAAGTGATGAGCAGTCAGAAGTGATGAGTCATGAGTGATGAGTTAAAAGCAAATGTCTTTACTCATGACTCACGACTCATGACCGGCTCGCCACTTGTCACTCGTCACTTATCACTGGTGTTATATGGGGTCAAGACGTAAGGCGCGAGAGTGCGCCTTGCAAATGCTCTTTGCGGCTGATATCTCCGAGGCGCGTGCGGACGAACTCGTGCGCTCGTACTGGGCGGAATTGAGCGATGAGGAGACGGAAACCTCTGCGCGCGAGTTCGCGACGCGGCTGGCGACGGGCACGCTCGCGCACCTGACGGAGCTGGACGAGCGCATACGCTCGCGCGCCGAGCACTGGCGTATCTCGCGCATGGCCGTCGTGGATCGCAATATCCTGCGTCTGGCCGTCTACGAGTTTCTGTTTGAACCGACGCCGCGCACCGTCGCCATTAACGAAGCGCTGGAAATCGCGCGCCGCTTCTCGACCTACGAGGCCACACAATTTATCAACGGCATTCTGGATGCCATCAAGCGCGATCTGGACGAGCAACACCCGCAGGAAACCACCTCGGCTGAAGAGAGCCAGGATTCGGAAGAGGATGAGGACGACGACCAGCACACGCTTTCCGCCTGAATCTCTCGCCGCCAATCATTTTGAGAATAGCAGCCCGGGCCTCTCTGCGTGTGTGCCCGCCGAAGAGGGACGCGCTCACTGTAGCGCCGTGATGAGAGAGACCACGCCGCCAATCCTGAGTAGCTCTGTGCCGCGACGGACGAACAGGTGCGCCGCTCTTTTCCTCCTGCTCTTCGCCGCGCAAGCCGTCGCGACCCTCTCTTTCGCCGCGCCGCAGCAGCAACAGTCCTCGCCTCCTCTGGTCAGGCCCAATACGACGGCGCGCACCTTTCCCAAAGAGATACGCGGCTATAAGGTTGAGCGCGCCCGGGTCGAGATCAGGAAGCCGAAGGACAATCAGAGTCAGACGCAGGCGGCGGGCGGCGGCGCTGTAGATGCGGACGCGTTGATACAGTTCGGAGAGCCGCGCATAGCAAAGATGACGCCGCTCGGCATCACCATGGAAGTGCCCGTCACGGTCGCCGCCGTCAAGCAGGGCGGCCACGTCGATTTCCTATCGTTTGAGGACATGGTCGTCAACGGCACGCCCGTGACCATCGAAGACTACCTGCGCCCGTTCGACCTGCCCAACAAGAGCCCCGTGCTTTTGCCGGAGCCCGTGCGCGTCTTCATCAGCACGCAGAGCGCGCTGCTCGGCGCTTTGGGCGAGTGGAACTCGACGAAAGAAAGCTGGCCCGTGACGGGCCGCGTCTACGTTTTCGGGCGCTTCAAAAAATTCCTCTTCAGCTTCAAGCGCGTCGTCCCCATAGAACTCAGCCTGACGCTGCCCAACCCGCTCAAGAACCAGCAGACAGACCCCGCCATCAAGCAGGAGACGCAAACCTCAACCCCTTAGCAAGGCTCAGTGCGATTTCGATTGAATTGGCCCAACCACAGCTTTTAGCTGAGATTGGGTCGCCGTTTGTGCCAGTCTGTCGCCTGCTGGTATTTGTCGGCGATCTCTATGAGGGCGCTCTCGCTCCATGCCGGGCCGACGAACTGAATCCCGGTCGGCAGGTTGTCAGCGCCGAAACCGTTCGGGATGGAGATGGCCGGCACGCCGACCAGATTGCTGGCGGCGATGGGCGACGAGGCCGTGACATCCGGGTACGCCTGATCGAAAGTCTTATTGATGGGATAGGCGACCGTGGAGCGTGAAGGGGCGACGAGCATCGTGTGCTTTGTGAAGAATTCGGCCCACGCGCGGCGCATGGGTGCGCGCAGGCGCATCGCGTGCAGGTAGTCCACAGCCGTCACGAGCGATGCCGAATAGCCGCCGACTCTGCCCGTCGGCGATGCCAGCTCTTTCACGCGGCCCGTCTCGATCAGCTCGCGAAAGGCGCTCGCGCCCTCGGCGTCGACAATCGTTCCGACCGCCGCCCCGTAAGGAAAGTCCGGCAGCTTGACATCCATCTCAACGGTCGCGAATCGCTTGAGGACTTCGAGCGAGCGCAGGAAATTCTCGCGCACGGGCGCTTGCGCCTTCTCGTAAGAATCCTTGAGGACGGCTATGCGCGGGCGCTCTCTTTGTGTCCCGGCGCGCCCTCTTCTGACAGGTTCGCGCGCCGTCGGACGATCTCTGGATGTCGGGTCGAGCGGGTCGTGCCCGGCGATAGCATTGAGCACGAGCCCGCAGTCGCTCGCCGTCCGGCACATCGGCCCGAGCTTGTCCAGCGTCCAGCACAGGGCCATCGCGCCGTGACGCGAGACCGCGCCATAAGTCGGCCTCAGTCCGGAGATGCCGCAGAAGGCCGCGGGCGTAATGATCGAGCCTGAAGTCTCAGAGCCGATACTGAAAGCCACGAGCCCGGCTGCCGTGGCAGCGCCCGGCCCGGAGGACGAGCCGCCGCTCCAGTAATCCGTGTTCCATGGCGTGCGGCACGCGCCCGTCCATGAGGCATCAGCTTCGTTGTAGCCCATCCCTCCCGCCAGCTCTATCATCGCCAGCTTGGCGACGAGGATTGCTCCGGCTTCACGCAGGCGGCGTATGACGGTCGCGTCCGCTTGGAACTGCTGCCCGCGGTAAGGCGTCGCGCCCCAGGTCGTCGGCGCGTCGCGCGTCGCCAGCAAATCCTTCGCGCCGTAAGGAATGCCGTGCAGCGGGCCGCGATACTTTCCCTGTCGAATCTCGCGCTCAGCAACACGCGCCTCCGCGAGCGCGGACTTTCGCATCACGCTCGCCACCGCGCCCAGACGTGGCCCAAGGGTTTCCAGCCGCTCAAGATAAGCCGTAGTCAGCTCGACGGGCGAGACGCGACGCGCGCGCACCTCTGCGGCCAGCTCCGTAACGGAAGAGAAAAGAGTATCGTCAGAGATCATAAGCGATAAGCCGCAATCGTTAAAAATTTAGAAGGATAAGCGGAAGGGGGCGAAACCTCATCAATCCGCTCAGCTTTAACTACGCGTTCGCTCCCGGATTTTCTCAGGCGATGAAGGTGAAATCCGGCTCGTCGCCGTTATCTAGCTTGACGGCGCGCAGAAGCCCCGCCACGCGCACATTGCCTCGCAGGTCTCTCTTAATCTGCTCGACCTGTTCGGGCATGCTGACGTATTCGCCGAAGCGCGCGCGCGCCACCCCCAGATAAGCTTCCTCCACGGGCGAGAGTGGCTGCGGCGTCGTCGGGCTCGGCTGCGGATTGGGCGGCGCTGCCGCTTCCTTCGTCTTACCGCCGGGCGGCGTCTGCGCCTTCGCCATCAGCGAGACAATGGGCGCTGTCGCAATCGCCGTCGCCACACTCTTCGCAAACCTGCGCCGCGAAGCCTGTCCTGAGTCATCAGTCCGTTTAGTAGTTCTCATGGTTATTCCCGATATAAAGCGAATTCCAACAGGGCAGGATAAAAGCAGAAAGCATTACTTTCATAAACGCTTCAAAGCATTTTCTTTATCCTGACCACCTCTGTCCTCGCTGTTCATTCCTTGCCGGCTCTAGCTCACATACTTATACGACGACCGCAGGACAAAGCAAAGCGCAACCCGCGAGCAATCGGATTCAGCCGGGATTGCCGTATCTCAACTGGATGACCTTCGCCTTGCCGAACCTGTAGACGGTGACGACGAAGAGCTTGTCGTATTCCGTGTCGGCAATCGCGGGAATCTGTCCGGCGTTCAGTTTTTCGATGATGGTGGGCACGGTGTTGCTGTGACCGGCGACGAGGACGGCCTCGCCGCGATGGTTCGACAGTATGTGATTGACAAGTCCGGGGGCATCGCTCGCGTCCACCTGCGTGACGGGCAGGCCGAGGCGTTCCGCCATGGGCTGAACGGTCTGCTGTGTGCGGGCGAACTGCGTGGCGTAGACGGCGCGTATGTTCGCGCCTTCGAGGACGCGTGCAAGCTCCTGAGCGCGCGCCTGTCCCGCGGCGCTGATCGACGGGTTGTCCGCTGGCTGTGCGCTCTTCTCCGCATGGCGCACGAGCACGACGGTTGTTACCGGAGAGTAGAAGCAAAGGTAGCCGACCGCGAGCGCCGCCGCCAGTATGAGCACCGAAAGGTATAAAGGCCAGAGCCTCATCCATCCGCGACCGTCCGCCACTTTTCGTTCTTCCTCCGCGAAGATTTTTCTGGAAAACAAGGGAGCGTTGATTATACGCTTGAGCGCCCCCTCGCACCGAGCGCAGTAAGGATGAACGGCGCGCCGCAAGCGCGCTTTCGGGGCTTGCCGGATGCAATAGAAAGCGTAAGATGATAGGCTATCATTGTTCAAACAAACAGGAGAGATGACGGATGCCGCTGCTGCCGCCCTTCACAAGACAGGGGGCTCGCTCCGCCACTCTCTCCGGCGTGAGGTGAAAAGCATTGAGCGAACGTCCAAACAATACAGACCTCTCACAGTTGATCGCAGAGAATTTCGGGGCTAACGCCACCTATGTCGAGAGCCTGCTCAGTCGTTTTCGCAGCGACCCTTCGCTGGTGGACGAGTCTTGGCGAGCCTACTTCGCGGAACTTCTCGGCAGTGATGCGACAGCCGCGCGCGAAGCTACGGACAACGGAAGCGCCGCCAGCGCCGCCAGCGCCGCACCGCCCGCGCCCGTCAGTGAAGCAGCGCCCGCCGCTTCCATAGCGACGACGAGCGCCGCAGCCTCGACGGCGAGCGCGGCCACGCCGCAGCGACAGCCCGCGCAGCCGGCGAGCGCTCCCGCCGTAAGCGCCGCTCCGACGACGGCGACAGTGGAGGCGACACCCATTCGTGGCGGCGCGCTCAAGATCGTCGAGAACATGGAGCTGAGCCTCACCGTGCCGACGGCCACTTCGCAGCGCCGCGTGCCCGTCAAAGTGATGGACGAGAATCGCCGCATCATCAACGGCTATCTGCAGGAGCAGGGGCGCGGCAAGACCTCTTACACGCATCTGGTCGGCTGGGCCATCATCCGCGCGCTCGCGGAGTTTCCGCAGCTCAACGACGGTTTTGAGATGGCTGACGGACAAGCGGCGCGCCTGCGCCGCGAGAGCGTCAACTTCGGCCTCGCCATCGATCTGACGAAGAAGGACGGCTCGCGCACGCTCCTCGTCCCCAACATCAAGGGCGCGAACCATATGCGCTTCTCCGAATTCCTCTCGGCCTACGACGACGTGATCAAGCGCGCGCGCACGGGCAAGCTCGGCGTGCCGGATTTTCAGGGCACGACCATCTCTCTGACCAACCCCGGAACAATCGGCACAGTCGCTTCAATGCCCAGACTGATGGCAGGGCAGAGTTTGATCATCGCCACCGGCGCGATTGAATACCCGGCGGAGTATCAGGCGATGGCCCCGGAAGCCCTCTCGCAGCTCGGCATCAGCAAGGCGATGACCATCAGCAGCACCTACGATCACCGCATCATACAGGGCGCGGAGTCTGGCGCATTCCTCGCGCGCGTTCACGAGCTGCTCGTAGGCGAGCATTCTTTCTACGACGAGATTTTCCGTGATCTTGAGATTGCATATCCGCCTATGCGCTGGTCGATTGACCGCAACCCGGCTCTGCTCGGCGGCGACCACGGGCGCGATCAGATAGTCAAACAGGCGCGCGTCCTTGAGCTGATCAACGCCTACCGCGTGCGCGGCCACCTGATCGCCGACATAGACCCGCTGCACGCCATGCCGCTCCATCATCACCCGGAACTGGACATAGAGACTTACGGGCTGACCATCTGGGACTTAGACCGCGAGTTCATCACCGGCGGACTCGCCGGCAAAGAGAGCGCTACGCTGCGCGACATTCTGGACATCCTTCGACGCGCTTACTGCGGCAAGGTCGGCACGGAGTATCGACACATCCAGAGCAAGGAGCAGAAGGTCTGGATACGCGAAGCGATTCGCCGGCAGTTCGTCGAGCCCGAGCCCCTCTCGCCCGAAATCAAGAAACAGCTTCTCTGGAAATTGATCTGCGCCGAACAGTTCGAGCGCTTCCTTCACACGAAATACCTCGGCCAGAAGCGATTCTCCATCGAAGGGATGGAGACGATCATCCCGCTCCTCGATCAACTGATCGAAGGCGCTGCCGCGCGCGGCGTCGAAGACATCACGCTCGGCATGGCCCACCGCGGGCGCTTAAATGTTCTGACCAACATCATCGGCGAGTTCATGGCCGAGCGCATCTTCGCCTCCTTCGAGGGCAGCGTGCATCCGAACTTCCCCGCTGACGAAGGCGACGTGAAATATCATCAGGGCGCGACGAGCGAGCGCCAGACCACAAGCGGGCGAACCGTCAAGCTCTCGCTCTCGCCCAATCCGAGCCATCTGGAATTCGTCGACCCCGTAGTCGAGGGCATGGTGCGCGCCAAGCAGGACGCCCTCGAAGCGCCGCGCGAAGAGACTATTGATCGCCTGCTGCCCGTCCTGCTCCACGGCGACGCGGCCTTCGCCGGGCAGGGCATCGTGATGGAGACCTTGAATCTGGCCGAGCTGAAAGGCTATCGCACGGGCGGAACGGTTCACATCATCATCAACAACCAGATCGGCTTTACGACCTCGCCCGAGAAGGGACGCTCCACCATCTACTCGACGGACGTGGCGCGCATGACGCAGCTTCCCATCTTTCACATCAACGGCGACGACCCGGAGGCCGCCTACCGCGTGCTTCAGATCGCGCTCGATTATCGGCAGGAGTTCAACAAGGACGTGGTGCTGGATGTCGTCGGCTTCCGCCGCCTCGGTCATAACGAGGGCGACGAGCCGAGCTACACGCAGCCCCTCATGTATGCGCGCGTCAAGGCGCACCCGGGCGTGCGGGCCAAGTACGCCGCGCAGCTCATACGCGAAGGCTTGATGGATGAAGAGAGCGTCAATCAACTGATCAGGCAGCGCGTCGATAGTTATGAAGAGACGCTCTCGCGCGCCAAAGAGATCGTCGCACGGAAACCGCCCGTCACGCAGTTGCCCGCGCCATCTCCCGAAGAGGACGGCTCGGCCATCATCGAGACCGGCATCGACAGGGAAACCGTGCGCGCCGTCGCGCGTAAAATCTCTGTCGTGCCCGAAGGCTTCAACATCAACCCGAAGATGGTGGGCCAACTCGCGCGCCGGGCCAGGATGGGCGAGGGCGATGTGCCCATGGACTGGGCCTTCGGCGAGGCCATAGCCTACGGCTCGCTCGTTTTGGAAGGAACGCGCGTGCGCCTGAGCGGTCAGGATTCCGGGCGCGGAACTTTCAGCCAGCGCCACGCCGTGATGTACGACACGCAGACGGGCCAGCCCTGGGCTCCGCTCTCGGAGCTTCGCAGCGAGCGCAACCCGCGAGCCGTCTTCGAGGTCTTCGACAGCTCGCTCTCCGAAGAGGGCGTCCTCGGATTCGAGTACGGCTACTCGGTCATCGCGCAGGAATCCTTGGTGCTGTGGGAGGCGCAGTTCGGAGATTTCGCCAACGGGGCACAGGTCATCATTGACCAGTACATCGCCGCCTCCGAAGACAAGTGGCGGCAGAAATCACGGCTCGCCCTGCTCCTGCCGCACGGCTACGAGGGGCAGGGGCCGGAGCATTCGAGCGCGCGCCTTGAGCGCTACCTTCAACTGTGCGCCGAGAATAATCTACAGGTCTGCTATCCGACGACACCCGCACAGTATTTTCATCTTCTCAGACGACAGGTCAGGCAGGAGACCATGCGCCCGCTCGTCGTCATGACGCCCAAGAGTTTGCTGCGGCTTCCCGCCGCGACCTCCGCGGTCGAGGAGTTGACGAGCGGCGGCTTTCTGCCCGTCATTGACGACGCCGAAGTGAAAGAGCGCGCGAGCGTGCGGCGCATCGTGCTCTGTAGCGGTAAGGTCTATTACGACCTCAACACAGGGCGCAAAAAGAGCGGCGACGAGCGCGTCGCGCTTCTTCGTCTGGAACAGTTTTATCCGTTCCCTGAAGCACGCCTGCGCCAGATTTTCAGCTCCTACCCGAACGCCACGCAGCTCATCTGGGCACAGGAAGAGCCGAAGAACATGGGCGGCTGGGCGTTCGTCGAGCCGCGACTGATGAACATGCTGCCGGCGTGCGCCCGGCCCTACTACGTCGGGCGCGCCGCCTCTGCGAGTCCCTCCACGGGCTCTTACACGATTCACGAGCTTGAGCAGCGGCGCATAGTTGATCAGGCCCTGACCGAAGAGGATGCGGCCTTCATCTCCGGCGCAAGCACTGTGGAGAACGCCGCGCCCGCTTCATCCTGAAAGAGAGAGGCGGCGCAGCGCCCGCAGCTTTCGAGGCAAAATAATTGGACGCGCTTCGTCCATGGGCTTTGGCGCGGGCGTGGCTTGACCTGACCGGCGACGGGCCGGGAATTGACTCCCCGCCGCCGTGATGGTAAAAGCAGAGCGTCCTTCTGCTTTCTTCAAAGATAGCACGAGCACTTCTACACGGGTCGAGAATCTATCCGCAAGCTCATATCATCATCGGTTGAGCATCATTCTTCCATCACCTGTAGAGATCAGTATCAAGACACTTGACCGGAGAACCTTCAAACGCATGCACGCTCGCAATTGGTTGACCCCTGTTTTCATCACGCTATTCTTCATCATTAACCTCGGCACGACGGCCTGCACAACGAGCAAGGCCCAACCCGAGCGCGTCTATTCCGCAGCGCCAGCGCCCGTCGTGCAGGTCTCTCCGACTCCGCCGCAGACGACCGGCACGCTCACGGTCGCAGCCGTCGGAGACATCATGATGGGCTCAACCTACCCGGACTCAAGCTCTCTGCCGCCGGATGACGGCGCGTCGATGCTCGCCGAGGTCAGGCCGATTCTCTCTGCCGCCGATCTGGCTTTCGGAAATCTGGAAGGCCCAATGCTCGAAGGCGGCACGACCTCCAAATGCTCTCCGCGCTCCACGCGCTGCTTTGCCTTTCGCGTCCCGACCCGCTACGGCAAACATCTCAAAGACGCCGGCTTCGATATCATGAGCCTCGCCAACAACCATGCTTACGACTTCGGCCCGGAAGGACGCGAAAGCTCCATGCGCGTGCTGGACGACCTCGGCATCGCGCACACGGGTAAAGTCGGCGACATAGCGACCTTGAACCTTAAGGGCAGGCGCGTCGCCGTCATAGCCTTCGCCACCTATCCGACCTCTTACAATTTTCTGGACATAGAAAACGCAGGGAGGTTGGTCAGGGGGCTGGCGGGCAAAAACGATATCGTCATCGTCTCTTTTCACGGCGGCGCGGAAGGGCCTATGAACCAGCATGTGCCGAAAGGGTCGGAAACCTATCTGGGCGAAGATCGCGGCGACCTGCGCCGCTTCACGCACGCCATGATAGACGCGGGCGCAGACCTCCTCATCGGGCACGGCCCACACGTCGTGCGCGGCATGGAGGTCTACCGCAACCGCCTCATCGCATACTCCCTCGGCAACTTCGCCACCTACGGAAAATTCCAGCTCGTGGGAGCAACCAGCCTCACGCTGATACTGGAAGCGGAGATCGGCGCAGACGGCGCTTTCCTCGGCGGCAGGATTCATCCGGGCCTGCAAACCAAGCCGGGCGGGCCGCGCCTCGACCCCAACCGGACGGTCGTGCCCGTCATCCGCCAGCTTTCACTGGACGACTTCGGCCCTAGCGCCGTCCGCATCAGCGACGACGGAACGATCACAGCGCCCCAGCCATGAGCCCGTTTTGGATTTTGGATTGGCGAGCCTGCTCAGCTTGAAAGCTCGCTTCTGAAATTCAAGGCGATGAATCGTTAAGCTGAAATGGTTTCTGGCTTTGCCAGTCAAAGTACTTGACAAACCGAAGGCTGGGTGTATTATTTGACTCGTGGCGACTATTCATCATCTACGTCCCGTGCCTGAAGCGAACGAGCAGCCCCCGGCGCTGCACGAGCGGGCGATGGACAACCTGCGCTTCATACGCGAGACGATGGAGCGCGCTTCGGCCTTCACAGCCGTTTCCGGGTGGGCTCAGGTCGCCATCGGCATGACGGCGATCATGGCGGCGCTTCTGGCCGCGCGGCAAACCAGCATGAGAGCCTGGCTCGCCGTCTGGTTCACCGAGGCGTTGCTCTCTCTGGTCATTTCCGGCTGGGCCATGAGCCGTAAGGCGCGTGCGCTGGAGACGCCGCTCTTGTCCGCGCCGGGCCGCAAAGTAGTGTTCAGCCTCGCCCCGCCGCTTTTCGCCGGTGCGCTCCTGACCGTCCCGCTTTATCGAGCGCATCTGGTGGATACGATTCCCGGCGTGTGGCTTCTGCTGTACGGGACGGGCATCGTGACGGGCGGCGCTTTCTCCGTCAGGATAGTGCCCGTCATGGGCCTATGCTTTATGTTGTTCGGCGTCTTTGCGCTTTTCTGTCCGGGGGCATGGGCCAACTACCTGATGGCCGCCGGATTCGGCGGGCTGCATATCCTTTTCGGCATTATCATCGCGAGGAGGCACGGTGGCTAAACAGAACGCTCTGAGAAAACAGGAACATAAAAAGCGCGGGGAGGCGCGCGACTTGAGAAGCGTGCGCGGGGAAGCGCCGGATGCGGAGACGCCGCACGCGCTCGACCGTCTGATTCACGAGCGCCTGCGACTCGGAATCGTGAGCGCGCTGGCCGTCAACGAGTCGCTCACCTTTAATGATCTAAAGGAGCTGCTCAAGACGACGGACGGCAACCTGAGCGTGCATGCGCGTAAGCTTGAGGAGGCGGAGTACATCACCTGCAATAAATTCTTCGACGGGCGCACGCCGAAAACAGAGTATCGCCTGACGACCGCCGGACGCCGGGCGCTCGAACGCTATCTGGATCACATGGAGGCTCTGATTCAGACTATGCGTCCGCGCTGAAAGAAGGGCGTCCCTTTTTTTGCGCCGCTTCTTTGCGGGGTAAAGGTCTTTGCAATAAGCGGCACGCGCAACGTCATGCGGGGTGAGACCGTGGCTACTACCCTATAAGGGCCGTGGCAGCCCGTTGGCGAATGAAGATTGATTTGACCTATCGTAGGGCACGAAAGAGGTTCGCTCATGAACGAAAGAACGAAAAAGGGTCTCGATTGTATCGAGGCGGCATTGCTGTTGGGTGTGTTGGGGGATGTGCTGTTGCGCGCGACGCCGTGGGGCATCAACGTGCTGCTGTGGGCACTGGCCCTTGGGCTGGCCGTGGTCGCCCTGACAGCGCGCTGGCGCAGCCAACTGTACAGAGAGCAGGGGCGCTGGCTGATTCTGCCCGTGCTCTTTTTCGCGGCGGCTTTCGTCTGGCGTGATTCGCAGACGTTGAAGTCTCTGGACATACTGTCTCTGCTTTTGGCGCTCGGGCTGGTGGCATGGCGCGCGAAGGGCGGTAACATTCGCCTGGCGGGCGTGATGGAGTATGCGCTGGGGATGACGGCGGTGGGCTTCAACACGCTCTTCGCCTTCTTTCCTCTGGTGCTGACGGACGTGCGTTGGAAGGAGATACCGCAGGGCGGGTGGTCGCGTCATGCGCTGGCAGTCCTGCGCGGGCTGATCATAGCACTTCCGCTGCTCACCGTCTTCGGCCTCCTTTTCATGGCGGCGGATGCCGTCTTCGAGGGGCTCGTTAATAACGTCCTTCACATCAACTTCGATAGGCTGTTTACGCACCTGTTCCTCGTCATCTTTTTTACGTGGTTTGCCGGTGGATACCTGCGCGGCGTAGTGCTGGGGAAAGAAGGATGGTGGATTAACAACCAGACGCCCATCTCGCTGGGGCTGGACACGCCCGCCGCCGCCGCCGTCGGCTCGACGGGCAATGAGGCGAAAGAGGTGGCGAAGGAAAAGGTGCTGCCAGCCGCGCAAGCTCTACGGATGGGGATTGTCGAGCTGGGCGTCGTGCTCGGCCTCCTCAACCTGCTTTTCCTTTCTTTCGTCGTCGTGCAGATCAGGTACTTCTTCGGCGGCGCGGCGCTGGTGCAGGTGACGACGGGCCTGACCTATGCGGAGTATGCGCGGCGCGGCTTCTTCGAGCTGGTGACGGTGGCGGCGCTGGTGCTGCCGCTCCTGCTCGCAGCACACTGGATTCTGCGTAAGGATAATCCGGCACACGAGCGCACCTTTCGCGTGCTGGCGAGCATACAACTGGTCCTGCTCTTCGTCATCATGGCGTCGGCGGTCGGGCGTATGCGTCTCTACCAGAGCCAGTACGGCCTGACGGAGCTACGCATCTACACGACCGCTTTCATGGGATGGCTGGCGCTGGTCTTCGTCTGGTTTGTGCTGACGGTCTTGCGCGGGGAGCGCGCGCGCTTTATGTACGGCGCGCTGGTCGCGGCTTTCCTGATGGTCGGCGTGCTGCACGTCATCAATCCCGACGCGCTCATCGTTCGCGTCAACGTCAGTCAGGTGCGCGCCGGTCGCGGCTTCGACGCCGCCTATGTCTCGTCGCTCAGCGCCGACGCCGTGCCGTCGCTCGTAGAAGCTCTGCCGGCGATGAACCATTACGAGCAGTGCGTCGCCACGACTTCCCTGCTCAGGCGATACGACGAGCTGGCGCGCGGGGATTGGAGAACCTGGAATCTATCGCGCTCGCGGGCGCTGCGCGCCATCGAAGGAAATACCACGGGGCTCAGGGAGGTCGTATGCCCGCAAACTCCATACGCCGCGCCGCTCGTGCCCGCCGTCGCCGTTCCGATGAGAGAAGCGGAGAATTGATGACCAAGCCTCGGGGGCTGAAAGATCAATCGTCAATGGTTTGAGACAAGCGTCGAAGAACAAGCCCCGGCGGGGGCGAGCAGAAGGTGGCCCATCGCATCAGCCGTGGGCCACCTTCTGCTCGCCCCCGTCCGCGTTAAGAGTAGCTTTTCAGAACGCTCTAATCAGAGCCCGCGCTCTTTTTATGCTTGTGAAGATTTCGTGTGAGAGTATAATTCGCGGCTGAACGCTGAGAGGGCGGAGCGCGAACATCCGGGGGGTTAACGTGGCGAAGCTCAGGAATAAGATTAAGACTGCGCTCAACGAGGGTCGCATGCTCATCCTCGGCGCTCAGGTTCTGCTGGGTTTCCAGTACCGCTCCGTCTTCGAGCCGGTCTTCCAGAAACTGCCTCTCTCCTCACAGTATCTAAAATTATGCGGGCTCTACCTGATGCTGATCGCCGTCGCTTTGATCATGGCGACCGGCGCATACCATCGCATCGTCGAAGAAGGGGAAGACACGGAGGATGTACACCGGTTCACGTCTAATGTGATGGGGCTGGCGCTGATGCCCTTCGCGCTGGGGCTTGGGCTTGATCTATACGTTGCTGCGGGGCTGTTGTTCGGGCGCGGCGCTGGCATTATCGCGGGCGCGGCGACGACTCTCGTGGCGCTCTATTTCTGGTATGGCCTGGGGATGCTCCGAAGGGGAGAGCGCGAGCCCGAGATCAGGGAGAAGCAGATGGAATCCGAAAGGGAAGACAAAGAGTCTGGCGGCACGAAGGTGAAAGACAAGATAGATCAGGCGTTGACGGAGATGAGGGTCGTGCTGCCGGGCGCGCAGGCGCTCCTCGGCTTCCAGTTCGTCACGATGCTCATGGAGGGGTTCGAGAAGCTGCCCGCCTCCTCAAAGTATGTGCATCTGGCGAGCCTCGCCGTGATCGCCCTGAGCGTCATCTTCCTCATGACGCCTGCGGCCTATCATCGCATCGTCGAGCGGGGCGAACAGACGGAACACTTTCACAGGTTTGCCAGCCGCATGCTTCTGATAGCGATGGTGCCGCTCGCTCTGGGGATGTGCGGAGACCTCTTCGTAGTCGTCCGCAAGGTCATGCAGTCGGCGCTGGCAGGAATCCTCAGCGCGGGCGTCATGCTGGTCTTCTTCTACGGTCTCTGGTTCGGCTATACGTTTTACCTTAGAGGGCGGCGCGAGGCGGCACACGCGGAAACGGAGGAGGCTCTTGGAAAGACCGCACAGGCGTGATCTGCTGCGCGAATATCTCGCTTACATACAGGTCGAAAAGGGCCTTTCGGTAAATTCTCTTGAAGGCTACAGGCGCGATCTGCTGCGGCTGGTGGCATGGGCAGAGAAGCGCGGCAAGCCCGTCGAAGAACTGACGCGCGAAGATTTAAGGGGCTGGATCGCGCAGCTTTCGCGCGAAGGTCTGTCGCCCTCGACCGTCTCGCGCGCGGTCAGCGCGGCGCGCGGGCTCTTTCGTTTCCTGATGCTCGACGGCCATATCAAGACTCACCCGGCGGAAGACCTCTCGACGCCGCAAAGGGGCGCGCACCTGCCCAGATTCCTCACCGAAGACGAGATGGAGCGCCTGCTTCGAGCGCCGGACGTACAGACGGCGGAGGGCCTGCGCGACCGCGCCATGCTCGAAGTGATGTATGCCACGGGCCTGCGCGTTTCCGAACTCGTATCGCTGAAGCTCGCAGACCTTGACCTCGACGGCGGAACCATCGTCTGTCACGGCAAGGGCAGCAAAGAGCGGCGTATCCCTATCGGCAAGAGCGCGACCCGCTGGCTTGAGCGTTACATCGCCGCACGCACGCGTGCTGGCCGCGGCGCGACCGCACGACTGTTTCTGAGCAGCACAGGCCTTGGGCTCACGCGCCAGAACGCCTGGGCCATGATCAAGCGCCATGCGGCCCATGCGAGCCTCAGCAATATCTCGCCGCATACTCTGCGCCACAGCTTCGCCACGCATCTTTTGCAGCGCGGGGCAGACTCGCGCTCCGTTCAGGCGCTCCTGGGCCACAGCGACATCTCCACCACGCAGATATACACGCACATCACAGACCGGCACATGCGCGACACCTACGACCGCTGCCACCCGCGCGCGCACGGCCCTCTGGCAGGAACACCCGGCGCTCTGGACGAAGGCGAAGGATAAGCCTCGCCGTATCGTCATGCCTCGCGAGCCATTCTCAAAAACGTGTTGAAGAGTATGCTGCCGTCGCTCGCCAAAGCGGGGCTTAAACGATAAAATTCAGTGAGCGTCGAAGGATGCACGCTAAAACCAGATAGCGCCGGTTCGTAGGAGATCGTGGCTTTAATGAAAAAGATTTTGATTATATCTGTCGTCGTGGCGGCTGCTCTTGCGCTCGTAATCCTCAGCCAGCGGGGCGGCTACGACAGACCGGTCAGCCGCAGCAGTTCATCCGCGCCGCCGCCGACAGCGGCCAATCCTGTGGGGCGCGTGCCGGCCCACTATGAGGATGTCAGGAGCATGGGCCAGTTGCCGCCCACGCTCCCGCCCGAGAGGTTCTTCGGGCAGGCGAGGCTCGCGTACAAGGTGGCGCAGGAGATTCCGCAGACTCTGGCACAGCTTCCCTGTTATTGCTACTGCGACGAAACGTTCGGCCATAAGAGCCTGCACAGTTGCTACGAAACAGACCACTCGGCCAGTTGCGCCACGTGCGTCAACGAGGCGCTCCTCGCCTATCGTCTGCAAAAAGAGCAGGGGCTCACCGCGCCGCAGATACGCGAGCGCATCAACGCAGAGTTCTCACGCCAGTAGATTTTATTCGCGTCAGAAACAGTGAAGCCCCGGAAGCGGTAAGCCGCCGGGGCTTTCCCTTTGAGGGACTTTTACTCGCCGCCCGTCTCGGTCGCCACCAGCGAAGATGTTTCCAGAGAGAGGTGGTTGAGAATTTTTTTCAGCTGCTCGAAATCACCCTGACGGACGACGTAATCGTTGTGGCCGACGGCGGCTGAGTCTCCGATCAGGCGCGGCATCTTTTGCGAGGTGACGACGATGATCGTCAAGTCGTGCAGGCCGGCCCTTTCCCTGAGGCCGCGTGCGACGACGAGGCTTTTGGCGGGCGGCAGGTCCGTATCCATAAGCAGCATGTCGGGCCGCTCGCGCCTGACGATCTCCACAGCCTTCGCGTCAGTGACCGCCTCGACCACTCTATAGCCGCGCTTTTCCAGCAAGAGACCTGTGCCGGAATAAATCTCTTCGCCGTCCACCAGCACGATGATCGTGAGGCCCGCCATTATCCGCAGCTATCCCATCCTCTTTTGCCCGAACATTGATAAGGCCGATTGTTCTATGCCAAATCTTCGCGGCGTGTCAATGGCTACTCTGCTATATTGGCAAGCCAGCACGCTCTCATGGGGAGACCCTGGCCGCTCAAATTTTTTTCGAGCCCTTATGAACGAATCATCCCGTAACGCTACGGCGGCGACCGCACAGGATATAGAGCACCTTCGCCGCGCCGTCCAACTCGCCCTCGAAGCGGAGCGCCGGGGCAATCTGCCCATCGGCGCTGTCATTACCCTCGGAACGGAAATCATCGCGGAAGCCGGCAATGGCCTGCTCTTGCCGCAATATGATCCGGGCCGTCACGCCGAGATGGAAGCCATCAGGCGTGTCCCGGCAGACCTCTGGCCGGTGTGCCGCGAGATGACCTGCTACACCACGCTTGAGCCCTGTGTGATGTGCATGGGAGCGCTCCTGCTGCACGGCTTCGGGCGCGTCGTCTTCGGCACTACTGACCCGGAAGGAGGCGCAGGGCCTTTGCTCGCGCATCTGCCCGACTACTACGGCAATGGTGCGGGCGTCCCCCTGTGGATTGGCCCACAGCTTACGGAAATCTGCGATCCCCTCTATGAACGAGTCAAGGCGCGCTTCGACTCTCTGCCATGCGGGAAGAACAATTTTTGAGAAGGAAATTAACAGCGATGGACAGAGCGGGTCAGGATAAAAGCAGAAAGCATTGAGATGTGAATGCTTCAAAGCGGTTTCTTTATCCTGTTCATCCTCTCTATCCCTGTTAGATTCTTCCGCCCGTTAACTGAACCTCTACAGCTTACAGATGAATGTTGACACGGGCCGGGGACTCTTTCTAAGATGCACCTCGTTCATTCGCTTTCCTGATGTTCAAATTATCAAGGGCTTGATCGTCATCCTCGCACAAAGCTTTCTTTAGTCTATTAATGACCGCGCCGAAGTGACGACGCGCAGGCGCGGCCACACTGACGGGCCTGCGCGGCGCATCGCAATCAAATTACATCCGGGCGGAAACCCGCCTGAACCAAGCAGGTAAGAGGAGAAGACTATGCTGAGCAGCTTACTTCATGGCATCGCGGTGTGGAGCAGAGGGTGCGGTCTTTGTCTGCTTGCCCTGTTGACGCTCGTGCCCGTGGCCTTCGGGCAAACGCAAATCACGACAGGCGTGATAGAGGGCTCGGTCGTGGATCAGGCGGGCGCTGTCGTCCCCGGGGTGAGCGTCGAAGTGAAGAATCTCGGAACCAACTTCGTCAAGACTTTAACGACGAGCGAGGACGGGCGATTCGTCTTCTTACAACTGCCGCCGGGCGACTACTCCCTGACTGCCTCGAAGCAGGGCTTCGCCACGCTCGTGCAGGAGCGTTTCCCCCTCACGGTCGGACAGGCCATCTCTCTGAGCCTGAGCATGAAGGTGTCGGACGTGGAGGAGCGCGTCACGGTCTCAGCCATCCCCACCATCGACACGATCAAGACGGAATCGAGCACGACCTTAAATGAAAGGGCCGTCAACAACCTTCCGGTGCTCGGCAGAAAGTTTGAAGACCTGTTGACGCTCACGCCCGGCGTCTCGGTCGTGCAGGGGCCGGACGGTGATGAGATTACCTTCGCCGGGCAGCGCGGCGTCTTCAATAACATCAGCTTGGACGGCGGCGACTACAACAACGGGTTTTTCGGCGAGCAGGCCGGGGGGCAGCGCGCGGCGATAGACATTCCGCTCGAAGCCGTGCAGGAGTTTCAGGTCGTCGCCACGGGTGCGAGCGCGGAGTTCGGGCGCACGGCTGGCGGCGTCATCAACGTCATTACCAAGTCAGGCACGAACGAGTTCCACGGCAATCTTTTCCACTTTCAAAGACTCCGCGCGCTCGCTTCCAACACCTCCGACGGCAGGCCGCTCACGGGTTTCCACCGCGAGCAGTTCGGCGGAACTATCGGCGGGCCAATCAGCAGAGACCGCGTCTTCTTCTTCGGGGCATTCGAGCAGATCAGGGAAAATCTGACGCGCGCCAACCTGAGCGAGCAGGTCGGGCAGGCGGCCTGCCCGCTGGCGACGCCGACCATCTTGGCTAACGAGGGGCTCATTAACTCCAATACGGACTGCCAGCGCCTCGCGCTCCTCAACTTCTTCCGCACGACCCGGCAGCAGGAGGAAGGTCTGCCCATCCAGCGCCCCATTCGCAACTCGGCACTGCTTGGCAAACTGGACTGGAATCTATCGGCGGCGAACAAGCTGGCCGTCTCTTACAACTACGACTATTCGAGAAACGTCAATCAGACCTTCGATGTCTCGACCTACGGCAACTCGGCCAACGGCATAGAGGGGCCGTCGAATATCAACGTCGTCAACATCAATCTTTTCAGCACCGTCTCTCCCACCCGCGTCAACGAGGCTCACTTCACCTACTCGCGCGAGCTCAGGCCGCGCTCTGCCGTCGAGTCCAATATTCCCGCCGACACGGCTATGGGGTTCGGCACGACCTTCCGCTTCGGTCATCCCTTCTTCCTCGGCCCGAACGTCGACGAGCTGATCTGGCGCACGCAGGCCAAGGACAACTTCGCCATCGTGAGCGGCAACCACACCGTAAAATTCGGCGGCGAATGGATTCACACGGACAACTCGCAGGTCTTTCGCGGCTTCTTTCAGGGGCGCTACATCTTCGACAGCGTGACGGGCTTTCTGCGCTACGCCTCGCCCGCGGCGCTCGGCCCCGGCTTTGGCCCACGCACCTCCGCCTGCTCCGACGGTACTTACGTGGATGCTTCAGCCCCCTGTCCGGCGGGCGCGACGAAGACCGGCGGCCCGCTGCTTTTATACCTGCAGGGCGCTGGCCTCCAGGGCCTCGCCACGGACGCCGCCGGCGCGTCCGACATCAAGAACGAAGACCTCGCCCTCTTCATTCAGGACAAGTGGCAGATCAGGTCTAACTTTAACCTGAACTACGGCGTGCGCTGGGAAGCGCAGATTTTCCCAGACCCCGTCGTGCCGCCTTCGGAGACGGCCTACGGGCAGTTTCTCAACAACCCTGCCTTCCCTTCGGACGGCACGCTGCACAATCAGAAGAAGATGTTTCAGCCGCGCCTTGGCTTCGCCTGGGATTTGTTCAGCAACGGCAGGTCTGTGCTGCGCGGGAGCTGGGGAATCTACAACGCCCGCCAGAACATGCTCACGCAGGTCGGCTCGATCACCACCAACGGCGTCCAGCAGCAGACCATCTTCTCCAACACCACCAACATAGGCTTGGGCTTTGGGCCTGCGCCGGTCTGGCCCGGACTCGTCACGCCAGCGCCCGTCCCCGCCGGAACTTTCCCGCTCTTTACGGGCGTCAGAGTCTTCAGCCGCGACTACGCCAACCCGCGCATCTACACGACCAACATCGGCTACGAGCAGGAGCTTTTCCCCAACTGGGCCATGTACCTCGACTTCACGTGGTCGAAGGGCGTGCATCTCACCCGCTTCCTGAACATGAACAACGGCTCGTTCCCCGTCGTCTTGCCCGCGAACGCCGACACTGTCGTCTACACCGGGCCGAGCTCCTTCAGCCCGCAACTGGGCGAGGTGATGGTCGCCTCAAGCGTCGGCAAATCGCTCTACAGGGGCTTTACAGCCGGGATTAGAAAACGCTTCAGCCGCGGCTTTCAACTGGAAGGCAACTATGTCTTCTCTAAAGATTTGGACGACGACTCGAACGAGCGCGACCCGTTCACAGACCGCTCCTTCAATCGCTTCGACCTTTCGCGCGACTATGCGCTCGCCGACCGCGACATACGCCACAAATTCAACTTCTACACCTACATGGAACTGCCCTGGAGCTTGCAGGCAAATCTTCGTCTACAGGCGCGCTCGGCCCAGCCCATCACCACCAACCCTTTGGGCGACGGCTCGGGCGCTCCCTGTAGCCCTACCAACTCGCGCACACGCGTGGTGGCAGGCCTAGACTGCGGGCGCAACCACCTGCGAAAGGATAATGAGTTCTTCTCCTTCGACTGGCGACTCTCGCGTCCCTTCAGGTTCGGCGACCGCTACGCGCTCGTCCCCATCGTCGAGATGTTCAATACCTTCAACAACGCCAACAACATCAACCCCCTCGTCACACCCGGCCTCTTCAACTTCGACGGCTTTCTGCGACAGGGCGTCGGCGACCCACGTCAGGTTCAACTGGCCCTCAAGTTCAACTTCTAAAGAGCAGGGGATGAGCAAAAGAGAGCCTCGCGTGCACACCCAACGCGAGGCTCTCTTCATTTGAATTAAAAAAGGCTGCCATCATAGCAGCCTCTTTGAGATACATGATGCACCCGGCAAGATTCTAACTTGCAACCATGGCTTTCACGGATTCAATTTAAGTTTGCGGTGTTGCTGGCGTGTTGTTTTGTCCTGCGTTGCGCCGCGTGCGTGGCTGCGCCTCTTTGCTGCGTGCATTATCCCAGGCAGCGAGCGTCGCAGGGTCATCACGATACCTGTTACGCATCGCGGCGTTGAGCTTATCAAGTTCATCCTCGGCGCGGCGATGCGCGGCGTCTACGCCTGTGCGCGCCTGGCTGCGTCCGCCTGCGCCGGTGTTTTGACGATTGACGGCATCCTCGAATTTATCTATGGCAGCCGCCAGCGCCTCAAGAAAGTCTGCGGGCATGTCGTATTCCAGAAAGAGCGGCTTGAATGGGGTCGCTTCCGCGATGACAGAACGCGCGAGGGCGAGCAGGTCTTGGTCGTTGAGGCGACCTGTCGAGGTGCGAAACTTATCTCTGACTTCCGGGTGGTCAATGCCTATGGCACGCGCCGTCTCGTTAATGACCGTGATTTGTGAGCGCAAGGCGGCGCGCGTCTCTCTGCGCTGGCTCGTACCCTGCCGCGCCGTGTTCGCATTGCTGACACGCTCGGCGTCCAGTCCTTCGGCCTCGGTGATCGCGCTCTTGATGCCGGTGAGCGCGAGCGCACCCCGGCTCCCCGCCGGAAACTGTTCCGGCATGCTCTCGACATAATCGCGCACGCGCACAAAACGCTCCTGATTGCGTCTCTGCTGATCATTCATTTTCTTTCCTCCGATTCTGAGGTTAAGGAAGGAGCGAGGTAATTCCTTCCGGTGGGTTGAAGGAAACGGCCCTGCGCGGCGCATATTTGCCAGAGGTGAGCGCCCACGCGCGCCGTCTGTCCTGAGCGCGCGGATTATATCCCTTTTCCCATCCCCAGCAACCACTTTCTCAAACTCCGCAATCCCCACTGAACAACATGCGCCCCACACCCCCACGCCCGCATTCCACACTCCTACCCCTGCATTCCACACCCACATACACGCAGATGAGACCCATCTCCACGTAGATGACACTCATGCACATACAGATGAGACCCATGCACACGTAAATCAAACCCTTGCACATGCAGATAACACTTATGTCGGTCAAGATGACACTTGTGTACATGCGGATAGCACTTCTGCACCTGCAATCAGCCCTACGAACCCTACAATCGGGACTTAATCCTTCAATCAAATAAAAATTGACTTTATAAAAGGCCGATAATATGGTTCTTTTGTTGATTGCTTGGGAAGTACTCACGTTATTGATAAAGAAGATTCGATGTGGCGCAAGATCATAAACAGCGTGGACCGCCGAAGATTAAAGCTGAGAGTTCAAAGTTGAGTAAGAAGGGTAAGAAGTGCCGAATGGATGAGGCGACCGGTTCTGAAGGCTCTGAATCATTACTCAGTGGCATTGCTATAGAACAAGCAATGACAAGTGAGTGTGTCTCTAAAATTAAATCACCACAGTTGCTTCTAGTTGCTACTGCTTTTGCAAAGAACATATCTGATATATCGCATCTTCTCAATTTGCCGGAAACGCTTTTGGCTTATGGCAAGATGCAGTTACAGGCATTTACCTATTTTATATACTTTACAGACGCAGCCAAGATTCAAGATTGGAAAAATAAAACGCAACAAGAACTTGTCGCCGAACTGACGAACGAATTTGCACGTTTATTTGAGCAACATCAAGATAAAATTCTAAAGAATGTTCCCGACCTAGCAAGAAAGGATTTAGTTGATCTTATTGTAGCACGCCAAGAAATTCGGGATTCGTTACGATCTTTCTTGGCTGCTGCCACAACTTCAGCTTGGAGCGCATTCGAGACTTTAGCTTCTGATATGTGGTTTATTGTGCTTAATACGCAGCCGAAGTTTGCACATCGAGCCGTTAATAATGCAGGCAGATTAAAGGATGAAAAAGGAGGCGGGTTATTAGATAGAAGATTCTCTGTTGATGATATAGCCCGTTATGGGTTTGATCTTAGGGAGCACATGGGCGATCTCTTAAAAGAGAAGTTTAAGTTCTCGATTCTTGAGGGAATACAGAATGCTTATCTTGCCGCCTTCGGAAACTTTAAGGATATAGAAACCGTCTTTATCGGTAAAGACCTTTGTGAATTAGAAGCGACACGACATCTCATCCTACATAGAAGTGGTGTTGTAGATAAGAAGTTTATCAGGAAAATAAATACAAGCCTTAATTTAGGCGACAACGTACCCCTTAATGGTGCAATTGTATCCCGATTTGTTAATGCTTCTATTGAAGCAGGAGTTCGCCTAATTACAATTATGGATGAATTACTCCTTATAAAGCACGTAAATAAAGTAGAATGATCTAAATTACGTCTTCGCTTATTCCCCCACCGGAGCTAACCGCAATGGCTAATCCTGAAGATTCTGAACGAGTCCTCGTAATCACTTAAATTTAGTGATGCATCCGGCAAGTTAGAATCCGATGTGTATCTACAGTAACTTTTTTCTGCTTAGTGATTCCATCAGTCGTTGATGCGTGCGCTCTCTATGGCAATTTGCACAGACAACATCGCACTTTGCAATCTCACGCAAGAGAGCCCGTGTCGTCATTCGGTCAATGCGGTTTAGCTCATATTCTTTAATCTCACTTGCTCTATGATCAAAGTCCATGACGTAGAAGGGATATTGAACGCCGCAGTCAGCACAGGGGCGTGATTTTATTTGCCGCGCCAATTCTCTGCGCTTCTTGTAAGAGCGAATATTGCGATCAAGATACTGACGCTTATTGTTTTTGTAGTGACTGCGAGTCAGGTTATTGCCACAGTCTTTACAATAGGAATTACGTGCGCCGGTTGCAGTGTGTCTAAAATTAAACTCACTGACGAGCTTGCTGACTTTACACTTGGAACAGATTTTATAATCTGAACTGTGAGGAATTGCAGGTTCTATTTTCATGTGTGAATCCTACCATGCAAATAGAAGATTGAATTAAAAGAGGCTGCCATCATGGCAGCCTCTTTGAGATACATGATGCACCCGGGAAGACTCGAACTTCCGACCCCTTGATTCGTAGTCAAGTACTCTATCCAACTGAGCTACGGGTGCGTCTTATGTAAAAGAATATACGTAGGGCTTGAGAGAGTGTCAAGCGAGTGCGCTGGCGGTTTGAAAGCGGCTCTTTATGGCCTTTGATTGATGGCGTAGTAGCCGGGGCGTGTGCGGGCGATGAGTTCGGGGCGGGCGACTTCGATGCGGATTTTGCGCCAGCGCCCGTCGCGTGTGCGCGTGCCCGAAGGCTGGTAGCCGACGCTGTAGAGCGTGCGTAGATTGGCCGCCACCTCCGCGTAGAGAAAGCCCATGTCTTCCAGTCGCTTGATCTCGTTGAGCTGTCCGCCGGTGCGGTCGGCGAGCGCTTGCATGCGTGTGCGCGCAGAGGTGTAGATGGCGATTAGCTTTGGGTCGGGGAAGACTAAGCGCTTGGGGTCGCCAGAGGGTAGCGCCAGCGGATAGACCGTCACGCCCTGGCGGTCAGCCGCGTTGAGTACGGTGTTGAGCGGGGCGCTCGCTTCGGGTTGGATGGAGGCGACGGCTTCCTCGTTTGTCCGGGCGTTCCCGGCAGAGACACGATCCATATTACGCATCTCCGTGTCCAGCCCGTCGCTCAAGACGACGATGGCCTTGCGCCGCTGCCCCTCTTTCGCTAGTTCTTCGAGCGAGCGTCTGAGCGCCTGATAGAAGTGCGTCTCGCCTTTGCCGTCGGCGTAAGAGATGGCGTCGGCGATCTTTCGCCTGTCCGAAGTAAATTTCGTCAGCATGTCGACCTTCGCATTGAAGGCTATGACGGCCACGCGGTCTTCCGGCCCGAGCGCATCTATAAAACGCAGCGCCGCCTGCTTGAGCGTCGGGCGAAAGTTGAGCGTCGAGCCCGACATGTCGAGCAAAAGGACAAGGCTGAAGGGAGCGGTCGCGGGCTCGAAGCTGACAATCGGCTGGCGCACGTCGTCTTCGTAGACGATGAAATCATTGCGCGAAAGATTGGTGACGGCGCGTCCCTTGCGGTCTACGACGCCGACGTTGAGCTGCACCAGATTGGTTTCGACGCGCACCACGTCCGGGTCATCCTGCGCGCGGACGGGCCGCTCAAGAGACGCGCACAGAAGCACGAGCACGAGCGCGATGAATGCTATATGTCTGAAGTGGTGTCGGAAAAGTAAACGTGAATAGATCATTGCTCAGGGCTACAACTCTTGAAACTCTTGATGCGAGTATGCACGGCGTCGCCGGGCTTTGGCAAGCTGTGGCGACCTCCAACGCATGCGCCAATGTCGGACGCCGCAAGGGGGCCGAGAGTTGCTTTGGCAATGAGTGAAAAGCCTGTAAAGATGACGACAAAAGGCGGCGGGCGTTGACTGCGCGCAGATGGACGATGGGCCAAAAGCGCCTGCTACCTGAACGGCCCTTTATCCGCCGCTTTTATCTTTCACCGGCTGCTTTCGCCGTGCGCGTGCGTGTGCGGCGCGCCGTCGGCGTCTGTGCGGGCTGAGCAGTACCCGCCGGAACGGCTGAGAGCGGCTGTGCGGGCGTCTCGACGGCGACGGGCCGCAGGCGCGAGGAGCGGCGGGCAGCGGCGCGCTCGGCCTCAGCGGCGACGACGCGTTTCGCCTTGTCGATGCGCTTGCGAGGCACAAGCTGAAAACGCAACTCCATCTCCTGCGCCACCTTGTAAATATTCTTTGCCTTCGCGCCACGCTCGGCGCGACGAATGATCTCTTCCAGATCGAGCAATTCGGCCTGATCGTCTTTTCCAATCCAGATGTAGGTTGTCTCGGGCATCTCTCTCTTGACCTCCAGTTTGATGAGCGCGCGCATCTCTGCCGGCGAAGCGGCGGACACAAGCGTGCGTGTGCGCGTGGGCGGCGCTTGGGCCTGCGCCGCGAAATATTGTTCGACGAGTGTGTCTATCTCGCCACGGCGCGCGTCATAAAAAAGCGCGAAGTCCTGGCAACGGGTGCGATACGGGCAGACCACGGAGCAGACCAGCGGGTCTTTGAAATGCGCATAGCGATTGCAGTAGAGCCTCAGGCCCATCGGACTCGTCTCCCGCCGTCCCGGCAAACGCTCCCGCTTGCCCACAGCTTACGGGCAGGCACACGTCGGCGCGGACGCTTGAACTTTTCGGGAGTACGAACGACTATAACACGCCTGTTTTATACGTGCAACATGTGCCGCGCGCGCAACGCCACGAGGGGCTATTAATGAAACGTGTTCCGGGGCTATAATGCGCGGCAACCAACGCCGATGCGCGACGCGCTGCAAGGAAAGCGAGCGAGGCGCAGGCTGTACTTCACGACAGCCGACGGGGCGCTTACAAACCGACGGAGACCTCACAATGTACAAACCAAATTTCTGCGCTGAGTGTGGCGAGCGCGTCGAGCGTTCACGCTGGCACTTATGGACGAGCCGCCGCTTCTGTCCCGCGTGCGCGAGACGCTTTCGGAGATCACAAATTCTTACATCTCTGATGGCAGTCGTGGCGCTCTTTAGCCTTGGCCTTATCATCGGGCGCTCTCTTCGTCCAGCGCCTCCTCCTCTCATCGTCGAGCGCGGGCAGTTTCCCGAAGCGCCCGCGACAGGCGCTTCAAAAGCCGGAGCGCAAGCGCGGGACGAAGAGAGCGAGCCGCCATCTGCTGCTGCTCCCACGTCCGTGCCCGGCTATGGCCCGGACGGAACGGCTACTGAACGCCCGACCGACCCGAACGAGACAGTCTCAATCTGCGGGGCACGGACGCAGAAAGGCACGCCGTGCCAGCGCCGCGTGCGTGGCACGGGTAGATGCTGGCAGCACAAGGGGCTGCCCGCGATGCTGCCGCCGAATAAGCTGATCGTCAAAGGGTGAGCGTTTACAGAAAGCCGAACCGAAAAGGCCGTAAGCGTAAAGGCGAAGGGAACATCTCATCGCCGCCCTTTTTGTTATTCTCTCGATGTGTCAGAATCGCGCTGTAGTCAAGCGAGTAAGAAGAAGGGGGAAGGGATAATGCGTGAGTCTGTAAAAGCGAGAGAGATGGTGCGGCGTGTTCTACTTCTTATGATGTCACTTAGCATCGCCGCCGCATTGAGCGGCTGCGGCTCAACGGGCACACAGACTTCGGTTGGCAATGCCAATCAAGGCACGTCGAACACTGGGGCCACTACTACCAATTCGGGAGGCTCGGCGGGCAGTGGCCCACAGAATCAGGGCATCGGCGGAACCAGCGCGTCGAACTCAAATACGGCAACTGTTAATAACAGTACGAGGGTCAATCCGCCCGGCCCCGTAGGAGGAGGGAGCGCTGGCAATAGCAAGCCGTAACTTCAGCATCGCAGTATGACATGTAGGAAGAAAGGTAATCAGAAGTGACCACAATTGTCGCCAACTCTCAACTGACCATTGCCGTCACGGTCTTTACCGTTGCTCCCGAGGATCAACAGCAACTGATTGACCTGCTCGACCGCGCGGGCCGGGAGGTCATACGCAGGCAACCGGGCTTTGTCTCAATCAACATTCACAGGAGCATGGACGGGACGCACGTCCTGACATACTCTCAGTGGCAAAGTCGTGAGGCGTTCGATGAGGCTGTGCAGAACGCTTCCGTCATACCGTACGTACAGGCTGTCCTGAAATTAGCCACTTTTGAACCGCACTTTTACGAGGTGGCAGCCGTTATTCAGTCAGACGAAGCTGCCGAGAAGGGCCAAAGCTGAGATGAATTGCGGGCCGGGATCAGTTTTAGTCGAGCGCTGATAACAAACCTTACAGAGCGCTGACACAGCAAAGGACAGGAGGCCGCGCGGTCTCCTGTCCTGTTAACAGTCTTCGCTTGGGCCAAAAGGGTTTTAGTAACCCCTGTAGCCATCGGTGTAGCCGTTGATGAATCCCTGTCGGAAATACTGGCGGTAAACGTCCGGGTTACCGTAACGCGAGTTGTAGTCCTTCGAAGCATTACGATAGGTGCTACTGTCGGCGTAGTCGTACTGCCGACCGCGATTGCGGTCGTTGCGGCCTTCCTTGATGCCTTCGTTGTAGCCGGCGTTCAGGGCCGTCTGGACGATCTGGTTCGAGACACCGTAGCCGTTGTTGCCATAGTAGCCGTTGTTGCCGTAGTAACCGTTGTTGCCATAACCGTAATTGTCGTAACGGCTGGCTTGACGCTGACGGCGAATCTGTTCGCGCTGGTACTGGCGTTGGCGACGTTGCTGCTCGCGCTCGTAGCGGCGCTGCTGACGCCAGTAATCATCCTGATACTGCGCCTGCGTCGTCACACTTGACGCCATACCTATACCGAACAGTAAAGAAGATGCCAGGATTAGTCTCCCGATTTTGGTCTGCAAGTGATTTAAATTCATACTGAACCTCCTTCTTAACAGTGATACTGGCAAATGACATGCCCTTGAGGGGCTTCGACGTTGCTTTTAGCTTGCAGCCGGATTGCGAAATTCTTGTTTCGCCGACCTGCCTGACTATTGACAACATCTCCGCACAGGCATAACTTACCTTCGCCAGTCTGCTACCAATGAGAGCTTCTCTGTCAGCCTCGCGAAGCTCTACCGTTTTAAAACGCGCAGAAGAATAAAGCTGAGAGCCGCCCCCGCAGGAGAGTATGCGGAACATGGCCCGGCGCTCTCTCTCTTGTAGTCTTAAGTGGCACTCCGTTCGTGTTCGCTTGTCACCGCAACTCGTCACTTGCCGGGAGGAGAACCCAAAGATGAAAAGGAAACTTTGCAGCCTTGCTTTTGTCGCCGTATTGCTCCTGACGCTTGTGCCCCTCTGCGGGGCGGGCGACACGCCCCCCTTGATGGCGAAACAATCCAACTACACGCTCTCGCTGGAATTGAAGTTCACCAGGAAGAATCAGAATTCGCTGCAACGCGCGATCTCTTTTCTTGACTGGGGGCCGAACGGTTACGCGACGGGCTTTCTCGTCGCCGACGGATTGGTGATGACGGCCTATCACGTTGTTTCAGGCGACCTGAGCGTGCCCAAGAGAGTCGTCCTCGGGTTCGGCGCGAAGGATGAGCTTGAGGTTGATGTACACATCAACGGCTGTCAGGCGACGGTCATCAAGGTGGATAAGGAGGCCGATCTGGCGCTGCTGCGCGTGTGCCAGTTGCGAAAGGGAATCAGCGCCCCGGCCTTTCAGGCCAGCCTCAGCAAAGACGAGAACATCCTTCTCATCGCCAGACCGCGCGGCAATAAGATGTTCCGGCGGGGAATCTTCACCGGGCCGTACATGATGCACGGCCAGCAATACCTCGGGGCGAAAATCGACGGCCACGACGGTTACTCTGGGAGCCCCGTTTATAACGACAGGGCGGAGCTGGTGGGGGTGTTCAGCGGCTATGACTGGTCGAAAAAACTCGCTGTCATCAGCCCCGGAGAAAGAGCGCAGAGGCTGCTTCAGGACTACATTTCGAGCCCCAGACCTTAAAGGCCGGGAGATAGATTTCCGAACGAGCGGGATCGTAGAGCGCCCGGCAGGGAATCGATCAAAAGAGAAACGGCAGCTCGAAGGAAGGTGAAGCCTTCGGGCTGCCGTTTTGTGTCGTGCGCTCAGGATTACTGGTTATGGGGCTCTTGCTTGCGGGCTCTCCGGCCCGCGAGCTTTATTTTGCGAGGACGGCGATTTCTACCGTCGAGGTGAGACGCGCAGGGGCGGGCTGGCTCTGCGAGGGATTGCTCGCCAGTTCGCTCTCGATGGCTCGCTCGCTTCTGGACCTGGGAAGCTGGCGTCCTTCGCTCTCTCCGGCGCTCCACATCTCCGCCAGAAAAGTGCGCTCACCGTAGCGATTGAAGACCAGCACACTCTTCGGTCTGGGATTAGTGGCATGTACCCTGTTGGTCAAACGCGTCACACCTTCCCGGCCCTTGGCGCTGACGTGCAGCATCACAGTGCCGTCCGCCGTCTGGACGTTGGTGATCGTGTACTGACCAGCCGGGAGCGTCTCGTTGCCGACCGTGAATGCGAACGGGATACTGGCCGTGTATTCTTTGCGCGACTGTGCCTGCGCGCGGCCTGCCGCTGCGACGAGCGTGAAGAGGGCGACGAGGCTCATCATTGTCAGGGATTTGAGAATCTGCTTTTTCATGTCTGGCTCCTTCTAAAAACTCTTTTCTGTGCGGTGGTTGAAGCTGCCCGTTCCCGCTGTTTGCGGTTGGTCTTTGTGTGCTCGCCTGTTTCGAGCCGCCAACCGTCTCGATTACTGCTTCACCCATCTACGCGACAGCACACCGAAAAAACCACCATCAGGTCGGAAATTTTTTTCGGCCACGGAAATTTCCAGCGTATCGTCGGGAGGAAAAGTGCTACAATCCGCGCCGCCGACGGCGGATCGCTTCGTTCTCTTACCTTTGAGGGGCTTAGGAAGTTATGACGGCCTCACACTCGCCGGAAAAGATGACCCGACTGCTCCTCGATTGGAGCGATGGAAATCAAGCCGCGCTTAACGAGTTGATTCCCCTCATCGAGCAGGAGCTGCATCGCATCGCCCATCAATACATGAACCGGGAGAATCCCGGCCACACACTGCAAACCACCGCGCTCGTCAACGAAGCCTACCTGCGGCTCATAGATCAAAAGAAAGTCCGCTGGCAGAACCGCGCGCACTTTTTCGCCATTGCCGCCCAGACCATGCGGCGCATCCTGATCGACCACGCACGCAAATCCGCCCGCGCCAAGCGTGGTGGAAAAGCTCGAAAAATATCGCTAGATGAAGTAGCGATTGTTTCCGAGGAGCGGGCCGACGAGTTGGTCGCTCTGGACGAAGCCCTGGAACGCTTGAGCGCCATCGACCCGCGACGGGGGCAGGTGGTCGAGCTGCGCTTCTACGGCGGGCTGAACACGGACGAGATAGCGGAGGTTCTCGGCATCTCGCCCAACACGGTGACGCGTGATTGGAATATGGCTAGAGCCTGGCTCTCGCGCGAGCTCAGGCAAGAGGACTCAATGGGATGAAGGATGAGCGCTGGCAAAAGATAAGCGGCATCTTCAACGCAGCGCTTGAGCGCCCCGCCGAGGAGCGCGCCGCCTACCTGCGCGCGGCCTGCGAGCAGGACGAACCCTTGCGCTGCGAAGTCGAAACGCTCCTCGCCGCCTTTGAGCAGGAAGGCCAGTTGATCGATGCCCCGGCGATTGAGGCGGCGGCCCCCATCTTTGCGAACACGGGCGAGAAGCTGGCGGCGGGCAAGTCCATTAACAATTACAGGGTGATCGAGCAGATAGGCGTCGGCGGGATGGGCGAAGTCTATCTGGCGCTCGACACGCGCCTCGGGCGCAGGGTCGCGCTCAAGCTGCTGCCCGCATATTTCACTAAGGACGAGAATCGTCTGCGCCGCTTTCGACAGGAGGCTTGCGCCGCCTCAGCCCTGAACCACCCGAACATCATCACGGTTTACGAGATCGGAGAATCCGAAGGCCGTCACTTCATCGCCACCGAGCTGATAGAGGGCACGACGCTGCGCGACCGCATCAGGAGCAAGCGTATTAAGCTGACGGAGGCGCTCGACATAGCCGTGCAGGCGGCGGGCGCTTTAACCGCCGCGCACGCGGCAGGCATAGTGCACCGCGACATCAAGCCGGAAAACATCATGCTGCGGACGGACGGCTACGTCAAAGTGCTGGACTTCGGCCTCGCCAAAGCGACAGAGCGCAGGATCACTTCGCTCGATACGGACGCAGACACGCAGATGCTGATCAATACAGACCCGGGCGTGGTGATGGGCACGATCAGCTATATGTCGCCGGAGCAGGCGCGCGGGCTCGACGTGGACGAGCGAACAGATATATGGAGCCTCGGCTGTGTGGTCTACGAGATGGTCGCCGGCTGCCTGCCATTTGAAGGAGGGACGACGAGCGAGATCGCGGCTTCGATTCTGGGCGACGAGGAGCAGCAGCCGCTCGCACGCTACTCAAGGGATGTGCCCCCGGAGCTGGAGCGAATCGTTACCAAGGCCCTCTGTAAAGAGCGGGACGAGCGTTATCAAACGGCCAGGGACTTCTTCATCGATTTAAAGAACCTGAAGCAGGAGCTCGACTTCGAGGCAAAGCTGCAACGCAAAGGGGTTCATCGCTCGGCCAGTCGCGAGTCCCGGCAGGCGTCAGTAGAAACCGTCATTGAAGAAGACGCCCCGTCATCAATAGCACAGCCCACTGAGATCATCCCGCCCGTCGCCGCCGAGCTCCCGGTCGAAGAGAGGAGAACGCGCATCGTCAGTCCCGAGACGACAGAAGGCGGGCGCAATAGAGAGACGACGGCTTTAGCGACAGAGGTTGCTGCCCCTCTTCGGAAGCAGAGCATGGCGCGCGCGAGTGTGCTGGCGGCGGTCGCGCTTCTGCTGCTGCTTGCGAGCGGCGCATCTTGGCTCTACTGGCGCAACGCGAACCTGAGACGGGCAAGGCAAACCGTGCCTCGCATAGAAGCGCTGGCGCAGGCGAAAAACTATTTCGAGGCATATGATCTGGCCCTCGAAGCTCAGAAGTACCTGCCGGACGACCCGACGATCATGCGCCTGATGCCCACCATCGCCGACAATCTGACGGTTTCGACAGAGCCCGCCGGGGCGCGCGTCTACCTCAAACGCTTTTCACCCGATCAATCCGGCAATTTCCCGCCGCGTCAATTGATCGGGACTACGCCCGTCAATAATCTACGCATCGCGCGCGGAGACTACATTCTGTACATTGAGCGCGACGGCTACGCTAAAGTCGAGCGAACGATCTCGGGCGCATTATGGACGGACGGGCCGAGCCTGTTGATTCCGCCGCCGCTCAAAATCGAGACGAAACTGGTCGAGGCCGCCAGATTGCCCGAGCGCATGGTGTTCGTGCCCGGCGGCGATTACCGCATCGTCGCATGGAGAAGGCCGACGGACGAGCGCGTGCGGCTCGACGATTTCCTGATAGACAAATACGAGGTCAGCAACGAGGAGTATAGGGAGTTCATCAACGCGGGCGGTTATCTGAAGAAGCAATTCTGGAACTACCCTTTCATCAAAGAGGGACGGACGATGACGTGGGAAGAGGCGATGCGTGAATTTGTCGATCGCACGGGGCTGCCAGGCCCACGCAGTTGGTCGAGCCAGAATTACCCGCAGGGCATGGCCCGCCATCCCGTCACGGACATCAACTGGTACGAGGCCGCGGCCTACGCCGCCTTCCGTGGCAAGCAGCTTCCGACGATCTTTCAGTGGGAGAAGGCTGCGCGCAACGGCGAGGCCTCTTTTGCCGGTCTGACCATGCCGTGGGGAATTACGGGAGAGTCAAACGACACGCGCGCAAACTTCAAGGGACACGGCACGCTGCCGGTTGACAGCATGGAATTCGGGATGAGTCCTTACGGGGCTTTCAACATGGCCGGCAACGTGGCCGAGTGGTGTTTGAATGAAACTTCGGAAGCCTTTATCACGAGCGGCGGGTCGTGGGAAGACCCCTTCTACCTGTTCGGATATTACGGCGCTTATCCGGGTTTTTACAGTTCCAATAAGCTCGGTTTCCGCTGCGTGCTGAACCTTCCCGGCTCCGTGAGCGATCAGGGCGCGCGGAAGATCAGGCTCGAAGAGGAAGTCCCCAACTATAGGGCGGCGAGCGAGGCGAGCGTCAGATCATGGCTCCGCTATTACGAGTATGAGCGCACTCCGCTCGATCCTCAGATCGTCGATGTCGTAGAAACGCAGGAGTGGCGGCGCGAGAAGATCACCTACAACGGCGCGGGCGGCGAGCGTGCTCTGGCCTATCTCTACCTCCCCAAAAATTTTCGCGGGCCTTTTCAGGTCATCAACTTCATGCCTGCGGGCGATGTCTTTAATCGCGGGCGCACTCTGACGGAATCCACAGAGGCCAATCTGGCCCCACACATCAAATCCGGGCGCGCCGTCTTCACCGTTGTCCTCAAGGGTTTTCTCGAACGCGACCTGCCGCCCGATTACAGGTCGCCCGCGACGGAGACAATCGAGTTTGTCGAAAAGGCTGCACAAATGATCAAGGACGTTCGCCGGGGCCTCGACTACCTTGAGATGCGAAGCGACATAGACTCCGGCAAGATGGCTTACTTAGCGCCCAGCTCAGCCAACTTCCAGCTCATCCTGCCCGCCGTGGAGACGCGCTACAGGACTGTGATCTTTCAGGGGAGCGGCCTGCGTAAATATATGGGGCAGTGGATACCCGCAGCCAATCCGATCAACTTCGTCGGGCTCATCAAAGTGCCCAAGCTCATGCTGCAAGGACGATACGACGAAGCCTCGCCGCTCAAGACCGAAGCCGAGCCGCTCTATCAAATGCTCCGCGAGCCCAAGCGATTGACCATCTTTGAAGGCGGCCACATCCCCGCCCCGCAAATCGCCGTGCCCACCCTCAACAACTGGCTCGACGAAACCCTCGGCCCCGTCAGGCACGAATAGAAAGGATGAAGGCGGAAGGATGAAGGATGAAGTAAAAGCATTCAAGCATTTCCTTCCGCCTTCCGCCTTCCGCCTTCCGCCTTGCTCTTACCTTCTATCCTTGAACTGCTCGTAGAGTTCCGTGTGGCGGCTGTTGAGCGGGAGCTGCCGACCGTTGATGAAGAGATAGCGAATGTGCGTGCGTGCGTCGAGGAGGTCGCCGTCTGTGATGGCGAGGTTGGCCGTCTTGCCCGGCTCGATTGTGCCGAGGCGGTCTGCGACGCCCATGATCTGCGCCGGGTAGAGGGTCACGGCTTTGAGCGCTTCGTCGCGCGGCAGACCGAAGGAGGCGGCCATGCCCGCGTGATAGGGAAGATCGCGCACCTCCGGCCCCGTATCGCCCGAAGAGATGCAGAAGCGCACTCCGGCCTGTTGCAGCTTGGCCGGATTCGTGTAGAGAACGTCGTAGTAGTCGTCTTCAAGCGGCGGAAGATCGCGCACGCTCGTCACAATCACGGGGACGTTGCGCTCCTTCAACAGGCCCGTGGCTTTCCACGCTTCGCCGCCGCCGAGGATGATGGGCTTGAGGCGCATCTCGTCTGCGAAGCGCACGGCGGCGCGTATCTCGCTTTCGCGGTCGGCGCGAAAAATTACCGGGCGCTCGCCGCGCACGTAGGGCACGAGCGAGGCGAGCACGACCGACTGGCTGGGGCGTGGAAGCTTTTGATCGCGGGCGTAGGCCTCCTGTGCCCGCCCGTAAGCTTCGGCATCGCGCAGCAGCTTACGCAGGCGATCAATCTGCTTGTCGCGCGTCGAGAGGGCCTCGGTGATGGGAATGTCCGTCGGCGCGGCGAAGAAGCCTCCGCCGTCGCTCGTCGCGGCGCGCGGAAAGTTGATGACCAGCGCCGCCGTCGGGACGACACTCATTTCGCCCGTCGTCGTGCCGTCCAGATTGATGATGGCGGCTTGGCCCGAGATGAGCCCGCCGCGCGGAAGCGACACGACGCTGGTGATGCCGTTGACGCGCGTGACGTTGACATGGGCGCTGTGCGGGTTGACGGCGTTGATGGCCGAAGCGTTCGGGTTCATCTCGCCGACTTCAGAGATGTCCACTCCGCCCGGCACGCCTAGATCAATCTCCTGTAGCCCGAGCGCCGTGCCGGCGTCGATCATCCCCGGATAAACTGAGAGCCCGCGCGCGTCTATCTCCTGCGCGCCCGCCGGAACCGCGACGCCCGCGCCGACCGATTCTATCTTCCCGTCGCGTATGACTATCGTGCCGTTCTCTATTTCCGGGCCGCTAAGGGTAAAGATGCGCGCGTTGCGAATGGCAAAGATTCCGCCCCTTGTGCCCGCCGCCTGCTGCACGACGGGGGAGAGCGCCGTCGCCCGCTGTGCCCGGATGTTGATAGCTCCGATCAACGAAGCGCAGACGACACACAGGCAGGTGATTGTCCTGAGCTGATTTCGTATTCTCATCAGTGATTGCCACCTCCGTCTCTTTCCGCATCGTCAAGCTCGCCCGTTCTGCGACCGGGGCGCGGCGCGGCGGGCGGCGTAGCCCCTTTGGCGGGCGGGCGGTTGACTTCCGCGCGCTCAAGAGCGGTGCGCTCGCGCTCAAGCTCCGCGCGGCGCGCGAGGTCTTGTTGACGGTCGAAGAAGACTTCGCCGTCGATGAAGGTCGTGTCGACGCGCGAGTAGACGCTGAAAGGGTGACCGTTCCAGACGACGAGGTCTGCATCCTTGCCGACATCAACGGAGCCGACGCGCGCCTCTATGCCGAGTTGCCAGGCGGGATTCATGGTGATCGTCTTCAAGGCTTCCTCTTCGGTGAGGTCGCCGTACTTCATCAGCTTGGCCGCGTCTATGTTGAGACGGCGCGCGCGCTCGTTCGAGTCCGAGTTGACGGAGACGTTGACGCCTGCGCGCGTCAGTATTGCGCCATTATAGGGGATAGCGTCGAAGGCTTCGACCTTGTAGCCCCAGCTGTCGGTGAAGATCGAAGCGCCCGCGCCGTGCTGCGCTATCTCGCGCGCGACCTTGTAGGCTTCCAGAGCGTGCTGGAAAGTCCTGACTTTGAATCCGAACTCGTTCGCCAGATTGATGAGCATCAGAATCTCGTCGGCGCGGTAAGAGTGAGCGTGAACAAATCGCTTGCCTTCGAGGACTTCGACAAGCGGCTCAAGCTGCAGGTCGCGCCGGGGCGCGATCAGGTTTCTTTCGCCGCGAGCGTTGGCTGCGCGATATTCATCCCAGCTCTTTTTGTAATCGCGCGCGCGGACGAATGCGTCGCGGATCACCTCTTCGACGCCCATGCGCGTCGAAGGATAACGGCGCGGCTGGCCGGGCACGGGCGGAAAGTGCGAGCGCTTGGGGTTTTCGCCGAGCGCAAACTTTATCCCCGGCGGCGCTCCCGGAAACACGAACTCCTCGGCTGCGCGCCCGTACTTGAGCTTGACGACGGTGTTCTGGCCGCCGATGGCATTGCCCGAGCCGTGCAGCAGGTTGGCGGTGGTCGTGCCGCCCGCCAACTCGCGGTAAATGTCCACGTCCGTCGGATTCAGCACGTCGCGTATGCGCGCCATCGAAGTGACCGAATAGGTCAACTCGTTGACCGCGTCAATCATCGTGTGCGAGTGGCAGTCGATGATGCCGGGCATGACGTACTTCCCGGTCGCGTCAATCACGCGCGCGCCCGTGGGCGCGGACAGATTCTGTCCGATGGCGGCGATCTTTCCCCCGCGAATCAGAATGTCTGAATTCTGAAGCGTGCCGTGCGAGACCGTCAGAATCGTCGCGTTGCGAATCAATGTGTCGGTCGCAACACTACTACTACCACCGCGCGGCTGCGGCTGGCGTCGCTGCTGAGCGCGCGATTCATCTTGCAGCACCGCGCCGAACAGCGAAATCAAAAGTATGAGCGCAATAAGTTTTCTCATTACCCACCCCTCGAAAAGCAAGGATGAAGGATGAAGGCGGAAGGATGAAGTAAAAGCATTCCAGAACGATAAGCATTCCTTTCATCCTTCATCGTTGCCGCCTTCATCCTTTCGCCTTACGGTTTCGTTCCTGTGAAAGCCATTGTGCCGAGCTGCGAGGAGGCCGTGCCGCGCAGTTCTTTGCCGTTGGCTGTTCCGGTGACGGTTATCTCGACGGCGCGGCCCTCGATGGTTTCCGTCGTGGTGAAGCGAAAACCTTCTGGGCCGGCAGAGCCGTTGCTGACCTCGGAAGTGCCGAAGGAGCTTTGAATCGTGCCGGTCAACTGATTGCCCTGCTGGCGAAGCGCGAGCGTGCCGGGAATGGATTGACCGTTGACATCGTAGGTGATCACCCACGTGCCGGAAAGATCGCCCGCCGCCGTGGCGGTTGTTGCGGGCGGAGTACTCGGCGGCGTTGCGGGCGGAGTCGCGGGCGTTGGCGTCGCTGCGGGGCGCGGGGGTGCGGCGGCGGGTGGCCCACCGGGGCGCGTGCCCGTGAAGGAGCCGGGCGAGCGCCCGACGACCGTCACCGTGCCGCGCATCTCGTTGCCCGTAATCGTGCCCGTGAAGGTGGCTTCCGTCGTCAGACCACCGACGTTGACCGGGGCCGTAAAGCGTATGTCGCCGGCTGCGCCGACTGATGCGTTGGCGATCTGAGCAGAGCCCAGCGCGCCCTGAATCGAGCCGCGCAAAGCTTCGCCCTCCTGCTGTAGGGTCAAAGAGACAGACTGCGCGCCCTCGCCCAGATCAACGCTCAGAGACCATGTGCCCGTGGCGATAGTGCCAGCGCCCGTCGCCGTGATGGGTTTTAAATCGATGGGGCGACCGTCTATGAAGACGTGGCTGATACGCATGTTGCGGTCAAAGATGTCGCCGCGCGTCACGGTCAGGTTGGCGATCTTGCCGACCTCGATTGTGCCGAGGCGGTCTGCGACCCCGAGGATTTCCGCCGCACGCAGCGTCATGGCGCGCACGGCTTCGTCGCGCGGCAGGCCGTTCTCCACCGTTTTGGCGGCGTTCGTCAGAAAGTCCGCCATGGTCGGCAGCGAGCCCGATTGAAAAGCGAAGCGGACGCGGGCGGCGGCCAGTCGGCCAGCGGTCTTCGGAGCGTCAACGCGTGCGCGCAGAACACGCAGAGGATCAGGATCGGCTTCGGGCACGTCCGTGGTCGTGCGCTTAGGGAAATTGAGCGAGAGCAGCACCGGAACACCGTCCGCGCTCAGGCGGTCTGCGACCCTCCACGCCTCTTCGCCCCCGGCGATGACGGCGCGCAGGTTGAACTCCTTAGCCAGATCAAGCGCGCGCGTAATCTCTCGCTCGGTGTTGGCGTACATGACGACCGGCATCTCGCGCCGGATGACGGGGATGAGCGCGGCGAGCGATTTGTCCTGTTCGGGACGACGAACGCCGCGTGGGCTGCGCTCGTAAGTGGCCTGCGCCTCGCTGTAGCGTCCGGCGTCGAGGAACATCTGACGGAGCGCGGAAAAGACGCCCATCAGGGAGGCCGGATAGCCTCCCGTGCGTAAGGGTGTGAAGCCTATGTGCAGGGCGACGGGCGAGCGAACGATCATCTGCTGCGGCGTGTCGCCCGCCAGATTGATGAGAGCGGATTGACCTATCAGGATACCCTCGCGCGGGGAGGTGAGCGCCGAGGTGACGCCGGAGCTTCTGGCGGACTCTATCTGGTCGCCTCCGGCGCGTATCTGGTCGGCGGCGAGAAGCTCTGGTTGAAGGCCGGGCGGCTGCGTCGAGTTGGGCGAAGTGAAATTAGATGATGCCTGCGCGCGCGCCTGCGATGAGCTGCCGCCTGCGGGTGTGGGCGTTGCCTGCGCGATGCCAAGGTTGGTGTTGGCGTCGATCAGCCCCGGATAGACCGTGAGCCCTGTGCCCTCGATGATACGCGCATCGGCGGGAGCGCTGACCCCCGCCCCGACGGCGCTGATCAACCCGTCGCGAATGACGACCGTGCCGCGCTCGATGACAGGCCCGGAGACGGGCACTACGCGCGCGTTCGTAATGGCGTAGGTATCAATGCCCGTGCTTTGTTGTTGCGCGCTCGCTCTGCTGAAGAGCAACGGGTGCGTCGTGACGAGCGTGAGAAGCAGGGTGAGCGCGGCCCCTCGCCGCAGATTAGAATTTCGCATGGCTGTTTTCAGACCTCAATCGTTGACGACGGCAAGATTCCACCGCTCATCGTAACGCCCGGGCGCTTGGTTTGAACCGAAGCGGGCTCGACGAAAAACTCGATTTAAGAGGAGTTGTATGAACTACGAGGCCATATTAGAGCAGAGGTTTGCGTAGACGCAACAGCGGCGGGCGATTCTTCCGAGGAATCACCCGCCGCCGCTATTTTCGAGGGAGGTTTTAGTTGACGTGCTGGCTCTAGGATTTTCCGGGAGACGCAGCCGGTTTGGCCGCAGGCCCGCACCCTGAGGCGGAGGCCGTCTTGCCCGCCGTCGAGCAGCATGATGCGCCGTCGCCGCCTGTCTTGGAGCAGCACTCAGACTTACCGGCTGCCATCGTCGAGCAAGAGCCTTCCTTGCCGCCGCAGCAACCCTTGCCGCCTTCAGCCGTGTTGCATTCCATGCCAGCCGCAGAGCACTTGCAGCCTTCGGACGTGCCGCCCGTTGTGCTGGTCGGGTTGGCGCTGGCTACGACCATGTTGGGGTCTTTGGCGGGCGCTTCCGATCTCGCATTGGAGTTGTTGGCCGATCTATTACCGTTTCCGTTGCCCGTATTGCCCGTGTTCGTGTTGGCGGGGCTGCAACCGGCCAGCACGAGCATGACGAATGCCAGCAACGCTACTAATTTAATCTTCATAGGTGGTCTCCTGTTTCGCCGGGATAAGCCATTATTACCTGGCTCGAAGTACGCCCCTGGCGCTTTTGTCTTTTAGAATTATGCCTGAACCAGTGGCCCGCCGTGATTGATGTAATACGTCGTCTCTCTCTAATCTGGCAGGGCGGAAAGAGAAAAATATGGAAAAGCATTGAATCCGCACAGAGCATCCCTTAGGATGGCGGATAGTACATTGAGTCGTGCCTCGTGTGCAAGTTAAAAATTACGGATTTAAAGGCACGTTCCAGACGCCATCCGAACTGAGGAGGAAGCCCCGCCCGGGCTCTCGATGCTCTGTTTCATACAGGAGACGGCCCGCACCATTATCCAGACGCCGCGCGAAGGCGTGGCCGAGAGCACGATTATCAATGCGGTGCAATGGCTGCGGCTGATAGTGGAGACGACGGGCGCGCTCATTATCGGCCTTGGTGTCGTGATGGCGGCCTACCAGTTCGCCCGCGCTCTTGTTCCGCCGCAACTGGAAAGCTACAACACCATACGCCTGACGCTGGCCCGATATCTGGCACTGGCGCTGGAATTCCAGCTCGGCGCGGACATCCTCTCGACGGCCATCGCGCCCAGCTGGGATCAGATCGGCAAGCTCGGAGCCATCGCCGTCATACGCACCCTGCTCAACTACTTTCTCACGCGCGAGATGCGGGAGGAGCGAAGCAAAGAAGAAGATAAAGAAGAGGGCAAAAGTAAAAAGGCGACAGGCAAAAGCGAGGCGGAGACTATTGCCTGATTAAAAGGCTTTCGTCCTTACTTGCGCCTTTTGCTTTACCACTTGACCGTGCCTTCCTTCGACGTATCTATCTGCGCCAGCTGGACTCCCTCGTTGAAGAAGAAGAGCTTCATATTGTCGAAGAGAAACTCGTGGGTGTCCGGGTTGGACAAGTCCAGCCCGTAGTGGTTGATGAGCTGGTTCTGTTTCTGTAGCCACGCGGCCCAGCATGGCTGGCAGACTTCAGCGCCGATGCGCTGGCCCAACTCCGTCGGAAGCGGCGCGTAGCCCAGAGCGGGCCGCTTCTCGCCGCACCGCGCACATTTGATCTTGTCGGACATAACGTCAAACTCCTTCGAGCAGAAAATTCCTGCGGGCGTTTTTGTATCCCCTTAACATATCACAGGCGCGCCCCTGAGCGGCGCGCACACACTTTCCTCACCCGCCGTTTGCGGAGGCCGCGCGGATGGCGGCGATGATCTCGTCATCTTTGGGACGAAAGAGCGAGAGCGCCTGAACCTTTCGATAACGAATGACCCCTTCGGCGTCTATGACGAAGACGGCGCGCGCCGCGCGATTGGGCAGCCACGACGTAGCGCTGTAAGCTTTGCTCACTGTGCCGCCCGCGTCCGAGAGCAGCCTGAGCGGAAGCGAGTGATGCTCTGAGAAACGCTGGTGCGACTCCGTGGTGTCGGTCGAGATGCCGACGACCTCCGCGCCCGTCGCCGCGTAGTCCGCCCAGTTGTCACGCACCGAACACAACTGCTTAGTGCAAACGGGCGTCTCGTCGCCCGGATAAAAGAGCAGTACAGTCACCTTGCCGCGCTGGTCTCTGAGCCGCCACTGCGCGCCCTCGCCGTCCTTCAAGGTAAAGTCCGGCGCTATTGCCCCGACCATCGCACCCGTTTGTTCGCTCAAGCTGTTTCCTCTCCTGCCGGCCCTTAAACTTTAAAGTCGCGTATGTCTTTGAACGGCACTTCGCGGTCTGTGAAGTCCGGGCGGTAGTAATGAGATGCAGTGTCGTATTCCTGCATCCAGCCTTCTTCCATGCCCAGCTCGTCCAGCGCCGCGAGAGCGCGCAGCCATTCCGATTCGGTGATGCGGCGCGAGAGCAGCACGTAGCGCTCGTCGGTCGCCGCGCGGTTGGTGGCATAATACTGAGCCATCATCGAGACGGCGACGCGCGGGCCGAGTGCGTCCCTGATCCATTCCAGCGATTCACGCACGCCGGCCAGATCATTCGGCAACACGAGCAGGCGCACGACCAGACCGCGTTTGAGCAAGCCGTCGGAGTCGAAGACCAGCTCGTCGCCCATCTGCCGGTACATCTCCGTGAGCGCGCGGCGCGCATGCTCCTTGTAATCTTTGACCTTCGAGTATTGATAGCCCGCGTCGGAGTCTGCATATTTCAAGTCCGGCAGGTAAACGTCAACCACGCCTTCGAGGAGGCCGAGGACTTCCACGGAATCGTAGGCGTTGGTGTTATAGACGATGGGCAGACGCAGGCCGCGCTCGGCTGCGAGCAGGACGGCGCGCGCCATCTGCGGGGCGAAGTGCGTGGGCGAGACGAAGTTGATATTGTGACAGCCGCGCTCCTGCAATTCCAACATTATATCTGCCAGGCGCTCGTGCGTAATCTCGTTCTTGAGCTGCTCCTTGTGCGTCTGCGAAATCTGGTAGTTCTGGCAATAGACGCAGCGCAGGTTGCAGTTGCCGAAGAAGATGTTGCCAGCGCCGTGCGTGCCCACAAGCGCGGGCTCTTCGCCGAAGTGAGCCGTGTAGGACGAGACGATGGGCAGGCGACCCGAATAGCAGGCGGCGATCTCGTCACGCAGGCGATTGTTCAGGCAATCGCGCGGGCAGACCGTGCAGCGCTCCAGCAACGCTTCCAGGCCAAGGACGCGCCGCTCCAATTCGCCCGTCGCGAGCAGGCCGAGGTATGAAGGCTCTCTAGTCATGGCGTCTGAAATGAACATAGTGCGGCTTATGGGCCTCGACGACTTCCGTGGGGGCGTACTTCTTGGTCAAGCGCCAGATGAAATCCATCTCCATGTGAATGGTCGAGAGCGCCAGCCGCGCCTCGAAGATCAACAGCACGCTGCCGTAAAAGAGAAAGCAGGCTCCGAGCAGGCCCGCCACCACCGGTATCCAGTTATAGCGCGGCGCGCCGCTGACGGCGACAGTCCCTATCGCCACGCTGGTTAAGACGAAGATGCCGAGCGCCATGTAGAAGACCGTCATGCATCGCTGCAAGAGACGCGCGCGGCTCGTCAGCTTGTCCAGTTGATTAAAGATCACGGCGCGTCGTTCCTCGTAGAGCTCAAGCTCGGGCTTTGCGCGGGACAACTCTTCGAGGCGATCAGAGAGCGAGCGGACGCGATCAACCACGCGGCCCAGTCTGGTCGAGGTCGAAAGAATCATCGTCCCGCAGGCCGAAATCAGCACGGCAGGAGTAATCATCGCCGTCAAAACGGCCAGAGCTGACGAGACACCATCCATCTTTTTCACGACGCTTGATGCTATTTATAGCGTCCGCGACAGCGTCAGAGCAAATGCTCCGCTCATGTCATCAAAATTTTTTTTGAGACCGATGAAAAGAGAGAATCACAAGAGTAGAAACTGTGTTATGTTACGCGCCCAAGCAGACGCGATCTTTACTCACGTCTCATTCGACCTCTCACAAGGGGGTTTCACCTTTGAAAAAGGAGAAGAACAAGATGTCGGAACAGGGTAATGGCGTGAACGATGATGATCGGATTGACCGCGACGACGAGGGCGGCGGTTCAGGAGGCGAAGGCTCTGGAACAGGCGCGGGCGGCGCTGGCGAAACAGATCGCCATGGCGGGCAGGCCATAGGACGCGCGACCGGAATGGGCGCGAACATGTCTGAGTCAGGCGGTACGGGCGGCGGCGCGTCTGCGGGCGGCGAAGGTACAAGCGGCGCAGGCGGTGGCGGCGGCGCTGGTAGTAGCGGCGGCACGCGCGGCGGAAGCAGCAGCGGTGGTGGAACGCGCGGCGGCAGTGGCGGAGGAGGAACAGGTAGCGGCAGTGGCAGCAGTGGAACACGCGGCGGCAGTGGTAGCGGCGGTGGTGCTGCTTCGGGCGGCTCGAAGAAGGGTGGCACGCGCGGCGGCTCAGGCGGCGGCGCTGGTGGAAGCAAAGGCGGCGGCGGTGCGAGCGGCGCGACTGGTGGCAGCGGTGGCGGCGGTGGAACACGCGGCGGCAGTGGTGGCGGCGGCGGCGGCCAGAGTGGTACTGCCTCACGCGGCGGCACGAAGGGTGCTGACGCGGGCGCTCGCAAGGGCGGCACAAAGACCGGCGGTAATGCCGGAGGCGGAAGCGGCAGCACGGGCGGCGGCGGCCAGAAAAGAGCATCGAAAGCCGGAGCCAAAGGCAGCGCTAAAGGCGGGGCCGGTAAAGGTGGAAGCAGTGGCGGCGCTGGCGGTCGCGGTCAAGCGACTCGTCCCGTGAGCGGCGGCAGCGGCGGTGGTGGTAGTCGCAGTGGCTCAAAGAGCGGCGCTGGTAGTAGTGGCGGCGGCACACGCGGCGGCAGCGGCGGCGGAAGCAGTAGTAGTGGTGGCGGCAGCGGCACGCGCGGCGGAAGCGGCGGCGGCGGAACACGAGCTGGCAGTGGCGGCGGCGGTGCTGCCGGCGGCACGAAGAAGGGCGGCGCTGGCGGAAGCAAAGGAGCTGGCGGCGGTACACGCGGCGGCCAGGGCGGTGGCGGCTCGAAGAAGGGAGCTGGCGGAGCTGGCGGCGGTGCTGGTGGCGGCGGCGCTAAAGGCGGAACCCGTAAGGTCGGCGCTCAGAAGAGAGGCGGCGGCGCTGGCAGTGGCGGCGGCACTCGCGGTGGAAGCGGCGGCGGTGGCGCACGCGGCGGAAGCAGTAGTAGTGGTGGCGGCAGCGGCGCGCGTGGCGGAAGCAGCGGTGGCGATGGCGGCGCACGCGGCGGCTCCAAAAAAGGTGGCGGTAAAAAGGGGGGAGGCTAGGCGGCTCTGAGAAGGGAGTGACGACCAGAGTGGCAGAGGCCATAGGTAGAGGAGCGGCGGTTGTGACCAGTGCCCTCGGCTCACTGACGGGGGGACGGAAACGCCGTTCCAGCTAAGACCACACCACAGCAGATAAACCAGAGGTCGCTTCTTACGGAACAAGGGGGAGGCGACCTCTTTGCTTAATGACCTCATCACACAGGAGCGGGCGAGCGCGCCAGAGAGTCGCCGTCTTCAAAAACCCTCAGACCGAAGGAAAAACTTTGGACGTTAAAGGACGCATCGCGGTCGAGCGTATCGAGAGCAACAGGCTTCGCGGAAACCCGCTCGGCGACCCATCGACGCGCGAGCTTTTCGTCTATCTTCCGCCCGGCTACGACCGCCACCCGGCGCGCCGCTTCGCAAGTGTCTACTGCCTGACGGGCTTCACAGGGCGCGGGCAGATGTTGCTCAACTCTCAAGCCTTCACGCCGAATCTGGCCGAGCGCATGGACAATCTGATTGCGAGCGGCACAATCAATGAGATGATCGTCGTAATGCCGGATTGCTTCACGCGTCTGGGCGGCTCGCAGTACATCAATTCGACGGCGACGGGGCGCTACGAGGATTACCTGATAGAAGAGATCGTGCCGTTTGTGGACGCGCGTTTTCGCACGCACGCCCGTCGAGAGGCCCGCGCCGTGATGGGCAAATCCTCCGGCGGCTACGGCGCGCTCGTGCACGCCATGCGCCACGCCGACACTTTCGCGGCGGCGGCCTCTCACAGCGGCGACTGCTATTTCGAGTATTGCTATCTGCCGGACTTTCCAAAGACTGTGCGCGCCATCAAAGGCGATCCCACAGGCTTTCTGGAAAAGTTCTGGCGCGAAGAGCGCAAAGGCAAAGACGACATTACGGCGCTCAATATCCTTGCGATGAGCGCCTGCTACTCGCCCGACCCTGAAGCCCCGTTGGGCTTTCAGCTGCCCTTCGATCTGAAGACGGGCAAAATCCGCCCGCCCGTCTGGGCGCGTTGGCTTGAGCAAGACCCCGTTCGCATGGCCGCGCGTTACCATGACGAGTTAAAGAGCCTCAAGCTACTGTATCTGGACGCCGGGACGCGCGATGAGTTCTGGCTTGACCTCGGCGCACGCTCCCTCGCGGCGCGGCTCGAAGAGATGCACATCAGGTTCGTCCATGAAGAGTTCGACGACGGGCATTTCAACATCAGCTATCGCTACGACCGCTCGCTCGCGCACATCTCTAAGGCAGTGACGAGCGACGAGTAGCAAGTGACGAGTTAAAGACAGCATCGCTCTCGTCACTGACCCTGCTTTTGGTTCTGCTCGTCACTGTTCTTATGCGGTTGTGGCTCGCGAAAAAAAGTGAAGTCCCGTTGCGCGAACAGCTCGCGACGCAGATCGTGCTGGGCATTACGAGCGGCGATCTGGCGTCGGGCGAGCGTTTGCCGAGCACGAGGGAGCTGGCGCGGCGTTTCTCTATCCACTCGAACACGGTGAGCGCCGCTTACAGGGAGCTGGCGCGGCGCGGCTGGGTAGAGTTTCGCAAGGGGAGTGGCGTCTACGTACGCAGGCTGGCCGATCAGATGCCTTTTGAAGGCGACGGCCTTGAGCTCGATCAATTGATCCAGACCTTTCTTCAGCTCGCGCGCGACCGTGGCTTCTCGCTCGACGAGATTCGAGGCCGCGTCAAGCACTGGCTCGGTCTTCAGCCGCCGGATCACTTTCTGGTCATAGAGCCGGACGAGGAGCTGCGCCGCATCCTCGTCGAAGAGATCAGGGAGGCAACCATGTTTCCTGTTAAGGGGGCGAGCCCGGAAGAATGCGCCGACGCACGCACGCTCCTGGGCGCTGCGCCCGTCGCACTCTACGGTCAGGCTGAGCGCGTGCGCGAGGTGCTGCCGGCGGGCTCAGCCTGTTTGTTTCTTCATTCGCGCTCGGTGCCGGAATCCCTCGAAGGGCAGGAGCGCCCGCGCGGAGATGCCCTGATCGCCGTCGTCTCGCACTGGCCGGATTTCCTGCGCTGGTCGCGCACGATGCTGCTCGCCGCGGAGCTTGACCCGGACACGCTCAGCTTCCGCGATGCGCGCGAGCCGGGCTGGCAGAAGGGGCTGAGGTCGAGCGCGTTCGTCGTCGCCGATGCCTTGACGGCGAGCCTGCTACCGGCGGATATTCGCACGCGCATTTTCCGCATGCTCGCCGACTCCTCGCTCACGGAGCTGCGCGAATACGTCAAGCGCTTTTTGAGCAACGGCGCGGATACACGCGTGTGACAGTTTCAGAAGTAACACATCGGTCGTGGAAGCTTTTCACGGGCCGACCTTATGCTCCGAAGGCAGGACGGAAGGGTGAAGGATGAAGGATGAAGTAAAAGCATTCAAGGCGGGGAAGCATGCTTCTCATCCCTACACCTTCCGCGTGCCTCCCCGCTCACCCTGCTTTGATCGCGAGGCGGCGCTGGCCGAGCTTGAGCGAGAGCGCTTCGACCTGCTCATCGTCGGCGGGGGAATCACCGGCGCGGGCCTCGCGCATCGTGCGGCCCGCGCCTCGCTTCGCGTCGCGCTCGTCGAGCAGAATGATTTTGCCAGCGGCACGAGCAGCCGCTCGTCGCGCCTGATTCACGGCGGCCTGCGTTATCTAAAGCACGGGCACGTGCGGCTGGTTCACCGCTCTTTGCGCGAGCAGCAGCGTCTGGCTGCCGCTGCGCCCCATCTCGTCCGCCCGCTCTCGCTCCTGCTTCCGCTGTATCGTCAATCTACGGTGCAGCAGTGGGCACAGCGCGGCGGCCTTGCGCTCTATCGTGTGCTTCAACCGGCGGACTCGGCCCTTTTCCACGAGCGTCTCAATGCGGGCTCGATGCTCAACGAAGAACCGTTGCTGCCGGTCGCGGGGTTGCAGTCCGGATTCCTCTGCCGAGAGTATCTGACGCATGACGCGAGGTTGGTCTGGGAGACTGTGCTCGGGGCTACCGTTTCGGGCGCGTGCGCGCTCAATCACGTGCGCCTGCTTGAATTCATGATCTCGCGTGGCCGCGTCGTGGGCGGCGTGCTCTGTGACGAATTGACGGGCCGAATCCTTGAGGTTCATGCGCGTGTACTGGTCAACACGACCGGCCCGTGGTCAGACCGGCTGACGAGCGCCGTGCAGACAAAGAGCCGACGGCTGCGCCTGACCAAGGGGGTGCATATTATACTGCCGCGCCGCAGGCTTCCGCTCTCGGCTGCGGTCATCTTTTTCTCGCCCGCGGACAAACGCCCGCTGGTCGCCATCCCGACGGAGAATCTGGTCATCGTTGGCCCAACGGAGACGGAGTACGAGGGCGACCCCGCGAGCGTTCGCCCCGAGCGAGAGGATGTCGAGTATCTGCTCGAAGCGTTGACGAGCTTTTTCCCTGACTTTAACGTGACGTGCGAGGATGTGGTGGCGCGCGCCGGGCTGCGTCCCCTCTACGATCAAAGCCATAAGCCAGCCGGAGAGGTCAGCCGCGCCTATCACATCGAGTGGCAACGCGACGGCCTCCTCTGCGTGCTCGGCGGCAAGCTCACGCTCCATCGACAGGCGGCTGAGCAAGCGCTCAACGTACTGGCGCACAGGCTCGGGTCCGGGCCATCTCAACCTGAGTCGTCCGTGGCACAGAAGCTTCCGGGCGCTCTGTGGACTTGCCCGCCCGAGCATGTCTCGGCAAAGCTTCGCGAGACGGGACTCTGTGAAGATACAATCGCGCACCTGCTCGCCACCTACGGAAGCCGCGCGCTGATGTTCGTAGACCTGTTGACCGAAGAGCCTTTCGGGCGAGAGAGGATCGCCGCGCCGCTCCCCTTTATCAGGGCCGAGGCGGCCTTCTCAATGCGTTATGAGATGGCCGCCTGCGCGGAGGACTTCGCCGAGCGGCGCACGGATCTGGCCCTGCGCGCGCGCGTCGAAGGTATCAGCCTGGGGCTCGACGACGTATGGCGCGCGGCGCGCGAAAGACCCGTCGCTTATGTCTGAGCGGCATGGGTTTGGGAGAGACCTGTAACGTGAATCAAGAGACGCTTCACTTCGAGGCCGCGATCAACCCTTACGGGTGCTCGCCACAGGTCGTGGAAGCTTTGGCAGCCTTCGCGCGCACCAAAGAGTTTCGCTCCTACGGCGAGCCGACCGCGCTTCATCTGCGCGAAGAACTGGCGGCCCTTCACGGCCTCCTGCCCGACAACTTCGTCGTCTATAACGGAGCGGGCGAGGCGCTCGCCTGGCTCTTCGTCTTTAACCTGCTGATGCGACGCGGGCGATTGCTTGTGCCCTATCCCTCCTACGAGCGTTTCGTCGAAGCGGGGAAGCGCTGCGCCTCCGAGGTCATCGAAGTCCCGCTTGACGAGAGCGATTTCGCGCTGCGTGTCGAGGCGTTGATTGAGGAGGGAACGCGACGGCGCGCGAGCCTTGGCCTGATCAGTAGCCCTAACAATCCGACCGGCAACAGCCTGCTTGACGAGGCGTCGCTCGCGCGCCTGCTGGACGAGATGCCTGAATGCCTCTGGATTGTTGACGAAGCGTATGCCGATTACACCGGGCGGAGTTTCGCGCCGTGGGTGCGCGAGCGGCCAAACCTCGTCGTGCTGCGAACGTTCTCGAAGGCTTACGGGCTGGCCGGACTACGCATCGGGTGCGCTGTCGCTCACACGAGCGTGGCCGACGAGCTATCCGGCTCTCGCCTGCCCTGGTCTGTCAACTCCATGTCGCTCGTCGCGGCGCTGGCCGCGCTGCGCGACCAGCACTATTTGAAAGAGACAGTGGCGCGCATCCAAACGGATTGCGCCGAGCTCAACTCCGCGCTCAAACAAGTGCCGCACACGCGGGTTTACCCGAGCGATGCCAACTTCTTTTTAGTCCGTCTTGACGGTATCGATGCCGCGCGCTTGAAGGCGCATCTGGCCGCGCGCGGCATGCACGTGCGTAGTCGTCCGGACATGCCCTCACACATACGCATCACTTCGCTGAGGCCGGAAGATAATCGACGCCTGCTCGCTGCTCTGACAGATTATGTAGAGCGCGAAGGATGAGAAGAGGCCGCCACCCCCTTTATGCCGAACGACGAGTAACACTTCATTGACCGCCAGAGGGTTGAAGTACGCCGCCGAACAGGTTTTATTCACAATTCAGCGGCAGCGTGTTCGGGCGTCCTGCAATTTTGCGCGGCTAATACCAGATGCAGTAAAAAGATAGGTCAGTACCGCCTGCGGTAGCGGGCGGGTACTCAACGTCGAACACCCGCCCGCTACCGCAGGCGGTACTGACCTGTATGGCGTTGAGCTCTCTTTCTATTGCAGCCTAGTATAAGGATGCTCCGACGATTTCGTAGCGTCTGTATGGAGAGCTTGCCCGTGTCATGTTGCTAGGGCAGAAAGTCGTCGAATTTTTTTTCAACCTTCGGATAGCACTCGCAGGTGAACTCTTCGAGCCCCTTCCGGTTAAGAATGGCGAACCGACCACGTTGATAGCGAATCAAGTTCATCGCCTGAAGCCTTTCCGCTATCTCGCTGACGCTGGCGCGGCGCACGCCGAGCATGTTCGCCATAAACTCCTGCGTCAACTCGAACTCGTCTGTGCCGACGCGGTCGTGGAACATGAGCAGCCAGCGAGCGAGCCGGCCCTCGACCTGATGGCGGGCGTTGCAAACCACGGCCTGAGATATTTGTGTTATCAGCGCGTGGGTGTAACGAAGGAGCGCGTTTTGAAACTGCCCGCCTCTGCTGAACTCTTTCTGAAGTATATCGGCCTGTAGCCTGAGGCTCATGCCCGGAGCCTGCACGGTGGCTACCTTCGTCTCGCTTCCACCAAGGAGCGCCGAGATGCCGACGAAGCCCTCCGGGCCGATGAGCCCGACCTCCATCCCTGTGCCGTCTTCCAGATCGGTGAGTAGAGAAACGACCGATGTGGTCAGGAAATGAACATGATTAACCTGCTCATCCGGCATGAAAAGGGTCTGGCTGAGGGTGAGCGAAACGGGTTGCAGGTGCGGCGCAAGTCTCTCGTACTCCTCACGAGGCAAGGCGGCGAGCAAACGGTTTTCGCTTAAAGGCTGAGTCCTGTCTTCCATGACCATATCAATTAGGGTAGTGCCGCCGTGAGATTCTGCTGGCCGAGTGTGCGATAGCATTCACAGGCTGCCATCTCCAATCCCTCTCTATTTATAATGCGAATCTGGCCGCGACTACTCTTAATAATCTGTCCGTCTCGAAGCGAGTTGGCCGCACTCGTGATGCCTGCGCGGCGCGTGCCCAGATGGTGAGCGATCTGTTCATGCGTGAGCAGCAACTGATCGTCCCCGACGCGATCATGAAGCATCAGCAGCCAGCTGCATAAACGTTCGATCACCGTATGACGGCCATTGCAGACGGCCCGTTGAGAGAGCTGTAAGATGCGAATGCCGGCGTGAGCGAGGAGCAGGCGCTGCATGGCTTTGCTGCGTGCAAACTCCTGCCTGAGAACCTCCACGCTCATTCTCAGTGCTGTTCCGGGGATGATGGCCTGTGTCAGGCAGGGCAGCGCAGGCGCGTCGAAGATGGCTGACAGTCCCGTCAATCCTTCTCTGCCAATCAGGGCAGCTTCGGCGGTGCTGCCGTCCTCCCAAATGTAGAGGTGAGAGATCACGGCGCTCTCCGGGAAATAAACCTCATGGACAGCCTGCCCGAAATCGTAGAGGTCTTCATTGATAGAGAGGGAGACGGGTTCGAGAAAGGGAAGCAGTCGCGCGAAATCCTCTCCGGGCAGCGCCGTCAGCAGCTTGTTGGTGAGGAGGCCGCTGAACGGGACGGGCCTGATATCTTTATGCGTGCGGCTCGTGCCCGTTGTCCCTTCCGCGAGCGGACGAGCGCCGGCAGCCGTATCTGCGCTGCGGTATCTAAGGAGCGCATCTTTCTGCGTCAGGTTACCTTTACTCTCGGGGCTATTCATCATCATCATCACCGCCTCCGTTTTAGAGATCCGAATCCAGTCAAGTCCGGCAGTTCAAAAGATGCCGGGTTAAACTTTTCTAATATGCACGAGAATGGATTTCGTGTGCTGGCCGTTCGTGCGCTCGCGGATGCGTGCCAGAAGAACCTTCACGAGCAGCGGGCCGTTCTCATAGCGACAGGCGAAATGGAAGTTATCGGCTTGCCCGTCGCCTCTGGTGAAGCTCGTGATGCGGCGACGAAGCTCTTCGGCATTCTCGAAGGGCGCGACCGTCTCGAAGAAATTGTGCCCGGCGACATCCGGCATATTTCCAAAGGCGTCCCCGTCCGGCTCCATGCGGGAATATAGCACGGTTCCCGCCGGGTCGAGCTCAAACAGGCCGAACAGCTTTTGTTGATCTGAAATTGTTGTACTCATCCTTTAAATCCTTTCGCAATTACTTTGCCTTTTCCGCTCCACTACTGCGTCCGAGATGTCTTTCGAGAACGCTTTCCAACCGGGCAAGCTCCAGAGGCTTGGTGAGATAGTCGTCGCCGCCCGTCTCAAGGGCCAAAGCGCGAAAGGAGGGTTGCGCGTGGCCGGAAAGAAAGATGATCGGCACGCGCGCCAGAGCAGCAAGCTCGCGTATACGGCGCGCAGCCGCCAGCCCGTCAAGACGCGGGAGGCTGGCATCCATCAGGATCAGGTCGGGACGCGTTTGCTCGGCCATGCGAACAGCCGACTCGCCGTCCTCGGCCAGAGCCACACGGTAGCCACGAATCTCCAGCAGGTAGGTGAGCATAAAGCGTGTGTCGTCGTGATCTTCCACCACCAGCACGAGCGGCTTGATATTCGTCGCCTGCCCGCGAGCTTGAGAAGCGTCCCTGCGGTCATTTGATTGATGTACTAAAGCAGCCATGATTTTGCGGGAGCGCGGGCACGTTGCGGCCCGCGAATCATACGTTGCTACTCATCGGGGGTTAATTCGTCATGAGTAGTATGGAGGGTGATAAAAAGGGTGAGTTTTAACTCACCCTCCCTTTTCCCCCTTGTCCCGTTCAAGTTTCCGGTGAACTCCGGCAACATCCAGAAAGGAGCGTGTGAAACCATTCGGACTTCCACCCATGAGTAACACGCCGCCCGTCTTTGGTAAGTTGACTGCCCTACTATGCCACAGGGGAAAACATCTGCCTATCGGGAAGAAGCGCAGAGCTAATAGGGACTTTCCCTACTCTGTTAAAGAGGTTTTGTTCGTCGAAAAAAGATGAGAGAGGGAGGAATGGGACGGCGTGAGAGTTTTTTATGTGTCCTGTAGCCAGCCCTGAAGGAGCGCGAAACGCACGATGTCGATGCGGCTCGTGATGTTGAGCCGCTTCATCGCGTTGGCCTTGTGCGCTTCGACGGTCTTGACGCTGATGTCCAGTCGCGCGGCGATCTCTTTATTGCTGTAGCCCCATGCGATCAGGCGCAGGACTTCCGCTTCGCGCTCTGAAAGCTCACGGCCCCCTTGCGCGGCGACGCGCAAGGGGGCCGTCCGCTCCGAGTAGCTTCCGATGACCTGACCTGCGACCGCCGGGTCAAGGTATTTGCCGCCCGCAGCGACGGCGCGGATAGCGTGTAGCAGTTCGGTGGGAGGGCTTTGCTTGAGCACGTAGCCGGATGCCCCGGCACGAAGAAGTTGTTGGAGGTAGCCGTAGTCCGTATGACGCGTCAGAGTCAGGACTTTGACCTGCGGACAGACCTGCTTCAGTTTCTCGGTCGCCTTGAGCCCGTTGAGCTGCGGCATGGACACGTCCATGACGACGATGTCGGGCAGGAGTTCCTGTGCGCTTGCGACGGCAGAGCGACCGTCGCCCGCTTCGCCCACCACCTCCATGTCGCTTTGCGCGTTGACGATCAGCCTTAAGCCTTCGCGCACCGTCTCGTGGTCTTCGGCGAGGAGAATGCGTAGCTTGCTCATCCCTCTTCATCTCCTACCTCGGGGAATGTCAGGGGGACGCGCGCGAAGACGGTCGTGCCCTGACCGGGCACGGATTCGATCTCAAGCGCGCCGCCGACGAGCGCCGCGCGCTCGCTCATACCGAGCAGGCCGAGCCCGCCCTCAGCCTGCTCCTTATCGTTCAGGTCGAAGCCGACCCCCTGATCTTCGACGATGAGCACGACCGAGTCGTCGCGGCGCTCAAGAAGCACGTCCACGCGGCTGGCCCGCGCATGCTTGTAAGTGTTATTGAGCGCCTCCTGCGCGATGCGGTAGAGGTTGATCTCGACCTCCGGCGAAGGTCGTTGCGCGTCTGTGCCCGTGCCGTGGAAGTCCGCCGGAATGTTATAGTGCTTTGACCATTCCCTGACGAAGTGGGCGAGGGCCGCCGCCAGTCCCAGATCGTCGAGCGCGGCGGGCCTCAGCTCCCACGCGAGGAAATCAACGTCGGCGTCGAGGCGCGCGGCAATCGTTTGCGTCTGCTCAATCTGGTCGCACAACTCCTCGTAGGGGGTGCATATGGATTTGAGCGCTTCGAGCTGTAGACGGAGCGCGGTGGATTGTTGACCGAGGTGGTCGTGGATGTCGCGCGCGATGCGGCGGCGCTCGTCGTCCTGCACGCGGATGAGCTGCCGGAGCAGTTGGAGGCGAGCTTTTTCGATCCGCCTACGCTCGGCGTTTTCCACCCGCAGCGCCTCGTTGGCTTCCGCCAGCTCACGCGTCCGCTCTCCGACCCTTTGTTCCAGCTCCTCGTGCGCGCGGCGCAGCTCTTCCTCCGTCCGCTTGCTCTTGGTCAGGTCGCGCGCGATCTTGGCGTAGCCCATCAACTCGCCATCACGCAGCATCGTCAACACGCCGCTCACGTAGAAGCGCGAGCCGTCCTTGTGCATGTGCCAGCGTTCGTCGCTCGCAACCCCGTGTTCGCGCGCCGTTTTCATCTCTGCGAGGTGAGCGCCCCGCGCACGGTCTTCGGGCGTGAAGATTATTTCGATGGATTGACCGACGGCCTGCGCCGGGGTGTAGCCGAACATGCGCTCCGCGCCCGGATTCCAGATTTCGATGCGCCCGCCCGTGTCCTGAATGATGATGGAGTAGTCCGTGACGCTCTCGATGAGCAGGCGCAAACGCTCTTCGCTGACGAGCAATTGCCCTTCCGCCCCCTTGCGCTCGGTGATGTCCAGAAAGGTCATAATAATGCCTTCGATGCGATCTTCCGCCGTGCGATACGGCAAAATGTTCATCAGATACCAGCGCCCTTCGCGCGTCACGACTTCGCGTTGGACGCGTTGCAGCCTGTCAAGGACGCCCTCAAGGTCTGCGACGAAGTCTATGTCCGCGAGATGGGCCGTGATGTCTGAGAGCGGTCTGCCGACATCCGCCGGAATCAGATTGAAGATGTCGCTGGCACGCGGCGTAAAGAGCTTGAGGCGCAGCGAGCGGTCGAGGAAGATCGTGCCGATGTCGGTCGAGTTCATCAGGTTGCTGAAATCGTCGTTGGCCTGACTAAGCTCCTCTATCTTGATCTTCAGCTCCTGATTGACGGTCGTCAGCTCTTCGTTGACCGATTGCAGCTCTTCCTTGGAAGTCTCCAGCTCTTCGGCGGTCGAGCGCAGCTCCTCGTTCATCGCCTGCAACTCTTCGTTAGATGCCTTCAGCTCTTCGGTCTGCGCCTCGTATTGCTCTATGGTCGCGCGCAACTGCGCCTTGACTCTGACCAGCTCATCCTCAAACTGAAGGGCGGCTGGCCCTGCGGGCATGACCTTTTCCGCCACGCCTTCGCCCGCAGTTTCCTCCCCCCCCTCGCCCGCCTCCTCGAAAATGACGAGGATGAGTCCGCGCGCGTCATCGCCCACACCGAAAACCGGACGCACCAGCAGATTGACGAGGCGCTGGCCCTCGGCGAACTCGACGCGGATATTGCGCGCCTCCACACTCGTCCGGTGCTGCACGGCCTGATAGAACGCCGTGCGTAGCTCCATCCGAATTTCAGGGCGCACCATCTTGAGCAGGTCGTGCGAAGGCTCGCCGCCCGAGACCTGCATGTAGCGCCCGGCGCGCTCCGAGAGATGCACGATCTCATACTCTTCGTTGACGACGACGGAGGGCGGCGCGTACTGCTCTATGAGGCGCTGGTGGAGGTCTGCGTAGGAGAGTCGCTCGGCGGCGCGTGTCTCCTGAAAGTTCTCTTCTTTCCGGCGCAGGTCTGCGGTGTGCTGGGAGGCAGGCAGATCGGTGATGGGCAGCGTGAGGCGCACGGGCGTGCCTCGGCTCTGATAGACGTGCGCCTCTTTATCAACGACGAGGAAGAGGTCGGTCGAGCCGTCGACGGATTCCGCCGTGCCCAGAAAGAGGAAGCCCCTGCGATTAAGGGCGAAGTTGAAGACCTGCATGACGTGCTCCTGCGCCGAGCGGTTGAGATAGATCAGCAGGTTGCGGCACGAGATCAGGTCGAGATGCGAGAAGGGAGGGTCTTTGATGAGGTTGTGATGCGCGTAGAGCACCATCTCGCGCAAGTCCCGGCGCACGCGGTAGCCGTTCGGCTCTTTAACGAAGAAGCGGCGCAGCCGTTCCGGCGAGACATCGGCCACGTCCGCATCGGTGTAGAAACCCTCGCGCGCCATCGCGATGGCCCGCTCGTCTATGTCCGTGGCGAAGACCTGCACCGACGGCGCGCCCGTCAAATTTTCCGTGAACTCCGAGAGCAGCATCGCCATCGTGTAGGCTTCTTCGCCCGTCGCGCAGCCCGCCACCCAGACCCGCACCTGATCGCCCGGCCCTTTGCCCTCGAAGAGTCTGCGGATGAAGCCGCGTTCAAGCGCCTCGAACGATTCGCAATCGCGGAAGAAGTTCGTCACGCTGATGAGCAGGTCTTTGAGGAGCGCCTGCGCTTCCCGTTGATGCTCGCGCATGAAGGACGCGTAAGCTTGCAGATCCGGAAGCTCGTGGACGTTGATGCGCCGCTCGATGCGCCGCAAAACGGTCGCGCGTTTGTAGTTCGAGAAGTCGTGCCCGGTGCGTACTCTCAACAACGTGAAGATGTCCCTGAGCGGATGTTCGTCCGTCTCGGGCCGTTCCTGCGACTCCACATGGATGCGCGTTTGTCCGACGCGTTCTTTGTAGGCGATGATCTTTCGCGGAATCTCCGCGACCGGGAGCACGTAATCAACCAGCCCGGTCGCCATCGAGTGACGCGGCATATCGCTGTATTCTGCTTCTTCAGGGTCTTGCACGATGCAGACGCCGCCCATCTCCTTGACTCTCTTCATGCCCATCGAGCCGTCCGCGCCCGTGCCCGAAAGCACGACGCAAACGGCCCGCGCGTGCTTCGACTCGGCCAGTGTGCGAAAGAAGATGTCAACCGGCGCTCGGCGCTCCTCGATGCGCCTGACCTCCGAGAGCGAGAGCTCTCCGTCGCTCATCGCGAGGCTCTTGTTGGGTGGGATGACGTAAACGTGATTCGGCTCTATCCGGACGGAGGCGCTGACCTGCGTGACGGGCATCTCGGTGGCGACCTGCAAGACCTCCGCGAGGTGACTCTCGTGCTCCGGAGAGAGATGCAGGATGACGACGTAGGCCATGCCGCTCTCCGGCGGCACGTGCGCGAAGAACTCCTTGAAAGCCCTGATGCCCCCGGCTGAAGCGCCCAGCCCGACGACCAGAAAGTCGTCGCCCGTTTTCTCATCCATCTGTTCCGCGCCGTCGCCATTATCGCTTTCGGAAGTGCCGCCCATACCGTAACCCCTCTTACCCACGCATACTAAAATTGAAAATGATCGTCGCCACGCTTGGAATCAAACATTCCCATGCCGCCTGCCCTGTTTTTCCAGATTTGCTTTTCAAAAGGAGGTCGGAACTGTTCGGATAGAGAGAGTGTAGTTTAACTCACTCCCAATGTATAGCAGAGCATTATTCGTGTGGGCCTTCGCCGACTCGTGTGTTATAACTCACTCATCAATTTCCCCGTTTGACCTTCTGTTATTTTCAACAGCCGCACAGGGTCTTGTGGCAAGGAGAGTCTTTCAAGTGCCAACCAGGGACATCATCGTCATCGGAGCTTCGGCGGGTGGTATCGAAGCGCTCAGGGTGATAGCGGGCGGGCTACCGAAAGACTTCCCGGCCTCCGTCTTCGTCGTGCTGCACACATCGCCTCAGTCACCGGGAGTCCTGTCCAACATACTTGCTCGCGCCGGAGCGCTCCCGGCGACGAATGCCGTCGATAGGGAACGCATTCAACCGGGACGCCTCTACGTCGCGCCACCGGATCAGCATCTGGTGATCGAGCCCAACCGCGTCCGGCTCACGCGCGGGCCGAAGGAGAATCGCTTTCGCCCCGCCGTTGACCCGCTCTTTCGCTCGGCGGCCCAAGTGTACGGCCCACGCGTGATAGGCGTGATCCTGACGGGCAATCTGGACGACGGCACGGCGGGCCTCTGGGCCGTCAAGCAGCTCGGCGGCACGACCATCGTGCAAGACCCGCAGGAGGCCGTCGCCCCTTCAATGCCACGGAGCGCGATGAGGCATGCGAGGATAGATTATTGCCTGCCCGTGGCCGAGATTGCGCCCCTGCTGGTGCGTCTGACGAGCACGGCAATCGAAGAGGAAGGAGCGTACGAAGTGCCGAAGAAGATAGAGATAGAGGTCAGGATCGCCAAGGAAGATACGGCTCTCGATGCCGGCGTGCTCAAGCTCGGCGAGCCGTCCAACTACGCCTGCCCGGAGTGTCACGGCGTGCTTTTGCAACTGCATGAAGAGAAGCGCATTCGCTTTCGTTGTCACACAGGCCATGCCTATTCGGTTGATAGCCTGCTGGCGGAGATTACCGAAGGGGTCGAAGATTCCCTGTGGAGCGCAATTCGTGCCATCGAAGAGAGCGTGCTGCTGTTGAGCCACATCGGAGAGCATCTGACCGAAAGTGAAAACGGTAATACTGCCGGGAAATTTCTGGCGCAGGCGCAGGAAGCCCAGCGTCGGGCGGATTTGGTGAGGCAGGCGGCGATGGCTCGGGAACAATCAAGCGAGGCCAGACTGATCGATACCGTGGAGACGTAAATCCCCGTTGCACTAAAGCTTAATCTTTCCTGTCAGTATATCTTTTGCCATCACGAAATCCCCAAGCAAGCTGTAGAGCGGGTAATGAAAGGTCGCGGGACGGTTCTTCTCGAAGAAGAAATGGCCGACCCACGCGAGACCGTAACCGCAGAGGAGCATAGCCAGAAGCGCTTTCCAGTTAAGGGTGAAAAGAAAAAAGAGTAGGAACAGAAGCGCCAGTAATGTGCCCGCGAAGTGTAGCCGCCGACAGGTCGGGTCGGAATGCTCCGACAGGTAGAAGGGATAAAAGTCAGCGAAGCTTTTATACTGTCTCACGTTCATTTTCGCTGCCTCCAAGCGGTAGTCAACAAAAGCAACGCTGTCTCCGGCCCGACAGGATGCACTATTGTTCTTCCGGCCCGGCGAACAATCGCTGGTAGTCCTCGGTCAAAGCGGGCGGGATGCGCGCCAGACGCAGGTTCTCTTCGACGTGCGCGCGGCGGCCCATGCCAATGAGCGCGGTCGTGATGCCCGGCGTCGAGCGCACGAATTGAAGGGCCGTCTGCGTGTCTGTGGCGAGCGAGCCCAGCGGCTCGCGTATGTGAGCGGGAAGACCCCTCGCCACCTTGCCCTGTAAGGTTGACGAGCTGGCGACGACCGTGACGCCGAGCGCGCCAGCCGCTTCCAGCAGAGAGACCTCGTCGCCCCCGAGCGTTTGATTGTTGGCGACCAGCGCCTCCGGCATCGCCAGATTGAAGGGAAGCTGTACGAAACGGAAACCGTGTTCAGCGCCCCCGGCCTCGCGCGCAAGCTCTACGATGCGTTCGAGCGAATGGTATTCGCGCGCATCGGGCGAGACGCGAAACCCGTTCCATGTTGCCACGCCGTACATCCTTAACCGGCCTTCGGCCCGCTCGCGCTCAAGCTGCCCGAAGGCCGCGCGCAAGCGCGCGTCGAACTCTTCGCGCGAGACTGTGCCGAGTTGCGATTCGGGGTTGTGTATGTAGTAAACGTCAACGCAATCGAGGCCCATGTTCACGAGCGATTGGCCCAACTGGTGCTTGAGATAAGCGGGCGTCATGCAGTGGCTGCCGCCGGCGATGTCCGAGAAGTCCGCGATGCCCGTTCGCACAAACGTCTCTTCGACATACTGGCGCGCGTTGACGGGCGGCGCACCGTCAAAAGGCAGGTAGCCACCCTTGGTGCAGATGACAAGCTCCTCGCGCGCGAACGCAAGCTCTCCGGTCAGGCGGCGGAGCGCCGTGCCGATAGACCTTTCGCTGCGCTGGAAACGATAATTGGCCGCGGAGTCTATGACGTTGACCCCAAGCTCGACGGCGCGCTCCACGGCTTCAGCGTAGCGCGCGTCCGTGGCTTCGTCAGCCTCGCCGAGATAAGTCCCTATGCCTATGGACGAGAGCCACAGGTTCTGTTCGAGACGAAAGTGGTGCTCCGCGCTCTGCTCTTTGAAGCGCTCGCGGTAACGGGCCGTCCCCTCCAGTGTCGCGTAACCTTTAATAGACATAACCGATCCTCGAAAGAACAGCCGCCGGATGTTAGATTCTCTGTGTGCCCAGACTATACGCGTGACGGGCGCGATGCCGCAAGCATTGCTTCTATGAAGCGCCGCCGGTATGTTACAAAGCATCAGGTGAAAGCGAATGAGCGAGAGACGCGAAGGGCAGGAGGCCGACGAGGCTGAGCGCGGCGCGGCGCGTGCTTCAGGGCTTGAGATCAGCGGGGACGAGATGCGCGAGCTTGCGGCGCAGACCCTTGCGATGGTCGACGACTATTTCACGGGGCTTCCAGACCTCGCGGTGTTCCCGGACACGACAGCCGCCGAGCTCGGCGAGCGCTTCAATCGTGCCCTGCCCGTCGAAGCCGCTTCGCTTGAGCAGCTCATGGATGATTGCCGCGCGATCATTCGTGGCAGCAGGCATAACGGCCACCCGCGATTTTTCGGCTACGTCGCTTCGCCCTCAACACCCGTCGGAGCGTTCGCAGACCTGATCGCGTCCGCCCTTAACGCGAACGTCACCTCATGGCGCTCAGCTCCTGCGGCCACAGAGGTAGAGAGAACGGTCGTGCGCTGGCTTGGGGCGCTGGTCGGCTACGGTGAGGACGCGCAGGGGCTTCTGACGAGCGGCGGCTCTATGGCGAACCTGACGGCGCTGCTCATAGCGCACCGCTCGCGCTCGCCTGAGGGCTCAGTCTCAAGGCGCGGGCTATGGGCCAACTCTCAGCCGATGACCGTTTACGCCTCCGACCAGATACACATGTCCATCCCGAAGGCTGCGGATGTGCTCGGGCTCGGGCGCGATCAGGTTCGCCTCGTCCGGTCGGACGAAAAGTTTCGCCTCGACGTGCGAGACCTGCGCGCGATGCTTGACGGGGATGCTGCTCGCGGGCTCTCGCCCTTCTGCGTCGTCGGAAGCGCGGGCACGGTCAATACGGGCGCGGTCGATCCGCTCTCGGAGATTGCTCGCATCGCTCGCCAGTATGGTCTATGGTTTCACGTTGACGGAGCGTATGGCGCTTTGGGCGCACTAGACGAGCGCAAGCGCCCGCTCTTTGACGGCATCGAGCGCGCAGACTCGCTTTCGCTCGACCCGCACAAGTGGCTCTACGCGCCGGTCGATACGGGCTGCCTGCTCGTGCGCGACCCTGAAGCGGCGCGCAGGGCTTTCCAATCGGGCGAGGCCGACTACATCAAAGTCCATGAAGAGACGACAGCCGAAAGCTACGCTTTCTGGGATTACGGTGTAGAGCTGTCCCGCCGCTTTCGCGCTCTCAAAGTCTGGATGATGCTCAGCTATTACGGAGCGCGCCGCGTCCGCGCGGCCATCAGCGAAGACAATGATCTCGCAGCCTACATGGGCCAGCTCATCACAGAGGCGGATGATTTCGAGCTGCTCGCGCCCGTCCAGTTGAGCATCTGCTGCTTTCGCCATGTGCCGCCCGCCATGCGTGAGAGACTCTGCGCGGCACACACGGCGGCGGAGCGCTCAAGGCTCAATACGGAGCTTGATGCTCTGAATGCTTCGCTGATGCACAGCGTCCAGCGGGGCGGGCACGCTTATCTCTCAAATGTGACGCTCGCCGGGCGCTACGGGCTGCGCGCCTGCATCGTCAACTTTCGTACCCTCCGCGAGGACATCAACAGGACGCTTGAGATCGTCCGCGAGGCGGCACATGAAATCAGCGATACGTAAGAGGTGGTGAATATATTGTCTTTAACAGTCGAACGGGTAGAGAAGCAGTTTGCGCGAGAGGTCGAGGTGGCGCGGCGGCTGGCGCGCGAGGCCGGAGCACTGGCGCTCGAATATTATGACAGGCCGCTGCACGTCGAGCAGAAAATCAGCGCCGATGACGACGAGCCCGTGACGGAGGCAGACCGCGCCGCCAACGCGCTCATCGTCGCCGGAATACGTCACGAGTTCCCGGACGACGGGATTCTCGCCGAAGAGTCGGTTGACACGGCCCGCCGCCTCGGCAAGAGCCGCGTGTGGATGATCGACCCTCTGGACGGGACGAACGGCTTTATCGCGCGCGACAGAGATTTCGCCGTCCAGATCGGCCTCGCCATTGAGAACGAGGCCGTCATGGGCGTCGTTTACCAGCCGCTTCCAGACCTGCTGTACTGGGCGGCGCGCGGCGCGGGCACTTGGATAGAGCGGGCGGGCCAGGAGGTTGAGCGCGCGCGCGTCTCAGACCACGACGACATAACGAAGATGAGAATGGCCGCGAGCCGCTCGCACAGAAGCCCGCGCCTAGACCGCGTTATCCGGACGCTCGGCATCAGGGACGAAGTGCGGCGCGGGTCTGTCGGCATCAAGATCGGCCTCATCATCGAGCGCCAGTGTGATCTCTACGTGCACCTGTCGCCGCGCACGAAACAGTGGGACACCTGCGCGCCGGAAATCATCCTCGCCGAAGCGGGCGGACGCCTGACAGACCTCTTCGGCGCTCCGCTCGGCTACAATTCGCCCGACGTGCAGAATCGCAACGGCATCGTCGCCTCCAACGGCGCGGCGCACGACCGCATCATCTCCGAGCTTGCGCCTTTGCTCGCCGAGTTCGGACGCCAAAGGGTGGAGGTCACATACCAGACGCCGGATGCCGGAGGCTCATCTGTCATGTGAGCAGCAACGTCCGTGGATAGTTCCGGCCAACATCCATTAGCTGACATCTATCATTCGCCGTGGGCATACGACCCAAAATCTTTCTGATCTTCTTCGCCTTCGGCATCATGCCGATGCTGGCGCTCATCTACGTCAACTACCTCAACAGCGTCGAGGCGCTGGAAGCGATGCTGCGTAGTGATGTCGAGCGCGAGACGGTCGGCGTCGCACGCTACGTGGAGGCGCGCCAACAGGATCAGCAATCGGCATTGGCCGCGCTGGCGCGCACGACCTCGCTGCGTGCCTTCGTGCGCGACGCGAAGCAGGAGGGCACGACGCCGCCGCAGGGGATTCTTCTCCCCGCCGCCGCCGCGAGCGCCGATGCTGTGCCGGAAGACGTGCGCGAGACCATTTGCACATTCCTACAGAGCAATAGATATTACTCTGCGGTCACATGCCTGAGTGACGAGCGACGGGTGCTGTTTCGCGTCGAGCCTGATGCGCGCACGACCGATTGCGCGTCGCTCAAGTATCAAACGGGAGCTTTACCCTCCAACAGTAGCGCGGACGAGCGCGTCTGGGCGGCGACGGACGGGACGCCGCTGCGCGGAACGCTTGCGCGTGAGCCCGCCGGAATCATCTTGCGTTACACCGTGCCCTTGTTTACGGCGGAAGAAGGGGCGACCGCTCGCCGCGGCGCGCTCGTCGCCGACATGAAGGTCGACATGCTTTTCGACGGGCTGGCCGGCGTTCTGGCCGAATTCGCCGGCACGCCGCGGGCAGAGGTCTTCGAGTCGATGCTCCCGCCCCGAATCATCGTCGCGCTGGAGCCCAGAGGCAACATCATCTACCACACCAATGATGCGCTTCGTTACCAGCCGGTCAGCACCGCCATGCCCTCCTTCAAGCTCGTCGCAGACCAGATGCTCTTGAATGATAGCGGTTGGGCCTTCTACGATTCGACGGGGAGTCGCTGGCTGGCCGCCTATCACAGGATCGCCCCTCTGGACACCTCCATGGCCGTCGCCGGTAACTACTCAATGGCCGTCGCCGGTCTCAGACGCAGAGGCTTAATCAGCCTCGTCCTCTCGGTTCTGGTCGGAGTGTTGACGGCCATCATCCTCTCGCTCGTGGTCGGGCGCACGGCGCGCAGCATAGAGCGCGTCACGGAAGGCGCAGTGGCGATTGCCGGTGGCCGTTTAGACCAGCGCATAGAGGTGCAGTCGAACGACGAGACGCGCCTGCTGGCCGAAAGCTTCAATAAGATGTCCGACCGCTTGCGCGAGCAGATGGCGCGCGAAGCCGAATCGCGACAGTTTCAGGCATTCATGCGATTGTCCGCGATGATGACGCATGATCTGAAAAACGCCATCGCGGCCCTCGCCTTGATCGTCAGAAACATGGAGCGCCGTTTTCACAATGAAGAGTATCGAGCGGACGCCATGCAATCGTTGACGCTCGCGACCGATAAGCTGCGCGCGATGGTCGCCAAGCTGAGCGGCCCCGTCGAGAGTTTGAGCGGCGAGTACAGGCGACCGCGGCCCACCGATCTGATCCCCATCATCGAGCGCGTGCTCGCGCTGACGGCGGCTCCTGCCGGCACAATCCATCGGATAGAGACGCGCCTGCCGGCTTCGCTGATCGCCTCGGTTGACCCGGAGCGCATGGAGCGCGTCGTCGAAAATCTGGTTATCAATGCGCTCGAAGCGATGGGGGCAGAGAGCGGATGCCTCACCGTCGAGGCCGGCCAGACAGATGACGGCAAACCGTTTTTCAGCGTCGCCGATACAGGCCCGGGCATGAGCGACGAATTTATACGCTCGCGCCTTTTCCACCCTTTCGCGACGACCAAAAAGCAGGGGGTCGGCCTTGGGCTCTACACCTGTCGCGAAGTAGTGCGCGCGCACGGCGGACAGATAGACGTGGAATCACACCAAGGCTCTGGCACTTGCTTTCGCGTCGTGTTACCATCTGCGCCAGATCACAGGGCTTGAGGGGCGTTGCAAGGAATACGGCAACCTCTCCTTAACGGGTGGCGCGAACGGGCAGCGCCTAATCACCCTTTCAGTTTTCCAGCAATACATGATCTTGACGGAAGTGACCGCTGGCGATGGCCGGAGGCGCTTCGTCCTTTCTCCTACGAGGGGTCGTGCGCTCGCTTACACCTCGCGCCTGTCGGCGAGGAAGAGACCTTTTATGAGCGAACAAACACAGGCGAAAGTCACTGTGCTGGTAGTGGACGACGACGTTGCCCTGCGTCGCGAGCTCTACTGGGCGCTCAACGAGGAGAAGTATCGCGTGCTCGAAGCGGGGACGCGCGCGGAGGCTTGCGAGCTGCTCGAACGCGAAAAGATCGACGTGGTCTTGAGCGACCTGCGCCTGCCGCCCGCTCCCGATGATATTTCCGAAGGGCTGGCCGTGGTCGGAGCGGCGCGATCTCTGCACCCGCCCGTGCCCGTCATCGTCGTCACGGGCAGCGAGTCCAAGAGGGCCGCGCTCGAAGCCGTGCGGCGTGGGGCCTACGGCTTTTTCGAGAAACCTTTCGACGCCGACGAAGTCCTGCATATCGTCCATCAGGCAGCGCGCACGCATCGCCTCGAGCAGGAGATCCTGCGACTTCGCTCCGCCCTGAGCGCCCGCCGTGGATTCGATCACCTCATCGGCGCGAGCCCCCTGCTTGAGAAAATACTCAAGCATGCGCGCGCCGTCGCCCAGACCTCTGCCACCGTCCTCCTGAACGGAGAGAACGGGACGGGCAAGGAGATGGTCGCCCGCGCCATCCACGAAGAGAGCCCGCGCGCCAATCATCCCTTTGTCGCCGTCAGCTGCGCGGCCCTTCCCGAATCGCTGATCGAGTCGGAGCTCTTCGGCCACGAGAAGGGCGCATTCACGGGCGCGCACGCCGCCAAGAAAGGCCGCTTCGAGCTGGCCGACGGCGGCACGCTCTTTCTTGACGAGATCGGCGAGCTGACGCCCAACGTGCAGGTCAAATTGCTGCGCGTCTTGCAGGAGCGCGCCTTCGAGCGGGTCGGCGCGACCAAGACCCTCACGGTCGACATACGCCTGATCGCCGCCAGCAATCGCGAGCTCGAACAGGAGGTTGAGGCCGGAAGGTTTCGCCGCGACCTCTTCTACAGGCTCAACGTCGTGCCGCTCCGCCTGCCGCCGCTGCGCGCCCGCCAAGAGGATATCCCTCTGCTGGCCGCACACTTTGCCGCCAAGGCTTCGGAGAAGCACGGACGCCCCGTGCCAGAGCTTGACCCGGCTCTGATCGAAGCCTTGACCGAATACAACTGGCCCGGCAATGTGCGCGAGCTTGAGAACGTCATCGAGCGGCTGGTCGTCTTGACCACTGGCCCAAGGCTCGGCGTAGAGTTTCTGCCGGACAATATGCTGCGCACCCTTCCCGGCGCAACCCTCACCGATGAGACGACGCTCGAAGGAGCCGTCGCGGCTCTTAAACGCCGCATGATCACGGCGGCGCTGCAAAGCGAGGGCGGCAATAAGGTGGCCGCCGCACGCCGCCTCGGCATCAGCCGCTCCTATCTTCACAGGTTGATCAGCGAGTTTGAAGCGGATGACTCGACGCCACCAACACCGCCGCCGCCGGATAAGGACTGAAAGCGACGCTTCGCCGTAGACGGAAAAGATTGCCGCTCGCCCGCCGCCCGTCAAATCCTTTTTGAGCCGCACGGCTTCCTTCCCCACAAGCCTTACAGACTATCCGCCACGCAAAAATTTTCCCGCTCACCTGTCTACAAATGTAGACACCCGAAGGGCATGCCTGTCGTCTCCCGTGTACAGGTAAAAAAATTGCAAGGCGGGTGCGTGCGTGGTTTCGGTCATAAAACAGCGGTCTCAGGTAGACTGGCCGCGCTGGTACAAGCGTTGCAAGCATAATGTGCAACTTGAATTAAGAGAGAGTATTTGATGAAGCCCAGAGTTTTAATTGTTGATGATGATGTCGCGATTACGCAGCAGTTGTTCTGGACGCTGTGTGACGATTACGAGGTGATGACGGCCAACGACTTACAGTCGGCACTGCGCCGCGCGACCATCTACGAGCCGGCGATCTCGATTCTTGACCTGCACCTGCCCCCGGCTGCGGACTCGCCGGAAGTCGGCATGCGAATTCTGGGCTTTATTAAAGAGCGCTTCCCGGACTCGAAGGTGCTGGTGGTCAGCTCCGCCGCCGATCTGGAGATGCAGAAAGCCTGTTTTAGAGAGGGCGCGGACGCCTTTTTAGGCAAGCCCTTCGATGTCGAGCATCTGTTGTCCGCCGTGCGGCGTCACGCGCCGGAATACAGGCTCGACGCCGCCTGAGCTTGAAGTTTTTATGATGGGCGCGATAGCAAAAGCAGTCGGGCAGGAGCGTCAATCAAAACGATGAGCAAAGCGGAATACACATTACTGGTTTCGATCATAGGGTTTTACGGACTGCTCTTTGCGTATCTCGTAACGAGAGCCCTGACGGGAATCTTTAGAGCCCGTTGGCCCGTCGCACCCAAGAGCACAAGCGTTTCGCGCCCGCACGCCGCGGCACGAAACAGGGCCTGGACACGCGCCGTGTGGCGCGAGCATCTCGCTCCTGAAATGGAGCGGAGCAAGCAGTCGGCGACCCTCACCGCCTGAGCGCGCAATTAGCGCTGGTTCTTTGCCAAAACAAAATCCGGCCACTCGCCCCACTTGAGAGGCCGTCAGTGCCCCGCGCAGAACGGAATCCCCTCCCGTCGCACGGAGCCGCGAAGCCCCCGCACCTAAAATGACTCCTGCCCAGAGTCGCGGGGGCTTCTTATTTTTTTGCACACCTCTCGGACAATTCCATCTATTCACCCAATCCGCCGCGAATATCGTATAATGTGTCTACAATGAAATTCCTTCACATGGCTGACATACACCTCGGCTGCCGCCGCTATAATCTGGAAGAACGCACGAAAGATTTTTTTCGCGCCTGGTATGATGTCATCACCAATCACGCGATTCCGAACCGGGTGGATTTCATGCTCGTCGTGGGCGACTTCTTCGACCGGCGAAACATCGACCCGCAGGCGATGAACCACGCGATGGCTGGACTTGAGCTGTTGAAGGAAGCGGGCATCCCCGTCATCGCCATCGAGGGCAACCACGATCAGCACACGGACGAAGACATCTCGCCCTATAGCTGGCTGCGCTCGCTCTCGCAGTGGGGCTTTCTGAAGCTGCTCGAACCGACGTTCGACGAAGACGGGCACATCGCGCTCGTGCCGTGGGACGACGAAGAGCGCACGGGCTCTTACATAGACATTGCCGGCGCGCGCATCTTCGGCTCTCACTGGTACGGGTCAAGCGCCAACGCCGCCATCCCCATGTTGTCGGACGCGCTGCGCCGCGCAAGCCGGAAAGGCTTGTTCAATATCCTCCTGCTTCACACGGACGTCGAAGGACAGATCAACCGTCCGATTCCGGCGCTCACCATCGCCAAACTGCAAGAGCTGAAACAACAGACAGGCTACGTCGCGCTGGGCCACACGCACAAGCGCTTCGAGATTGATAACTGGGCCTTTAATCCCGGCTCGCTCGAAGCCACTTCGATTGACGAGTACAAGGAAGAGCGCGGCGTTTACCTTGTAGAAGTGGACGCCGAGCACAAGATAGTTGCCCAGCACCTGCGCGATTACACGCAGCGCCCCTTCCAGCGCCTCTCCTTCGACGTGTCGGGCGCGGTGGATGCCGAGACGGTCTTTGCCGGAGTGATGGAAAGGGTGGAACTCGAAGCGCGCACGCACGATGCCAGCTCCGACGGCCTCGCTCCGATCATCGAGATTACTTTGAGAGGGCAACTGGGCTTTAAGAATTCGCTGCTTGAGATCAACCGGATGCGACAGGAGGCCAGAGAGAAAACCGGCGCGCTCCATGTCATCATGCGTAATCAAAGCGTGCCCGTCGAATACGCGGTCGCCGCCGGAATGGACGCACAGGCCCCGCGCCACGAGCGCGAGCGGCGCATCATAGAGGATTTGATCGCGCGCAATAATCGCTACAAGGGGCGCGCACGCGACATCGCCGAGTTGATCATCGAGGCGAAGCGACAGGCGCTCGGCAACGAATCGCCGGATAAGATTCTGGAACTGATCGAGCGGCAGTTGGCACAGGGCGCGCCGCTCGCGACCGCGAAGGCGGAGCGGAGCGCCGAAGACGAAGCCGCTGCTGCCGCTCCGACCGCCACGGCCCTGAGCGCCATCGAGCGCAACGCCACCAATGCAGCAAGCCAGTGACGTGAAAGCAGAGTGACGAGCGATGAGCAGGAAGATGTTCTCGTCTTCCACTTATCGCTCGTCGCTCGCCACTGTACTTAAGATGAGCGAAGCCATGGACAGAGTGCGGGGCGTGCGCGAGCTGCCTTTGTTTCCGCTGCCGGTCGTTTTGTTTCCCGGCGTCCCCATGCCGCTGCACATTTTCGAGCCGCGCTATCGACGGATGATCGCAGACATACGCGTGCGCGATAATCTGTTCGGCCTCTCCTACTTTGACCAGAGCGCCGCCGGGCTGGACGTGCCGCCCACGGGGCACATCGGCTGCGCGGCGGAAGTGACGGAAACGGAAGCGCTGGCCGATGGGCGCTTCAACATCCTGACCATCGGTCTGATACGCTATCGCGTCGAAGCTTATCTCGACGAGGGCGACCCTTACCTGTTGGGACAGGTCTCTTTCTTTGAGGACGAGGCGGAAGATGAAGACCTGCTCGCACATCGCGCGCAGAAAGTGACGGACGTTTTTCTGCGCATCGCGCGCGCCGTGCGTATCCTCAATGACGAGCGCGCGGCCCTGCCGGAACTGCCCGCAACAGAGCCCGAACGCCTCTCTTTTCTCGTTTCGGCGGCGGTGGATCTGGATGCTGAGGTCAAGCAGGAATTGCTTGAGCTGCGCTCGACGGCGGAGAGATTGAAACGGCTGCACCATTTGCTGGAAACTGTCGTGAGCGGCTACGAGGAGCGCGCGCGCGTCCACGCGATTGCCAAAAATAACGGTCACAGCGGCCAGAAGATAGACCTCGGATGAACAGGGCGCTCGAACAAGAGGCGGCAGAAGAAGATGAGCGCGAGCGCCCTCTGCGCGTGCGCTTACTCTTTTTCGGCGCGGCGCGCGAGATTGCCGGGAGCGCCGAGATAGAGCTTGCGCTCAGTGCGCCTGCGAGCGCCGCCTCCGCGCTCGCAGAGGTGCTGTCGCGCTATCCGGAGCTGCGCCGCTTCGGACGATCTTTGCTCGTGGCCGTTAATCAGGAGTACGCGCCCGAGGATTTGGAAGTGCGCGACGGCGACGAGCTGGCGCTCTTTCCGCCCGTCAGCGGCGGGGCAGCGGAAGCAGCCACTACAGCCGACGAGAGCAGGGATTTCTTCGAGCTGGTGACCGAGCCGATAGATGTCGGCGAGGTCGCACGCCGCATCGTGCCGCGCGAGTGCGGCGCGACCGTCACGCTGGACGGTTACGTGCGCGAGTGGACACGCGGGCGCAGGAGTCTCTACCTGATCTACGAGGCTTATCCGGCGATGGCCCTCAGCGAGATGCGACGGCTGGGGCGCGAAGCTCGCGCGTCGTTTGAGATCGCGCACATAGGCATCGTGCATCGGACGGGTCGCCTCGAAATAGGCGAAACCAGCGTCTGCATCGCCGTCAGTGCGCCGCACCGCCGCGCCGCCTTCGAAGCCTGCGAATGGGCCATCAAAGAGCTGAAGCGCACCGTGCCCATCTGGAAGAAAGAGTTTTACGAGGACGGAGAGGTGTGGGTCGAAGGCGAAGGCGCGCCCTGACAAGCGTCTATCGCCCGGACGACATCAAAGTCACGCACGGGACGAGCCAGCGGAGTCGCTATTGACTGGCCCGCCGCGGTTAATATAAAAGGTAGCCCTCTTTCGCGCTTCAAATTCACTGCGCGCAATCAACTATGGAGACCCGCTCGGACATCAGCGACATGGCGACAGTGTCGGCGACGGTGCGTCCGTGCCGCATCATGGTGGCGGACGATTACGACGTCATTCGCCACTTGTGCCGTACGTGGCTGGAACTGCGCGGGCACACCGTTGTCGAGGCCGAGAATGGGGAGGAAGCCATAGAGGTCGCGCAGCGAGAGTGCCCCGACCTGATCCTGATGGACATGAGTATGCCGCTTTTGAACGGCTTCGCCGCCACAAGGCGCATACGCGAGATCAAGGAGCTGGCGAACGTCCTGATCATAGGCATTTCGGGTATCAGTAAGGAGCACCGGGACGCTGCACTGGACGCGGGCTGCGATGAGTTTGTCACCAAGCCCTTCGAATTTCCACAGTTGGAAAAGCTTCTGGGCCAACTCCTCTCCCGCCCGCCGCGCACCAGCACCTGAGCTGACCACCTGCTTTGCGATGAAAGACTAAGTCCCCGCTTGCCCATCCGGGCGAGCGGGGACTTTTGTCGCGCTTTCAAGCCTCGGGTTCTCAGCCCGCCAGCGCTTCCTCCGTGTCTCCGCTGGCAGCCTCGACGAGCGAGGCGCTGGTGACGCGGTCGCCGCCGTCGGTCTTGATTAAACGGACGCCGGAGGCGGAGCGACCGGTCTTGCGTATGTCGCCCGCTTCGATTCTGATGAGCTTGCCCTGCTGCGTGATGATCATGATCTCGGACTCATCATCGACGGGGAAGACGGCCACCACTTTGCCTGTCTTCTCTGTGGTCTTCATGTTGATGACGCCCTTGCCGCCGCGTGATTGGAAGCGGTAGTCGGTGATCTTCGTCTGCTTGCCGAAACCCTGCTCCGATACTGAGAGCATGCGCTCGTTATCATCGGCTGAGACCGCACAGAGCGAGACGACGTAGTCGTCCTTACGCAGGTCGATGCCTCTGACGCCGCGCGTCGCACGACCCATCGGGCGCACATCCTTTTCATCGAAGCGAATCGCCAGACCGTTGTGCGTGGCGATGAAGATGCGCTTCGTCCCGTCGGTCAGGACTACGTCGAGCAGCTCGTCACCATCGTCGATGTTGATGGCGTTGATGCCGTTGGCGCGTATGTTCTGAAAGTCCGCGAGCGCCGTCTTCTTGATCGTGCCCTTGCGCGTGACCATCACGACGTAGCGCCCCTCGGAGAACTCGCGCACGGGCACGACTCCGGCCAGCCTGCGCGACGACGGGATGTTTATGAGGTTGACGACCGCTTTGCCGCGCGCGGAAGCCCCGGCATCCGGAACCTCATGCACCTTGAGCTTGTAGACCTGCCCGTCATCCGTAAAGATCATGATGTAGGCGTGCGTGGAAGCGATGAAGAGGTGCTCGACGAAGTCGCCGTTCTTACCCGTCGAAGCGCCGAAGCGCCCTTTGCCGCCCCGGCCCTGCCGCTGGTAAGTCGTGATCGGCGTGCGCTTGATATAGCCGCTGTTGGTGACGGTGATCGCCACGTCCTCGTCGGCAATCAGGTCTTCGATGGAAAGCTCCACGCCTTCCTCTATGATCTCCGTGCGCCGCTTGTCGCCGAAATCCTTCTTGACATCCTCAAGCTCCCTGACGATGACGCGCCGCAGAGCGTTCTCGTTGGCGAGAATCTCTTCCAGTTCGGCGATAAGACGGATAATGCCCTCGTACTCGTCCTGTATCTTCTGGCGTTCGAGAGCGGAGAGACGACGCAGTTGCAGGTCGAGGATGGCCTGCGCCTGCAACTCGGAGAATTCCAGGCGCTTGAGCGCCTTCTGCAATTTCGACAGGTAGCCGGCGAGCGTCAGGTCTCCCGGCGTACCCTTCCAGGACTTCACCTCGGTCATTGTCTGCACGTTGCCCGTCAACCACTGGCGGGCCTCATCCACGGAGCGCGCGTTGCGTATCGTCGTGACGATGTAGTCGAGCGCGTCAATCGCCTTGGTCAAGCCTTCGAGGATGTGCGCGCGTGCGCGCGCCTTACGCAGCTCGTACTCGGTACGGCGTCGCACGACCTCGCGCCGGAAGTCCACGAAGGCTTCGAGCATCTGCTTGAGATTGAGGACGCGCGGCTGGCCGTTGACGATAGCCAGATTGATGACGCCGAAAGAGGACTGCATCGGCGTCAGCTTGTAAAGCTTGTTGAGGATGACCTGCGGCACAGCATCGCGCTTGAGCTCGACGACGATACGCATGCCGTCGCGGTCTGATTCGTCGCGCAGGTCGCTGATGCCTTCGAGCTTCTTCTCGTTGACGAGTTCCGCGATGCGCTCGATGAGACGGGCCTTGTTGACCTGAAATGGAATCTCTGTGATGACGATGGCGTCTCGTTCCTGTGTGCCACGACCGATGCGGTCAATGCCTGCGCGCGCGCGCATTTGAATCACGCCGCGCCCCGTCAGGTAAGACCGCTTGAGCTCCTCGCCGCCGTAGATGAAGCCGCCGGTCGGAAAGTCCGGGCCGGTGACGATCTTCGTCAACTCTTTAATGTCCGTGTTCGGTTTACGCAGGAGCGCGATGGTCGCGTCGATGATCTCCGTCAGGTTGTGCGGCGGAATCTTGGTCGCCATCCCGACGGCGATGCCGTCCGAGCCGTTCACGAGCAGGTTGGGAATACGCGTCGGCAGGACTGAGGGCTCGCTCAAAGACTCGTCGTAGTTGGGTGTGAAATCGACCGTCTCTTTTTCGATGTCGGCGAGGATTTCCGTCGTCAGGCGAGCCATGCGGACTTCCGTGTAGCGCATCGCCGCCGCCGCGTCCCCGTCAACCGAGCCAAAGTTCCCCTGACCGTCAACGAGCGGGTAGCGCATGGAGAAATCCTGCGCCAGCCGGACTATCGTGTCATAAACGGCTGTGTCGCCGTGCGGGTGATATTTACCGATCACGTCGCCGACGACGCGCGCGCTCTTCTTATATGCCTTGTTATACTGGTTGCCCAGCTCGTTCATGGCCCACAGCACGCGACGATGCACGGGCTTGAGACCGTCGCGCACGTCCGGCAGCGCGCGACCGATGATGACAGACATGGCGTAGTCCAGATAGGAACGCCGCATCTCGTCTTCGATATTTATGTAATTACGTTCCGTAATGGTTTCCATCAAATAGACCTTTCAAGTACAATTCGCCCGCTCGGAGGTTTGCGACCCGTGGGAGGGCTTCCCCGGGCAACAATCTGACAAAAGCGCCTCTCAGCCCTCTGGCGACGCACGAAAAACCCTTTGGCGGCGCGAAATGTGTAGCGTAAATTAGAGGCTTTCCGGTACTCGCAGGGCGTCCCGAAACGCCCTCACTGAAGTACGATATATTGTAGCCGGAAAGAGCCGTTTTGGCAAACCCGAATGTGGCTAAAAGTCCCTTGAGATTGAGGGGTTTAGCGTCATTCGGCAGGCCCCGGCGGAGTGTCCGCCGCGACCCCATATCTTGCGCCGGGGCGAAGCACCCCGGGCCGGGAGCAGCGCCTTGAAATTTGAAGGAAAATCGCGGCGCATACGTGACCGTTTGAAACTCTCTCTGCCCGTGCGCGTGCGTTGTCAGGAGAGCGCCGAACAGCAGTGGGAGGAAGTGACGCGCCTGCTGGACGTGACCCCGTTCGGCGCGCGATTCACCATCGGCAGACTGATCGAGCGCGGACGCCTGCTTCATCTGACATTGCCCATGCCGCGACAGTTGCGCTGCTACGACCATGTCGAAGACACCTATCGCGTCTGGGCGCTGGCGCGTCATACGAAGCCTGTTCCGGCGGCCACGGAAGGCGATATGCCGCGACTTGAGGTGGGCGTCGCCTTCATCGGTAAGCGTCTGCCCCCGACCGCCGAAAAGGAGCCGACCAAGCTCTATGATGTCGCGTCGCAGACCGATACGGGGCTGTGGAGCTTAAGGGAACTGGCCGACCGGGCCGCCGCCGCCTCGGATGCGCGTGACCATGTGCCGCGCCCGGAAACGCGCCATAACATTCCGGTCGAAGTGACGGTAGAGGTCTTTGACGAAACGGGGAAAACTTCGGCCAGCGAGACGACCGTGACGGAAAATATCAGCCATCATGGCGCAGCCGTCTATACCACGCTCGATGTCGAGCGCGGGCGCTTCGTCCGTCTAACGAGCGTGCAGTATCAAATCTCTGTGCTCGCGGCGGTGCGCGGGCGCAGCAAGACCGCCGGCGGCATAGTCCGCCTCCATCTGGAATTTGTTGACAAGGCATGGCCGCTCGAAGGGATCGAGTAGGGCTTAAACCCGGGCCTTCGTCCGCGAGCGATTGCAGAGCGGGGAAAGTGTTCGATGAGCAGGAAGGTGAGATACAACATAGAGATTGCGCGCCGCCTGCTGCTCGTGGAGATCGAGCGGCGCTGCTCCTATCCGCAGTGCAACGCGAGGGCACAGATAGGATTGACCAAGGAGGACGCGCGCCTCTACTGTGGGTTTGAATGCGAACAGTGCAAGCAATGGACGAGCGATAGCCTGACGGAGCGCGACATTCCCGAATGGTGGGAAGAGTTGACGATCACGGACATGGACACTGTGCGCCCGCATCAGGCAGACGCGGGCGATGAGCCCGCCGAAATCATCTCGCGCATGAGCGACGATTACCGGCGAATGAAAAGCAAGGATGAAGGATGAAGGCGGAAGGATGAAGTAAAAGCTATCAAAGCCTCTACAGCATTACTTTCATCCTTCCACCTTCATCCTTTTCTTCCGGGGTATTTGATTTGGGAGATACGAGCACGAGCATTGCGCGACGCCAGCCTAGGAGCGGGTCGCAGAGAGAGCCGCAGATGTTCCCGCAGTGGCTGCTGGACTTTATGCGCCCTGCCGTGCATTCGATGTTTCGTCTGCTCTGGCGCGTAGAATACACCGGCGTGGAGAATATCCCGCTCAAGGGCAGCGTCATCATCGCCGCGAATCATCAGAGCTACATAGACCCGTTCTGGATAGGCGTCATCATCAAGCGCCCGATGCGCTTTCTGGCATGGAGCGAGAGCTTCGATTGGCCCATCGTCGGTAAGCTGATGGAGCGTTTCGGGGCTTGGCCTCTGGAGATAGAGCGCAGCGACCCGACGGCGATTCGTCGTTCCCTGCAATACCTGCGTAGCGGCGGAGCGGTCGTGATCTTCCCCGAAGGCGGGCGCTGCCTGCCCGACGGAGCGATGGCGAGGTTCAAGAATGGCGCGGTGCGTATGGCGCTGGAAGCGAATGTGCCCATCCTGCCCGTGACGATTCGCGGCGGTCATCGCGTCTGGCCCAGAGGCTATCGCTTCCCGCGTCTCGGCAAAGTAGAGGTCATCTACCATCCACTGCACTACATCACTCAGCGCGAAGGCGAGGACACGCGCGCCTGTGCCCGCAGGGAAAGCGACCGGCTGGCCGAAATCATCGGGAAAGCAATAGGAAGTGACAAGTGACGAGTTAAAGACGAGAACCTCTTTTTTCTTGTCGCTCGTCACTACATTTGAAGCACGCGCACCATCTCGTCGTGGATGAGGCCGTTACTCGCCACCAGCATACAATCCTTGTTCGTCAGACTAAACAGCGAATTGCTGTGTGTCGTCACGACGCCGCCGGCTTCTTTGATCATGAGGACTCCGGCTGCCACGTCCCACGGACGCAAGCCTGAAAGAATCGTCGTGTCCGAGGATGGATTGGCTGTCTCAGGCGCGGATGCACCGGAATACATCGGGGCGTTTCTTTGCGTGGCGGATACGGGCGACAGGCCGTACTCTTCCCAGAATCCGTCGAATCTCCCGCAAGCCACGTAAGCGAGGTCGAGCGCAGCCGAGCCGTCGCGGCGCACGGCCTGCGCGTGCATGATGAAGTTGGAGAAGTGGCGCGCGAAGTCGCCGCGATCACGCACGTCGTAGGGAAAGCCCGTGCAGAGCATCGCGCGGTTGAGGTCGTGGGTCTGGGATGCGCGTATGCGGCGACCATTGAGTGTGGCCCCCTCGCCTCGCTCGGCGGCAAACGTCTCATCGCGCGTCGGGTCATAGATGACGCCAAGCTCGATCACTCCATCGCGTTCGAGCGCGATGGAGACGCAGAAGCACGGGTATCCGTGAGCGTAGTTCGTCGTACCGTCGAGCGGGTCAATGATCCACTGGTATTCGCTCCTCTGCCCGCCGGGTTGATCGGAAGCGCCGGATTCTTCGGCGAGCACCCCATGGCGCGGGTGATAAGACCTGATGCGCTCGATGATGAAGGTTTCAGCGGCGACATCCACTTCGGTCACGAGGTCTATGACGCCCTTGTTGGTGATTTGAATCGTGCGGCCCATGCGCTCTAGCAGAATACGTCCGGCGTCGCGTGCCGTCTGGATGGCGAAGTTGAGCAATTCGATCTCCGATACCATTTTGGATTAACGCTTCGGGCGTCTTGAATGCTGGAATCCAGCTATCAAGCGCCATAGCCTGCCAATCCAAAATCTAAAATCCAAAATCTCTTTATCCTGACTGCTCGCCCTCGTCTCTGGCGGGCAGCATCGGAACGTGTATGCCTTTGTCGAGTGCCGTCTCGCGCGCTGCCTCGTAACCAGCATCGACATGGCGTGCGACGCCAAGGCCGGGGTCGTTGGTGAGCACGCGGTTGAGTCGTCGTGCGCCTTCGTCCGTGCCGTCGGCGACCGAGACCTGCCCGGCGTGAAGCGAGTAGCCTATGCCGACGCCACCGCCGTGGTGAAACGAGACCCAGCTTGCGCCGCTCGCCGTGTTGAGGAGCGCGTTGAGAATGGGCCAATCGGCGACGGCGTCCGACCCGTCCCTCATCGCTTCGGTCTCGCGGAACGGCGAGGCGACCGAGCCTGTATCGAGATGGTCGCGGCCAATGGCGATGGGCGCGGCCAAATCTCCACGCTTGACCATGTCGTTAATCCTCTCGCCCATCTCGGCCCGCTCGCCGTAGCCCAGCCAGCAGATGCGCGCGGGGAGTCCCTGAAACTGCACGCGCTCGCGCGCGAGGCGCAGCCAACGATTCAAAGTGCGGTCTTCGGGAAAGAGTTCCAGCGCGAGGTCGTCCGTCTTGCGTATGTCGCTCTTTTCGCCCGAGAGCGCGACCCAGCGAAAAGGGCCTTTGCCCTCGCAGAAGAGCGGTCTGATATATTCGGGCACGAAGCCCGGAATCTCGAAGGCATCCGCGCAGCCAGCATCAAACGCCTGCTTGCGTATGTTGTTGCCGTAATCGAAGGCCACAGCGCCCGCGCGCTTTAAGGCGAGCATGGCCTCCACGTGCCGGGCCATCGATTGCATCGAACGCTCTATGTAGGCTTGCGGGTTTGTGCGTCGCAGCTCGTCGGCCTCATCCGAACTGAGCCCGGCGGGAACATAGCCATTGAGCGCATCGTGCGCGCTCGTCTGATCTGTCACGGCGTCAACGCGCACGCCGCGCCTGACTATTTCCGGCAGCACTTCGGCGCAGTTGCCGATGAGCCCGACGGAGACGGCTCGTCCCTGTTCGCGCGCATCCTCGCAAATCCGCAGGGCTTCATCGAGCGAGAACGCGATGCGGTCGCAGTAACCGTCGCGCACGCGGCGCTCTATCCGCGCAGGGTCAACGTCTATGCCCAGAAAGACAGCGCCGTTCATCGTCGCGGCCAGTGGTTGCGCGCCGCCCATGCCGCCCATCCCGCCGGAGACCAACAGACGCCCCGCAAGGCTTCCGCCGAAATGGTTGTCGGCCATCGCCGCGAACGTCTCGAACGTGCCCTGCACGATGCCCTGCGTGCCGATGTAAATCCAACTGCCCGCCGTCATCTGCCCGTACATCATGAGGCCCTTGCGCTCAAGCTCGTGGAAGTGTTCCCAGTTGGCCCAAGCGCCGACGAGGTTGGAGTTGGCGATGAGGACGCGCGGCGCATACTCGTGAGTGCGAAAGACCGCGACCGGCTTGCCCGATTGAACGAGCAGCGTTTCGTCTGACGAGAGTCCCTGCAACTCGCGCACTATCGCTTCAAATGAAGCCCAGTTGCGCGCCGCCTTGCCGGCCCCGCCATAGACCACCAAATCCTCCGGGCGCTCCGCCACGTCCGGATCCAGATTGTTCATCAGGCAGCGCAGCGCGGCCTCCTGATGCCACCCCTTACAACTAAGCTGCGGGCCGCGCGGCGCGCGTACGATTCTTGAAGTCATAACGTTAAAAAGGATGAAGGATGAAGGATGAAGGATGAAAAGAATGCTGTAACGGCTCTAATGCTTTTACTTCATCCTTCATCCTTCATCCTTGCTTTCGCTTCCCCAGAGTCGGCTCAGCCAGCCGCCGCCCTCGCGCCGGGTGAGGCTCTCTATCTCGCCCGCGTCGAGCCAGACGCCGTGGCATTTGTCGCAGGTGTCGATCAGGACGTTTTCAAACTTAGTCTCGTGAAGCGTGCCGTCGCACTTGGGACACTTGAGGCGCGCGGCCTCAGCTTCATGCGCCTGCTGTTCGGCCTCCATCCGGGCGCGCATCTTTTCGATGGCCTCCTGATCTTTGCGCCGAAAATAGTCTTCCTCCAACGCTTTCTTACGATCATCCAAAGGGTTTGACATGGCTATGCTTCCTCTATCGTTATGATGCTGCTGCTGCTGCTGTCTGGCGCGAGCGACCGCCCTGAGAAACTGGATTCTCAAGGCAAAAGCGCGCGCACGGTTTCATTGAACAGTAATGTAATAACAGAAAAGTGGGCAAGGCGTGAAGCAGGAGCGCGTGCCCTCGGCGCTGGACGCTTAGAAATCGAATTCGCCGCTGCGGACGGCGGCGGCGATTGTTTCCATGTCGCTGGTGAGCGAGCGGTCGCGCACTAGACGCGGGGCAAGCGCGCGCACGGCATTGAAGGCACGCTCTACGCCGCGACCGGGCCGAAGAGGCGCGCGGTATTCGAGACCTTCGGCGGCGGCCAGCAACTCTATGGCGACGACCTGCTCCGCATTCTCGACGACCGTTCGCAGCTTGGTTGCCGCCGTCATGCCCATCGAAACATGATCTTCTTTGCCGCCCGATGTCGGCAGGTTGTCGACGCTCGCCGGGTGCGCGAGCACCTTCGATTCGCTGAGGAGCGCGACGGCCACGACCTGCGCGATCATAAAGCCTGAGGACGTGCCCGGGTGCGCCGTCAGGAATGGCGGCAGCCCTTCGTTGAGGTCAGGGTTGACGAGACGTTCGATGCGCCGCTCGCTGATGCTCGCCAGATCGGTCAGGGCAAGCGCCGCATAGTCGAGCGCGAAGGACACGGGCGCGCCATGAAAATTACCGCCAGAGAGAACCTCCTCGGCGTCCGCGAAGACCAGAGGGTTGTCCGTCGCGCTGCCCGTCTCCGTCTCCAACACCTCGCGCGCGTGAGAGAGTGCGCCGCGCACAGCGCCGTGCACCTGCGGCATACACCGCAGGCTGTAGGCGTCCTGCACGCGCGGATCGTTTTCCAGATGCGACTGCCTGATCTCGCTCTCCCGCAGCAGCTCGCGCAGATGTGCGGCTGCCTCCGCTTGACCCGGATGCGGGCGCGCACGCTGGATGCGCTCGTCGAAAGCGGCTGGCGTTCCGCGCAGGGCTTCGAGCGTCATCGCGCCCGCCACGTCCGATGTGCGCGCGAGCCTCACGGCACGATGAAGCGCCAGCCCGCCGACCGCCGCCATCGCCTGCGTGCCGTTTAAAAGGGCGAGCCCCTCTTTCGCCTCAAGCTCAAGCGGCTCTATGCCGGCGCGCGCCATGGCTTCAGCGCTCGGCATCCTCTCGCCGCGAAAGAAGGCTTCGCCCTCGCCGATACATGTGAGCGCGAGGTGCGCGAGCGGGGCCAGATCGCCGCTCGCACCGACCGAACCCTTTTCGGGGACGACCGCATACACGCCTCGCTCCAGCATCAAAAGCAGCGTCTCGACGAGAAGGGGACGCGCGCCGCTATAGCCCAGCGCCAGAACGTTTGCGCGCAGCAGCATCATCGCGCGCGTCTCCATCTCGGAGAGCGGTTGGCCCACACCGCAGGCGTGGCTGCGTACAAGATTCAGTTGCAGCTCGCGCAGCTCCGTCTGTGCGATACGCATATCCGCGAGCTTGCCAAAACCTGTATTGACGCCGTAGACGACGCGCCCGTCGCCCAGAATCTTTTCAATCACCCGCCGCGAGCCCGTCATGCGCTCGCGTGCCTCGGGCACAAGACTCACCCGCAGCTCACCGCGCGCCACATCATAGACCTCTTCCAGCGTTAACCTTTGACCATTAAGCTCAAGCATAAAAAGTCGTCAGCAGTCAGCAGACGGTAGTCAGCGATCAGTCTGGAAGCTCTTCGACTGACCACTGACTACCGATTGCTGTGACCGCTATCTGATGATCGTCTCTTCCTTGATCGTCTCTTTGTTTGGAACTTCGGTGATGTCCAGTTTTCTAAACTCGCCGGTGGCGGTGCGTGTGCGCTGGCGGGCACGTTTGGCGCGGCGGCTGGCGGCGCTGCGCGAGTTGGCGGCGGCGCGCGTCCAGCTGGTCATGCGCTGAAACGGGCGCAGCGAAAACTTGTGGCTCGGCAACACTTCGCCGGTCGCCTCGCGCAAGCGCACCGTTGCAATGGCAAAGACCAGCACGGCTACGTTAAAGACGACGCCGCAGAAGAAGACGAGCCAGCCGGGGACGAGCCCGACGGTCGCGCGCTGTAGAAAGAACTTGAAGCTGTCAGCCGGAAACGGATGCAGGTAGACTTTCAGATTCCAGCTCAACGCAAGGAGCGCGAAAATCCACAGGTAGTTGCGACGCAGGCGGCGACCGATGGCCTCCCACTCGCTGATCGTAAAATGCGGCGTCAGCAAATCGGCCACCAGATGATCGGCCCACTCCTGATCGACGACCCCTTCGGGCGTCAGCATCTGCGCGAAATAGCCCGTCTCCATCACGCGCACGCGGCTCGACCAGATTTCGTAGTAACGATAGCGCCTCGCCTCCATAATCAGAAAGATGGCGACGAGGATGGAGTTGATAGGGATAACGAAGTGCGGATTGTTCGGCGAGCTGAAGACGAAGGAGAGGGTTGCGCCAGCCGTCAGCACGGCCCAGTTCGTCGTCGTGTCAAGGCGATTGCGCCATGTGTTCGAGCGCTGCACCTCGCCGCGATAGAAATGGACCATCGCGGTGTTGAACTCCGCCGGCGAGAGCTTGCGCGTCGGGATGAACGGGCGCGGCGTGCTGCCGGTGGTGCTGCCGATGCTGCTACTGCTGCGATCAACAGGCGCTCTATCGGGCGTGACGGTCGTGTGCAACTGTCCGGAACTGCGTTCGCCGCCGCCGAGCGGGCCGCTCCCTCTTGTGCGCGACTCTATGCTCATCTCTTCGGACTTACGCCCGTCTCCTCTCGCCGGTCAAAGAGCGGCCATCACGCGCCGCCCTGAGCTAGCCGAAATTGATAATAACATGCGTTCGCCTTAAAGAAAGCATTGCTTGACACTACCCCAAAGCGCCGCCTATATTTGAGCCTTGCATGACGGGGCGCTTCTTCGGATTACCATGACGGCGGAAAGCGACGGCGACGCGCAGTGGATGCGCCAGGCCATAGCGGCTGCTCTTGAAGCGCGTGAGCGTGGTGAAGTGCCCGTCGGGGCGTGCGTCGTGACGGGCGACGGGCGGCTACTGGCCCAATCCGGCAACAGGACGCGCATGGATTGCGACCCGACGGCGCACGCGGAAATAGTCGCCCTGCGCGAAGCCGCACGCTCTTCGGGCAACTACAGGCTGACGGATGCGGTCGTCTATTCGACCATCGAGCCGTGCGCGATGTGCGCCGGTGCGCTGATTCAGGCCAGAGCCCGCCGTCTCGTTTACGGCGCGCCGGACGAACGCGCAGGCGCGGTCACGTCACAGTTCCGCATCTGCACGTCAAGCTCTTTGAATCATCAAATGGAAATCACCTCCGGCGTGCTCGAAGCGGAGTGCCGCGCGCTCATGCAAGAGTTCTTTCGCGCACGACGGGGAGGCTGATGTTGGATGGCGTAGGCCCGCGCCCGACATACAGCATCCGATACGTGTTTCAGGAGAGGTCGCATAGTGGCTTAGTGCACCGGTCTCGAAAACCGGAGTGGGGGTAACTCCACCGTGGGTTCAAATCCCACCCTCTCCGCCACTTTCATTTAATTTTCAACGACTACGCAATCAGCTACTCCGCTTGTTAGCCTTGAGCGTTGCGCCCCTGTTTGAACCTCAAAAGGTAGAGCCGCCGTCAACTTCAATCACCCGTCCTGTAAAATAATCGCACTCGATGATGAATTTGAGGGCCAGCCAGATTTCCTGCGGTGTGCCGACTCGCTGTAGGGGGATTTTGTCTGTGAGGGATTTCAGCGCCTCTTCGGAGATATGACGAAGAATAGGCGTCTCGATCAGGCCGGGTGCGATGCCGCCTACGCGTATAGAGTGCGGAGCAAGCTCAAGCGCCCACGTGCGCGTGCAGGCATCCAGACCTGCTTTGGAGGCAGCATAATTGGACTGGCCCGGATTGCCCGCGCGCGAGATAGAAGAGATATTGACGATCACGCTCTCTTTGATTCCACGCTTGAGCACGTCTGCTACCACCTCGCGTGTCATCATGTACGCTCCCGTCAGATTTACATCCATCACCTGTTTCCAGGAGGCTTGCGGCAGCTTTCTGACCCATCCACCTTCATCTTTAGCCAGAAGCCCGTCGCGCAGGATGCCTGCGTTATTGACCAGCAAGTTGACGCCGCCAAATTCCTGTGTCGCCCGATTGACGAACTCAACGACAGAAGTTTCCTGCGCCACATCGAGCTTGAGCGTAATCACACGTCCCTTCAGGTTTGCGGTTTCAACCGCAAGTGCATCGAGCGCAGCCTGGTCAATATCACCTGCCGCAACGAGCGCGCCAGCCGACGCCAGCGCCAGAGTGAAATGGCGACCCAGTCCGCTGGCCGCGCCGCTCACAATCGCCCGCACCTCCTCAAGCTGCATAAGTGGTCACCTCTGAATCCTTATTCGATCTGATCTTTACGCGTCCGACCGACATTCTATTACCGCAGAGGCTTGCCGAACAAATTTCATTAGAGTGTAAATCACACGGCACAATCCTATGCCTTTAGGCGCTCGCAGACAGCAACGATTATAATGCACAGACTTCGGGCGCGTCCGTGGAAGGATCGCAGATGTTAAGGAAAACTACTGTTTCAGGTAGGTCAATAACCGACCCCGGCGTCAGGGCCGCGGCGCTCATTTTCATTACGCTCGCTCTCTTCCTGGGACTTTACAGACAGCAGCCTCCCGGTGCTCTGCCCGCCGACGCGCCGCTTGAACAATTCTCTTCGGGTCGCGCGATGAGACACCTCAAGGCGATTGCCGGAAGCCCTCACCCTGTTGGCTCGCTTGAGCACAAAGCCACTCAGCAATACATCATTCAAGAATTGACTGCGCTCGGCCTCATCGCAGAAGTTCAAAGAACGACCGTCGTCAGCCAGCAATGGGGAGTCCCTTTTCGCGCGGCCACCGTCGAAAATATCCTTACCAGAGTAAGAGGAACAGAGAACAGTAAAGCTCTGCTCATAGTCGCGCATTATGATTCAGTGCCCACAGGGCCTGGCGCAGCCGACGACGGCGCAGCCGTCTCAGCCATGCTTGAGACCTTGCGCGCCTTAAAAGTCGGCCCGCCCTTAAAAAATGATCTGATCTTTCTGTTTACTGATGCCGAAGAGGTCGGGCTGCTCGGAGCAAAAGCGTTTATAGACGAACACGCCTGGGCGGGGGATATAGGAGTGGTTCTTAATTTTGAAGCGCGCGGCAACAGTGGCCCATCAATCATGTTCGAAACGAGCGCGCGCAACGGTTGGCTCGTCAAACAGTTTGTGGCAGCAGCCCCGCGTCCCGCGTTTGGAAATTCATTCTCGTACGAAATCTATAGACTGCTGCCCAATGATACAGACTTTACGGTCTTTCGCCGGGCGGGGCTGGCCGGGCTCAATTTTGCATTCATCGACGGCCTCACTCATTACCATACGATGCTCGACGATGTAGCACACCTTGACGAGCGCAGCCTTCAACATCAAGGCGCTTACGCGCTCGCTCTGACGCGCCATCTGGGTGCTTTGAGCCTGACTGAAACAAGAGCGGAGGATATGGTCTACTTTGATCTGGCGGGCGCTTTTTTCGTCCTCTATTCAAAGGCATGGATCATCCCCCTGACCTTTTGTGTCACGCTCTTGTTCATAGGCGTGTTGATCTGGGGTGTGAGAAAAAAGCTGTTGACGATAGCGTCCGTGGGCTGGGGCTTTCTGGCGTTGCTGTTAAATATGATCTTCGCCGGAATGCTCGTCTGGCTGGCGTGGTGGGTGGTGCGATGGGCCGCCGCGGATAGAGCCTTAACGCCGCAGGGAGGCACTTATCACAGCCGCCTCTACCTGCTCGGTTTTATCTTTCTTGCGCTCTTCTCATTCACGATGCTCAATCGCTTCTTCCGAAAAAAGAGCGGCGGCGTGCGTGGCTTGATGATGGGCGGACTGCTCTGGTGGCTGATCTTTACTATCCTGACGAGCCTCTTTTTGCCCGGGTGCAGTTATCTGTTTACGTGGCCGTTGCTGTTCGGCCTGATCGGAGTCGGAGCAGATCTTGCACTGAGCGGGCCAGAAGAATCTGCGCGCGCGCGCGGAATCTATGTCGTCATCGCCTCTCTTTGCGCGTTGCCCGGAATCCTTCTGCTCGCACCGGCGATTTATCAGATCAACATTGCGCTTGCGCTCGGTCTCTCCGGCGCTCTTATGATTTTAGTCGTCCTGTTGTTGGTTATGCTGATCCCGCATCTGGATTTGACGACTGCTCTGAGCAAGCGAGTCCTGGCACTTTTTCTGCTTGGCGCGGGCCTCGGCTTGATCGTCGCGGCCAGTGTGATTAACGCCAGACCTGGCGCGGATCGGCCACGGCAGGACAATCTCTTTTACGCTTTGAATGCCGACACGCAGACGGCCCTCTGGGCCAGCGCGAATCAAAAAAGTGATGAGTGGATTTCACAGTTCCTCCCGGAGAATGCCGTTCGACAGGGACTGCCGGAGTTTTTTTCTTCCGCTGCGGGCCAATACCTGACCGGCCCTGCTCCAATGGCTGCGATCGCGCCTCCCCTGGTCGAGTTGACGGACACACGCACGGAGGGCGATGCGCGGACGCTGCGACTGCGCGTCTCCTCGCCAAGACAAGCCCCGTTTATTTCGGTTACTATTGAATCACGAACGGAAGTTCTGGACGCGCTGATGAACTCCGAAAAGATCGTTGGCGAGGGCGTAAGTTCAGCAGCAGCGCAGGGTGAGGCGCGCTGGGGGTTGCGATATTTTAACTTGCCGCCCGAAGGGTTCGAATTGATCTTAAGGGTGAAGTCCACAGAGCCCGTAAAGCTCAGAGTCGTAGATCGCTCATACGGGCTTCCTTTAGATAAAAACGTCGGCCTCAACGACAAAGCAAGACCCGATTACGTGATCGCCTCCCCCTTTCCTTTCAGTGATACGACGATGGTCAGTAAATCATATAGCTTCTAGCCCGCTTCGGTCAGAACTACTAATAAAGAGATGAGCAAAGAGCCTCACAGCGCCGAATTCTCTCGCGAGCCGACGACACTTGTCGAGTTGCTGCGCCTGCGTGCCACGCAACAGAGCGAGCGAACCGCTTACAGCTTTCTGGCAGATGGTGAGACGCAGGAGGAAAGGCAACTCAGCTATGGAGAGCTGGATAGTCGCGCACGCGCAATCGCCGCTCTCTTGGCCTCATCGGTAGCAACGGGGCAGCGCGTGCTGCTGCTCTACGGTCCGGGCCTGGATTACGTGGCCGCCTTCTTCGGCTGCCTGTACGCGGGTGCGGTGGCCGTGCCAGCCTATCCGCCCAGATTGAATCGTAATCTTCATCGCTTGCAAGCGATAGTGTCGGACGCGGGAGCGACCGCTGTGTTGACGAGCACGCCTGTGCTCTCGCGCTTAGAACCCGTCTTGCCGCAGTTGCCAGACCTTGCGCGCCTGCGTTGGCTTGATACCTTCGAGCTTGAACGATCAGCATCCGAAGCCTGGCGCGAGCCACCTGCGCTGACGGAACAGCACCTCGCCATGCTGCAATACACATCAGGCTCGACCGGCACGCCCAAGGGCGTAATGCTCAGTCATCGCAATCTGCTTTACAACTCGCGTTTGATGCGCACAGCCTTCGAGTATGACGCACAGAGTCGTTGCGTCTCCTGGTTACCGATGTATCACGACATGGGATTGATCGGCGGTCTGTTGCAGCCGCTCTACGGCGGATACCCATGCGCCTTGATGTCACCTGCGAGCTTTCTACAGCGTCCCACGCGTTGGCTTGAAGCGATTACAGAGATGCGCGCCACCATCAGCGGTGGTCCCAACTTCGCTTATGAGCTGTGCCTGCGTCGCACGAGCGAGGCCGAGCGCAGCCGGCTAGACCTGAGCAGCTGGCAAGTAGCATTCAACGGAGCAGAGCCCGTACGCGCCGAAACTCTGGAGCGCTTCGCAGAGTTCTTTGAGCCGGTAGGCTTTCGTCGCACGGCATGGCTTCCATGTTACGGTCTGGCGGAAGCGACGTTGATGGTGGCAGGCGGGCCTGCCATGCGCGAGCCCGTCGTCAAATCCGTAGAGGCCAGAGCGCTGGAACGTAACCGCGTTGTCGAGCGAAAGGAAGAGGCGCACACAAAAACGGAATCGAAGGTGCGACGATTGGTGAGCAGCGGGCGATCCCCGGACGCCGGACAGCAGATCAGAATCGTCGATCCTGAATTGATGAGCGAGTGCGAGGCCGAAGAAGTCGGCGAAATATGGGTGATGAGTCCGAGCGTGGCCGAGGGCTACTGGAATCGCTCAGAGGAAACGGCGACGACCTTCGGGGCGCGATTAACTGACAACAATGATGGGCCATACCTGCGCACAGGAGACCTTGGCTTCATCGAAGAGGGCGAGCTCTACATCACGGGGCGAGTAAAAGACCTCGTCATCATTCGCGGCGTGAACCATTATCCTCAAGACATAGAGTGGACTGTTGCCGCGACACACGCGTCGCTGCGGTCAGGCGGCGGAGCGGCGTTTGCCATCGAGGCTGAGAATGAAGAGCGACTCGTAATTGTTCAGGAGGTGGGCGCGCGCGCGCAAGTTGATCTGGAAAATACTGTCGAAAGAATCCGTCAGGCTGTGGCGGAAGAGCACGAAGTAGAAGTTTACGCCATCGCACTGGTCAGGGCCGGAAGCGTTCCAAAGACGACGAGCGGTAAGGTGCAGCGCCGCGCATGCCGTGAAGCCTATCTGAGCGGTGATCTTAACCTCGTCGCACAATGGAAAGTTACAGCCGGAACAGGGCGCACACGCGAAGCAGGCGAAGCGCAGTCGCCCACGCAAATAGAAACATTAGCGCCACAGTTGACGAGCAGAGAAGAGCTTGAGAGCTGGATGAGAGGAGAGGTTGCCGCACGCCTGCGCGTCGATGAAGCACGCATCAGGATCGAAGAGCCGCTGACGCGCTTTGGGATAGATTCGCTCGCGGCTATAGAACTGTTGCATGCGATCGAGACGCGCACGGGCGTTATGCTGCTCGTCGCGAGCCTTTTCGAAGGAGCGTCCGTCAGAGATTTGGCCGCAGAAGCATGGACACGCAGCGATCCTGCCGTCGCGGATGCAACCGCGCTGCCGTCCACCTCGAAACCTTCTGCTCCCGCCATGCCGGAAAAGAGCGAGCCGGACGAACGACTCTCGCGCGGACAACAGGCTTTATGGTTTCTGCACCGGCTTGCGCCTGAGAGCGCGGGCTACCAGATCGCGCGCGCGGCTCGCATAGTTAATGCTCTTGATACTGCGGCGCTCCGTCGTGCCTTTGAGCGATTGGTTGAGCGTCACGCGGCGCTGCGCACCACATTCGAGTCAAAAGAGGGGCGACCCGTCCGGCGCGTACACGAGCAGATGCCCGGCTGCTTTACGCAGATGAATGCTGAACAGTGGAGCGATGCTGAGCTTAAAAGGCGTTTGGAGACGGAGGCGCATCGCCCGTTCGATTTGGAGCAGGGGCCGCTGATGCGCGTGACGCTTTATAAGCGCGCTACTGACAATCACGTCTTGCTGCTTGTCATTCATCATCTGATAGCAGACCTCTGGTCTTTGACAGTGCTGTTGAAAGAGTTGTCAAAGCTCTACGAAGCTGAAAAGTCTGGCGAGCGCGTGGGACTTCGACCACTGTCTGCAAGCTATGACGATTACATTGAGTGGCAGGAGCGAATGCTACGGAGCGCAGAGGGCGAGCGACTTTGGAGTTACTGGCAACAGGAATTCTGCGGTGAGCTGCCGGTTCTGGAATTGCCGACGGATCACCCACGGCTGGCGAACAGGAATCCTTCGGGCGGGTCTGTGCGATTTAATCTCAGCGCCGAATTGACGCGAAGGCTCAAATCGATGTGCGAGCAACAGGAGGTGACGCTCTATGTGACATTGCTGGCGGCCTTTCAAATCCTGCTCTCACGCTATAGTGGTCAGTCGGAATTGATCGTCGGGTCGCCGACGACGGGCCGTAGCCGTGCAGAGTGGGCTGGCATCGTCGGCTACTTCGTCAATCCCGTAGCATTGCGCGCGCCGTTGCATGATGATCCCTCATTTGAGTCCTACTTGCAGCGCGTGCGGCGACAGGTGTCTGCGGCGCTCAAACATCAGGACTATCCCTTCCCGCTTATCGCAGAGCGTATTCTGCAAGGCGAGCGCGACGCAAGCCGCTCGCCGATCTTTCAAGTGATGTTCGCATTGCAGAGCGGGCCAGGGCTTGGCGGCGAGGCACTGGCGATGTACGCCCTTGGCGAACACGGGGCGCGGATACAGATGGGCGCACTGGAAATGGAAGCCGTCGGCATCGAGTGGCGAGCCGCACAATTTGAGCTCACGCTGCTGATGGCCGAAGCTGATGAGCAGCTTGCGGGTTCGCTTGAGTACGACGCGGAGTTGTTCGAGCGGACGACTATTGAGCGGATGTCCAGCCACTACAGGCACTTGCTGGAAGAGATCGCAGAAGATGCGAACAGTGGGCGGCACGTGTCCGAGTTACGTTTACTTTCAGGGACAGAGCGCGAGCAGTTGTTGGAGCGATGGAACAATACTGTCAGGGAGTTCCCGCGTGACAGATGCGTCCAGGAATTATTTGAAGAACAGGTGGAGCACGATCCCGCCCGGACGGCCCTCGTGTTCGGGCATGAGCAGCTCTCTTACAGCGAATTAAATCGCCGCGCCAACCGGTTGGCCCACCGTTTACGCCGGCTTGGGGTCGGGCCTGAAGTGCGTGTCGGAGTATATTTGGAGCGCTCGATAGAGATGATCGTCGGCCTGCTCGCTATATTAAAGGCCGGAGGCGCGTACGTGCCGCTCGATACGCAGTCGCCCGCCGCGCGTATAGATTTTATGTTGGAGGATGCAGGCGTCGCGCTGCTTATCACGCGGGAGGGTCTGGCACAGCAGCTCTCCACGGGCGCGACCCTTTTGAAACTGGATAGCGAGCTGGAAGAGATTGACAAAGAGAGCGAAGCGAACCCGCGAAGCGGAGTCGTCGCGCAGAATCTAGCCTACGTCATATACACCTCCGGCTCGACGGGCAAACCTAAGGGCGTCATGATTCAGCATGAGTCGCTGTTGAATCTGATCTTCTGGCATCGTGAAGCGTACGGCGTGAGCGCGTCAGACCGTGCGACGCAACTGGCGGGAGTTGCGTTCGATGCTTCGGTCTGGGAGATATGGCCCTACCTCACCATTGGCGCGAGCCTTTATCTACCGGACGAAGAGACGCGCGTCTCGCCCGCGTCGCTCAAAGACTGGCTCGCAGCACAGGCCATCAACATCTGTTTTCTACCAACGCCAATAGCCGAGAGCCTTCTCTCTACCGTTTGGCCCGGGGAGATTGCCTTAAGAACTCTTCTGACGGGCGGGGATCGCCTTCATCATTATCCATCGCCGCAACCGGGCTTCGATCTGGTAAATCATTACGGCCCGACAGAGAATACAGTTGTCACCAGTTCCGCAGTGATTCCGCCGTTGATCGAAGCAGAGGGTGCTCCGCCAATCGGTCGCCCCATCGCCAACACGCAGGTCTACGTGCTGGACCAGGCGTTGCAGCCAGTGCCCATCGGCGTGAAGGGAGAACTCTACGTCGGAGGGGCAGGAGTCGGACGCGGTTATCTGAATCGTCCGGAGTTGACGGCTGAGCGCTTTATTCCAGATCCATTCAGCACAGAGACGGGAGCAAGACTTTACCGGACAGGGGATGTGGTGAGGTGGCTTGCGACGGGAGATTTGGAGTACATAGGAAGATCGGATGAACAGGTAAAGATCAGAGGCTTTCGCATCGAGTTGGGAGAGATCGAAGCCGTTTTAGGCGAGCATCCACAGGTCAGAGAGTGTGTGCTGGTGATTAAAGCGGATGCTGCTGCCGTGGATAAAAGCAGCGCTGAGAAGAGACTGATCGCGTATGTTGTGCCGCTGGCGGCTGAAGTGTTTGATGCCAGAGACCTGCGGAATTTTTTAAAGCGACGCCTGCCCGAATACATGATACCGGCGGCATTCATGTTGTTGGACGAGTTGCCACGCACAGAGAATGGAAAAGTGGATCGCCGCGCTCTGCCAGCGCCAGCGCAGCTTGAAGGGGAAAGCGAATATGCTGCTCCGCGAACCTCTATGGAGCAACGCCTGACGAGTCTCTGGCAAGAGGTGCTTCGCCTTGAAAGGGTGGGCATCCACGACAGCTTTTTTGTGTTGGGCGGGCATTCCATCCTTGCCGCCCAACTGGTTTCGCGCATGAGAGATGTCCTTCAGATAGAGCTACCTCTGCACCAGTTGTTCGAGACGCCCACGATAGCCGAGCTTTCATCCGTGATCCAAACATCTTTACCGTCAACCGACAGTTTGCATCCCCGGCCCATTTTACCCGTCTCGCGAGACACGAATATCCCGCTCTCGTATGCACAGCAGCGGCTCTGGTTTCTGGATCAACTACAACCCGATAGCCCCTTCTACAACATCCCTTCTGCCGTCCGCCTCTCCGGCTCTCTCCACATCTCTGCCCTTGAGCGCGCTTTCAATGAGATCCTGCGCCGTCATGAA